>DASCMS010000144.1:0-51579 GCA_036011085.1 Candidatus Latescibacterota bacterium
GATCTCACATTCTTCGTCTGGGCCGACACTCACTTCGGCTATGACCAGCGGTTCGGCGGGCAGGATCTGCGTGACCGGATCATCGAGCAGATGAATGACCTGCCCGGGTGGACCTACCCTGACAAGGTGGGCGGCTCGGTAGACTCTCCAGAGTTTGTCCTGCTGTGCGGCGACACCGTCGATGGCGCCGAGGGTGCGGGCGAGGCCGAACTGCAGTACTTCCAGTACTTCCGACCGAAGCTGCAGTATCCCCAGTTCGAAGTCATGGGCAACCACGACCAGGATCCGGCCTTCACCGGCTACTTCACCGAACGCTACGGCGGTATGTCGCACTCGTTCGATCGTCAGGGGATCCACCACATCTGCCTGAACAGCCGCTACGAGCCCGAAGCTCATTTCGACGACGAGGAGCTGGAGTTCCTGCGGCGAGACCTCGACGCTGTCGATGGCGCGACGCCCGTCATCCTCTTCGTCCACTGCCGGCTCGACCGTTTCCGCAACGGCGACGACGTGCTCGACATCCTCGCTGACCATCGGGTTCTGCTCATCATGAGCGCCCACGTGCACAAGCCCGCCGTGTTCCAGTTGCGGGGCATCGACTGCATCGATGTCGGCCAGTGTCGCGATCATCCCATCGACCCGGAGTATGGCCGCAACCTCTACGTCGTGCACATCACCGATCACCGAGTGACGGCGGTGCCCTGGAGATGGGACCTGGCCGACTGGGAGCGCGGCCAACGTTGGGCCGACCCTGTGGCCACCGCTGGCCGCTTCACTCTGGACCGCACCCTGTGAGCGCCTCTGTTGCCAGCCTGCCGATGGGTCTGCGCACGTGCTCGATCGCCCGTGATGGCTTCGATGTGGGCCACCTGCGACAGGCCAGGGAGGCCGGCTTCGAACTGGTCGAGTTGAGCTTCAACCGTCCGGCACAGGGGATCTCCTTCGACGATCAGGTCAAGGCCGAAGCGCTGCGGACAGAGGCCGAGGCGCTGGGCATCACCTTCGTGTCCCACGCCCCGGATGAGTTCTGGCTGTCCAATCCGGATCGCGCGGAGCTGGCCGAGACCATACGGGCAGCGGAGAGGGTTGTACAGGGAGCGTCCATGTACGGGGCTCGGGCCATGGTCATCCACTGCTGTCCGGGGAAAGCGGTGGTTCCGGGACGCGCGGCGGAACAGCTGGATGCGGTGGGCCACGCCCTGGAATCGCTGGCGCCCGCCTGCGAGCGGGGTGGTGTGCGCCTGGCGGCGGAGACGATGATTCCCGGACGGGTTACT
The DNA here is from genome assembly GCA_036011085.1 of Candidatus Latescibacterota bacterium. Taxonomy (GTDB): domain Bacteria; phylum Latescibacterota; class UBA2968; order UBA8231; family UBA8231; genus UBA8231. The sequence goes on from DASCMS010000144.1 coordinate 1,278, forward strand.
TCGTCGGTGGAAAACCTGATCACGGCGGTGGAACGGGTCGACTCGCCGTGGGTGGGCATCTGCGTCGACACCAACCATGCCAACCTGAGCCAGGATCTGAACGACGCTGTGCGGCTCGCGGGGAGCCGCATCGTCGAGTTTCACCTGAACGACAACCACTTCGTCAAAGAAGAGCACCTGCTGCCGTACGCGGGAGCCATCGACTGGGCCGCCTTTGCCCGGGCGGTCGTGTCCATCGACTACGAAGGGTACATGATCATGGAGCCGGGAGGGCAGTACGGCGACGGCACGGACCTGCTGACGGCGGCCCACGAGGCGGCCGATCGCCTGGCCCAGGACCTGGCAGTCGCTAGCGAGTGATTTCCGTCATCTGCACGGCCGACGGCTCAACCTGGCGTACCATACCGGTCGTGTAGGAGGGAATCTCGAACGCCATGGACGGGACCGTGTCGACGAAGCGCCGGCGCAGGTAGATGCGCGACCAGTCCTGGGGCGGGGTCATCAAACGCCACTGCAGGCCCATCTCCCACTCGTCGGAGAAGAACAGGTAGTGGTTGACGACGAGTATGTCCGGCTTGACGATGGTGCCATCCCACGCGGTGTCGGCCGTGATGCCCAGTTCCGGCCGTTCGGCGGCAAGCCAGGCGACGAAACGCTGGCGGTGTCCGGCGGCCTGCAGGGCCAGATCGGCGACGTGGCCGGCCCTCGCGCCGTCGGCGGCTACCCTCAGGGTCAAGGGATCGGTGCAGAGGTGGGTGCCGCGCTCGGCATAGACCAGGATATCCACGTCCCCGGTGACGCCGGGTTTCGGCACGACCGTCATCTCCGCCAGCCCATCGGAGGGCAGCGTCGAGGGCTCAATGCGTACCTCGGCTTCAGTGGCGGACGCCCGCAGTGTGACCGGTCCGCCAGTGGCGGGTTCGAGGGAAAGGAGCAGCACGCAGTGCTGACCCTGTACCAACTCGGTCATCTGTCCGGGGGCAAAGCGAAGGGCGAAGGGGGCGCTCGAAGCAATGCCTCCCGTACCGCTGTCGCTGCCGCAACCCAGCAGGCCAGCCACCAGCAGCAAACCGGCAGGTCGTGCTGTTCGCATGATGGGCTCCTCCTATAGTGATACTCTAGCAGAAAACCCCTCTTGCGCGCACCTGTTGCCGGCCGATCGTCAGCGGTTCATTTCTTCCAGGGCCTCCTCCAGAGCGCGCACCGCCTGTTCCTCTGAAGCCCTCGCCGCACGCACCAGGGCCACCATCCTGGACAGGTTCTCCGGATCTTCGAGATCCACCGAATCGCCCATCCCCATCGGCGTCATACTGGCCAAGGTGGTCAGGGACACCACTTCCTCATCATAGTATTGTCCCGCCCGCAGCAGTTCGGCAGAGACCTGCTGTGGGAACCGGGGTGCCGCCTCACGCAGGTACTCGGCCGCCATGGTCCGGCGCTCGAATACCAGATCCGCCGTCAGCGCCTGACCGAAGCCATCCACCCGGCCGGCAGTCAGCTCCACCATCCAGTGATCGTAGGCATCAAGGCCGTAGTGATACGTGTCTGTCGACGGTCGGTGTGCCTCCCTGAGAGCGAGCTCGATCACTTCCCGTGCCACAGCTACCGGATCGACCTGGCGGGGGGCACCGAAGATGAAGATGTCCAGCCCAGGGGCGCCGACCTCCGCCAATGTGCCCAGGTCTTCCAGAGACACAGGTTCTACGCCTCCCCCCCAACTGGAGATGTAGATCTCTTCCTTCTTCTCATGGTACCCCTTCACAACCCAGTAGAAGATGCCGAAGCGAGCGATGGCTGGTGTTCCCCGATCCAGACTTGCAGTGATCGCCTCCCACGCCTGCTGCTGTCGTTCAGGAAACTCTCCATCGTCCACGTCGGCGCCGATGTGCTGGATTGCGTAGCCGAGATTCTCGTACATGGCCAGGTTGCCGGGGACGTCGATCTCGCTGGTACCGGCGGGGCTCACCGAATCAGCAACACAGAACCGGAAGGCGTGTCCGGTGGCGCCCATCACCCGGTACGGCGGAACGTCCTCGTCGAGGTGGCGGACAACCCCTTCGAGGCCCCCGATGACGAGATCGGTGTGGCGCATGAAGCGCGCCTTCTCCAGGACGATCGCCCCTTCAGGGAGCTTCTCTCCGGGTGTGTCGAAGGCCAGCTCCGTCTGCTCCATCGCGGTATCCGATGTGCCGTCCGGGACCGTGAACTTCAATCCCCATACGCGGTTGCCGTCGTACCGTGCATCCTGCTCCGGTTCGCAGATGTTGAGGCTGAAGTCGAACCGGCTGCGGCCCTGATCGGCTCGTACCAGTACGGTGTTGTTTCCCTCGTGGATCCGGATCGTCCGCCGATCGTTGGGCAGCCGGTGACGTCGTCTGCCATCGTGTTCGTACACCTGCTCGCCATTGATCCACACGCGCATGCCCTCATCCGAGCCGACCCACAGCTCCGCCATTTGCTCTTTCGGTGCCTCAAACTCGGCGTAGGCGTACACCGCGCACGCGGAGGGATCGTCGTAGAACTTGTCCAGATCGATCTTGTCTTCGTGGAAATACACCGGCGCGGTCCAGCCGTTTTCTCCCGGCAGGGCTCGCGGGTCCGTCACATCGATGTACTCGCCATCATCCCCACTCGCCCGCGGGAACGGGCCCTTGACCAGCCACGTGCGGCAACCCTGCCCGTAGTGGCCGTACTCGCCCATCTGGCCCCAGTCGGCGGGACTCTTTACAAAACGGCGCTGGATCCTGGCGACGGGGTCACCCTTCACCTTGATCCGTTCCGGGTCCACCTGCCCGAGGCCGCGGAACGCACCCAGGGTCAGGTATTCGATATCGAAGGGATTGAGCCCCATCGTCCAGGCGCTCACCGCATCGGCAGCGATGATGTCGGCGCTGGCGATGATCGTATTCATCCGTACCGGTATGCCGCCACCATAGCGGTCGGTCTTGTCCCTCTCCATACACATGATGGCGTCCACCACGGCGAAATCGGGTTCGGCCACCGAGACGATGTCGAGGATGGTCTCGTCGAGAATTCCCGAGTGATGCGGGATACCGGGGTTGCCGCTGTGAGGGGGGTAACCGCTCATCTTCGGCCAGCCGTAGACCATTCCCGGTACGCTGCCGATGAAGTTCTTCATGGCGTTGGTCATGCCGATGGCATCGTGGATCTTGAGCACCGGCACACTGATCAGGAAATCACTCTCCAGGATCACCTCGGGCATGGTCCACGTGTCGCGAGCGTAGCCGCCGCCCGGAACATCGACGTCATGGACTTCGTCGAAATTCAGATCCAGAATGTCCAGATCGATGCCCTGCAGATCGGGATCGGTCAGAAGCTGCCGGAACCCGGCGACTTCGAAGCCGTCGACGATGGCAACGTCCCCATCGACCTGCACCTCGGGACTGCCCGGAGGGATCCACTCCGGCGGTCCTTCAGTAATCGTGATACGCGCCTCGGGTACGATTTCGTGGACGATCCTGACCAGCGCCTTCACCACCCGCCAGTCGGTGATCACGCCCGAGCCTCGCTTCTTCAGTTCCACGATGTTGACCTTGAAGGCTACCCAGTCAGCATCCGGCTCGATCCGTTGGGCGAGGCCTCCGGCCATGGCCACCGCCCGCCGCACCATGTCCTCCACCTGTGCCTCGGTCAGCTCTGTGTCACGGGACGCAGGATCGGGCAGCCCATCATGGTCGGATCCGATCAACCCGACTACCGAAGTGCCTGGTCGGGTGGCCGCCGACAGGGCGTCCACCATGGAATAGCTGTCCGGGCTGCCCTCTTCGGTTCTGGAGGCAATGTCCAGGCCGACGGCAACGCCGACCAGCAGCAGCACCATACCCCACGAGACGTTTCTCCTCACCTTTCTGCTCACCGTTTTCTCCTGTCGATCCGTCAGCAATTCATACTCTGGAGTATCCCTGTTCGATCGAACACGCACAACAAGCGGCCGGCACCATCGCCCTTGACTCGTACGGCCATCTGTCCCTTGGCTACACACCCACAGGCAGCAGATCCGTGCCAGCCGATGTTTCGAGCCTGGAGGTCGACATGTCCCGTCCACCGAACATTCTGTTCTTCTTCCCTGACCAGCAGCGCCACGACTGGACCGGACTCAACCGGCAGTTGCCACTGCGCGCGCCGAACACGAACGCCCTGGCGGCGCGAGGTACCAACTTCACCCGCGCGTGGTGCTCCTCGCCACTGTGCGCCCCTTCGCGTGCGTGTGTGGCTTCGGGAAGGCGGTACGACCGCTGTGGCGTCGCCGACAACGGCGCCAACTATCCTCTCGACCAGCCGACGTATTTCCAGGGTCTGCGTGATACCGGGTATCGTGTCGCCGGCGTCGGCAAGTTTGACCTGCACAAGAACGTGACCGATCCGGAGAATCGCTGGTGGGAGCTGGACGGTTCGCGACTGTTGCCGGAGTGGGGGTTCACCGAGGGCATCGACAACGAGGGCAAGTTCGACGGCTCCGGCAGCTACCGGATACACGGAGAACCCAGAGGGCCGTACCTGGCCTTTCTCGAGCAGCGCGGTTTCGCCGAGGTCTACCTGCAGGAACACGCCGAGCTGAAGCAGCACATGGGTGCCTACACCACGACCTTGCCCGACGACGCGTACTGCGACAACTGGGTGGCCGACAACGGCCTCCGGTTTCTGCGAGGGTTCCCGCAGGACACGCCGTGGCACCTGGTGGTCAATTTCACCGGGCCACACAATCCGATGGATGTGACGGCATCCATGCGGGCTCGCTGGGAGCACGAGGCGTTCGAGGCACCGCACGACAACGACGAATCCGATCGGGAAGGGCTGTTGCGCAACCGGCAGAACTATGCCGCCATGATCGAGAACATCGACGCCCAGGTGGGGCGCTTCGTGCAGGCAGTTGAGGCGCGTGGCGAACTCGAGAACACGATCGTCATCTACGCCTCCGACCACGGCGAGATGCTCGGCGATCACGGCCGCTGGGGGAAGAGCACCTGGCATCAGCCTTCGGTGGGCGTACCCCTCGTCATCGCTGGACCGGAGGTCGCCGAAGGCGCTACCTGCGCCGCGCCCGTGGTGCTCCACGATCTGCCAGTATGGCTTCTCGAGCGGGCCGGTTCGCGGCCGCTTCCCGACGCCGATGGTCGATCTCTGCAGCCGCTGCTGTCAGATGCCTCCGCCGATCACCGCGAAGTGGTTGTCAGCGGGCTGGACGACTGGCGCGCGGCAACGGACGGCCACCACAAGCTCGTCGTCCAGAAGGGTCAGGAGGATCGACTGTTCGACCTGGATGCAGATCCGTGGGAGGATGCCAACCTGGCACAGGACGCGCCACCGGTCGGCGCCTTACTGCGCCGCGCTCTCGTCGAGGAGGCAGGTGAATCATGGGCGGGCTAGACGGAGTCGATCTCCTCCGTGTGCGGATTACCGAGGTAGGGATCTCTGTCGGCACACGCCGGGTATGACACCACCGCGCCCCATCCTGCTCGCCGACGACGGGCTGATTCCAAACAGCCCGCTGCCGCTGCTCGTCTACCCGTCGGCACTGGCGAATACCGCGGATCGGGCGCACCAGTTCGTAGATCTCTTCGCCGGCCATGGTTGGGGCCGCTCCTGGCGCAACGGGATCTACTCCTTCCGCCACTACCACAGCTCAGCACACGAAGTGCTGGGTATCGCTGCCGGCACGGCGCGAGTCGAGTTCGGGGGGCCGCAGGGGGTGGAGCTGGAGGTGGCGGTGGGAGATGCGGTACTGATCCCCGCAGGAGTCAGTCACTACAATCTGGGGGCCAGCAGCGATCTGCTCGTCATCGGCGCCTATCCGAATGACAGCGACAGCGTCGATCTGTGCCGGGACACGATGGAAGATCGGGCCGCCGCCGTACCACGAATCGCGGCGGTGCCCCGTCCACTCCGCGATCCGGTCCTTGGCGACGCGGGATTGCTGACATCGTGGGAGTGAGCAGGCTCTGGCGGTTCAACGCCGCCCGTTGGCAGGCATCGATGAGCGTGCTCACGTCGTGCCGTTCCGGTTCAGCGCGGTCAGTGACAGGGAGCCATCCTCGTTGTCGTAGAGCCAGCGGCGCAGATTGTCCCGTGCCCGGGGCCACTCGCTGTCGAGCATGGAGTACCAGGCTGTGTCACGGTTGCGCTGACGGACGATGCGATGCTGGCGGAAGATGCCCTCGAAGCTGAACCCCAGACGTAATGCGGCGGATCGGGATTTCGCGTTCAGCGAGTCACACTTCCACTCGACGCGGCGGCAGCACAGGCGCTCGAAGGCTTCCTCCAGCATGAGGTGGGCTGCCTCCGTATTGGCCCGCGTTCGCTGGGCGGCGGGCACGTACCAGATGTGGCCCAGCTCGAGGCAGCGGTCCGGCGCGGCGATGTTGAGGAATGACACCATGCCGAGGGCGGCGCCGGTCTCGGCGTGGCGCACGGTGAAGAACATCGGATCCGCACTGGGGGCGATCTCCGCCATCCACTTCTGCATCCCCGTGCCGTTGTCAAAGGGGCCATACGGCATGTACGTCCACAGCTTCTCGGCGTCGTCACTGCCGTGGGAGCGGGGGAACAGCTCGTCGGCATCACCAACCGGGTCGACGGGCCCAAGATGCACGAAGCGGCCTTCGTAGGTGCGGCGCTCCGGCTGTTGAGGCGCATCGAGGGGAGGGACGGGTTCACCGACGGGCAGCATATCAGTCTCCTGTGACGGGTTGACGGACCACAGACTGTGCGTGGCACAGGACGGTGTCAACGGTGTGGGGAAGGGCTTGGTGGTGTTCACCGACACCTCTATAGTGTGTGCTATGAATGAAGATATACCCGCCACTCACTGCGTGATTCCGGATGGCCCTCGCCGTCGTCTGCTGCTGGAGGACTGTGACGATGGCCGCAGGTTGCCGACACTGGCGTGGACGCTTGACGGATGGTCGGCAATGGCCGTGAAGGAAATCGGTCTTCGGATCGGCGGACGATTCGGCCTGGATGTCACCGTCCTTCGGGACCTGGGCCAGAGCGGTCAGCGCTACTGGTGCGAAGTCGAGGTGCACGGCGGCGAACCGACGCGCGGTCACTGGGTGCCGATCAGCGAACTGGTTGACCTGACGCGCCTGGCGGAGGCGGACCGCACGGTGCTCGAGTCCTGGCTCCGCGAAGCATCCGGCGCGCCGGCTCCTCCCACACGATCGCCCTGGGAACGACCGGGGTGGCATGCAGAGGCCGTGGTCTGGATCCGCGAGCAACTTGCAGATCTCGGACTGCAGGCCAATGGCCCCATCCGGCAATTCAAGGCAGCGTGGAGCTGGTCGTGCCTGCTCGAGGTCCCGACGACGTCAGGTCAGCTGTTCTTCAAGGCGGTCTATGACAAGCCGCCTGGTGAGGTGGACTTGATTCTGGCACTGCAGCCACGCTGGGCGCAGTGCCTGCCGCGGTTGCTGGCCGCCGATGAGCGCGGCTGGATGTTGATGGAGAACTTCGACGGTGAGCCGATCGAGAAGATGGCGCCGGAGCGTTGGGTTGCGGCGGCGTCCCGGTTCGGGCAACTGCAGATGGACTGCGCCGTCGCCGTCGACGAGTGGCTCGGAATGGGCTGCCCGGACCGTCGTCTGTGCCGGCTTCCGGCCCTGTTCGCCGAGGTGCTTGCCGACGAGGACATCCTGTTGTCCGATCCAGAGCCGCTGACGGCAGCCGAGATGGCCGGTCTGCGCACGCTTCAGCCGGTGGTTGGCGAGCTCTGTGCGAAACTCTCGACGTATGACATCCCGGAGAGCCTTCATCACCAGGATTTTCGCTCCGGGAACCTGATCGCCATCGGTGACGAGGCGTTGTTCTACGACTGGGGCGACACAGTCGTGTCGCATCCGTTTCTCAGCCTGCAGCGGATGCTCGATTTCGTGGATCGACCACGTGGCGTGCCACACTGGGACTGGGAAATGAAACACCGGGGAGACCGGCTGTGCCGGGCGATCCGCGACGCCTATCTGAAGGAATGGACCTGTCTGGAGTCGCCACGCCGCTTGACGGAAGTGCACATCCTGAGCCGACAGCTGAACGTGGCCTACCAGGCGATTCGCTGGCATCAGGAGATACCCCACGTCGAGCTGGACAGCGGCTGGGGAAGGGTGATGCCGCGGGCAACGAAGAATAGCCTGCGTCAGGTACTGGAGATCTGGCCGTGCCTGAGGCCTGACAAACCGCTACATTCCTGACAGTGCCGCGCACGATTCCGGAGATCTCCCCCGATGAACACTCCTCAACCCGGCATTACTCAGTTGAACGCCGACCTCGCCGAAAGTCTGCGCGAGGGGCGCTTCGAATCTCTTGTCCTGTTCGACATCGATCATTTCCACCAGATCAACGCTGACCTCGGCGCCAAGACAGGAGACTCGATCCTGACGCTCGTCGAAGAGGTCATCGCCGATCTCACACCGGTGTCGTACCGTATCGGTGGGGACTCCTATGCCGCCCTGGGCATCAACGCCGAGGGCGCAGATGAGGTCCGTGGCGCGGTCAAGCTGGCCGCCCAGCGGCGACTGCAGGCACATGTGGCCCTGTCCGGTGGCGGGGTGACCATCCAGCCCGATCTGCTCGTTGTCAGCGAGGAGGCGGTGCGCCTGCTCTACGCCGCCGCTTCACAGATGCTGGCTCTGGCCAAACAAGGTGGGAGAGACGAGATCGTCTGGCTCGCCGACGACGGGTCATTCGAGGGCGAGACGGGCACGGCAGCGCTGCAGCTGTTCCGCGATCTGGCACGAGTGAACGCCTCCCGGGCGCGGCAGATGGAGGTGGAGTCAAAAGTCGATCCTCTCACGGGGCTGTTCAACCGCCGCGGCTTCGAGGACATCTTCGCCCGCATGGTTGAATCATCGAAACGCACCGAGCGCCCGCTGGGTCTGCTCTACATGGACTCCGACTCGCTGAAGAAGATCAACGATCGTGACGGCCACGAGGCGGGGGATCGTTTCATCGTCGACCTGGCGAGTATCCTGCGCAACGTGGCCCGCCGATCCGACTTCAACTTCCGCTGGGGCGCGGACGAGTTCGCCGTGGTGCTGGAAAGCGGCAATGCGGCGCGCGCCGCGACGCTGGCAGAGCGCCTCAAGGAGGCCGTGGCCGAACGGACGGAGGGTACCGTGTCGATCGGGATCTACTGCGGTGTGCCGGAGAGCGCCGAAGACGCGGTACGGATCGCTGACGCGGCCATGTATGACGCCAAACGGCGCGGCAAGGATCGTGTCGTCGTCAGTCTGCAGGATTGACCAGGTCGATGAGGAAGGCGTAGTCGAGGGCCGTCTTGCGGTAGCGCCGATACCGCCCCGACGGCCCACCGTGGCCGGCCTCCATCTCCGTCTTCAGAACCAGTCGGTTGCCGTCGGTGCGCAGAGCCCTCTGCCGCGCCACCCACTTGGCCGGCTCCCAGTACTGCACGGCGGCATCCGCCAACCCGGTAGTAACCAGCAGGTGCGGGTAGTCGGTGGCGACGATGTTGTCGTACGGTGAATAGGCCAGCATGTAGTCGTAGTACTTCTTCTCGTTCGGATTCCCCCACTCATCATATTCGCTCGTCGTCAGCGGAATGCTGTCGTCCAGCATCGTCGTGACCACGTCGACCCAGGGCACATGGGCGATGATTCCGTGGAACAGATCGGGGCGAAGGTTCATCACGGCCCCCATCAACAGGCCGCCGGCACTGCCGCCCTCGGCGAACAGCCGGTCAGGGTGGGTATATGCCTTGCCGACGAGGTGTTCGGCACAGGCGATGAAATCCGTGAAGGTGTTGCACTTGTTGAGCAGTCGGCCATCCTCGTACCAGGTGCGGCCCAGCTCTTCGCCACCGCGGACGTGGGCGATGGCAAAGGCGAATCCACGGTCGAGCAGGCTCAGCAGGCTGGCCGAGAAGTCCGCGTCCATACTGGCACCGTAGGAGCCGTATCCGTAGAGGAGCAGCGGCTGGCTCCCGTCACGAGACAAGCCGCGCCGGTAGACGATGGAAATCGGTACGCGCCGACCGTCGTCAGCCGTGGCCCACAGTCGCTCCGTCTGATAGTCGGCCGGATCGAAGCCACCCAGGATGGCCTGGCGTTTGACCAGGACGCGCTCACGGGTATCCATGTCGTAGTCGAATTCCGACTCCGGCGTCGTCATCGACTCGTATCGAAAGCCGAGGGTGGTGCGATCATATTCGGCGTTGCGGGACGTGGAGGCGTCATAGACGGCCTCGCCGAAGTCGAGATAGTGCTCGTCGCCGGTGTCCCGCCGCCGGATGCGCAACTGCTGCAGACCGTTTTCGCGCTCAGAGACGACGAGATGGTGGTGGAAGGCGGCCACATCCTCCAACAGAACGTCGTCACGATGGGGGATCACCTCCTCCCAGTTGGCGCGGGCCGTGGCGTCGAGGGTTGTCTGCATCAGGCGGAAGTTGACCGCCTCATCGTTGGTCCGGACGTAGAACCGGTCGCCACCGTGGTCGACGGAGTATTCGTGATGGCGCTGACGGGGCTCGAATATCCGCCAGTCGGCGTCAGGCTGATCGGCGGGCAGGTAGCGGATCTCGGTGCTCACCGTCTGCCACAGAGTCAGCAGGATGTATTGGCGGGAACGCGTCTTCGACAACCACATGTCGAAGGTCTCGTCCGCCTCTTCGTACAGCAGCTCGTCGTCGCTGACGTCGGTCCCGAGAACGTGCCGGTAGAGCTGATACCAGCGCAACGTCTCGGGGTGCTGCTTCACATAGAAGATGGTGCGGCCGTCCTCCGCCCAGGCAAAGCTCTCGGTGACGTTGGCAATCGCGTCAGGGAGCCGTTCTCCCGAGGCCAGATCCTTGAAGCGCAGGGTGAAGAAGCCGCGTCCCTCGTCGTCTTCCGCCCAGGCGTAGAGGCCCTGCTCAGGCCCCCCGGTGCTGGCGCCGCGCACGTCGAAAAACCGGTGGCCTTCGGCGCGGGCGTTGACGTCGAGCAGAATCTGCTCGTCAGCGGCCATGGAGCCCTGACGCCGGCAGAGGATCTTGTACTGGCGGCCCTCTTCGACGCGATGGTAGTACAGGCAGTCGCCGATGCGTGTCGGTGCCGACGTGTCCGTCTGTTGAATACGACCCTTGATCTCCTGAAACAGCTCCTCCTGCAGCGAACCCGTGTGAGCGAGCAGAGAATCGCCATAGGCGTTTTCCGCTTCGAGGTAGGCGATGACCTTCGGGCTGTCTCTCTGGCGCAGCCAGAAGTAGTCGTCCACGCGCGTGTGATCGTGGCGGGTCAACTCGTGTGGTCGGCGTTCGGCGATGGGCGGAGAAGGAGGCTGGGTCACAGGCTTGGTCCCGGTGAGATCGGTGGGTTCGGGCGGGCGGGGAGAATTCTATGGTGGTTCGTCGGAGCGGGACAATCTCAAGTGACGGGCCGTCCCATCCGAGCCAGTCCCAGACGTTGAACGCGACAGCCATGACGCCTATTTTCAATGGTTTACGCCAATCCCGACGTCGGAGATCCGCGGCCCAGATGATCGAGCACGATCCCTACTTCATCGCTGACCCAGATGCCATCGAAACGCCGGCCATGGTGGTATTCGAGCAACAGCTGGACGCCAATATCGCAGACCTCTGTGGACTCGTGGGCGGCGGCGCCAACCTCATGGCCCACGTGAAGACGCACAAGTCCGAGGCCATCGCCCGCAAGCAGCTGGCAGCGGGGATCGCCGGGTTCAAGTGCGCGACTCTACAGGAACTGGAGCTGGCCCTCGACGCCGGTGCTCCCGAGGCGATTCTCGCCTACCCGATGGTGCAGAGCCTGAAGGCGGAGCGCTTCGGACGCATCGCGGACGCCCACGGCGAGGCTCGGGTCTACGCCACAGCGGGGGACATTCTCCATGTGGAGGTCCTGTCCAGAGCCGCCATCGGTCGGGATCGCCCGTTGTTGGTGATGCTGGACCTGGACGTGGGCATGCACCGTACGGGGGCGTCTCTGGCCGGGGCTGAGTCGGTGTACGCCGAGATTCACAAGGCATCGGGGCTGCAGGCAGCGGGGATTCACGCCTATGACGGCCACGAGCACTTCCAGGACCCGGACGGCCGTGCTGGCGCCGCGCACAAGCATATCGATGATCTCAAAGCCCTCAAGAGTCGGCTCGAAACCGGCGGCATGGCAGTACCACGTATCGTTGCCGGTGGCTCCTTCTCCTTCCCTTATTATGCCCGTACCGAGGGATTCCACGGCTCTCCCGGCACCGTCATCTACTGGGATATCAACGGCACCACACGTATGCCCGATCAGCCCTTCCGGTGGGCCGCCATGGTGTTGTGCCAGGTCGTTGAGCGTCGCCCCGAGCAACAGACCATCACCACCGACCTGGGAGTCAAGGCGATCGCCTCCGACCCGCCATTGGCCAGTCGTGCCCGTCTGCTGGGACACATGGACGCGCGACTCCTGCTGCAGAACGAGGAGCATGGCGTCTTCCTGTGGCCGGGTGAGGACCTGCCCGCCGTGGGCGATTACCTGCTGGCCGTTCCCGGGCATGTCTGCCCGACGACGATCCGTTATCCCGGCAGTTTCGTCATCGACGCCGAAGGCACGGTGGTCGACTTCTACCCTCATACCGCCCGCGACCGGCAGTAGGTCGGGGCGGAGAGGCAGGGCACAACAGGCGGTGCCCGACCGAACTCCCTTTTCCGTCAACTGGCTGGTCACGCTGATCCACGCCCGGCATGTGGCCCGTGCCGTGCGTGCCTGCGCTGGGGGGCGGCTGCTCGATGTGGGCTGTGGTACCCGACCTTTCGCCGACCTGCTCGAGGCTCACAGCGACCGTTCGCTGGGGATCGAGATCGACAGGGGACGGTTCGGCTTGAAGTCGAACTCGGCGGAGGGTATGATCGCCTGCAGCGGCGGCGAGCAACCCATGTCTCTGCCCGATGCCTGGGCCAGCGGTCTGCATCTGCCCTTCCATGACGGGTCCTTCGACACGGCGGTCTCGTTCCAGGTTCTGGAGCACGTACCGCAACCGGCGCGTATGCTGGCCGAGATCACCCGTGTCCTCAGGCCGGGAGGGGTGCTCGTGCTGACGGCGCCGCACATCTGGGGTATCCACGAGGAACCACACGACTACTATCGGTTCACTCCCTACGGACTGCGTTATCTGGCCGAGACTGTGGGTCTGCGCGTGCACAGCGTGGTACCCCTCGCCGGTTTCTGGGTCACCATGGGAGCCCGGTTCACCCAGTACCTGTCCCAGTTCGAGAAGCTCTACCTGCATCCGGTGACGCGACCGTTGATGGCACTGATCCAGGTGGTCTGCCTCGCCTTCGACAGTCTGCACCGCGTCGACAGCGACGCCTGGAATCACATGCTGGTGGCCCGCAAGCCAAGGACGGAGAAGCCAGAGTGATGCAGCAGGGCGTGTCACGCGACAACTGGGCAAGGCCTGACAACGGCTGGCTCGTGGCCGGCGCCGTGCTGGCGGCATCGCTGGTGACGGCCCTGCCGCTGCTGTTGCTTGGTACGGTATCGCACATGGTGCTCGTGGCCGGCGCCCTGGTGTCGGTGGCGGCCACCCTGTTCTCGCCGCGACGGGCTCTGGCGGCGCTGGTGGTGGTCACCGCCGTCCTGCCCGTGGCCCTGGCAGACGCTGTGCGTCTGCCGCTGGGGGCCCGACCGTGGGAACTGATCCTGCTGGCGGCGCTGCTGTTCACCGCCATCGATCTCATCCTCTTCGACGGCATGCGGCTGCGACGCACGCGCGTAGACGGGCTGGTTCTGGCTTTTCTGGGAGTCGCCACCGTCGGCACTTTGATCGGTGCCTGGCACGGCCACGAGGCGTTCCTGCGAAACGCGCGCTACCCGTTTTACTTCGTCTGCTTCTTTCTCGTGCTGCAGGCCCTCGAGCGGCGCGACGTGACTCGTCTGTTCTCGCCGCTCTTTGTCATCATCGGCGTGGTGATCAGCGCCGAATACGTACTCGAGTTCCTCGGCGCCATCGATCTGTCCACGGGGGATGACTTCGTACGTATCGGGCATCGCCAGGGCATCGTGCTGCCGGTCTCGCTGCTCGTCATGGCCAACTGGATCGTCCACGACCCCCGTCGCTGGGGGCGAGCCCTGCTGCTGGGCCTGTTTCTGTTCACCGGACTCGGCTTCGCGCTGACCCTGGGGCGAGGCATGTGGGTCTCTTTCGGCCTGGGCCTCGTCGTCTCGGTGTGGCTGTGGCACAAGGGACAGCCGGTGGCCCAGCGTCGTGCGTGGAAGGGTATCGCCCTCGCCATGGGCCTGGTGCTGACGCTGACGGCGACGGTCCTCATCTTCCAGCGGGTCACCGGGGCGGCGATCTCGGCCCATGCGGTGGAACGTTCGCGTACGTTCCTCGATTACAGCCGGGACGTTCAGGTTCTGAGTCGTCTGCTGAACTACGCCACGGCCCTCGGCGAGATCGCCAAGCAGCCCGTTCTCGGCGCCGGTCAGGGAGCGACGGTGACGTCCTACTCCTTCAATCCCGATACGGACCGGTTCGAAACCTGGACCGCGTGGACCCTGGACAGCCTGTATCTGACACTGTGGCTGAAGCTCGGACTGGCGGGACTGGTCCTGTTTCCCTGGCTGTGCTTTCGTGTCGTGCAGGCAGGAGTACGCGTCTTCCACCGAAGTCGGGACCCGTCGGAGCGGGCCTTCGCTGCCGCCGCCGTGGCGACCCTGGTGGGTATGGCGTTGCTGGGAATCAGTGACGGATCCATGGTGAACGGACGCTTCGCTGCCCTTTTCGCCGTGCTTTTCGGACTGATCATGCTGATGGACGCCGACGACGACAGGAGTAGAACGGTTCCATGAAGAGACTGATCGATGTTGCATCCTCACCGTCCCGGCGGATCGTCGGGTTGATGACAGGGACCTCTGCCGACGGCATCGATGCCGTGCTGGCTGAGATCGATGGCTTCGGCGAGACGACGGAGTTCCACGTCCTGGCACAGCTCACCCACAAGCTGCCCGAGTCGCTCCAGGCCGATCTGTTCATGCTGTTCCAGCCGGATGCGCTCGTGGAGGACCTGTGCCGGACGAACTTTGCCCTCGGTGCGGCCCTGGCCGATGCGGCGTTGCAGGTCGTCGAGGCGGGCAATATGGTCCCGGAGGAAGTCGACCTCATCGGCAGCCATGGCCAAACCGTACGCCATCTGCCCCAGGGCAATCCCCCGTCGACATTGCAGATCGGCGAAGCGGCGGTGATCGCTCGACATACCGGCATTCCGGTGATCAGCGATTTCAGGCCGGCGGACATGGCAGCCGGTGGCGAGGGCGCTCCTCTCGTACCGCTGGTGGATGTGCTGCTCTTCGGTCATCCGGACAACGGCCGACTGCTGCTCAACATCGGCGGCATCGCCAACGTGACCGCCATCCCGGCGGGGGCGACGCCGCACCATGGTGTGCTGGCCTTCGATCTGGGGCCTGGCAACGCCCTGGTGGACGCCGCCGTGCAGCACCTGACAGGAGGCACAGAGCGCTATGACGACGATGGCCGTCGCGCTGCCGGGGGCACGGCCAGTGAAGAATGGGTGGAGAAGCTGCTGAAACACGACTTCTTTCGCCGGCCGCCGCCGAAGTCGACGGGACGCGAGGAGTTCGGCACTTTTTTTGTGGCCGAACTGATGCACCAGGCCGACCTGGCCCCGGCGGATCTGCTGGCGACGCTGACTCTGTTCACGGCGCGCAGCATCGCCGTCGGTATCGAACACTTCGCCGATTCGGCGGGGGAAATGGAAGAGGTCTTCGTCGGTGGCGGCGGCGTACACAACAGCCACCTGATGGCCCTGCTCGAAGAGGTGCTGAGCCCTCGCCGCGTCCGGCCCATCGACGATCTGGGTGTGCGGGCCGACGCCAAGGAAGCGCTGGCTTTCGCCGTGCTGGCCAATGAGACGGTCATGGGACGGGCCGGAAATGTCAGGGGTGCGACGGGGGCGACGATGGACGCCGTCCTCGGCAAGATCTCGTTGCCGCCGCTGTCAGAGGAGGGACCACATTGATCGTCGATACGCACGTGCACGTGTGGGAGATCGACCCGCCGCGGTACCCTGTCGGCCCGACGGCGCCCAATTTCACCTCTCTGCCGGATGAACCGGCCAGAGTGGACGAACTGGTGGGCGACATGGATGCCAACCACGTCGATGCGTCGGTGCTGGTGCAGACGTCATGGTCGACCTGGGACAACGGGTATATCGCCGACTCGGTGGCGCGTTTCCCGATTCGCTTCGTCGGCCACGGCATGGTGGATCCCCAGGACGAGGCCAACAATGCCGAGGCGGCGCGCTACTGGATCGAGGACCGCGGCCTGATGGGCTTCCGCTTTCATCCCATGTATTACAAGGACGAGAAAGTGCTGACCACAGAGGGCAACCGTCCCCTGTGGCAAGTGCTGGCCGATCTGGACGCCGTCGTCCAGTTCCACACCAATGCTGCCTGCGCCGACCAGATCGACGAGATCGCCACACGGCATCCGGACATGCTGCTGCTCATCGACCACATGGGGTATCCCAATCTCGACGAAGGCCCGGGGCCATGGCAGCCGATTGTGGATCTGGCGCGGCACCCGAATCTCCACGTCAAGATCTCCGACGTGAAGGGGCGCTCGAAGCAGGAGTTTCCCTTTGTCGACACGCACGATTTCGTCCGCCTCCTCGTCGACGCCTACGGCGCGGATCGGTGCCTCTGGGGGACGGGTTATCCCGGTCACCATCGCACGAAACACAACTGGCTGACCCTTGAAGATGAACTGCGCCTCGTTCGCGAGGGCTTCGATTTCCTCACCGAAACACAACGAGACCGAATCCTGGGCGGCACCGCCGCCGAGGTCTGGGGGCTGGCATGACGCATCGATTCGAGCTTGTCGAGACGCGGGCGATTCCCGAACTGAACACGGAGGCAAGCCTCTACCGGCATCCCACGGGGGCCCAGCTGATGTCGCTGGTCAACGCCGAGGACGAGAACAAGGTGTTCGGCATCAACTTCCGTACGCCGCCGACCGATTCGACCGGAATCGCGCACATCCTCGAGCACTCGGTACTGTGCGGTTCGGACAAGTACCCGGTGAAGGAGCCTTTCGTCGAGCTGCTGAAAGGCTCGCTGAAGACGTTCCTCAACGCCTTCACCTATCCCGACAAGACCTGCTATCCGGTGGCCAGTCAGAACCTGCAGGACTTCCACAACCTGGTGGATGTCTATCTCGACGCG
Source organism: Candidatus Latescibacterota bacterium (assembly GCA_036011085.1). Lineage (GTDB taxonomy): Bacteria > Latescibacterota > UBA2968 > UBA8231 > UBA8231 > UBA8231. The sequence continues at coordinate 18,461 of DASCMS010000144.1, forward strand.
GTGTTTCACCCACGCCTGACGCCGGAGGTCCTCAAACAGGAGGGCTGGCACTACGAAGTCGAGGGTGATCAGCTGACGTACAAGGGCGTGGTCTTCAATGAGATGAAGGGAGCCTATTCCTCCCCCGAGCGGATTCTCGGCGAGGCCATCCAGCAGGGAATCTTCCCGGACAACACCTATGGCGTCGAGTCGGGCGGTCATCCCCGGCACATTCCCGACCTGAGTTGGGAGCAGTTCGAGAGCTTCCATCGCGATCTCTATCATCCCGCCAATGCGCTCATCTGGTTCTACGGCGACGATCCCGTTGAAGGGCGCTTCGAGATTCTCGAGTCTTACCTGGGGCAGTTCGAGGCCCGCCGTATCGATTCAGCGGTGGCCGTACAGCCACACTGGTCGGCATCCCGTACGGTGGAAACGACGTATGCCGCCAGCGACGACGACGGCGAGGGTGGCGAAGAGAAGAAGCACTATGTCGCCGTGAACTGGCTGCTGGAGGACGGCATCGACTACGGCACCCGGCTCGGCCTGCAGGTCCTCGACCATGTCCTGCTCGGCTCCTCGGCGGCGCCGCTGCGCAAGGTCCTGATCGAGTCAGGACTCGGCGAAGACCTGACGGGGGGCGGCATGGAAACCGAACTGCGGCAACTGTTCTTCAGCGCCGGGCTCAAGGGCGTCAAAGCCGCAGACGAGGGCAAGGTGGAGGGTCTCGTCATCAACACCCTCACCGAGCTGGCCAGAGACGGCATAGATCCGGAGACCGTGAAGGCGTCGCTGAATACTTCGGAATTCCGTCTGCGCGAGAACAACACCGGTTCCTATCCGCGCGGGCTCATTCTCATGCTTCGCTCCCTGGCGACGTGGCTCTACGACGGCGATCCCTTCGAGCCTCTCGCCTTCGAAGCGCCCCTGGCGGCCCTCAAGGAACGGGTTGCGGCGGGGGGCTACTTCGAAGGACTTATCGAAGACCATCTGCTGACGAACCCGCATCGCACCACGGTGTACGTGCGTCCTGACCCCACCCAGTCCGAACGGGAAGAAGCCGAGGAGAAATCGCGTCTGGCGAAGGTCCGCGAAACACTTTCTGAGGCGGACATGGAACGCATCGCTGCAGAGGCGGTACAACTGAAGGAGCGCCAGGAGACACCAGACGATCCGGCCGACCTGGCAAAGATCCCGGTACTGTCCCGCGATGACCTGGAGCGGCAGATCCGCAAGGTGCCGATCGAACGCACCGAGGTCGCCGGTGCCCGGACCTTCTATCACGACCTGTTTACCAATGGCATCGTCTATATCGACGTCGGCTTCGACCTGCGCACGTTGCCGGCCGAACTGCTGCCGTACGTCTCCCTGTTTGGCCGTTGTCTGCTGGAAGTCGGCACCGAGACCGAAGACTTCGTCCGGCTGTCGCAGAGGATCGGCGCCAGGACCGGCGGCCTGTGGACCGGCAGCATCCTGACCAACCAGAGACTCGGGAAGACACCGGTAGGTTACTTCTTTCTGCGCGGCAAAGGCATGCTCGAGCAGGTGCCGGACCTGCTCGACATCGTTCGCGATGTGCTGCTGACGACCCAACTCGACAATCCGGCGCGGTTCCTGCAGATGGCTCTCGAGGAGAAGGCAGGCGAGGAGGCCGGGCTGATCCCCGGCGGCCATGCCGTCGTCAACATGCGTCTCAAGTCCCACTTTGACGAAGTGGCCTGGGCGGTCGAGCAGATGGAAGGTGTGAGCTACCTGTTCTTCCTGCGGGAGCTGACGAAGCGGGTGGAGTCCGACTGGAGCTCCGTGCTGGCCAAGCTTCAGGCCGTGCGTGATCACCTCGTCAATCGCGGCACGCTGCTGGTGAACGCCACCTTCCCCGAGTCCGATCGCAGTGCCGTGGAGCCGCACATCGAGACGCTGGTTCAGTCATTGCCTCAGAGTCCCGTCGTCACCGGCGCTTGGTCGCCTCAGCTGCGGCTGGCCGATGAAGGGCTGACCCTGCCGGCGCAGGTGAACTACGTGGCCAAGGGGGGCAACCTCTACGACCTCGGTTACGAGTTGAAGGGCTCCGTCGGTGTGATCACGAAATACCTGCGCAACAGCTATCTATGGGATCACGTGCGGGTGCAGGGCGGTGCGTACGGGGCGTTCTGCTCCTTCGACCACTTCACCGGTTTGCTGGTGTACGCTTCCTACCGGGATCCGAACCTGCAGGGCACCGTCGACGCCTACGACGGTGCGGCGGCCTTTCTGCAGAACCTCGACCTGCCCGCCGAGGAGCTGACGAAATCGATCATCGGCACGATCGGCGAACTCGATTCCTACCAGCTGCCCGATGCCAAGGGCTACATGTCGATGGTGCGTGAGTTGACCGGCGTCGACGACGAATACCGGCAACAGATGCGGGATGCCGTGCTGAGCACGACGGCGGCAGAATTCCGTGAGTTCGGCGACGCTCTGGCGAAGCTCAACGATGTGGGGCGCGTGGTTGTGCTGGGATCGAAGGATACCATCGAGGAAGCGAACTCGGCCCGTGGGGGCTGGCTGGACGTTCTGCCCGTGATGTAACGACCTTGGAATTCACCGTTCTGGCCGGTGCCGGCCGGGACGCCGGGCCGCAGTGTCGGCACGGCGGGGGAACTGGTTCGTTCATACGGTGGCGCTACCGGCTGGCGAGCCACGATGGGGCTGTGTCTCTGGGGATTCAGAACTGGCGCGGGTTCCGGGCCGACACCCGAGCGGCCCTCTGCCCCGGCCGGCACCGACCGTCGGCCGAAGCCGGCGGGATGGAGAAACTGTCAACCGATTGGCGGATCATCCCCTGACTTCGTTCGTAGCCTCCAGTTGCGCCTTGGCGTCGGTGACTCGGCGTTCGGCGGCCTCCAACTCCTTGACGGCCTCGTCGACGGCCACTTGTGCCTCGCGCGCTTCCAATACCGTCTTCGGTTCATCGACTTTGCGGGCGAAGTGGGCTGAGAAACCCACGACCAGCATGACGACAACGCATAGCAGAATAAAGAAGATAATGACCATGTCCCCACCTCCTCTCGACTCGGCAGGTGCCACCGGGACCTTGCGTGACCCCCGTACTGGTTGTATCCCGGAATCGGCAGTGAAAGTCAAATGACGAGATGACGAGGGGCGAGCGGCTGTGGCGCACCTGTGCCTACTACTGCGCCTTTGTCGGCCTGGGATTCGTGCTGTCCTCCCTGGGGCCGACGCTGCCGGCACTCTCGAATCTGTTGGGCGTGTCCCTCGGGGCGTTGAGCACGGTCTTCGTCGCCCGGTCCGGGGGGTATCTCGCCGGTGCCATGCTCGGGGGGCGGCTGTACGATCGCTTTGCCGGGCACCCGTTGATGGCATCGATGCTGGCTATCATGGCGCTGGCCATGGCCTGCGCGCCCCTGAGTCCCTCGCTGACGGTTCTGACATGCGTCTTCGTCTGCCTCGGGGTTGCCGAGGGTACCCTCGACGTGGGTGGCAATACACTGCTCACGTGGCTCTACCCGTCCGGTCTCGGACCGTGGATGAACGGCCTGCACTTCTTCTTCGGCGTCGGGGCCATGCTGTCGCCTCTCATCATCGGCTACGCCATGGGGCAGACGGGTTCGGTGGCGGTGGCCTACTGGTCTCTGGCGGCTCTGCTGATCCCCGGGATCGTTCTGCTGCTGATTCTGCCGAGCCCGCCCATTGCGGCCCACGCCCGCGAACAGTCAGGCTCCCTGCGTGTCCATCGAAAGACGATCTTTCTGGTGGCCGGGCTGCTGTTCGCCACCGTGGGAGCTGAGGTCGGCCTCGGCAACTGGATCTATACATATTCCATTACACTGCAGATCGCTGACGATGCGGGGGCGGCCTTGTTGACCTCGGCCTTCTGGGGCGCCTTTACCCTGGGCCGGCTCCTGGGAATCCCGCTGGCGGCACGGCTGGCGCCAGCGTCGATCCTGCTGCTCTGTATCGCCGGCTGCACCGCAGGGGCAGCTCTGGCGCTGCTGCAGCCGGACGCCAGGGGGTTGATCTGGTCGGCGACGATCGTCAGCGGCCTGGCGGTGGCGCCCATGTTTGCCACCGTGTTGTCATTGGCTGGGGGAAGTATGCCGATCACCGGGCGCGCCACGGGGTGGTTCTTCATCGGCTCGAGCGCCGGTGGCATGACCGTGCCGTGGGTGATCGGGCAGCTCTTCGAGTCGATGGGCCCGACGTCGGTGTTCGTCGTAGCCCTGGTGAACCTGGGTGTGGGACTGGCCATGTACGCGATGTTCGTATCGCATATCAGACCGACGGACGACAACCGGAGATGACCCCATGAATTCTCATCGGATGCACCCACTGGTGTGGGCCGCCTCTGTGGCACTCCTGCTGTGCGGCTGCGCCAGTCTGCGCCCCGGCGCCGCCCAGCACGGGCCCCTGACGGCCCGCGTGGTTCGTATCAGTGATGAATACGCCAACATCAACACGAACCTGGACGCGAAGGGACTCGCTACTGCCGGTATCGTCCAGGGCTCGACGTTCCGTGCCCACTTCGGGTCGCAGAGCATCGAAGTCTTCTACGGTGAGGACTATGGAGACGTGGCGCGCGGCGAGTGGGTGGGACTGATCGATGAAGGTGCCCTGCAGATCGCCATCAGCTTCGGCAATGCCGCCACCGTCCTGGACTGTGCAGTGGGTGACGAGTTTCTGATCGTACCGATCGCTAGTCCCTAAACCTTTCGCACTCCGAGGGTATGCCGCCGCGTATCTTCGAGAACTCGTCGAGGTGCTTCCCGCCGCTGCAGATGACCTTCAGCAGGCCGCAGAGCACTACGAGACGTTGGCTGATGCGGCCACTAGACTTCAGAAGGTTTGCGGCAAAGCGAATGATGCTGGCGGGTTCGCCCAGGACACCCGCACTCAGGCAGGTGACCTGGTGGCGGCCATGCTGCAGGCAGAACAAGACGCAATCACGCGGATCGAAGCCGCACTCGCTGTCCAGGGCGAGACGGAATAGAGACAGCCTCAGGAACGTAGCCTCGTACTCAGGGGCGGAAGACCAAATTCTCCGGGTATTCGCTCAACGATACGACGTTGCCCGATACGCCAACCAAGGCATTCAGGTTCGTGAAGTGCTGGTTCGGCAGAACCAGCAGACGGTCTTCGTGAGTCGCAAGGTAGCTTTTGAAACCCGAGACCGTGCCGCCGGCGGCGAAGTGCGCCGTGAGCCGACGGAAGAGCTTCGGCAAGAGGCCGTATTCGTCCGAGATCGAAGCTTGACCGACGACAGGAACCCCATCGGTCCAGTCGTAGGGCCAGACGCCTCTCCATGCGTTCCAGGCCTGGAGCGTGGCTCCCGTCAGAGCCTCGCGAAGATCTGCGAATAACCCCTCGTAGTACGTGGGATAGGCCCAACCTGCACGGACCAGCTGATAGTTCAGGCTCTGCTTGAGCCAGGTGGTATCGAGGAACGGGCGTGACCCATCTGTTTTGGATGTCGTTCCCGCAAACGCGAAGGCCACCGGGCGACCGTAGCGCTCCGCCTCGCGCGAGAGGATGTAGCCTGGCGTGCCATCGTCTGCGGACTTCACGCGGTACCTGTTCGCCGTCCAGACCACATTCCTGATGCCAGCTGCCTGGAGCGCGTAGTCCGTGGCCGGGTTCGCGACGATCCCTGGTTGGTGCTCTCCCTTGTAGTGCGTCTCCGGAGTATCGATGCCCTCGAACCGGAGCTGGACGTGCCCCTTTGTGTTGCGTTTGACGGTGCCTCCAGAGAGTTTGTTCCAGTGCGTCGCGTTCGTCGCCATAAACTTCAACGAGTCACCATCGGGCGAGTAGCCCACCACGTGAAAAGTTCCCTTGATCAGAACGAATCCCATGTGCTTTCTCCTTCCCCGGTTTCGGGAATCGCCGACCCCAAACGTCTCGACGGGGGCGTGAGGGTACTTCTTACGGATTGTGCTGGTGGCGATGAGGAAGGATCCGATGCAGGCGACTGTCAATCCTGCACAGACGTACATCAGTAGAACTACCGAGACGGATCGAAGGAGAACTCCGCCCTTATGAGGCTGGTGCTGCCGCTGGCTATCTCCCGGCGCGGACGCCCAGAGAGGCACGGTTCTTGAGTGCGTCTCTCAGTGTGGCCCACTCTGTCAGCCGATGACCCGCATGGGGATCATCTCACGATCCGGGTCCACACCAAAGTCGAGGGTGAGAGACTCGCCCTCGTGCTCAAAGTGGACGACGCCGCTGTTGAGTGCTGCCCTGGCTTCGGGCGCATCATAGAGCTGCCAGCCATCGTAGTCGATGGCCTTGCCGTTGACGAGATGATCGCCATCGTAGGTCATCTGCAGACGGTCGCCGGACAGCGTGCGGTAGCCGATCTGATGCCGATCGGTCCAGTCCGACACATCCACCACATCGGGATCGAATGAGCTGGCGAACTCATCGAGGCTGCCATGAGCGTCCTTCTCGCTCGCCTCGATCACGAGTCCCACGTCATCACCGCGCAGACGTACGAACCAGCCGTTGACGAAGTCGGCATCTTTGACCGAGTCCCAGCGCGACTCGCCGATGAGACGAATCATGACATGAAACTGGCCGGTGTCGCCGAAGAGGAAGTCGCCATCCTGCCGCCAGGTCGTGCTGCGGGGCAAGTACAGATTCACGTAGGGGTGTTGGTCGTCGGCGGGGATCCGGTAGAGAATGATGGCCGCCGATTCGTGCTGCATCATCTGCTCGTACGGCGAGGCGCCGAACAGACGATCGGCAAACTGCAGGTACGGCTTGGCTGCCGGCACCGAACGACCGATGTCCTGGGGCAACTCGCTCAGGAAGGCGCTGAACCGTCCCGGGTCCACATAAGGGTGGCAGGAGACGATCTTCGCTTCGTGCTTGGGGCCCTCCCAGGTCAGATCCCAGGAGACCAGGTCGATGGGACCGGCCGGTGGACCGGGCAGCCCGGTCTGGGTTGTGCCGAGGGCAAAGGACCGGCTCGTGAAAGTTGTCTTGCGCACCGGTCGGGCGTCGTCTTCGACGTGGCGGTAGATATTGCGCGCCGCCTTCGTCTTGCGCACGACGCGGGGTCGCGAGCGGTCGTTGGCGATGGCACAGAGGATGGCCGGCGGCTCATACCGCGCCGCCAACGCCGGTCCCATGGCCTGCTGTGTCTGCAGGGGGCCGAGGAGGGGGCCACCGAAGTAGAGATACATCAGGGCGGAGGCGCTGCCGATGTGGGTCCACGTGTTCTCGCGATACCCTTCGCGGGCGTGGCCTCCCGACCAGCATCCGCGGAAGTACTCCAGGGCCATGTCGGCGATCAGCAGTGTGGCCATGTCTCCTGCCCGCTGTCGCACAGTCGCATCCGCCGCGTGGTCGGCGAGGGCGATCATGGGCAGCACGTGCCATCCATGGTAATCCGTCGAGTCGTACTCGTGGTGGCCGATGCGGGCCGTGCGGTCGATGGTGCCGAGGATCCAGCGTGTCGCCTCGGCGAGGAATACCTCCCGCGGCAGGCCGTTCCACCAGATGTCGACATCCGTGTAGAGTTCGGCTGCCAGCAGTTGCGCCGTGTAGTGCATGAGCCAGTGGTTCTCGGTGTTGCCACGGCCGTGGGTGTTCCCGGTCATCACCTGTCGGATGTGGTCACGCGTGTGTGCCGTCATTTCGTCCTGCCAGCGACACAGCAGGAACATCGCCCCGAACGTGTCAAAGCAGCCCATCTGGGCGAGGGCGAAAGGGCTGTCGCTCTGCTGGCCAAGACTGGTGGTGACGATCTTCTCGGTGCGTTCAGCTGCCTCTTCATCAGATGTGGCGAAGAGGGCGTGGGCTCCGAACATGGAGGAGGCCTTCGGTGCCATGTCATCCAGGATTACCCGGCGTCGCTGTTCCAGCGTATCGCAGTCGTTCATGATTCTTCTCCCGGCGCTGTGATGGCCGCTACCCCTACGTTGACCTCGGGGATACCCACCCAGGTCTGCCCCTGATCCCCGGTCTTCCACAGTCCCCCGGGCGCGCCTCCCGCGTACCAGTGGTCAGGGTCGGTCCGACTGACGCCCACCGCCCCGATGCGCATGCCGGCCAGTCCTGCCGGTCGCCATTGTTCAGCGTCTGCGGACAGCATGACGCCATCTTCAGTACCGGTGAGCAGGCAGCCGGCGGCTGCGGCCAACCCGAAAACGGGTGCGCCCTGCCACGAGTGATGCCAGTCCTGGCCGTTCTCGCTCCACCAGACGCCGTTATCCGCGCCGGCCAGAATCCGGTCGTTCCATCTGACCAGGCAGCGTACGGCCGTGTTCTGCAGGGACGTCACCTGCCAGCCAGATTCGGCGCCATGGATCGCTGCCCCTGCCTCGGCGCCAGCCAGGATGCGGTCATCGTCCAGCTTGAGGATCGTGTTGGTGAAGCGCTGATTGACGGGGAGGTCGTCTGACAGCCAGTCCCACCGCGTCGCCTGTGAAGCTTCGGTCCTGCCGAGGGCAACCCCATAGGCTGAGGCGGCGATCATGCGATCACCTTCGTCCACGACATCCATCACCTCGGTCAGCGTCTCGTCATGGCGCTGGATCCAGCGGCCGTTCGTCACCTCCCACAAGCCGCTGCCGGTGGCCGCCAGTACACGCTCGCCGGTCCGGTGGATGGCCGCCACGAGAAACCGATAGGAGCCAAGACGCTCGCAGCCGCCTTCTCCCGCCGTGAATACGCCGCTGCTGGTTCCCACCAGCCAGCTGTCCTGCAGAAAGCTCATCTATGTACAGTCCTTCCAGGCCAAGGTCGGCAGTAACAGAACGAGGCCCCAAGGTCTACCCTGAAGGGCCCCGCCGATCAGATTCCGGGGGCACGAAAATAACCTACGGCCATATGGCCGCAAGGAGGCCCGAGACAGCGTTGCCGCAGCTGGACAGGCGTGCTACACTCGGCGATATGCTCAGTTGGACAATCGAGGAGCTCTGCGGCCGGGAATGGGGGCCGGAGATCGTGTGGCGGGACGTTCCGGCTCTCGACGAGTTGCCGGCGAACCTGTCTGTTGCGGTCGACGATGAGCACCACGTACCGGCCCAGGTCGACGGTGGCCGGGTGGCCTTTGTCGCCGATCTGCCTGCCGGCGCCTGTCGTCACTATGCCATCACGGCGTCACCGGAAGGGTCTGCTTCTCCGGACCTGCTGACGGTCGACGATGACGATACGGCGTTCATCACCAATACCGCTGGGGCGGGTCTGCGTCTGGCCTGGGGTGGCATGTCGTCGTCGGCGAGTCTGCTCGGACTTAGACGCAGGGACGGTTCGTGGGCAACGACTGCGGGCGGGTGGTCCGGAGTGGCTATCGAACGAAGGGAAGACGAGATCCTCGCCAACGGACCGGTTCTGGCCCGTCTGCGACAGAGGTTTCATCTCGTCGGCGATGCGACCGTCGAACTGACGTGGGAGGCAGATGCGGCGTCCCCGGCGATTCGCCTCGACGTCGAGGTGGCCGGTCAACCGGTCGAGGGTTTCTTGACCCTCCCTCTCGGCGAGGTCTGCACGCCGGCGCACGCCTACTGGCGGCCCCATTCACCGAGTCCCTGGCGTGGCGGTACGGACGGGAACCACAAACGACAGATCTACCACGTGCCTGCCTGCGCCGATGGCGAGGGCACCCGGCCCGCGATCGACCAACTGGAGATCGGCCCGTTCTACAACTGGGCGCGTGACGCAGCGTCGTTCTGGACCTGCTGGGGCCAGGATTCGACGGACCTGCTCTACGTGGGCTGGGTGAGGCCGTCCCGCACACGCCTCCACGGTCCGTTGCAGCGTCTGCAGCTGCGGGCAACACGGGATCCTGACATGGTGGAGTTGCAGATCCCCCTGCAGCGCGGCCGGCGTCGGTTGGTGCTGGCCGTCCTGGATCGAAACCAAGTGAGTATCACTACCGACGGCAGTGGCGGCGACATCGACCGATTGCACGCACGGTGGAACGGCCCGGGGCTCGACGATCTGCAGCGCATGGACCTGCAGGTGGCGGCTCACGTGGGTGGTGGACACCCGAGGCTGTGGCTCGGCAAGGAAGATGTAGCGGCAGCACGTTCGAGATTGGCAGCCTGGCCCTGGATGCAGGAGCGGTTTGCCGCGCAGGCGGCGAAGCCCGGCATCGATCCTGCCGGCGCCTATCTGGCCAGCGGTGACGAGGAGTGGGCGTCGGTGGCGCTGACGGAGCTTGCAGCGCAACTCGAGGACATGGTCGAGCTGCTCCTCGACTACGGGCCGACCACCGACGGTGCTCTCGGGATATCGCTGGCTCGGCGCTGGCGATCGCTGCTCATCAACCTGGATCTCGTACTCGGATCAGCGACGGCAGGCGACAGGTCGCGTATCCTGAGGCAGCTCGCGTTCGTCGCAGAAGTGCAATGGACGGACGACGCCTGGCCGGCCAACGACAGCGGCATTGAGCGCGGCAACGACAATTTCCACCCCGATGTCGTCAGCGCCAGGGGAATGGCGGCAGCATTCCTCGACGGGCACCCACGCCAGCAGCAATGGCTGGCTGCGGCGGTGACGGAGATGGGCGCATTTCTCGACCGTTACCACACGGCCTCCGGTGCCGGGCGCGAAGCGGCGACCTACCAGCTGGTGTCGTTGGGTTATGCCCTGCAACTGCACGTGGCGGCGGTGCGGCGGGGACAGGAGGGGCTGGCCGAACTGCCAGCCTTCCGTCGGGCCTTCGAGTTCCTGGCTGCCACGCAGACACCCGTGGATGAACGCTGCGGATATCGCATGCTGCCGACGGTGGGACACGTAACCGTCTACGCCTGGTGTCAGACCCTGCAGGCCTGTTTCGCCTGGGCGGCGCGGGCGACGGCAGGGACCGACTTCAGTCGCCGCATGATGCGTGCCTGGCAGCGTGGTGGGGGGCATGTCATTTCGCTGCACGACTACCAGCAGAACTCCGTCTGGACGCCGCCCCTGCTGCTGCTCGATCACCAGTTGCCGGGCACCACCGACGATGACGATCTACGGGAGAGTCGCGTCCACGAGGGGCTCGGTGCGGTGCTGCGTACGCACCGTGCAGACGGGAGTGAAGGCTATCTGCTGGCGAAGATGGGTGACTGTCACGGCCACTTCGATCAAGATGAGGGCAGTTTTCTGTGGTACGCCTGGGGACAGCCGGTGCTGGCCGACTTCGGCACCCAGTACGATCCCAACTTTCATGCCCACCCCTGGCTGCACAATCGTATCAGCTTTGACCACAAAGCGGATGCCGCGCCGCGACGTGGCCGTCTTGTGGCGTACCACCTCGACGACGGCTTCGATTATCTGTGCGGCGAGGTGCGGGTATCCCGCCAGTTCTTCCACGGCGAGTGGCCCGACCGTGATCCCGATCACGATTTCCGCCAGGCCGGCGATCCATGGGAGCTGGAGACGGAGCAGGTCTGGCGGCGACATCTGCTGTACCTGCACGCCCTGGAGACGGTGGTGCTACTGGATGAGATCGACGGTACGCTGCCAACGGACTGGAACCTGCAGGTCCACGCCGACTCGGTGCGTACGACGGCGTCGACAGCGGTCTTTACCGGGCGTTTCGGCATCGACCTGGATGTGAAGCTGCTGCGGCCCACCGAGTCGGACCTGATGACCAGCGGCTACAGCCACCTCGGCTTTGACGAGCCACGCGGCGCCAAGGGGTGGTGGCGGTCTGCACGCTGGACGGCAGCGCCAGGCACACAGATGACGAACATGGCAGAGCAGGCACTGACCCTGCGCGCTCACGCCAGACCAGGGCAGCCTTACTTCGCAGTGCTGGCGGCGCGGCCGGCATCGCAGGCGCAGACACGGTTCGAAACTGTCGGAGAATGGGACGTGCGCGTCGTGACCCCCCGTGGTGAGGCAACGATCTCGACATCGGCGCCCTTCAGACGTTGGTACGTCACCCTCCCTCCCGAGAGCGGAGGGCACCAAATAGAGATCGAGCCCGAAGGGTGAATTGCGTACCGACCACAAGCACCCCGGAGCCTATTCTCAGGTAGCAACGTCGCCTCTTCATCCGGAACCGCCATGACTGCTTTCGACAAGCTTCGCGCCTTCGGCCAGACCCTCGTCGCCCCCAGACGTCCTGAGCCCAGCTATCCTGTGCTGCCCGCTGCCGACGAGCAGGGACAGAGCAGCGTTGGCGGGGTCTACCTGGTCGGTGAAGTGGCCGGCACCCCGTTGATCAAACTGGGCCTCAATGCGGGGCACGACATGGTCGACCGGCTGGCGGATGCGGTCCGGAGTGAGTCATCCGGGCAGATCGAAGCGACGGACTCCGCCGACTCCGACCTCGGCGACGGAGTCGTCGACGACGGGGTCGTTTACGACTTCGTCATCATCGGCGCCGGCGCTTCAGGACTGGGTGCCGCAGCGCACGCCAGAGAGCTGGGTCTGAAGGCGGTCGTGATCGAGGCCAACCACGTGGCCGAAACCGTGTACACAATGATGAAGGGCAAGCTGCTGCTCGCCGAGCCGGAGACGGTGCCGCTGAAGAGCTCGATGTGGTTCGAGGAATGCACGAAGGAAGAGTTGCTGGAGAAGTGGAATGCCCAGATCGCTGAGCAAGGGCTGGATATCCGCGAGTTCGAAAAGGTGACGGACATCCGACGGTCCGGAGATGTGCTGGAGGTGGAGAGTCAGAAGGGGATGTACAAGGGGCGCCGGGTGATCCTGGCCGCCGGCAAGGCGGGCAATCCACGCAAGGCAGGTGTCGATGGCGAGGTCGAGAACGCCGCCCGCATCGCCCATCGTCTGCTCGACCCGGACGAACATCAGGGCCAGCGTATCCTCATATATGGTGGCGGCGACGTGGCCCTGGAAGGGGCACTGGCGCTGGCCGATCACAACGAGGTCACCCTCGTCACCATCGACGAGGAGTTCGTCTACCCGAAGAAACGCAACGTGGACAAGCTTCAGGCCGCCGCGGCGGAGGGCAAGCTGAAAATCCACATGAACAGCTTCCTCAAGGAGGTAGGTACCGATTCGGTAGCCTTCAGCAACGGCGGCCCCGACGGCGAACGTCAGAGCATCGGCAACGACTTCGTCTACGAGATGATCGGCGCCGAGCTGCCGACGCCCTTCTTCAAGAAGGTGGGAATCAAACTCGAAGGGGAGTGGAACCGGGCCCGTTGGGTCACGCTGTTCGGTCTGTTCGCCTTCGTGTACAGCCTCTATTCGTTGAAGAAGTTCGGCGTCTACCGTGCCGGGGATGGACAGCTGCAGGGTCACAAGATCGCCGCCTGGCCGTTCGATCGACTCATCGCGCCCGAATCATACGACAGTGTAGTGCGCCCCCTTTTCGAATGGACCTACGCCCCCTTCACCTGGCTGTTCAGTGACCAGGCGATGGCGGACATGCTCACGGACAGGGGATTTCAGCAGGGGTACCTCTACAGCCTGCTCTACACCGTCATCATGGCCTTCTTCGGCTACGAAGCACTGATCCGCTGGCGTGGCATCGCCCGCCGCAAGACCTACCAGACCTGGCGCTACGCCTCCCTCATCGGTTTTCAGCTCGCCTTCTTTCTCATCGTCAACGTTGTGGCCGTACAGGCCCTGACTGTGAAGTTCGCCTGGCGTGCCTGGGGGCTATACCAGCCGTACCCGCTGTTCTTCAACACCTTCTTCTGGTGGTATGACGGAGATCCAGCGTGGATCATGCACTCTTTCATCGGCGCCGGTCTCGTCGGTACACTCGTGGCCATCCCCATCGCCTCACGCAACCACGGCAAACGCTTCTGTACCTGGGTCTGCGGTTGCGGCGGCCTGGCCGAGACCCTGGGAGACCGCTGGCGGCACCTGGCGGCCAAAGGCAAGCGCTCGCGCTCCTGGGAGTTCCAGGGCGTCGTCATCTTTCTCGCCTCGGTCCTGATCGGCCTCGTCGTCGTCGGTCTGTATCAGAGTGACGGCAACAACGCCTGGTGGCGGGTCTACGACTACCTCGTGGACTTCTGGCTCGTCGCCGTCATCCCCATCGCCCTGTATCCCTTCTTCGGCGGCAAGGTCTGGTGCCGTTACTGGTGCCCGCTGGCGGCATACAACGGCCTGCTGTCGAAGTGGTACGGGCGCCTGAAGATTTGGTCGAATGACAAGTGCATCTCCTGCACGCAATGCTCGAAGTACTGTCAGGTGGGCGTCGACGTCATGGCCTTCGCCAAGAATCAGGAGCCCTTCGACAACCGCAACTCCGCCTGTATCCAGTGCGGCATCTGTATCGACGTGTGTCCCATGGCCGTGCTGTCCTTTGCCACGCAAGAAGAAACAGCCGCCCCTGCGGCCTGAGGGTGGAAAGCATGCGCACGGCAGCGATCGTCATCATCCTCTGCTGGGTCGGGCACGGCCAGACAGTCTACGGACAGGACGAGGACCGAATCGACTTTGACCGACAGATCCAGCCCATCTTCACGATGAACTGCGCCCTGTCCGGCTGTCACCTGGGCCCGGGTGCTGCCGCCAGCCAGGATCTCTCCGAGGGCCAGGCGTACGATGCCCTCGTCGAGGTTGCGTCCAGGTCAACCCTCGGATTTACGCGCGTCATTCCCGGCAATCCGGAGGAGAGCCTCCTGGTGCGCAAGATGGAAGGTGACGACGGGGTCGGTCTGCCCATGCCTCCCAACGGCATGATCGTGGCGCAGCAGTTCGCCGATCTCGTCCGCCTGTGGATCGCGCAAGGTGCTCTGCGCGATCCTCGACCTACCGCCGTGACGCCGATCGTGTGGAGTGGGGTGAAGGCACGACGGCAATGAGCCGCGGCGGCTGCTCCTGGACCAAACCCTCGTCGTGGCCGTGATCCCCCAGTAGCAACGAGGCTCAGTTCTGTTGCAGGATCTGGCGCACGCGCTGGCAGGCGACATCGATTTCGTCGTCCGTCATCTCGATGGCGTCGAGATAGATGTATCCCTCCTCGGCATGATGATCGCGGGAGACGATGGTGGGATCGCCCTCGGCCAGGGCGGTCGACAGCGAGGCGGCAGTATGTCCCGTCGTGTCGGGATCAGGCGTCAGCCTTGCCCGCGAGAAGGGGCAGCCGTTGGGATCGGGATCGATGCCGAGATCAAGTCCACTGACCGACGACAGCTGATCGAGAATGAGCTGCACCTTCCGATCCTGATCGGCCGTCCATGCCGCCATGTCCTGATCGGCTCGGTACTCGAGGGCGGCCATGGCGCCGACGATAGCTTCCTTGCCGGCCTTCATGGGCCTGCCGATGCCGCGATTCTGCAGATAGACGGCGTCGATCAGGTCTTTGCGGCCGGCCACAACTCCCCCCGTAGTCGAGCAGAGGAACTTGTGGGCGCTGGTGATGACGATGTCGGCGCCGGCTTCAATCAACTGCCGCAGTCGCAGATCCTGGGCGGCGCCGTCGACGATAACGGGCACGCCATACTCATGGGCGAGAGCGGCCACGCGCGGCAGCGCAACCCAGCCGAAGCGAACCGTGTGGTGGGACTCGACGTGAACGATGGCGGCCACCTGACCCCGCTCGAGCTCGTGCCGCAGCTCGGCTTCGCTGCAACGGTTGACGACACCCACCTCCACGGCACGTGCCCCCGCCAGTCGGATGGCCTGGGTTACGGGCTGGCCGTAGTTGACGCAATGTCCTTTCTGAATCAGGACACGATTGCGCATGCCATCACTGTCCGGCAGCTGATAGACCCTGGCCAGATCGGTGCCGGTCATGGTGGCGGCCACACTCAGCGTGATACCCGCCGCCGTACAGGCGGTGACGCAGCCGCTCTCGGCGCCGCTGGACTCGGCGATGATACGCCCGGCGGCCGCCTGCAACTCGTCGAGAACGAAGAAGTGATGCATCGATTCGGCGGCGGCTTCAGCGATTTCGGGCAGCACGATGGCCCCCGACAGGTGGGTCATCTTGCCGCAGGCGTTGATTACCCGCCGGAGTTGGTACTTCTTGTGCAGGTCCATGTGGTATTCCTGACGATGTAGAACCGGAAAGAGGCGGCGGGATGGAATGTGACGTACTGATCCAGGGCGGGGAGGTGGTCGATCCGTCACAGGGCTTGCGGGGCGTACGTGATGTGCTGGTCACGGGTGATCGCATCAGCGGCATGGTAGAGCATGCCGCCAGCGTCACCGCCAGGCACACGATCGATGCCCGCGGTCTACTGGTAGTGCCCGGGCTGATCGATCTGCACGTACACGTGTACCCGCACTCTCCCTTCGGCCTGGACCCCGACCCGCTGTGCCCCTCGGGAGGCGTCACCACAATGCTCGACGCTGGCACGGCGGGTTCATTCAACTTTCACATGTTCCGCCGCCAGATCATCGATCAGGCGAGGACGCAGATCCTCGGACTGGTCAATCTGTCCTGCATGGGGTTGTCGGCGGCCAATCTAGGGGAACTGCTCGACCCCCGCTACGCCGATCCGGAGGGCGTGCTGCGTACGGTCGAAGAGCACGCGGATGTAGCGGTGGGTGTCAAGATCCGGGCCGGGGCGCACATCATCGGTGCCGGCGACCAGGGCTGGTCACATCTGCGCCAGGCCCTGCAGGCAGCGCGGGACTCGAATACGTGGCTCATGGTGCACATCGGCGAATGCCCGATGACGATCCCGGAGATGCTCGAACACTTCGAGCCGGGCGACTGCATCACGCACTGTTACAAAGGCGGTTCGACACGGGTCGTCGACGAGGACCTGCGCGTGTACGATGCCGTGGCCAGAGCGGCGGAACGCGGCGTCATCTTCGACGTGGGCCATGGCTCGGGAAGCTTCCACTGGGAGACGGTAGAGACCTGCATCGACCAAGGATTGCCGCCGACGACGATCAGTACGGACCTGCACACCGGCAACCTGCACGGGCCGGTCTATGACATGCCGACGACGATGAGCAAGTTTCTCATGCTCGGTCTGTCGCTGGAGGCCGTGGTCGAGATGTCGACGACACGGCCGGCAAAGATTCTCCAGCGCGAGGATGAACTGGGTACCCTGCGCACGGGCAGCGTTGCGGACATCGCCATACTGGAGCGGCGTCAGGGCCGGTTTCTCTTCGAGGACAGCTATGACGGCACTCGCGTGGGGGAGGAACTGCTGGTGGCGGCGGCCACCGTACGCGGCGGAGAGATCGTGCCGGGAGGAGGCGGACTGCGCATGCGCCGGCTGCCGGACTAATCCGCTTCCTGACGTGTGTCCGGGTTTCTGAACAGCAGCAGAAAGCCGACGGCGGTGGCCAGCGATATCGCGCCGGGGAAAAAGAAGATCCAACCCCACTGGTGGGTGCCGTCGGCGAAGGTGAACAGGTCGAAGGCCTGTCCGGCCAGCATGTGGCCAAGAAGTGGTCCCACGCCACGAAGGGCAAACACCAGCAGGCCCTGGGCGCTGGCGCGTTCATCTTTCGGACACAGGTGGTCCATGGCGATCGTGGCGGCGACGATGAAGCAGACGATGACGACACCGCCCAACGCCTGGGCGGCGATCAGGGTCCACAAGGGGCCGCCGAGAGCCAGTACGAGGGACCGCACCGCCTGGGCCAGCAGGCCGAGGAAGATGGTCCGTCGCAATCCGAGGCGGACGATCAGCACGCTGAGCAGCGGCATGAGAGGCAGCTCGGCCAGCTGGCCAAGGGTCAGCACGAGGCTGGCGGTACTGGCCGACACGCCGGGACCGGCGGCAGTATCGGTGAAGAAGATGAAGGAGAAGTTGTAGGAGAAGGGCATCATGGCCGAGGCCAGGAAGGCGGTTACCAGCAGCACGGCGAAACTGCGAACCCGGAGAAAGCGGAAGGCGGCGAGAAAGGCCAGCGGTCGGCTCGAGGTCTGCTGCGGCATCGTGTGCGGCAGCGTCAGGCAGTACACTCCCATCAACACCGAGAGGCCGGCAGCGATCACCAGTCCGTCGCCGAGGTGGCTGCTGTCGGGATCCCAACCTTCCCAGAGGCGCAGGTACAGGCTCAGGGCGCAGCTGATGGAGATCCAGCCGATGCTGCCCCATACACGAACGCGGCCGAAGTGCCTGCGGTCCGGAAGGTGGCGCAGGGCGACGGCGTTGAGGACGGACATGGCGGGTGCGTGCAGCAGCGAATAGAGCAGCATGAGACCGAGCAGGGGCGTAAACTCCGTCTGTCTCCAGGCGAGCCACAGCAGTGGGGCGGAGGCCAGGTAGCAGACACCCGCTACCCGTTGCCCGGCGAAGTAGCGGTCGGCGAGCCAACCGGCGATGAGCGGCGAGATGGCGGCGGCCACAGAGGATGTGGCCAGCACATAGCTGATCTGCCGACCGTCGAATCTGAGTTGATCGAGGTGTCCGGCCAGCAGGATGACCTGTCCACCCCAGACCAGGTTCTGGACAAAAAACATCGCCCCGAGACGGGAGGGAACACGTCTCACAGGCGGATTACGGAGGTTGTCAAGGTTTGATCATCCGGAGCTTCACCGGCGACGACTCGTCGCCTTTGCCTGAAAATGTCAGCGTCGTACCTGAGGGTACCGACGGCGGATTCCCCGACGGCAAGCCCAGCGGCCGGCTTACCGGGGTGCTGCGAATAACGGATATAGCCGAGTCGTGGGCGGCGGGTTCGATCCAACTTACGCTCTACCGGCCCACCGGCGCGATCGCCGGTGGTGTGGAAGCCGATGACGCTGTATCGCTGAATTCGCCGGAACGCGAGTACGGCGACCGGATCTCGATGGCGCGACGGTTGATGCTGCCCCAGGGGATCACCCACATCATCCTCGACATCAACCCCATGCGCACAACCCAGGGGAACCGCGAGTTCGACTTTTCCCGGATCCGCGAGTTCACCATGCACCTGGGAGCCACTCAGGACGCCCCGGTCTATCTGCGCCACCTGCGACTCTGCGTCGAGCGCGACACCGTCGGGGCGCCGGCCGTCCCCGTACCCGGGGACAGCATCAGCTGTCTGCAGAACCAGGACCAGTCCTGTTACACATACGAGCTGGAGAACGTCATTCCGGCGCCCGAAGTCCAGGCTCTGCAAAAGGAACTGGAAGCCGAGACCGGCCGACTGCAGCAGGCCAACCGCGTGGCACAGATCGCCGGTCGGCAGACGCTCTATGTCGAGGCGGCCGAGCTGGTTGCCGACATCGCCCTCAAGGCGCGGGCCCTCTACCCCTGGACCCGCGATGTCGAATGGCGACAGAAGGACCTGCGCGATGCCCTGGCGCTGGTGCGAGAACAGACCACAGAACTGGACGCCTTCTCCCGCGGCATCGTTCACGCCGACGACGAGGACGACTCGAACATTCCCGTGCCTGCAGTTCCACAGCTGCCCGACCTGTCTTCGCTCAGGATCCAGGGGAATTGCTTCGCTGATGCCAATGGCAGACCGGTCGTGCTCTACGCCATGAACTACCACCACCAGGGACCGTTGCTGCGCTTCTTCGCACCCGACGACCATCGCGTCGAGTCGTATTCGGTGGGCGGCGGCTCGCGCTACGACACGGAGTGGTCACCCGTCTATCGGACGTTTCACCAGAATGCGGAGGCAGCTCGTGTCGGCTGGCGCGGCTGGTGTGGCCACCTGATCAAGGACCAGTGGGCCATGGGTGGTCGCAAGGAGAACGTCGTCATCTGCCTGGAGAACGAGGCGATCCGCGACGCCGTCCGCCAGTACAACCGCGAACACGTACACGAATGGCGGGGCAACCCGAACCTGCTCTACAACATCGTGCAGTATGAGCTGATGTATATGTGCTACTGCGACCGATCGATTGAGATGTACCGCATCTGGCTGGCGCAGAAGTACGGCCGTGTGAAATCGTTGAACGAGGCCTGGGGTGCGCGCCTGTCGTCGATCGATGAGGTCAACCCGCCGGCGGCTCCCGACGGTGTACCCGAGTCCGGCACGAACCATGGCGCCTGGTTCGACTGGACCTGCTGGAATACACGTCGCTTCACCGACATTCTCAAGTGGGCTCGTGACAACATCCACGAGCTCGACCCGAACGTCGCCATCTGCGCCGGCGGTACCTCGTCGATGACTTCGTCGGCCAACGGCACCACCGGCATCGACGAGGAACTGATCATCAACGAGGTAGACGACGTCATTCTGCATGAAGGCTCCAGCCTCCTCAGCCTCGATCTGCTGCGGGCGTTGTCGGATGCACCCCGGCCCGTAGTCGATCCCGAGTTCGGCGGCGGCGCCTGGGACGTGTTCAAGGGCTTCCTCCACGGCAAGTCGACGATCGCCAAGTTCTGGTGGCCGAAGCAGCCCTCTCGCTGTTATCCGCACATGACGCTGGGTGCCCCCATGCAGGGGCGTGTCGATCTCGATGAGGTCTACGAGCACATGCGGGTGGCCCTGGACGTGAGGCGACTCGGGACGGACATCGCCGCCTTCTGGGATCTGCGGGCCGAGGTGGCCATCCATTACTCGAAGAGTTCGATCCTGCAGGTGCCGTACGGTTTGCTCAAAGCGCGCACCACGCCCTATCTGGAGTCATTGCGACTGTCCTACGATGCCGTCTCCCGTCTTGACGCCCCGGTCACGTTCGTGTCGGAGCGGCAGCTGGTCCAGGGTCGGTCGGGCGATTTCAGAATCGTGCTACTGCCGGCGGTGCGCCACATGCCGGCAGCCGTGTTCGACGCCATCGACGGCTACCTGCGCCACGGCGGCACCGTCGTGATGTTGCCTGAATCGTGTATCACTGACGAGTATGGTCGCGGGCAGGACTACCTGTCCCGCTGGGGGTTGAAAGTGACGACGGTGGCTGTACCGCAGATTCTGGGTCTTGCCCCCGCTGAGCAGGGCTACGACCAGAGCTTCAGCAGCGACGTCGACTTCGGTGCGGGGCGACGCATGACAGCAGACACCCTGTGTGACGCGTTCTTCGCTGACAACACCGGTGCCGCCGTGCAGACAGAAGGAGTATTTCAGCAGTTCGAGGCAGCCGACGCCGAGGTCCTCGCCGCCGGTGAGGGGTGTCCGATCCTGCTGCAACAGTCCATCGGGCAGGGCCAGCTGTACGCCTTCGCCGGCACGCCGACACACGATACACTACGCGAGGTCATCGACGTCCTGATGGATCGTGTGGGAGTCCGACGTCCGGTACGAGTGACCGGGCCGCAGGGAGAAAGCCTGGCGCACCTGGAGTGCCGCGTGGTCCACACGAAGTTCCACGACCTGATCTACCTGGTGAACGAAGCCGAACTGGATGTGGCGTTCCGGATCCGGAGCGAGCGGCCGTGCTACCGTATACGGGAGATGCGTTCACTGAAATACTGGGACGAGCCCGCCGGCGTCATTCCGGGGCGCCAGACTCTTCTGTTCAAGTTCATGGAAGATCCCGTTGACATCGGGCGTCGTGAGGATCCCCCGGAGTACGATTACCATGGGTTCTGATCGACGGTTGACCAGACAGACCAGCCACAATACAGTCGGTCTGTTGCATGATTGCCGGATTGAGCCTCACATCCCAGTGCCGGGATGTACAGATGGAGTCGACGATGTACGACGCTGATGCTATCGCCGCCCATGACCGCCAGGTCGTGGCGGATATCCGCCGCCGCCAGACACTGATCAACGACAGCGGTCACGCCACCGGTCACCGGATTCGCGACGTCCGTCTCTATCGGGTCATGATGCCCTGGACGGGGACCAAACGCTGGGACGGTTCGGCCGAGACCTTCTCCTTTGCCGAGTTCGAGACCGACCAGGGACTGGTGGGAATCGCCGAGGGCGTGCCGGCGGACACGGCAGACGAACTGAAAGCACGAGTTCTCGACCACAATCCATTCGATCCGGCCATCCGTGCCGATCTCGGGCTGGCCTACTGGGACTTCGCCGGCAAAGTCGCAGGACTGCCACTCCATCGTTACCTGCGCCAGGTCTTCGAACTCGACACCCCCGTCGTCGAGCGGGTGCCGATGGCGGCCTACACCTGGTATCGGTTTCCCGACCCGGATGGCAACCACGAGGTGACCTTCGACACGTACCCACAACACCTGCAGCAGATCATCGACGAACACGGGTTTCGTGTCATCAAGCTGTCCATGTGCGACTTCGAACCGCCGCGTTATGTCGAGCTGATCCACAACATCCGTCAGGCCCTGGGGCCGGAGGTCATCATCAGAGTCGACCCCCACGCCTCGTGGAGCGAGAGTCAGGCCCTCCGCTTCATGCAGGCGGTGGAGCCCTATGACCTGGAGTGGATCGAGGAACCGGTGGGCGGTTCCTTCGAGAACATCTACCGCGCCGGGCACCGTCTGCGCAACATGAGCACGGTGCCGATCTCGTCGCACGCCTGGATTCCGCCGATCCGCAAGGATCTGATCCCGCCATCGCCCGATGGACGGGGCTTCGGGCGGTACAGCGACAGCGCTCTCGACGCGCCCCTCGACCTCGACGCCATACGGCGCTTCGTGCCGGCGGACATCTCGGCCCCGGACGCCTACGAAGGGCCCCTGGCCCTCAAGCGCCTCTACGACACGTCGCTGTTCATGGGCCTGGAGCTCGGCATGCACAGCGCCTACGAGCTGGGTCCAGCCACCGTCATCCGGCTGCACACCGCCGCTTTCGCCTTTCCCTACGAGCTGCCCTACCACATCGCCTGGGGCCGGCCGGTGGCGCCTTTCGCCCTGCACGCTCTCGACGGTCACTACAATCAGTGGGAGGGGGATGTCATCCGTGGCGGCAAGTTGACCTACGACCAGGGCTTCCTGCAGATACCTGAAGGACCGGGCCTCGGGGTGGAGCTCGATCCCGATCTCTTGCAGCAGTACGAGCTGACGGAGGAGAAGATGGAGCCCCACAGACGCCACATCGAGGCCATCCGCGAGCGACATCTGGACGCGCTGGGATGGCGACAGGAGCGCACCGGCTGGCCTCGATACAGTAGTGGAACGGGGGGACGTACCAATTGCTGAAGATCCTGATCGCCGAATGCAAGCAGGAGATCTCCTCCTTCAATCCGGTGGAGACGCAGTACGAGGCCTTTGTCATCAATCGCGGTGATCAGCTCTTCGCCTATCACCGCGGCATCGAGTCGGAGATCGGCGGCGCCCTGGATGTTTTCAGCGCACGCGACGACGTCGACGCGGTGCCCGTCTGGGGAGCTCGGGCGGGCTCGGCCGGGCCCCTGGCACAGGATGCCTTCGAGCGTCTGGCGGCGGAGTTCACGGAAGCCCTCGCCGCGCACAAAGACGGCGCCGACGCTTTCTACTTCTGTCTGCACGGTGCCATGGGCGCCACGTCGGAGTTGGACCCCGAGGGATTTCTGCTGCGAGAAGCCCGTAAGATCCTGGGACCCCATGTCCCCATCGTCATCTCCCTGGACCTGCACGGCATTCTCACCGAGCGCATGCTCGAGCACTGCGACGCGCTGACCATCTACCACACCTATCCCCACGTCGATCTCGCCGACACGGGGATGCGCGCGACACAGCTGCTGCTGCGCATGCTCGACGAAGGCCTCGAGCCCGTGATCGCCCGCGTGGTGGTGCCGGCCCTGGTGCGCGGCGACGAGCTGAAGACGGAGACGGGCGTGTTCGGCGAATCCATCCGCCGGGCGCAGGAGCTGGAGAGGACCGGGGCGGCGCTGGCGGCAGGCATGATGATCGGCAATCCCTTCACTGATGTACCCGAGCTCTGCTCGCAGAGCGTGGTCGTCACCGACGGAAATCGTGAGACGGCCGCACAGGCGGCAGTGGACATGGCGGCTGCTTTCTGGGAGAAGCGGGAGTTGATGCAGGCGCCGCTGATACCTGTGGATGAGGCGATTGCCGCGGCGCAGGAGCTGGAGGGTACGGCGATCTTCGCCGATGCGGCCGACGCCACGAGTTCGGGAGCCACCGGCGACAGCAATGCGATCCTCGCCGCCCTGCTCGAAGCCGGCTACAGCGGCAAAGTGTTGCTGCCTATCGTCGACCCGCCAGCGGCGGAACGTGCCGTCGAGACAGGGGTAGGACAGAGTGCGATGTTCCGACTGGGCGGCGCCTGCGATCCCCGATTCTCCCCCGTCGAGTTGGAGGCCACCGTCGCCATGCTGGCCGCCGGCCCGTACCACTTCGAATCGTGGGGTACACAGCAGGATGGAGGCGACACGGCCGTGCTGCAGGCGGGGCAGATCACCATCGTCGTCACTTCACGACCAGTGTATCTCTTCGATCGCTCCCTCTTTCTCGCCCACGGCCGGGATCCGCAGAACTTCGACCTGGTGGTGGTGAAATCACCCCACTGTCAGGAGCGCTTCTTCGTCGCCTGGGCGGCGGCGAACTTCAACATCGACGCACCGGGGTCGACGAGCGCCAACCTGAGAAGCCTCGGACACACGATCTGCCGCCGGCCCGTCTTTCCGCTGGACGAGGGTGTCGTGTTTACACCGGCGGCACAACTGTATCCCGCAACCGGAGGGTGAATGATTCACGGCCGCACGGTGGCCACATGGCGATGTTTGCTGGGCTGACTTCTCGGGAGAAACGAAGGATGACCAGATCGCTGATGACGACACTCCGCTCCGCCGTGATCGCCGCCGGCGCGACTGCCTCCATCCTGGGATGCGGTGGCACCGACGCGCCTTCGGGCAGCGCCGACACTGGACCGATGGAATTCATCGATCTGCGCGCCGAGGACATTGGCGCCAACCGGGCTGTCATCCGCTTCGGCACCAGCCGGCAGACCACCTGCGAGGCCGAGTACGGGCTGCAGGAGGATGTTCTCGACCTGTCGGCAACCGATCCGTCGATGGGACCGGAGCTCTACGCCTTCGACCACGAGGTCCCCCTCGAAGACCTGCAGCCCGCCACGCTCTACCACTACCGCGCCAGGGCTACTGACGAGGCGGGGGATACGTACTTCTCAGATGTACTGCAGTTTGCCACCGACGTGGCGGACATCGTTGCAGAACTGACCAACTTCGTCGGACTGGACCAGGGCACCAGTGTGAGCGGTGTGAGCAGCAACTTCGGTGGCGTCGGCAACGACGATGCCTGAGGGGCGCACCACGCGGTGGACGGCCAGCTGAGTACGGAATGGGCGACCCACGGGGATGGGGACAACGCCTGGATCGCCTTCGACTTCGGTCGCCAGCGACAGATCACGCGCTTCGAGTTCCGCAGCCGCCGTATGGCTGACGGTAGCTCTATCATCACGAGCGTGCAGCTCATCTTCAGCGATGACGTCGTGCTGGGTCCCTTCAGCACGCCCGATCCGGACGTGGTCTACGGCTTCGATTTCGAGACCGCCGTGGTCAGCCGCAGTGTACGTGTCGATGCGGTGACAACAACAGGGGGCAACACCGGCGCTCGCGAGATTCGCTTTCTCGGTCCTGGCGAGTGAAGGGGCGGGCCGTGCCCGACTACTGAAACAACAGGAAGCCGAAGTCGGCGAGTCGGTGGAAGTCGCCGCCGGTGTAGACCCACTGCATACTCTGTGAGCGGTCGCGAAAGTTGCGGCAGAAATTGGCCACCCAGCGGTCACCGGGACGCGGTCGTTTGAGCCACGTGCCGTCGTAGGCCAGACGCGCCTCCATCGACCAGAAGTCCTCTCCCACGTGGGTGGCCACGCGGTAGTCACCATTCCAATCGCGCACCTGCGTGGCCAGCCCGTCGGTCTGCGTGGCGTCAAACAGGGTCCCCCTGGCGCTGACGATCACCTGCAGGTAACTGTGGCGATCCGCGTTGCTGTCGAAGAACAGCTCGATGCTGTCCTCCATCCAGACCTGGTCGTCGCGCGTGGTTCTGGTGGCTTCGAGATCGGCGGGGGAATCATCGGTGCTGTGCACGCCGACATAGAGAGCGTCGTCGGTGTAGGCGACAAAGGTCCGGGTTTCGATCTCAGCCTCTTCGAAGAAGCCGCGGTAGCCTTTCACCGCCATGGGCTCCTGGCCTGCCGTCTCCCAGAACGACTCGTCCAGACGACCATCGATACGAGGCGCCTCCCGAGCCCGGGGGACGTGCAGCACCGCGCCGAGCTCGTCCAGGCTGTCAAATCCCAGCTGAGCATCACCGTTGTCCAGATGAAAACGGGCCAGCGAGAACCGTGTCTTCCAGCTGTTGGGCAACAGGGCGGCCGCCTCTTCGAAGCTCTGTCTGGCCTCATCGATGCGAGCCTCGACAACGAGCTGATTGGCAGAGCGCAACAGTGTATTCACCTGACCCTGGAGGCGGATCTCGATCTCTTCCCGCAGCCCCTCGTGGTCGGTAGTTGCCCACTTGCGGGCCAGGGCATCCACTTCCTCCTGCTGCCCCGTCTCGAGTTTGCTCCACAGTTGCACGAGGGCCTGGTACATCGCATAACGAACGTCCGGTACCGTGTCCTGCACTGCCGCCAGCAAGGCGTCAGCGTAGCGGTAGCGCTGGCGCACTCCCAGGCCCCGGGCGATCCCGGCACGTACCTCTGGATCGGCGTGGGTCTTGAGATGGTGTTCGAGCCCCGATTGCAGGCGATCGTCTTCCAGCTTGCCGATGGCGCGGATCAGCACACCCACGGCCGGCACATGAGCCCTGGACCTGGCCGGGTCAGACAGCGCCGCCAACAGTGGTTCGACGGCAGCATCGGTCTTGAGCAGAAGCAACTCTGTGGCGGCTCGGGCACCGACTTCTCCACCCGTTTCCAGATCGTCGACCAGGCTGGCCACCGACCGGCTGCAGGCCGTCAGCCACATGGTCAGCGCCACGATTGTCGCAGCGCCGACCGGGCCGGCGACGCAGAACGTGCGTAGACTCATGGCCAGGATTCTGCGGCACGAACGGAGGAATGTGACAGCATGAAGATCCTGGTGACGGGTGCGGGTGGCTATCTCGGGCAGGGCCTGATCCTGCCCTTCGAGGGCAAGGCCGACCTGCGGCTGATGGACGTGGTCGACTTCGACACGCCGCACGAGAGGATCATCGGCAGCGTCGCGGATCTGGCGACCATGCAGGGGGCTGTCGAGGGCATCGACGGTATCGTCCTCGCCCACATGGCCTCACGCCAGGCCGGCTCCTACGATACACCGCCGGCTGCCTATGATGCCAACGTGAAGGGTACGGCCAACGTCCTGCACGCCGCCATCGCCGAAGGCATCCCGAAGGTAGCGTTGATCTCCAGTACCGGCGTCGTCGGCCACTGGCAGCAACAAGGTACATTCCTGGATGGCGACTTGCCGCTGCGTGGTGAGGGTATCTACAGCCATACCAAGATCTGCCAGGAGGTCATCGCCCGACAGCTACATTACGAGCACGGCCTGGGCGTGGCGACCATCCGACCGGGCTACATCACCGACATGGACAGCTGCCGCGACAAGTACGGGCGCCAGGCGACCAGCTGCAACTGGCAGTTCGTCGACCGCCGCGACATCGGCGAGATCGCCCGACGGGCACTGGGGTTGCCGGACCTGGGCTTCGAGGTATTCTATGCGCTGAGCACGCCCATGGCGGGAGACCACGCCGACATGGAGTCGGTATGTCGTCGACTCGACTGGCGACCGGAGCACGACTTCAGCAACCTGCCGCGAGATAACCAGTAGACGGAGAGTGCCTGATATGGCCATCGCATTCAACACCGCCAATCTCGTGGCGCAGTTCACCGACTGGCGATTCCAGCTGAGCAACTGGGGCGCGCAGGACGCGCTGTCGGCGCGGTCGATGACCGAAGAAGTGTGGGACAGTACCTGCGCCATGATCCGTGCGGCTGGCTTCGACGCCGTGGAAGTCTGGTCGGCCCACATCAGCCCCGCTCTGACCGATGAGCCCCGGGCCCGGCGCTTTCGCGAGATTCTCGACGGGCACGGCCTGTTGCCCATCGGCGCGGCGGGGGGCATGACGCCGGAGCTGGCCCGGGTCTGCCAGTGGATGGACATGCCCGCCTGCAACGGCGGCTTCCGATGCGCCGAGGACGTGCTCAAGATCGCAGAGGCAACAGGGATCGCGGCCAACTATGAGAACCATCCCGAGAAGTCGGCCCAGGCGATTCTGGACAGGATCGGACCGGATGAACGAATCGGCGTGGCTCTCGACAGCGGCTGGCTGGGTACGCAGGGCGTTGACGCAGTGGAGGCGGTCAGGATCCTCGGCAGACGCATCCGCCACGTCCATCTGAAGGACGTCAAAGCCCCGGGCGCCCACGAGACCTGTCAGCTGGGCACCGGCTGCGTGAACCTGGAAGGCATGATCGGCGCCCTCAAGGAGATCGGCTATCAGGGCCACTGGTCCTGGGAGGACGAGCCGGAGGACCGCAACCCCTTCGATATCGCGGCCGCCACCCACGCCTGGATCTCAGAGCGGGTCTGACGACGCCACAAAATGCCCAATTCCTCTCACGGGCACCGACGCCAACACCCGGTACCGTCTGGGGCTTCAATTTCGGGCGTACCTTCCGACGCCGAGAGTACACCCAGTGGACACGGGCCTACGGAGGGAACGTGATGAACCCCGACCACTTCGGTGCGCTACACTTTCGTTGAAGCGGCCCTCTGCGTTCGGCATCACAGGTCGAAGGCCCCATCATCGACGGCCGACCAGGACATGTCCATGTCGATGGGCCAGATGGGCCGCCGCAGGTGCTTGAAGGGCAGGCTGGCGTAGTCGACGGTGCTCACCCCCGGGCTCGACAACTCGATCGTGCTGGCCACCACGGGGTCGAAGCTGGCGCGATGGGCCTGATTTGACTTGACGACGAGGATCTGCTTCTCCTCGAGAATCACGCCTGCGCTCTTGAAGAAATCGCGGTCCTTGCCGGTCCGCTGCCGGGAGAAGATGACGTCGATCTTGTCGCCATAACGCACGACGACGCGGGGGCCAGCATTGGCTTCGCGGAAGGCCTCTTGATTCACATCGCGACCCCAGCCGCCGTGCGTGGGGCCGAGGATCATGTAGTTGCCGTCGTCGATGGCGCGGATCGTGCCCGTCGCCTCGAGGGGCGCGTAGAAGCGGCTGTCGATCTTGCCGCCCACCTGCATCGACAGCGTAGCACCCACACCTGCCTGCAGACCGGCCTCGACCGCCTCGGCGTCGCGGATCGTCAGGGCGCAGTCCCTGGCTCCCAGGCGGATGAGCGCCTCCAGCACGGCGGGGCTGTCGGCGGGACAGGCACTGCCGGGGTCGTCGCCGAGGTCGACGAGCATCACCGGCCTCTCCGACCTGGACATGGCTTGCCGCACACCGTCGTCGATGGTGAGAATGGGTCTGACCTTCAGTAGATCCTCACGCTGATCCCACAGCGCCTGGCCGAGCTCGGCGCAGACCTGCCGCGCCAGATCCTCGTCGTCGTCGGTGGTGGCCACGATCGACATGCCCGCGTCGGGAGCATCCGAGTAGCCGTATCCCCCGAGGATGGTGATGTTGACGACACCGGGCATTTTCTCCAGCTCCGCCCGTTGCTCGTTCAACCGGAACAGCAGCAGCTGCTGCTCCTGGGCCGGGATCTGCGACCACGTGCTCTGGCCGATGTTGGGGCCGATGATGGGCACGAAGAGCCGGCGCGTGACCGGCTTCAGTTCGCCGTCCAGCATCTTCAGCAGGCAGCCGGCCGCTTCCAGTCCCCGCTCATACCCGTCGATGTGGGGATTCGTGTCGTTGGGGAAGGGGACGCAGTTCTCGTTCTCCCATTTGCTCATCAAGGCGTGGAAGTCGTAGGTGGCCACCATGGGTAGGTCGTGGCCGAGCAACTGGCGCGCGGCTCTGACGATCTCACCTTCGGCGTCGCCGTAAGGCGTCTCGCCCACCATGGCCCCGTGAAAAGCAAAGTAGACTCCATCGAGATCGCCCATGGGGGCGAAGGCATCGATGATCTCCCGGCGGCACTTCTCGTAGACCTGCCGGCCGATGAGGCCCCCGTGACGAAAGCTGATGCCGACGCCGGGAACGAGTTCGATATCGTCGCGTGTCGCCGCCTCCACGAACCCGCCCACGAAGCTCTTCGGATGGGCGCCGGTGATCAGCTCCCCTCCCCGACGGATGCCGACACTGTCCATCGAGTCGTTCCGCTCGAGGGCGAAGGTGTTCGTCTCGTGCGAGATGCCGGCAATCCCGATTCTCATGGCGTATCTCCTTTCAGCGGCAGTGGCAGCGAGCAACAGGGCCCCACGGCGGCGCGCTCGAGGCGAAACTGGCACATGCCGGTACCGTGAGCAACCGATACTTCGCCACCATCGGTATGAGGTGTATACCGGGCGGCCATGCCACTCTGGTGGCCCGTCCCGCTGGTGTCGTCTCGGAATTGCCCTTGCCATGTAGATTGGCGACCTTGTGGCCGATTCTATCATCGGTGGTCAGCCGGAGGGAGTCCTGACATGAAGAGTAGCGTGAATCTCCATGCCTGCTTGGCCGCCCTGGTCTGCGGCTGCGGCCAGATGGCGTATGCGGAGGGCGGCGGCACTGTCGTGGACGGCGCGGCCATCGCCGACGAGTCTCAGACCGCCAACTGGCTGTCGTACGGCCGCACGTACAGCGAAACGCGCTTTTCGCCACTTACCCAGATCACCGACACCAACGTGAGCCAGCTCAAGGTAGACTGGTACCTCGATCTGCCCGATGCGCGTATGCTGGTCGGCACGCCGCTGGTGGTGGACGGCGTGATCTATTTCGAGGCGGGATACAACGTCGTCCACGCGGTGGACGCGGCCACCGGTGCGGTGCTCTGGCAGTACGACCCGCAGGTGATCGAGACGGCGGGCGAACGCCTGCGCATCATGTGGGACCAGAGTCGGGGGCTCGCCTTCTGGAAGGGGAAAGTCTATTCGGCGACCATCGACGGGCGGCTCATCGCCCTCGACGCCGCTACGGGCAAGGAGCTGTGGAACGTGATGACCGTCGATCCCGAGCTGCCCTTCTTCATCACCGGAGCTCCCAGGGCCTTCAAGGATAAGGTGATCATCGGCAACGGCGGTACCGAGTTCGGTCCCATCCGCGGCTATCTGACCGCCTACGACGCCGACACCGGCGAGCAGGCCTGGCGTTTCTTCACCGTACCCGGCAACCCGGCGGATGGCTTTGAGGACGAGACCCAAGCCATGGCGGCTGAGACCTGGACGGGCGAGTGGTGGAAACATGGCGGGGGCGGCACCGTGTGGCACGGACTCACCTACGATCCCGAGCTGGACCTGCTTTTCATAGGCACCGGCAACGGCGCGCCCTGGAACCAGCGCATCCGCAGTCCGGGTGGCGGCGACAATCTGTTCCTGTGCTCGGTGGTGGCGCTCGACCCCGATACGGGAGAGTACCGCTGGCACTATCAGACAGTGCCGGGTGAGACGTGGGACTACAACTCCAATATGGACATCGTGCTCGCCGATCTCGACATAGAGGGCCGCACGGTGAAGGCGCTGATGCACGCCCCCAAGAACGGCTTCTTCTACATCATCGACCGGGAAACGGGCAAGCTGGTCTCGGCCGAGCCTCTCGGACATATGACCTGGGCGACGCACGTGGATATGGAGACAGGCCGTCCAGTAGAGGTGGCAGGCTCGCGCTACGAGGATCACCGGGAAGATGTCTGGCCCGGCCCGCTGGGTGTCCACAGCTGGCACGCCATGTCCTACAATCCGGGCACGGGGCTGGTCTATGTGCCGACCATCGATCTGCCCGGCAGCTATGTCGATGAGGGCATCGATGTGGAGAAGTGGGAGTCAACGGACTGGGGTTTCGATGCGGGCGTCGCCCCGCCCTTTGTTGCCGACATCGCCACCGATGCCGGCACCAGCGCGCTGAAGGCCTGGGACCCGGTGAGGCAGGAGCTGGTCTGGGAGGCAGCCAATCCGGGTGCATGGAATGCCGGCACGTTGACCACGGCGGGCAATCTCGTCTTTCAAGGACATGCCACCGGGGAACTCAAGGCCTACCGGGCAGACAGTGGCGAGGAGGTGATGAGCTTTGACGTCGGAGCGGGTATCTCGGCGCCGGCGATCACCTACACGGTAGACGGCAAGCAACACCTGGCTGTACTGGTCGGCTGGGGCGGCGCCCTGGCGGCCATTGGCGGCTCCCTCAACGCCCAATTCGGTTGGGCGTACAAAGCGCACACGCGACGGCTGATCTCGTTTTCACTGGATGGCACGGCAGCGCTGCCCGAAGCTGCGCCGCCGGTGATTCCCGAGCCGCTCGAGGCGCCGGGTTTCAAGGTAGACGAGGCGCTGGCCAAAGAGGGGGAGTTGACCTACTCCAAGATATGCGGGTTCTGTCACGGGACGGGAGTGGTGTCGGGGGGCTTTGCACCGGATCTGCGCGCCTCGGCCGTCGTGCCTTCCAGCGTCTCCTTTGCGGAGGTCATGCATGGGGGCAGCAGAAGGGCGATGGGCATGCCGTCCTTCAGCGGCCTCAGCAAGGAAGAGGTGACGGCCCTCCAGCACTACATCCGCCGCCAAGCCCTCCCCAAGGAGGACCTGCCATAACACAGCGAACGATGAGGTGCGCTCCCAGGACGATGGTATCTCGGTGTTGGTGCTGACGGCCAAGTGTAGTGTGACAGGTAGGAGGGTCCTTGCGTATCGTGATTCGACAGATGGAAACCAGGGAGCACGCTCTCTGTGATCGGATCCTCCGTGGACTGCCCGACTGGTTTGGTATCGAAGAGGCAATCGTCAACTATGTCAGGGATCTGCAGAACATGGAGACGTGGATCGCCGAAGCCGACGGTGAGTGTGTCGGATTCTCAGCGATCAATCAGCACAACGAGTACTCCGCCGAGATTCATGTCATGGCTGTTGCTGAAGAGTACCATCGCCAGGGGATTGGTCGGCAGCTGGTCGAACACTCGGAGGCCACACTTCTTTCCCGCTCCGTGGAGTTTCTTCAGGTCAAGACGCTCTCGCCATCCCGACCCAACACGCACTTCGAGCGGACACGCAGATTCTACGAGCGTATGGGTTTCAGACCCCTTGAGGAGAACCTGCTCTGGGGGGAGAGGAATCCATGCCTGATCATGGTCAAGCATCTGAGCTCATGATTGCGCATGGACAACTCGCAGTCGGCTCCGGTGGTGCGTGATTTTCTTGTCGGTGCTATATTCGGGTAGTTATAAAGTTTGGTCGTCGGTTTCAGAGCAAGAGGCAGGGCCGTCCTGTCTCCGCACTTGGAGAGGGTCTTCGATTGTTTGTGCTCCTGAGACCACAAACCCAAGGAGATTGGAATCGTGAGAAAGTTTTCTGTTTTTCTGACCATATGTGTCTTGAGTCTGACTATGCCAACAAGGTCAGATGCCCAGAATCAAGTCAGCCTTAGGTTGGGCTTGAGCACCATTAGCGGTTTGGTTGGCGTCGAATACCAGATGGGCCAAGT
>DASCMS010000145.1:0-5425 GCA_036011085.1 Candidatus Latescibacterota bacterium
CCTTATGAGCCTTCTGCCGATCGAACAACCAGAGCGGGGTCCGTCGTGCCTCGTTGACACCTGCCCCGCGGGGGTGTATCCTGAGGCCAGATTCAAGGACACGCAATGACTCGCGCTCAGGCCACCATCCGTTTTCCACTGCCCTGGATCGCCGCCGCTCTCATGGTGGTGCTGGCCAGTTGTGGGTACCTCCACCACGCAGGTCCGCTGCGGCCGGTCCCGGAACAACCGGGGGCGATGATCGTGGCCGACGATGGCAGTGTCACCTACCAGAAAGGCCGCTTCGAGGTGAAGCTGCGGCCGTTTTCCGACACTGAACTCAATCGCCAGTTCTCGACCGAATCTCAGAACGGGGTCAAGTCGACAAATCCCTTCACCTACGGGGATGTCGAATTCAAGGACAAAGAGCGGCAACGTTTCATCGTCTTCTCCTTGAGCGTCAAGAACTACGCCTACCCGAAGGTCCGGATTGACCCCGCCAGAATCGTGCTCCGCGCCAGCAACGGCCGCGAGTATTGGAGCCTGTCCGAGCGGCAGATCGATACCTACTTCCGCGTCTATGCTATCGGCTACGCTGGCAACGCCTACATCCAGTACAAGAATCGACTCGACCTGGTGAAGCGCACCTTGTTCAGAAATGAGGACATCTTCTCCGGTCAGGAATCCGAGGGATTTGTCGTATTCCCGGTGCTCCATCACGACGTCCGCCAGATCGAGGCGATCGTCCAGGACGCCATGTTGCGCTTCGACTACCGCGACGAGCCGGTGGAGATGATGGACATCGGCTACCAGTTTGAGCGCGATGTAGGTCGCCGTTACCGAGACGGCAACATCGAACTCTCCGCCCAGCCCTGAAGACAATCTCCTTCACGCATCGTCTTGCCCTTATCGGCCTCTGTCTGACGTCGATCACCACGGCGGGCTGCGGCACCGAGACCGATCGAGCCGTACCAGGCGCCCTGCGGGCGGGTTCGGCCACCGGGATCCGGTTCACCGATATCAGCGCTGAGGTCGGCCTCGACTTCACGCATCTGTCAGGGACATCTGAGCAGCGTTTCATCATCGAGTCGATGGGGGGAGGCGTTGCCTTCCTCGACTACGACGACGACACCTACCTCGACGTGTTCGTCGTCGATGGCACAAGGCTGGACGCGCCCCCACCCACGGCGACGAATCGACTCTACCGCAATGTGGCCGGAACGGATGGGCGCAGGTTCCTGGAGGTTACCGAAAAGACAGGCCTGAGGCGCACCGGATGGGGTATGGGCTGCGCCACTGGCGACGCCGACGGCGATGGTCATGTCGACCTCTACGTCACGTACTGGGGGGCCAACGTCCTCTACCGGAACGACGGCGGCAGCCATTTCTCGGACGTCACCAAAGCGGCCGGGGTGGGTGACCCCCGTTGGGGGGCGAGCGCGGCGTTCGGTGACCTCGACGCCGACGGCGATCTCGATCTGTACGTCGCCAATTACCTGGTCTTCGACCTGGAGGCGCCGCCGAACGACGGCGAGCTCTGTAGCGGCTGGAAGGGGCTCGACGTGTTCTGTGGCCCCCATGGCCTGCAGGCCCAGGCCGACGGGCTGTACCGCAACGACGGCGACGGCTCCTTCACCGATATAAGCGTCCCCAGCGGAATCGACGCGTACCGTCACCCGGCCCTTGGAGTGCTGTTCGCCGACACGGATGCCGATGGCGACCAGGATATCTATGTGGCCAACGACTCGCGCCCGAATCTGCTGTTCAGGAACGACGGCCGTGGAGGACTGACCGAAGTCGGTCCCTACGTCGGCGTGGCTCTGAGCGAAGATGGCAAACCTCAGGCGGGCATGGGTGTCGCCGCCGGCGATTACAACCGTGACGGTGACCTGGATCTGTTCGTCACCAACTTCTCCGACGACGTGAACACACTGTACCGGAGTCGTGGGGACGGCACCTTCGTCGACGCCACCTTCGAGGCGGGTCTTGGGGGCCTTGTTCGCCCGTACCTGGGCTGGAGCACGGCTCTTTTCGACGCCGACCTCGATGGCTGGCTCGATCTGTTCGTCGCCAACGGTCACCTGTATCCCCAGCTGGCAGCCCATTCCTCCGGGTTGCAGTACGCCCAGAAGAACCTGCTCTACCGCAACGAGGGCGGCAGGTTTACGCTGCTTGCCATCCCTTCCGGGCTCGGCGGTGCCCAGGTCAGCCGCGGGACGGCCTTCGGCGACTACGACAACGACGGCGACACCGACCTGTTGACGATGAACCTCAACGGCCCGCCGACCTTTCTGCGCAACGATGGCGGTGAGAACAACCACTGGCTCGGCCTCGAACTGGTCGGCAGGACCAGCAACCGCGACGGTATCGGAGCGCGGGTCGAGTTGACCGTCGACGGCGAGATCCGCGTGAGCGAAGCACGGAGCGCCTATGGCTACCAGTCGGCTCACGACCCGCGCGTCGTGTTCGGCCTCGGCGCGACCGACAGGGTGGATCGAGTGGAGATCCGCTGGCCCAGCGGGGTCGTGCAGGTCCTCGAGGAGCCGCCCGTCGGCCGCTATCTGGTGATTCAGGAAGGCGAGACCGGTACGAGTCACACGTATGTCGCGCAGCCGCAGGCGGGCTCGCCACCAGCACCGGGGAAGGCGGTGGCTGCCTCGTCGTCACCCGCACCGCCAGGGGACGTGACCGAGACCGGCAGCGCCGCCGAGAACCATCAGCGCGGCCTGGAATACTATCGGGCCGGCCGATACGACGAGGCTCTGGTGGCGCTGCGAGTTGCGAAAGGGCAGCGGCCCGACCACGTCGACACCCGCTATGCCCTGGGCCTCGTCCTCTACGCCGGTCTGGGACGTTTCCAGGAGGCGGCCGACGAGCTGGAGCAGGTGACGGCGATGGATACGTCGCGGGCCGATCTGCGGGAGCTGCTCGGCGCCATCTACCTTGGCCTCAACCAGCCACAGCGAGCGATCGAGGCATTGCTCCAGGCGGCCAGGCTGCGGCCCGAGGCCTGGCGTATCCACCACCGGCTCGGGCTGGCCTACACGCGGGTAGGACACACCGGGGAGGCCGTCGGGGCGCTACTGCAGGCGGCCCGCCTGGCTCCCTATATGCCCCAGGTCCATCTGGACCTGTCCCGACTCTACGACCGGTTGAATGACGCGGCAGGGGCGCAGAGGGAGCGGTCTCTGTACGAGCGCTGGGCCCCCGTGGAAGACCGGGTGGCGCACTACAAGCAGGAGATCAGCCAGTACCCGGCCTCCCTGGAGGCACACTACTTCCTCGGCCAGGCCTACGTCGAGCAGGGCCGACTGAAGGAGGCGTTCGCCCGCTTTCGTGCGGCCATCGAACAGGATTCCACCTATGCCGAAGCCTATTATGGCGTCGGCGCGGTGATGCACATGGGCGGTGATCTCGCCCGGGCGGTTATGGCCTACGAGAAGGCCGTGCGGCTGCGTCCGGACCTGTTTCTGGCGCAGTCTGATCTGGGTCAGGCCTATCACCAGTTGGGTCGGTACGAGCAGGCGGTGGCGGTGTACAAGAAAGCTCTGGAACTTCGTCCCGATTTGCCGATCACGCACAGCAAGCTGGGCCTGGCATACGCCCTGGATGGTCAGCTGGTGGAAGCGATGGCGGCCTACAACGAGGCCCTGCGTCAGGATTCGTCACTGGTGGACACGCGCCACGCGCTGGCCCGGGTCTACGCCGCTGGCGGACGCTTCGACGCGGCAATCGAGCAATGGCGCCTGGTGCTGCGTCAGGCCCCGGATTATCCCCAGGCGGCCGATCTCCTCCGCCGTGCCGAAGTCGAGCTTTCCCGGGGGCGCGCCGACACTCCCGACTAAGTGTCGT
Source organism: Candidatus Latescibacterota bacterium (assembly GCA_036011085.1). GTDB lineage: Bacteria > Latescibacterota > UBA2968 > UBA8231 > UBA8231 > UBA8231. Next base: position 3,832 of record DASCMS010000145.1, read on the forward strand.
GTCCCGGAAGTCCCTTACAATTCGTGCGCCGATGCATCCCGGCTCGCGGCGTTGCGCTCGCTCTGTGTATCCCACCGATACGCATCGCTCGCGCGCCTTGCGAGCCAGGCGCCTCGACGCCCGAATTCCTGCAAGCTACTTCCGGGACACGACACAAGTGCAGCCGGCCCATTCTACATAGCCGAGGGCGCGCAGCTGCTGATCCATCTCAGCATCAAAGGCCCGCCGAGCTCCCGCCGTCTGGTAGGTGAATCGCTCACCCGCGCTCCTGCGGTACTTCGACAGGTCGGATGTACTGGGTGCCACATTGTCACTCTGTCTCGGGTCGACCTTCATGTCATATAGCTCTTCCTCCGTGTGGTGCGCAATGTACCAGTGGTCGCCCGTGATGACCGCCAGCGCCATGGTCCTCTGCCGCGGGGTCGAGGCTGTTCTGAGCTTCCCATCCTCCCACCAGTAGGTATGCTCCATCGCGTACAGCGTTCTGTCCGGTGGCGAAGGGACCGAGGCAGTGTCAGCCAGTATGCGGTCGGACATGTTGATCCCATCCACATTGGCAGCTGCGGGGGCCGAGCAGAACGCGAGTAGCGTGGGCATGATGTCGACGAGAGACAGGTGAGCGGGCTCTTCACGAGCGATTACTCCGGGACCCCGCATCAGAACCGGCACGCGAACGAGATCTTCGTGAAGCCGGCCGGCGTGATTGATGCGGCCACGCTCGAGGTCAAAGCCCTCGCCGTGATCGGAAACCAGGATGATGAGGGTGGAATCGAGGAGTCCCCGATCCTCCATAGTCGACAGCAGCCGACCGAGCCACTCGTCGAGATAGAAGAGTTCTGCCTGGTACAGCGACTCGAGCAGTTCCCAATCGGCCTCGCTGCATCGGCCCACATCTGCCACACACTCGGACAGGTACTCGAAGCCTCCCTCCGACGCTCCCGGAACCCGCCGCGCGGCCCAGGGGTGAACCCGGTAGTAGTCGTGGACGGCATAGGTGTGCAGGAACAGGAAGAACCCTGGATCCCCAGATTCACGCGAGGAGAGGTAAGCAATCCCCCTGTCGAACATGTCCTGACCCCGTGTGTCATGGGGCTTGCCGTCACGCGGAATCACCGTCGTGACCGAGGATGGTTCGGCACGCCAGTCGTCGTAGCGGTCGAATCCCCTGCCGAAGCCGAACTTGCGATGCAGGTACCCCTCGTCGGTGAAGGCCACCGTCTCGAAGCCCGCAGACTTCATGGCTATGGCCAGAGTTGGGATTCCGGGCAACAGCTCATTGTCACGGTGCGTCGTCCCATGGCGATCCGGGTACAATCCGGTAAACAGTGAGATATGGGCGGGAAGAGTCCAGGACGCGGCAGTGTAGGCGTTGGTGAATCGGATCGACTCACTGGCGAAGCGGTCGAGGGCGGGGAGGGGAGTCGCCTGCGGGTTGAAGGCTCTCAACGAGGATCTGCTCAGAGTATCCACCGAGACGACGAGGATATTCTCGAAGGCGGGTCGTGGCGAGCAACTGAACAGTGAGATCGTCATCGCCAGGGTCAACGAGGCGATCAGTGACGGCTGATTGGTGGTTGATCGGTCCATCATTCCC
>DASCMS010000146.1:0-27350 GCA_036011085.1 Candidatus Latescibacterota bacterium
AATGCGGCCAGGGCGCATGTTGCGCGTGGTGATCTGAACGCAGCGGCGAGGACCTTCCGTACAGGCCTTGAACGATGCCAGAGTGCCAGACTCTACCAGGGCTACGGCGACCTTCTCATGCAGAGGGGCGATTTCACCGGCGCCCTCGATGCGTACAGGAGTTCTCTGAAACTGGCGCCGGATAACGACGACGCGACGAACAGCCTCGGATGGTGCTTCTACAAGACGGGCAGACTGAACAAAGCTGCAGTCTTTTTTCGCTCTGTCCTCGAGCGTTCGATGCATGCACAGTTCAACTTCGCGCTCGTGCTGTTGGCTCAGGGAGAGCACCAGGCTGCTGCTGACGCCTATGCGACGGCCTTGGAGGAACACGGGGTGCAGATAGCGCAACAGATCGGCGCAGTTGGCGACCTTCAGGAATTGGTCGATCGTGCGGGCAACTCGCCGGAACTCGAGGAACTGCTACGAATGATGGCAGCCCCTCCATAGCGTTCATGGTCACTCGGGCGCTCGACCGTGGCGAATGCCGCGTGCCTGGCCTTCCCGTCCACTCACACACGGCGAGCCCCGTGGGGGCCTACGGCTACAGCTTCAACCGCTTGAATATCCGCTCCGGGATCAGCCGGATCACGAGCAACAGCCAGCGCCAGAACCAGGGCGTGTAGAGCACGTCCCGTCTCTGCTTCCAGGCACGCAGGATATCGGCTGCCACACGCTCCGACGGGGCCACCAGGAACATGCCCTCCTTGCCCTGTGTCATCGGGGTGTCGACGAATCCAGGTTTCACTGTGAGCACGTGTACTCCTGTCGGTGCCAGGCGGTTCCGCAGTCCTTGCAGAAAGGTCGACAACCCCGCCTTGGCCGCTCCGTACGGGTAGTTCGACTGGCGGCCGCGATCGCCGGCGACGGAGCCGATGCAGATGATGCCACCCTCGCCGCGACTCTCGAAGTCGTTGGCCAGATGGGCCAGGCAGACGGCGGCGGCGGTGAAATTCGTCGTCAGCGTCTGCACCATCTGCGACGTGTCCGTGCGTTCTGCGTGGGCCTCACCCATCACACCGAAGACGCAGACGACCAGATGGAACTGGCCGGCGTCCGAGCGTACACGGTCTGCCAGGGTTGCGTGGTCGTCGAGGGCGAGGGCGTCGAATTCGAGCAGGTCCACGATCCGTTCGGTGCGCAGTCGCAGATCGGCGGCCACAGGCTCCAGCGTGCTGCTGCGTCGCGCCGCCAGCACGAGGTCCCAGCCCTGCCGCGCCAGCCCCTCGGCAATGGCCTGGGCGATGACGGAACGAGCGCCGAGAATGAGGGCCCGGCTCCCCGGGGCGACACTCATGACAACCCCAGACGGTCGGATTGCAGCGAACGGAAGCGACCCTGCGGGTCGACCTGTCGTCGCAGTCGGCGGAATTCTTCGAGACGTGGATACATGGCAGCGAACTGATCCTGAGTGATAACGGAGTCCTTGGCGAGATAAACGCGACCACCCGCAGCGATGATGTCGTCGGTGGCGGCGCGCACGGCCTCTTCGATGGCGTCCGTGCGGGGAAAGTCGAGGGCGAGAGTGTAACCCGGCAACGGGAATCCGAGGGGGCCGGACGGGTGATCGCCGAAGGTCTTGAGCACCGCCAGGGCACACGGAGCGGCGCGATTCGTCCGTTCGAGGGCCGCTGCCATCACCGCCTCGCCGTCGACTCCGGGCACGGCGAACTGGAACTGCAGAAAGCCGCGTCGACCGTAGAGCCGGTTCCAGCCATCGATCGCGTCGAGGGGATAGAAATACGGGTCGTAATGCACAGTGGCTGCAACCCGTCGACGCCACTGCATGCCATGCTTGGCCCGGTTGACCAGATGCAGTCCGGGACGCACCACCAGGTTCATCGGCAGGTCCGGTACCGACAGCCGCGGCGGGCGGTGCAGCGGCTGCAGGCGTCCGTCTTCGGCGTGGGCTCCGAGCATGACCTGACCTCGGCCTCGACCACGTCGCGTCAGGGTGTCGATCCAGGCGACGGAGTAGGGGTAATCGTCCTGGGTTTCGCACAGCACACGGCAGGTCTCCGAGAGGCTGCCAGTACGGAGGCTGACATTCTTTACAAAGACAGAGTGCACGGGCTGCAGACGGAGGTCGACGGCGTAGATGACGCCGGTCAGGCCCATGCCACCCATGGTCGCCCAGAACAGCTCGGCATGGTCCTCGCGGGAACAGGTGACCAGGCTGCCATCAGCCAGCACGATCTGCAGCGTCTCCACGAATGCCGAAAGGGAGCCGACACCGTGATGGTTCTTCCCGTGGACATCGGCGGCCACACAACCGGCCAGCGTCGGAAACTTGGTGCCCGGAGTGACGGGCAGGAACCAGCCTCGGGGCAGGGCGAAGTCAATCACCTTGTCGAGGGTGGTCCCACCCTGGGCGCGGAGTCGTCCCGTCTGAGCATCAAAGCTCAACAGGTGGCCGAGCGACGGGCCGCTGAGGATCCGCGCCGCCAGGGCGGCGTCGCCGTAGCTCCGGCCGAGCCCACGGGGGATCAATGCCTTTCGGGTATCCCGGAGGCAGGCGCGTACCCCCTCCAGGTCACGTGGCTGGTCGATCTCGGCGCTGAGCCGGGGATGGCGGCCCCAGCCGCTGACGATCTGGTTCATGGCATCACGGGGTTTCGAGGTTGACTCACCTTCCGTAGATAACCCCGTCCCGTACCCGGAGCAAGGCCGGGTCGCGCGCTTGGCGCTGCAGAGGGGGGCCAGTACATTCATATCCTCAATTCCCGCAGCTACTTACTCGCATGATGTGGACCGCCTTGGACCTGTCTGGACACACCCTCTTCGCCCTCAGCCTCGTGGCCCTCGCCCTAGGTCCCGCCGCCTACGGTGCGGCTCGAGTCGCCGGGCACATGATGGCCGCCCTGGATGGGTTCGTCTTCGTCGCCATCACCGGCCTCGTCGTCATCCATATCGTACCCGAGAGTGTCGAACTGGCAGGCTGGCTCGCCGTGGCCGGTGTCGTGATCGGCATCTGGCTGCCAACTCTGATCGAGCACCGCCTGCGTTCGATGGCGCGGCAGGTACATGTCGTTACCCTCGTACTCGGCCTCATCGCCATCGCCGCCCACGCCTTCACCGATGGCCTCGCCCTGGGTACGGACACCGGCGCCCAGGGCCGTTCCCACATGCTCCCCATGGCCGTCGTCGTTCACCGTCTGCCCGTAGGCCTCACCGTCTGGTTTCTGCTGCGCCCTCTGTATGGCCGGCGTATGGCCACTGCCGCCCTCGGACTGATGGCTGCGGCGACGACGGCGGGTTTTCTCTCCGGCGGAGCGGTGCCTGCCACTCTCGAGAGCCGTATCTGGGGACTCTTCCAGGCCCTGGTGGCCGGATCGCTGCTGCACGTCGTCCTCCACCGTTCCTATCCGGTGACGGCCGGATCCGTAGCGGCCGCGACACGTCGCTGGCAGTCCGGACTCGGTGCTGTCGCCGGACTGCTGTTGCTGGGCACGACGATGACCGGACACGATCTGGGTCCCAGCATAGCCGGGGGAGTCCACGTGTTCTACACGCTGGCGCGCGAATCGGCGCCCGCCCTGCTGTTTGCCTACGTCGCCGCAGGTCTCGTCTACGGCCTCATGCCCCGGGGCACGGTGCAGTGGATGGGGCGCGGCTCGAGCCTGTCGCAGGCGCTGCGAGGCATGGGGTTCGGTCTGCCCCTGCCGATCTGCTCGTGTGGTGTCGTGCCGCTTTACCGGTCCCTCGTCGTGGCCGGCGTACCGGCCACGGCGGCCATGGCCTTTCTCGTGGCCACGCCTGAGTTGAGCCTCGACGCGATTCTGATCTCCCTGCCCCTGCTCGGCGGTGAGTTCACCATCGTCCGCGTTCTGGCTGCGGCCGTGGTGGCTCTGTGTACGGGCTGGATCGTCGGTCGCTACGCCCGCAACCTTGGGGCGCGTCACAACGGCCAGGACGTGGTGGCGCCCACGCAGCCGCTGTGGCAACGTCTGCGCCAAGGTCTTGCCCAGGGCCTCGGAGAAGTCGTCGACACGACGGCGCCCTGGATCCTCGTCGGTCTGGGGCTGGCAGCGGTAGCCCATACTCTGGTCGGCGGGCGCTGGGATGCCATCGTGCCCGCCGGACTCGAGGTCGAATTCTTCGCTTTGCTGGGTATGCCGGTCTATGTCTGCGCCTCCGGTGCCACGCCGCTGGTGGCCGTCCTCATCCACAATGGTGTGTCCCCTGGCGCTGCCCTGGCCTTTCTGCTCACGGGCCCGGCGACCAATCTGACGACCCTGGGTGTGCTGACACGGCTGCACGGTCGTCGCATCGCTCTGATGTTCGGTGGCAGCGTCGTCGGCTTCTCTCTGCTGCTGGGGCGTACCGTGAATGCCCTGACGGATGTGAAAGGTGTGGTGCCCGATCTGGCTGTCCATCACGAGAGCGGTTTCGGATGGCTCGACGTGGCCCTGGCCCTGCTCACGGTGCTGTTCCTGGTTTCACTCGTTCGCCAGGGACCGCGCGCCTTTGTCGGCGAGTTGTTCGAAGCGGATGGGGATGGCGAGTCGGGACACGACCACGATGAGGACGACTCTTGCTGTGAGGACGGCAACGACGAGGACAGTTGCTGCCAGGACACCTGTTGCGCAGCGGGGGAGTCGGTGCCGGAGGCGGCAATGTCCGCGGTCGCCGCCGACTCGGCGACCACTACCGAGACAGAGCCCTGATGGAGGACCGTGACCGGTTGCTGGCCGGACGCCACGCCGATCCCTTCGCCTACCTGGGGATCCACGCTGATCCCACCGGTGGCCAGGTGATCCGCGCCTATCTGCCCGGCGCCCGGCAGGTCACCGTACACGGCCTTGCTGACGAGGCCCCGGTGGTTGCCCGGCATACGGCGGAGGGCATGTTCGAAGCAAGTCTGCCGGACCGGACCGAGGCCTTTGCCTACGAGCTGGGCATCGACTACGGGGACGGGTTCGTCCATCGGACGCGCGACCCGTACTCCTTTCTGCCCATGGTCACTGAATTCGATCAACACCTCTTCAACGAGGGCCGCCACCATCGCATCTACGAAGTCCTGGGAGCGCATGAGCGTGAGGTCGACGGGACCACGGGCGTGCACTTTGTCGTGTGGGCCCCGAACGCTCCCCGCGTCAGTGTCATCGGCGACTTCAACGGCTGGGACGGACGCCGGCACCCGATGCGGTCCCTGGGGGCCAGCGGTCTCTGGGAGTTGTTTCTCCCCGGCCTCGGTGCGGGGACGGTCTACAAGTTCGAAGTCGTGAGCCCCGCCGGGCAGCTGCTGACGAAGGCCGATCCCTGCGCCCGGGCGACCGAAGTGCCGCCGCAGACGGCTTCCATCGTCGCTCCACATCTGTCACATCCATGGCAGGACGACGACTGGATCGCTGCACGGCAGCAGAAGCAGTGGCTGCAGGAGCCCCTGTCGATCTATGAAGTGCATGCCGGGTCGTGGCGCCATGCGCAAGATGGCGGGCCCATGGGATGGCGGGATCTGGCCCAGGCTCTCGGCGATCACGTCGTCGATCTCGGCTTCACCCACGTGGAGCTGATGCCTATCGCCGAGCATCCCTTCGACGGCTCCTGGGGATATCAGGGCGCCGGTTATTTCGCGCCCACTTCACGTTTTGGCCAGCCGGATGATTTCGCCTGGTTCGTCGATCATATGCACGGGCGTGGAATCGGCGTCATCGTCGACTGGGTCCCCGGTCACTTTCCCACCGATGCCCACGGACTGGCGCGGTTCGACGGTACAGCCCTGTATGAGCACGAGGATCCGCGCCAGGGGGCGCACCCCGACTGGGGTACGCTGATCTTCAACTTCGGCCGCGCCGAGGTGTGCAGCTTTCTGCTGTCGAACGCACGTTTCTGGCTCGACCGCTACCATGTGGACGGGCTGCGCGTCGACGCCGTGGCTTCCATGCTCTATCTCGATTATTCGCGGGAAGCCGGCGAGTGGATCCCGAATCGCGACGGCGGTCGCGAAAACCTCGAAGCCATCGAATTCCTCAAGCAGATGAACATTCTCGTCCATGGGGATTACCCGGGGGTGCTGACCCTGGCGGAGGAATCGACGGCGTGGCCCGCGGTGTCGCAGCCGACCTACTCCGGCGGCCTCGGCTTCGGCTTCAAGTGGAACATGGGATGGATGAACGACATGCTGCAGTACATGTCGAGAGACCCCATCCACCGTCGACACCACCAGTCCGACCTGACCTTCGGCATGCTCTACGCCTATACCGAACATTTCGTCCTGCCTCTGAGCCACGATGAAGTCGTGCACGGGAAGGGCTCGCTGCTCGACAAGATGCCCGGGAACGAGTGGCAGAAGTTCGCCAATCTACGCCTGCTCTACGCTTACATGTTTACCTTCCCCGGCAAGAAGCTGCTGTTCATGGGCGGTGAGTTCGGTCAGTGGCAGGAGTGGAACTACAAGCGTGATCTCGAATGGGCCTGCCTCCAGTACGGCCCTCACGCCGGCGTGCAGTCCCTCGTGCGTGACCTCAACAGCATGTACCGCTCCCATCCCTGTCTGTACGCCACCGACGCCGATCCGGCAGGCTTCGAATGGATCGACTGCCATGATGCGGAGAGTTCCGCCATCGCCTTCGAGCGCCGCAGCGGGGACGACAGACCCCTCGTCGTGATCTGCAACTTCACGCCCATCGCCCGTGAGGGATATCGCGTCGGACTGCCCCGACCGGGTCGCTGGGTGGAGAATCTCAACACCGACGCCGGCGTCTACGGCGGCTCTGGCGCGGGCAATGACGGCGTCGTGCTGGCTGAGCCCGAGCCCTGGCATCATCGTCGGTGGTCGGCAGCTATGCGCCTGCCGCCGCTGTCCGTTCTGGTCCTGCAGCCCGATGCAGACTCAGACTGACTCGTTCGTATATTCATAGATCATGGTGAATCCCACCAGCAAAGAGAAACTCCTGATCCAGGTCCTGCGGAAGATTCCCATCTTCAAGGGCCTGTCGCCGTCACAGGTCAAGAAGATCCTCGGTCTCTGCCAGAACAAGGCGTACGAGCCGGGGGAGCACGTCTGCGACAGTGGCACGAAGCCGGACGAGATGTTCGTCCTGCTGTCCGGGGAGTTGGCGATCATCACGCCGGAAGGCTTGAAGGTGGCAACCATCCTGCCGGTGACGACGGTGGGCGAGATGGGTGTCATCACGGGGCAGCCACGGGTGGCCTCAGTGGAAGTCAGTAAACCCTCCGCCCTGTTCCTGATCCACAAGGCACAGTTCGACGCCGTGCTGCGCGACGACGAGGACATGCAGGCCAAGGTCTTTCGCGCCATCATCGACGTGCTCTCAGGCAAGCTGTCGAACGACAACATCCGGCTCCGTGACTACCAGATGGAAAAAGCCCGCTACGAAGGGCGCATCGCTGTTCTGCAACGTCGCCTCAAGGAGAACCAGAGCCGCGCCGGAATCGCTCTCGACATGGCGGCACACAAGACGGGGACGGATCGCGAGGAGCTGAACCTGCACGTAGAGGAACAGGTGAAAGATCTGATTCCCAGGATCCTCATCGTCGATGACGAGGCGGACTTTCGCCTCCTCGTCAAGGACGCCCTGCCCGGATTCGACATCGTCGAGGCCGAGCATGGCAGGCAGGCTCTCGAGATGGTGCAGGAGGTCAAACTCGACCTCGTGATCACAGACATCAACATGCCCGAAATGGACGGCATGCAGCTGCTGGAAAACCTCAAGGCGCAATACCCGGATCTGAAGGTTCTTGCTACCTCCGGATACGTCGAGGCCGAGGAGGTGCACAAACATCCTTTCGACGGTTTCATCGAGAAACCTCTGAGTCTGGAGCCTTTCCAGCTGCTGGTGGAGCAGACCCTGGGACAGCCCGACGCATGAGGCCATCAATATGTCTCTGAAGGTCGCCGCAGCCTATCTGTGGGCGCGACCGATCCCGATGGCCGGAGCCGCCATCGTCGTCGGCCTCGTCCTGCTGGCGATCCTGGCACCCCTGCTGGCCCCTTTCGACCCCCTCGAGCAGAATCTCTACGAGCGCCTGGGTCCGCCCTCCTGGGAGCATCCCATGGGGACCGACGATTTCGGTCGAGACATCCTCAGCCGGGTGCTCTACGGCTCACGCATCTCTCTGCGCATCGGCATGATCTGCATCTCCATCGCCCTCACCCTGGGGACGACCCTGGGACTTGTGGCCGGATACCGGGGCGGCCTGGTAGACACGGTGATCATGCGTTTCGTCGATGTCATGCTGGCCTTTCCGGCGATCCTGCTGGCCATCGCCATCGTCGCCGTCATCGGCCCTGGCATCGACAATGTCATGATCGCTGTCAGCATCGTTCTGGTGCCTCAATTCGCCCGTCTCGTACGGGCCCAGGTGCTGACCCTGCGCGAACTGGCCTACGTCGAGGCGGCCCGCGCCCTCGGCTCACGGGACACGCGTATCGTTCTGCTCAGTATCCTGCCCAACTGTGTCGCGCCGCTCATCGTACAGACGTCGTTGTGTCTGGCCACGGCGATTCTCGATGCAGCAGGTCTGAGCTTTCTCGGCCTGGGGGCACAACCGCCCACACCGGAGTGGGGGGCCATGCTCAACGACGGCCGGGAGTTGCTGCTGAAGGCTCCGTGGGTGATGACCTTTCCCGGGTTGGCGATCTTCCTCGTCGCTCTCGGCTTCAACCTTTTCGGCGACGGTCTGCGCGACGCCCTCGATCCCCGGCGCCTCACCGTGAAGGCCGCCTGATGCGCCCGGTGTGCCGGCACTGCGGCGTTGTCCTCGTCGCCCTGGTCATGCTCCCGGGCTGTGCCGGCTGGCTGCGGCCGACGGCGGAATCTGCCGTCGAAGATGCCGCCCACCTGCAGGCCATGCTGTACTTCGTGCAGGCCAAGGAATACGAGTCGAAGGGCAACCATCTCGGCGCCATCGTCGCCCTGCGCAGCGCCGCGGATCTCGATCCCTCGTCGCCCACGATCTTTGCGCAGCTGGCGCGCAATTATGACCGCATTCAGGACTTCCGCATGGCAGTTGTCTTTGGCGGCAGGGCCCTCGATCTGGACCCAGAACTGACAGCACTTCGCTTCCAGATGGTCCGCTGGCTCGACGCCGTGGGGGAACCGGAAGACGTGGCCGTGCACATGCGGGCCCTCATCGAGCGCGATCCGCACAACTGGCAGCTCTATTCGCACCTGGCCCGGGTGTACCTGGAGAGCGGGCAGGAGGACCTGATCGACGACCTTTTCGATCGCCTCCTCGAGCAACCGGATACGCCGGCTGATGTACGTGTCAACGTCGCCTACGTACTGTCGCGCACCGGTCGCCGAGAGCTTTCGGAACAGATCTTCAGCGATGTACTGGCCGACGACCCCACCGTCGAGGATGCCTGGCTCGGCCTCGGGGAGCTGCAGGTGGCAAAAGGGGAGCGCCTCGCGGCGCTGGCATCGCTGCGGGAAGGGGCACGGCGGGTGCCCGACAGCTCACTGATCATGTATGAGCTGGCTCGTGTCGTAGAGACTCCCGAGGACCTGGCTCCGATTCTGCCGCGCGAAGACGCCGCCTACCTCTACCGTCTCGGTATCGCGCTGTCAGAGATGGAGAAGTTCCCCCTGGCGGCTCGTGTCTTCGAACAGATCGTGGGTCAGACGCCGGTCGATGTCGATGGCTGGCTCGATCCGGTGCGCTACTATCTGCACGTGGGACGCCTCGATCGTGCCGAGGAGATTCTCGACGACGCCCTGGCCGCCATGCCGGACAGCCTGCAGCTCTACCTGTTCTGGGGCACTGCACTGGAGAAGGAGGATCGGCACGAGGACGCGCTGGCCGTCTACCGGCGTGCCAGCGAACAACTGCCAGATTCGCTGTCCGTGTACCTGATGTGGGGCTGGAATCTCGAACAGCGCAAGCTGTGGGATGCGGCCGTCGACGTCTATCGGCAGGGGATCGTCAACGTCGGCCCGGAACCCCAGCTCTACATTCGCTGGGGGATCGTGTACGGGCAGCAGCAGCGATGGCACGATGCGATCGGTCGGTACCGCAAGGTGGTGGAGACGGACTCGATGTACGCCGACGGCCATCTGCACTGGGGTGTCGCCCTGCAGAAGGTGGGGGAGTGGGATGCGGCCGTAGCGCGGCTCGCACGGGCCGCGGAGCTGATGCCGGATGACGGCTTCGCCCTGTTCTACCTGGGCAGCGCTTTGGAACAGGCGTCGCGGGAACGGCCGGGACACGGCTACTTCGATCGCGCTGTCACCGCCTTTCGACGTCTTATCGAACTGAGCCCCGACGACGCCTACGCCCTCAACTATCTCGGCTACAGCTTCGCCGAGCGCGGCATCCATCTCGAGGAGGCGGTAGATCTGCTGACCCGGGCGATCCGGCTCGAACCCGACAATGGCGCCTTCTTCGACAGTCTCGGCTGGGCCTACTACCGGATGGGGGAGCTGGGCGAAGCCGAGCGCTATCTGGGCAAGGCGATGGAGCAGATGGCAGGGCACGAGCAGACGGAGCAGGCCGTCATCCTCAACCATGCCGGTGATATCGCCAACGCCCTCGGTAAGCGTGAGGTCGCCGTCGACCGCTGGCGTCAGGCTCTCGACCTGACTCCAGGCAATGAGGAGCTGCAGAAGAAGCTGGGCCCGGACTCTCTGCCGTGAGGAGCCTTCGGCGACCGGGCGCGGGCCTGTTGATCACCGTGCTCTGCCTCGCCGCCTGTGGCCCCCCCCGCCCAGCGCAGCGCACCGGGTGGGCCGGCGCGCAGGATCCGGCGCTGCTGCTGCGCGCCGATGCCGAGGCGTTGCAGGCGCTCACGGATCTCACCGCGGAGGTCCGTTTCAAGCTGCACGAGGTGGGCTCCGCTTCCGGGTCCATCCTTTTTCGCCCCCCGGCGCTGATGCGACTCGACGTGCGGGGGCCCCTGTTTCAGCACATCCTCTCCGCCGTGATCGATGCTGATACGCTGACCGCTCTGGCCAACGGTCAGCTATACCGGATGCCCTCGCGGGACGGGCTCGACGCCTTTCTCACCATCGACCTGGCCGGGTACGATCCGCGGCTCGTCCTGCTCGGCATCATCGCTCCCGCTCTGCGGCGGATCGAGAGCATCGACTACCCACGAGCCGATCGGGCCCACCTCACGCTCGATGACGGCATCGAGGGCCAGCGGCGGCGGTTGTGGATCGATCTGCACAAAGGGTTCGTGGAACGGGAAGAACTCGTGGACGACGAGGGGCGCCGGCTCTGGTCGCGGGACCTTTCTCGATGGCGCCGCCTGGCCGAAGGGGACCTCTACCTGCCGGCGAGGATCCGCATTGAGAGCCACGGTCGCGTTCTCGAACTCAACTATGGCGACGTCAACCTCGATAGGGGCCTGGAACGCGCCACCTTCTTCAACGGCATCGCCGATCCCTGAAATCGATCCTTCTCAGGAATACCGGATTCGGGGATCCAGCCAGGCGTAGAGCACGTCGGCTACCAGGTTGACGAAGATGAACAGCGTGGCGATCAGCAGTACGCCGCCCTGCACGGCGCGGAAATCGCGTGCCAGAACGGCCAGAAACAGCCAGCGACCGATGCCCGGCCAGGCGTAGATCGTCTCGGTGATGATGGCCCCCCCCAGCAGATAGCCGAATTCAAGGGCGATCACCGTCAGCGTGGGGATAAAGGCGTTGCGAACCGCATGCCGCAGCAGGACGATGAGGGGGGACAGGCCCTTTGCCCGGGCGGTGCGGATGTAGTCCTCGCCCAGGATTTCGAGCAGGCTCGAGCGCGTCATGCGGGCGATGACGGCAAGGGGGATCGTGCCGAGGGTGATGGCCGGCAACGCCAGATGCCGTAGCACGTCTCCCAGGGCGACAAGGTCTGCCGCGAGTATGGCGTCGACGACGTACAGTCCCGTGTGAGCTTCCAGGTAGATACTGGCCGACATGCGTCCCGAGATCGGCAGCAGCGGTATCTCGACGGCAAACAGCAGGATGAGGATGAGGGCGAGCCAGAAAACCGGCATGGAGATGCCGGCGGTGGCCACGGTCATGGACAGGTAGTCGACCATGCCGCCACGGCGCACGGCCGAGACCATGCCCAGACTCAAGCCTCCGACGATGGCGAACAGCATGGCCGCCATGGTCAACTCGACGGTCGCCGGAAAGCGCTGGAAGATCTCTACCGTGATCTTCTCGTGGGTGCGGAAGGAGCGGCCCAGGTTGCCGGTGAGAAGATCACCGATGAAGTGGCCGAGTTGAATGTGGAAGGGCTGATCGAGACCCAGTTCCTGGCGCAGAGCGGCCAGGGTTTCGGCGTTGGCGCGTTCTCCCAGCATCACCTGGGCCGGGTCTCCCGGAACCAGGTAGATCATCAGAAAGACGACGACAGAGATTCCCGCCAAGGTCGGGATCAGCAGCGCCAGTCGGCGCAGGATGAAGGCGGTCACGGCAGGAGCGAGAGGCCGACTAGGGACCGAAGGCGACGCTGCGGAACCACTTGCTGCCGGTGGGGTGCAGCTCGAAACCCTTCACATCGCCGCGGAAGGCCGCCGTCTGCGTGGCGTGTACGAGAGGAACCCACGGTGCGTCGGCGTGCACGATCTCCTGAGCCCGGCGGTAGAGTCGGGTGCGCTGGGCCACATCCGTGCTGCGGCGAGCCGCGACCAACAGGTCGTGGAACACGTCAGACTTGTAGAACGCGACGTTCTGCGCCGGCTTCACCGCTGCTGTCTTGTCGAGCAGGACGTAGAGGAAGTTGTCCGGATCGCCGTTGTCGCCGGTCCAGCCGAGAACGCACATGCCGTGCTGGCCGTCGAATACCTTGTCGAGATAGGTAGCCCAGTCCAGGGTGACGATGCGGGCACGGATGCCGACCTGTGCCAGATCGGCCTGGATCGCCTGGGCGATCTTGCCCGGCTGTGGCATGTAGGGACGGGGTGCCGTCATGACCCATAGTTCCGTATCGAAGCCGTCGGCCAGATCGGCCTCGGCGAGCAACTCCCGGGCTCGCCTCGGGTCATGCTCATAGCCGCTGATGCCGTCGTGATAACTCCACATCATCGGCGGGATCGGGTTGATGGCAGGCACCGCCAGGCCGGCGTAGAAATTGTCTACCAGAGACCGCTTGTTGACCGCGTGATTGACGGCCCGACGGACACGCACGTCATCGTACGGTGGCCGTTCCATGTTCATCGCCAGGTAGCCGACATTCATTCCCGGTTGGGTCTGCAGTTTCAGGTCGGCGTCCTGGCGTATGGCGTCGATGAACTCGGGGCTGAGATTGTCCATGCCGTGCACGGCCCCGGAGCGCAGCTCGAGATAGCGCACGGAGGGATCCTGGACGTACTTGAAGATGAGTCGATCCAGGTCCGCCGGTCGGTCCCAGTACTGCTCGTTGCGGGCCAGGACGATCCGTTCGTCCTTGCGCCATTCGACGAACCGGAACGGACCCGTGCCGACGGGGTTCTTGAAGTAGTCGGCGCCATGGCGCCGCACCGCGGTGGGAGAGAGGATGGCGCAGAAGTTCATGCCCAGATTGGACAGGAAGGGGGCGTTGGCTTCGGCCAGTTCTATGACGAAAGTCGAGTCGTCGACGGCGGACATGTCCGCCACGACGGCGTCCATGCCCATGTCCTTCCAGTAGCTGTAGGTGCCGGCGGCGGGCTTGTGGAAGGGATGGTCAGGGAAGAACTGACGACCCAGTGAGAACAGGACGGCCTCGGCGTCAAAGGGGGTCCCGTCATGGAAGGTCACGTCGGTACGCAGATGAAACGTCCAGTGCCGGCCGTCCTGGCCAACGTCCCAGCTCCGGGCCAACTGCGGTATGACTTCCGTCGTACCGGCAGCGTAGGTGACGAGATTCTCGTAGAGATTGTCACAGACCTTCATCGACTCGCCGTCGGTCTCCAGGGCCGGGTCGAGCCCGACCGAGTCCGATCCCCGGGCAAAGACCAGGACGGTATCCTTCGGTCCCGCCCCCGAGTTGGTCCCGCCCCCGCAGGCCAGCAGTCCCAGCGCCAACAGCGCCGCTGCCATGATACGGCGCAGGCATCCCATCAGGGAGTGGGGGCCGCCGGTGGCTGGTGAAGGCCGATGTCGGCGATGACGCTCTCGCGGCTTTCCCGCCGTATGAGGCGCAACCAGCCGCCCATGGTCAGCAGCTCCGTCGTCACAGGCGACGCGTGGATGTGTCGCAACCACCTCCTCTGGGCCCCACGATCGTCGATGTCGGCAATGCCGGGTGTCTTTTCCGGCGGCAGGGAGTGCAGGTGTCGCGCTTCGGCGGTGAACATCCACGCCTGCCGTCCGGTTGAGATGTCGTGCAGGTAGTAGCGCTTCGTTCTGGCCGAGATGCTGCGTGAAAACAGAGCGATCCGTTTTCCCCATTGGATGAACTGATCCTCGAAGGTGAGAGGGTAGAGTCCGGCATACCGTGTGTGGTAGCGTTCGGGGTCGTACCGCACGACGATATCGTAGACGCTGCCGCTGTCGGTGGGATCAGCCAGGACCCGGGCCTCGGTCAAAATCTGCAGGTAGGCGCGTTCATCAGGTCCCGCGATGGCGCTCACGAGGTAGACCTCGAGAGAATCGAGTTCTTCCGGCGTCAGCGCATCCGGCTGGGCAGCGGCCGGAGAGACAGAGCCCAGGGCTGCCAGCACCACGATGTGCCCGACCGTCCTGCCGATGGGCGCGCGTCGGCGCATTCAGGACCCTACTCGGCGAAAGCTGCGTCGAAGGCGGCGTCGGAGGGCTCGAAGTCGATCTCCTTGACGAAGTCCGCCGCTTCCGCGGCGCCGTGTTCGCGGTCCATGCCGCCGTCTTCCCACTCCACCGACAGGGGACCCTGGTAGTTGATACGGTTCAAGGCGCGGATGATCTCCTCAAAATCGATATTGCCGCGGCCAAGGGAGCGGAAGTCCCAGTAGCGCCGCCGATCGCCAAAGGCGGTGTGGCCGCCAAAGACACCGGCCTCGGTGGGGGTGGCAGACCAGGCCACATCCTTCATGTGCACATGGAAGATGCGATCGGCAAAGCGGTAGATGAACTCGACGTAGTCGACTCCCTGGTATCCCAGGTGACTGGGGTCATAGTTGAAGCCGAAGGCCGGGTGGCCACCGAGAGCCTCGATGGCACGCTCTGCGGAGGCGATGTCAAAGGCGATCTCGGTGGGGTGGACCTCGAGGGCGAAGCGGACGCCCTCTTTCTGAAACTCGTCCAGGATCGGACGGAAGCGGTTGGCGAAATCCTCAAAGCCGGCGGCGATCATTTCATCCGAGGTGGGCGGGAATGAATAGAGCATGTGCCAGATGGAGCTGCCGGTAAACCCATTGACGACATTCACGCCGAGACGGGAGGCGGCACGGGCGGTGGCCACCAGTTCGTCGGCCGCACGCTGGCGCACGCCCTCCGGGTCACCATCACCCCAGACGTATTCCGGCAGGATCGCCTGGTGCCGGCCGTCTATGTTGTCACACACCGCCTGGCCCACCAGATGGGCAGAGATCGAGAACAGCTGTAAACCGTGCTTGTCGAGAAGTGTGCGCTTGGCTTCGCAATAGGCTTCGTCTGCATCAGCGACCTCGAAGTGATCCCCCCAGCAGGCGAGTTCGAGGCCGTCGTAGCCAAACTCCACGGCTTTCTTGCACATGGTTTCGGTGTCGAGGTCGGCCCATTGACCGGTGAACAGTGTTACGGGGCGTGCCATCGGTGTCTCTCCTGTTGTTGTTGTTGCCGACTACCGTGCCTACAAAAGGGCAGCCCCACGCTCCGGTCAACCGTTCGGAATCAGCGGCGTGCCGCCTTCATGCGGCGCAGATCGACATCGAAGACGCGCAGGAAGCGGCCCTGAAACTCACCGATGATCTCGGGGATGGTATCGTCATCGATATCGAGCAGTCGAATGCGATCGCCGAAGGGTTCCGGTGACTGCCATTCCAGGTCGCGATAGAGAGCGTCGAAGACGAAGCCGTCGTTGAGGACGATCTCTTCCGCACCGTCGCCGTCAACATCGCCGAGCACGATCCTGGTGGCGGTGATGTTGTCCTGGTCACTGCGCCATTCTTCGAACTGGTCGCGGCCATCGTAGATGAGCAGGCGTCCGTCGGCGACGAAGAGCAGCTCTGCCTGCTCGTCTTCATCGACATTGTGCAGTGCCATCGCCGTGATGGAAGCGTAATCACCAGGCGGGTTGCTCCACAGCAGGCGGTAGGCGGCGCTGTCGAGGAAATGGATCCGACCGTCCTCGGTGTAGAGGACGAGCTCGTCGAGGTCGTCGAGATTGACGTCGGCGAGGAACAGGCCGGCAATACCGCTCTCGAAGTACTCGCTGAGCCAGACCTCGTCCCAGACCTGGCCCCGCTGCTCGAAGACGTGGAGGAAACCGTGGGCGTCGCCGAGGGCGAAGCGATCCGGCTCTTGTTTGCCGGCGGGTGGGAGTACGACGATACAGTCGAATTCATCCAGAGTCTGGAGCTTCGGCTTGGCGGGCAATGGGTCCACCGTCGGTGACGTCGCGGCCACAAGATGGGGCCAGAAGGGGGCGACGATCAGCGTTGCCATGCAGACGCTCAGCACATACCTGTTCTTCATTCGGGACCCTCCTTCCGAGCTGCCGACAGAGCAGCATCGTAGATCGCTTGAAAGGGCACACCCAGAGAGCGCGCCAGCCGGGCGCAATCCTCGTATTCGGGCGCCGCCCGCAGACGGCCGTTCACGTGTGCCATCTTCACACTCACTTCACCGAACTCCGTCTGTACCGACTTCGTGGAGCGCGGTAGCACCCGGCGTTCCACCTCGTGGTAGCGGAGGCCGAGGCTCGTCGTCTCCGCAAGCACGACATCGGCAATGGTCTCAACCTGCTCAGGATCGATGAGCACGCTGAGCAGGTGACCCGGTCGATTCTTCTTCATCAGAACAGGGGTCACATAGACATCGCGGGCGCCGGCCTCGAGAAGCCGTTCAAAGACGTAGCCGTAGACCTCCGGGCTCATGTCGTCCACGTTCGCTTCGAGCAACAGGCAACGCGAGCCATCGCCATCGGCAACCGGCCGTCCCAATCGCAGACGCACGACGTTCGGAGTCGTTTCCAGATTGCGCCCGCCCGCTCCGTACCCCGTGGCCACAGCCGTCATGGCGGGGGCCGATCCGAAGCCCTGGGCCAGCGTCGTGATGAGGGCTGCCCCCGTGGGGGTGACGAGCTCAAACGGGATGTCTGTCTGCACCAGGGGTACGTCGCGGCACAGGGCGAGCACACCGGGCACGGGTACCGGATAGCGTCCGTGAGCACACTCGACCGTTCCCGTGCCGACATGCAGGGGGGAGGAGGCGACTTCAGTAACACCGAGGCGGCGCAGGCCGGCCACGACTCCGGTGATGTCGACGATGGCGTCGAGAGATCCAACCTCGTGCAGGCCCACCTTGTCGACGTCGGTTCCGTGGACCTCTGCCTCGGCCTCAGACAGACGCTGGAATACCCGTGTTGCCGTCTGTTTTATCTCCGAATCGAGGGAGCTGCCGTCGATGATGGCGATGATGTCCCGCAGATGCGTGTGTCCGTGACCGGCGTCTCCATGCCCAGGATGCTGGTGCTGCTCTCTTGCGGGGGTCAGCGGCTGGCCCGCGATATCGACCTCAACGCGTGTGGCGCGCAGACCGCAGCGGTCGACAACGTCAGCGCGCAGGGCAGCCCCCACTCCGAGTCGGTCGACGTCGGCCTGCAGGTCGGACAACTCGAGGCCGGCATCGACGAGGGCACCGAGGAGCATATCGCCGCTGGCACCGGAGAAGCAGTCGAAATAGGCGACGAGCACGAGGGCGACCGATCAGTTGCCGTCAGCTGTTACTTGGAGGTCGATGCGGTGGACCGACGGAACTCGGCGCTGCGCCGTTTCCAGTCCAGTTCCTCGTCGAAGTTGAAGACATCGACGAAGTCTTCAATGCGGTCGTCGTCCGTCGTACTCATCAGATTGTCGTTCACGAGGTTGAAGACGATCTCGCCGAAGTCCCGTGTCTCGCGGATGCCCCAGTGGTCGAAGACGGTGCGCGTCAGCGGCCCGAACTGATCGAGGGCGTATTCGCTGATGCCATAGAGCAGGTCACGGCCGGACACGTGCCGCTGCTCCCGCGGCATCGACACCTTCCCCAGCTTTTCTACCGTGTGCTGCAGCGCATCGTAGACGAACAGGTACGCGGCACGCGGGTACCGTCCGTCGCGCTCGGCAAGCGTTTCGATGTCATGGAGAAAGCTGTCTTCCATGCCCGTGTCCGCTTCAGAAGGTGTGTGGGTATGCGTGGAAGGCTGAGTAAGTCAACGTCCGCCATCCCACATGTCAAGGGGAGGTCAGTGCTGCCGGCCCTCTGTGAGCGGCGCTGGCAACGACCTCCGGCGGGGTCCGGCGTGAGTCATCGAGCAACCTTTCACGATAGCCCCGGAGCCGGTCAAAGGCGTCCCGATACGCTTCTGGCAGGGCTCGCGCCTCGTCGCCACGGTTCACGGTGGACGGATTGATCTGGTTGCCGTTGTGAATCAGTTCGTAGTGCAGGTGCGGGCCGGTGGCGCGACCGGTGGATCCCACCTGGCCAATCAGGTCGCGCTTGGCGACCCGCTGGCCCTTGCGCACCAGGATCCGACTCAGATGGGCGTAGCGGGTGCGGTACCCGTTGGGATGCTCCACCTCGACCATCTTGCCGTAGCCACCATTCCAGCCGGCGACCGTGACACGGCCTCGAGCCGTCGCCCATACATCGGTGCCAGGAGCCGCGGCGTAGTCGGTACCCAGGTGCGGTACATTGCGCTTGAGGATCGGATGGAACCGCCGCCGGCTGAAGCGGGAGCTGATGCGTCGGAACTGCATCGGCTTGAGCAGGAACATGCGTTCCAACGATGTGGCGTCGGCGTTGTAGTAGTCTCCCTCCGCCTCTGGATCCTGGGTGGGATCCACGTAGTTCACGCCGAGCTGTGATACGATCCTGCCCTCGTAGCGAGCCAGCAGCACCTTGCCATAACGAATGAACCGGTCTCCCATATACATGCGGGTGAAGACGAGTCCCAGGCGGTCCCCCTGGCGCGGATCCCGATGGAAGTCGATGACGGAGCCGAAGACGCCGTCGACGACCTTGTCTGTCAGGGCGTCGCCCTCGCCGGCCTGAGAGATGGCGTTGGACAGGTTGTCCTCGATGACGACCTCGATCGCCCAGGTGCGCTTCGTCAGCGGAATGCGGTCACGGCGAGCCCGCAACTCTTCACCGACGCGCTCGATGAGAATCGGTAACTCCGGCGCCCGCACTGGGGTGTACTCGAAGCGCAACACGGTATGCAGGCTGTCGAGGACCATGACGATGATGTCCCCCTGGCGGGTTTCCCGCTGGGCATCGAAGACAGCGGCCAGTGCCTGACCGACCCGGGCGATCTCGAGTTCAGGTACAGCATGGGCCTTCAACGTCAGGTAGATGGAGCCATCGCGTCCGAGGGTGTCAGCCACGTGATGGCGGATCTGTTCGGGGACCGGAGTCGTCGTCGCGCTTCGGCCGCTTGCGACTGCCCTACCGGTGTCGCGGGTGCCGGCCATCGGCAACGGCACGATGACCGCGGACGCAGATTCTTCAGGGACGGCGGGTTCTGCGGGCGCCACCGGGGGCCGCGCGCGCAGGTCGGCACGGACCAGGGTAACGACGACGAGACAGGCGAGCAGGCCCCAGAAAGCGACAGAAGAACGCGGCGGAAGACGCATAACGATGGGGTCAGTCGTGATCGAGGAAGGGTTGCTGCCGGACGTTGCTGATGTTTCGCAAAGTGTTTATTATTATACACCTACGTCGTTTTTCAGTCAAGCAGATCCAAGCCCGCAAGCCTCCCACCGACATCGACCAGACCGACCTCAAAGGGTTGTTGCCCGAACAGCTGCGGGACCTGGCTACCGGCCTGGGTGAGCCCGCCTATCGCGGTGACCAGCTGTTCGGCTGGATCCACGAACAGGGGATCTGCCGGTTCGAGGCTATGTCAAACCTGCCCAAGGGGTTCCGCCTCGCCCTGAGTGCAGCCGGGGCCTTCGTCGGGTCCCTGGAACCACTCGAGCGTCGCGACTCTCACACCGGTATGGCCGTGAAGTTCCTCTTCGGAACCGGGGCCGACGCCGCGGGAGCCGGACAGATCGAATCGGTCCTCATCGTCGACGGCAACCGGCGTACGGCTTGCCTGTCCTCGCAGGTTGGCTGTGCCCTCGATTGCCAGTTCTGTGCCACCGGCCGCATGGGATTTCTCCGCAACCTGGGTGCCGGACAGATCGTCGACCAGCTGTTGCAGCTGCACGCCGTCGCCGCAGAGCGAGGTGAGCGCGTGACCAACATCGTCATGATGGGGATGGGGGAACCACTGCTCAACTACGACGAGGTCACGCGGGCCCTGCGTATCATCCGGCACACCGAAGGTCCCGCCGTGGGCGGCAGACGGATCACCGTGTCGACGGCCGGGTACCTGCCCGGGATCCAGCGGCTGATGGCGGACGATCTCAACGTCGGTCTGGCCATCTCCCTCAACGCGACGACGGACGAGGTACGCAACCGCCTCATGCCGATCAACCGCAAGTGGCCCATCGCCGAGCTGCTGCAGGCGGCACGGGGCTATTTCGATCGCAAGGGAAGACGGGTCACATTCGAGTACGTGCTCCTGGACGGGGTCAACGACAGCAATGAGGATGCCGGCCGTCTGGCACGCCTGACACGGGACGTGCCCTGCAAGCTCAACATCATTCCGTACAACCAGCTGGAGGATATCGAGAATACCGCGGAGCCGACCTTCCGTCGTCCGCCACGGATTCGGATCGAGGATTTTCGGCGCTCACTGCAAGCCCACACCGGCCACACAGTAACCCTGCGCGAGAGTCGCGGGGGAGACATTGCCGCCGCCTGCGGGCAGCTCTATCGCAGTCACCCAGGTTGAGAGCCCGGGGACACCTGACTGGAGGCGCCCTCGTCGCGTGGGTGACGGCCTCCTGTGCCAGTACGCTGGGTCTGGTTCCCGGGGTGACGCATCCACTCTGGTGGGGCGTGGCGATGACAGCGGTGTTCTTCTCGCTGTTTCCCGATGTCGACACCGACTCGGTTCCCCGCCGCTGGTTCTACCGCGGCGTGCTCCTCGTCCTGCTCTACCTTGCCTGGACCGATTCGTGGGTCGCGGCGACGGTGGTGGCGGGACTTGCCCTGCTGCCACTGGTGGATCACCACCGGGGATGGACGCACGGCCGTTTCGTGCCGTTGCTGCTGCCGGCTGCTCTGGGCCTCGGGCTGCTGTGGTGGGAGGGATGGGGGCGCAACGACCTGTCCTGGCGTGATATCCTCACGCCAGTGCGGCTGGTCTTTGCCGGAGCCGCCATCGTCGGCTGGTACACCCATCTGCTACTCGACGGGCTGTTCCGGATCTTCCCCAATGATCCGGCTTGAGTTCATCTAGCTCTCGTCCGATTCCTCTTCTTCGGCATCGTCGTCAGCTCCGCGTCGCTCGACGAATCCCTTCACCTTCGACATGGCGCCGGGAACCAGCTCGACCAACTGTCCCCAGCTGATCTCCTTCTCCTTCAGCGTCATCACCTGCACCTTGCCATCACCGTCGACGACGACGAAGCCGATAGGCTCTACGGTGGCGCCGCCACCGGTGCCGCTACGTCCGGACCCTTCTGAGCCACCACCGGCACCAAAGCCAAGGGAGATCTTCGATACGGGAATCAGCGTCACCGGTCCCGCCGTCACCGGTTCTCCGATCACCGTGCGTGTCTGTACGATCTTGTTCAGTTCGCCCAGCACGCGTTCGATCAATGAATCAACCGACGATGCCATCGTATACCTTTCTCCTTGTGCGCCACAGCGACAGCCGGGTGAACAGCCACCGCGTGCCTGCGATCAGCGCAAACCAGACGATGAAGAACAGCAGCTTGCCGAGGTGCAGGTGGAGCTTGACGACGACCTCGCCGCGCACTCCCGCTTCGACAAAATCCGACTCGA
Source organism: Candidatus Latescibacterota bacterium (assembly GCA_036011085.1). Taxonomy (GTDB): domain Bacteria; phylum Latescibacterota; class UBA2968; order UBA8231; family UBA8231; genus UBA8231. Next base: position 21,960 of record DASCMS010000146.1, read on the forward strand.
CGTCCACCTCGATCGGCCCGGGCATCACGTCGTACAGAACATGCAGCAGGCCCTGCAACCAACCCGTGGTGGCCGGATCCTGCAGACCGATGCTGCCCGTTACCTGCAGGCGACGGATGGACAGCGCCTTCGGGCAGGAACGCACCAGCCCCCATGCCGGTCCCACGAGCGGGCGCAACGATGAGGCCTGCTGCCGAACCCTCGCCAGCAGGGGCGTCTCCTTGTCCTCGGCCGACTCGGGAGGCGTCTCCGGCTCTGTCTCGTCGGCCCCACGGGCCTCGGCAGCCTCTTCCGGCGCCTCCTGATGGCTGTGTGACGTACCGAATCTGTACCAGATTCCTGCGGTCCAACCGCACAGCCTCGGCCCCACCTCCCAGATCTTTCTCCCGGCAGGACGCCGGCAGGTGATGCCGACCAGCCCCAGCCAGAGGCTGACGCCACACTCCAGTCCCAGGGGGGCATCGTCGGCGCAGCGCCCCCCACGGACCACGAGTACGAGGGGCAGCGCCAGGAAGAGAATGACAAGCCCGGCCATCGCGGCCGGGATAGCTGCCCAGTACACGACGGCTCTCCGCTGAAATTCGTGGAACTCTTCGTGAAACCCATCAGTTCCTGAGAGAAGCTACCCGCCCATCGGCGCCGCCGTCAAGCAGCAGCCCACACCCGGAAATGCTGCATCGAGACCCTCCGAAAGCTTGACAGTCCAGGCTGCCCGCAGTTACCCTAGGATCGTCGCAACTTCAAGTGCCCAAAGGATTTCAGACCATTTTGATCGACCATTCAGAGACCCTGTCCCGGCGTCCACTCGCCGCTGTCTGCCTGCTCCTGCTCGGGCTCGCCGTACCCGGTGAAGCCCGTTCCTCTTTCACCGCTCGCTTCGCGGACGCCGTCGCCGGCCCAGATGTGGAGCAGTCGGCGAGGCTCATTGTTGACTATTTCCCGGGTGACGGCGAAGCTGTCGTCGGTCTCGAGGCCAGGATTCGGTCACCGGATGCCCAGCTTGCCAGGGTTGTCTCCCAGCATGGTCAGGCAGAACTGCAGTCGGCGGGTTTCCGTGTCGACTACAGCAGCAGCGCCATCGGCAGCCAGCTTTCAGATACCCTCCTCGTACATCTGGTGACGCCGTCTCGGTCGGTGCCGGTCGATCTGTACCTCTCGACAAATGTGGACACCGGCGAGGAGCCGGCTCATCGGGTTTCCGCATCTCTTGCCATTCTACCCCCTCTGAGGGTTGCCCTCGAAATCGAGCCGGGCCGAGTCTACCCCGGCGAAGCGGTGGAGTTCCTGCTGCGCGCAGGTCGCAGGGAGATGGAGGAGCGTGTCGTCGATTCGGTCGCTGCCACATGGCCAGCCGGAATCACTCCTGTGGGCGACCCCGTTGCCAGCCGGAGCATCGATGGGGACGCCCTCGAAATCCGGCAGTCGGTACGGGTCCACCGGGATCTGGCCGGGGCACTGACAGTGGCTGTCCATGTGGCCGGCGCGGGTCTGGCGGCGTCACCTGTGGTGGCGCCGATTCTCGAGGTCGCACCCGTTCCTTCCTTCGACCTTCAGGTGCTCGACGAATCCGCCCGCCAGGACATGGCCGTTCTCCTGCGGTTGCGTTGGCGTAATCAGGGCGAAGTCGCGATCCCTCTCCGTTCATTGGGGGCTGCTGCTGCAGCTGGTTTCACCGGTGCCCGCCTGGAGCCGGGCACGGCACCCGGTGGAACTGGAGGAGTCAGTCTCGAGGCCGATGAAGAGAAGGGAAGCGTTGAGGTCGCCATCTCCAGTCATGGCGATCTGGCTCCCGGCGAGGCCATCGAGGTCGATCTGCGTCTGACACCCCAGGCGACCGGCCCCTTTACCTTTTCGGGACACTTCCAGCCAGAAGACCGGACGGTGTCGGTGACATTGGGTTCCGGCGTGATACAGGTTGTCGCCGCCGAGTCTTCGCTGTCAGCGGCGGCCTCACTGGCCCGCACCGACCTGGAGCTTGCCCGTGCCGGGCTCGAGCCAGAGCTGCGCAGGGCACTGGCGTCGATACCACTGGCCCGGGGGGCCACATTGCGTTTCTCAGACAGCGGCAACGACGATGGCAATTGGGTGGTGGAGGGGTTGCTTACGGACCTGCTGCTCGAGAAGGGCGTACGCGTGCTGGCGGATTCTTCGGCGGCGGAGACGCTGCACTACCGGTTGGCGGACTCGCGCGTCGTCTACAGCCCGGCCGGGGCTGGTTGGAATCTGTTCGACGACCGGCGCAGCCGGGAGGCGCGCATGGAGGTGTTTCTGCGCCTGGAAGACGCCGACAGCCACGTGCGCTGGGTGCGACGGGTCACAGGACAGATCGGCGAATCCTCGGCGCCAGCCGCCGCCTCCTGGCTGGGGGGCGCCAAAGGAGTCGATCAGGTCTCCGTCGCCGCCGACCATCGGGCGATCGAGATCGGTTTGTCCGGGATGATCGTAGGCGGACTTTTTTTCGTATTCTTTGCCCCCTGACCCGAGGTAGGGTGAGTCGTGAAGTTCCTCCTTGTGCCCCTGCTGATCGTCGGTATGTTCGTCTCCTTTACGGCGGCCCTGCTGGCCATGTTGTTCTTCACCGAGACGGTCAAGTCACCGCAGGAACTGGCGGAGATGGTCCTGGGAGAGTACGATACCACACGCCTGTCCGACGATTTCGTCGATCCGGAGGACAAGCTCGGGCGGTTGACGGCACTGGTGGAGGAGTACCGGACGCTGTATCAGGCGCGGCTGGATACACAGGCAGCCATCAGTGACAGCCTGCTGGCGGTCGGTGTGGCGCTGACGGCAAAAGAGGACTCCCTCGAGGCCGAAGGCTCGCGAATGGGGACCGTGGCGGATTCGACGCGCACGGCAAACAAGGCGGCACGACTGGATGAACTGGCCACCTTCTACAACAAGATGAAGCCGGCCCCCGCCGCCGAGATTCTGCAGGAAGGTACGCTGGACGACACAACCGTTGCCATGCTCATGCTGCGGCTGCAACCACAGCACATGGCCAAGATCATGGGTGGTATGAACGCGGACTTCGCCGCGCGTATCACCAAGATTATTCAGGAGCTACGTTAACGGGGACACGACATGGCCTGGGTATTCATCTGCATCGCTGTAGGAGCCGCCGGCTTCCTCGTCTTCATCGTCATCGACTATCTCAAGGTCTCATCCGGGCTCAAGCCCAAGGCGGATCTCGCCAAGGCCGAAATACGGGAGTGCGAGGCCAAGATCGAGGCCGAGCAGAATGCGACGAAGGACACCAAGGAGCAGGTGGCCTCCTTGCAGAAAGAGATCGAAGAGTTGGAGAAGGAGCTCACTGAATTGCAGAAAAAGGTGGATGAGTACCGCGAGCGGGAGAAACGGCGCAAGCCGACGAAGTTCAAGCTCGAAGAGTAGACTCAACCAGACCTGGGCCGCATCTCGATCGAGGTGCGGCTCATCTCGTTCTGTCGCGGATCACAGGCGGCGGCGCCGACGCCCCCCGTCGCCGTCACCGATCCCGTGCAGGGGACAGGTGGCCGGCATGGCGCCATCACGAATGAACAGGTCCCGGCCCTGATTGGGACAGTAGCGCGTGGCCAGTCTGTGGGTGTCGTTGCAGACGGCACGATACTCGACAAGCTCCTCGGGGTATTCGAAATCGACGCTGCGCCGATCCTTGTACGGCGCCACCTCGCGGTAGACCTCCTTCATGAAACCGGCCCACAGAGGCAGGGCGGCGGCGGAGCCGGCCTGGTTGGCGAGACTGACACGGGGATCATCGGCGCCGACCCAGACACCGGCCACCAGGTCAGGAGTAAAGCCGATGAACCAGGCGTCAACGTAGTTGTTCGTCGTCCCCGTCTTCCCGGCGGCGGGTGAGCGGAAGCCATACCGCGTACGGGCGCCCCGCCCTGTGCCCAGGCCATTCGGATCCATCACCGAGCGCATCATGTCCGTCATGACCACCGCCACCGCCGGCCGCAGCACCTCGCGACGTTCGGCTGCCGACTGCTCGATGATATTGCCGTCGGCGTCCTCCACCCGGCGCACCGCCTCGGGGGTGACGTAGATGCCGCGATTGGGAAACACCGCGTAGGCGGCGACCATCTCCAGAAGTTTCACGCCGCTGGAGCCGATGCCGATGGAGGGCACCTCGGGGATCGGCGTGCTGATGCCCAGTTCGTGAGCGTACTGGCTGACCCGTCCCTCCGTGACCGCCATGGCCAGCTTCAGGGCAATGATGTTGCGCGACTGCATGAAGCCTTCGCGCAGCGTCATGGGTCCCTTGAACTTCCGGTCGTAGTTTTCGGGTGTCCAGACACTGCCGTCGCGTTCGGTGATCGTGATGGCATTGTCGTCGAAGACGTCGATGGGAAAGCTGCCGTTGTCGAGGGCGGCGGTGTAGACGAAGGGCTTGAAGGACGAGCCCGCCTGGCGCGTCGCCTGATAGGCGCGGTTGTAGGAATCGCCGTGCACGTCGCGGCCACCGATCATGGCCAGGATCTCTCCGGTCTTCGGATTCATGGCGACAAAGGCCCCCTGCACGAGGGTGCTCACCGAGTCCGGCAATTGTGACGAGTCGAGCCTGGCCACGTGGGCGTCGACCTTGGCCTGCACGGCGCCCAGATGGATGTTGAAGTGTTTCTCGGCGACCTTCTGCAGTCGTGCATCAACCGTCGTGTGCACCGAATAGCCATCCTGGTACAGGGACTTGCCGTAGCGTTCGCCGAGTTGTCGACGGACGTACTCGACGAAGTACGGGGCCAGTCCGTAGGTCTCGGCACGCTGGCCCCGCTGTACGTGTACCGGCTCGGCGGCCAGGCGGCGGGCGACGGCGGCACCCAGTTTTCCCCCGCGCACCATTTCCACCAGCACCACATTGCGCCGGGCCTTGGCCTTGTCAGGATTGGTGAAGGGACTATAGGTGTTGGGTGCTTTCAACAGGCCGGCGATCAGCGCACATTCCTCGACCGAGAGGTCACCGACCTCCTTGTCGAAGTAGAGACGTGCCGCCGACTTGAGACCGTGGGCATCATGGCCGAAGAACACCGTGTTGAGGTACATGACCAGGATCTCGCGCTTCGTGTACAGACGCTCGATGTAGACGGCCGTGATCTGCTCCCGAACCTTGCGGGCGTAGGTGGCCAACACGCCTTCCAGGGATGCACTCGAGCGTTGCTGGCCGACCTTCTTGTAGAGGTTGCGCGCCAGTTGCTGCGTGAGAGTACTGGCGCCCTGTCCGGTGGGATTGAGACGTCGCAGGTTTTCCTTTATGGCGCCGAAGATCCGCCGCAGGTCGATTCCCCAATGGCTGAAGAAGCGCCGGTCCTCGATGGAGATGAGGGCGTCCTTCATCGCCTGGGGGATCTCATCGAAGTCGCGGATGAGCTCCCGGTTCTCCTCCTTGAAATCGAG
>DASCMS010000147.1:0-74746 GCA_036011085.1 Candidatus Latescibacterota bacterium
GCCCGGCAGAACTCTGACGGTTCGTTCTGTAACGCCGGCGATAGCATCAGCGGTTACTACAAGGTCCCCTTCGCCTTGTCGCTGGCGGGCCGGCAGCGGCAGGCCCTACAGCTGGCGGACTGGATCGCCGAACACCACTTCTCACCCGCAGGCGACTTCGGTCCACCCGGGCATCGAGGGTCCGACCACGAGCGCTGGCCCACCTACCAGAACGCCTGGCTGGTCCAGGGGTTGCATCGCCTCGAGCGCTGGGATCTGTCCCTGCAGGGCGCGCGGTTCCTGCTCGAGTATCAGGTGCCCCTGGGTGGCTTCTACGCCCGGGAGGGGGAGACCCGCATCGTCGAACCGGTCTGCACTTCGTGGTCAGGTCTGGCGGCGTTGACCACAGGCTATCTGGCGGCCGCCCGCAAAGCCGGCGACGCTCTGGCGCGTATGGTGAATCTGCAGCCCGAACCGGGTCGTTTCTACTTCCGTATGGATGCCGATGGCAATCTGATCACCGACTCCCCGGAGGACGGCTGCTTGTTCTCATATGTCGATGCGGATGTCCCCGGTCAGATCTACTACAACCCGGGCATCGCCCTGATCTTCCTCTGCCACCTCCATCGCGCCACCGGGCAGGAGTCCTACCTGAGAGCCGCACAGACGTTGTTCGACTTTGCCGAGAGCTGCGCCGCCGATGTCTACGCCTTTCCACCCAGCGGCAAGCTGGGACTGGGCTGCGCCTTGCTGTTCGAGCTCACGGGCTGTCCGGCAGCCCGTGGCGCCGCGCTTCGGGTGGGAGAGTATCTCGTCGAAACGCAGACGCCAGAGGGCATCTGGCGACTGCCGGAAGTAGAGCCCTACGCGGCGCCCAAGTACAGAGGTGGTCGGGATATCGATCTCGACATCGCCGCTGAGTTCAGCGTCTTCCTGAGCGAAATCGCCTGGAGGGTGTGATCGACTTCCTCCCGCCTCGATGGCTCGAACGCAGCCCCTCGACGAACAGCAAGCTGCTCCGGGAGTTGGAAGATGGCGCGGATCTGCCCTCCGGCACGGTTCTGGCGACCGATGATCAGACCGCCGGCCGTGGCCGCGGCAGCAATCAGTGGCAAACCCGCCCCGGCCGGGATCTGGCCTGTTCCTTCGTGCTGCACGCGAGGGTGGCTGCCGAAGATCTGTGTTCGTTGTCTATGGCGGTGGCTCTCGGTGTCGCTGATCTGTTGGCGGGGCTTGGCCTGCCCGTGCGGACGAAGTGGCCGAATGACGTCATCTCCGGCAACCGGAAGATCTGCGGTATCTTGCCCGAAATCCCGCGCCTCCCGGATTCGGGAAGCCTGCCTGCGGTTGTCGTGGTGGGTGTCGGTCTCAATGTCGGCATGTCGCGGGAAGAGGCGGCGGCCATCGACCAGCCGGCCACCTCGATCTTCATCGAGACAGGGGACTTGCCGGCCCCCCGCGACCTGCTACCGGAGCTGTTGGCAGCCCTGGCGCCGCGGCTGGATCGATGGTGCCATGGAGGGTTCAGGGCCCTGCGTGATGACTGGGAGAGTCGTTGTGCCGGTCTCGGTCAGCTGGTGACAGTTGTCGACGACGGCACCAGGAGGCAGGGCGTTCTGGAAGGCTTCGGCGACGCCGGGCAGCTGCGCCTGGCGGACAAAGATGGCACGGTCGACGTCTGGACCGGCCATCTGCTGCTCGACGATCGACTTTGACTCGGTTCAGGCAGGCACGACCGTAGCCAGCTGGGCGCCCGTGGCGACCTGATCGCCCACAGAGACGAGGACCTGCGCGACCTCGCCCGTCACCGGGGACGGTACGGTTACTTCCATCTTCATCGCCTCGAGAATGATCACCGCATCACCGTCGTGCACCGTCGTCCCAGGGCCGGCCTCGATGCGCAGGACCTTGCCCGGCATGTTGGCCTCAACAGGGACACCTGCCGCCGGTGCCACAGACGCGGGCATGCTGGCTGCCGGTGATGGCGGCGGTGGAGATGCTCCCTCCTCCGCGGCGCCCACCCCCACGGTAAACGCCCGGCCGTCGATCTCGACGCGATCGCCGTCTACGTAGGCGGCATGGACCGCTCCGTCGACCGTTACGGTGTAGTGCCCTGGCGAGTCTGGAACCGCAGCTGCGGCAGGGCTGGCCGGCTCGGGAATCGCCGTCGGTGCGGGCGAAGGTGGCGTTTCGGTGTCGATCTTGCGCACGCCCATCTCCCCTTCCCCCTTGAGGAAGGCGACACCCTTGTCGCCGCAGGCGGCGACGATGAAGATGTTCTCGTCCGTTACTTCCAGGTCCTCGGCCGCCAGGCGCTGACGGGTCCGGGAAACGCTCTTTTCGGGATTCTCGTCGTTCATCTCCAACGGTGGCCGCGTCGTGGGATCCATCTGCAGCTGCTCGGCGGCGAGCTTGACGATCTCTGCATCTGGCGGAACAGGCGTGCGACCGAAGTACCCCAGGACCATGCGGCCATAATCCGGAGCGATCTTCTTCCAGGGACCGAACATGACGTTGTTGAAGGCCTGCTGGAAATAGAACTGTGACACCGGCGTCACCGATGTGCCGAATCCCCCGCGTGTCACCACATCCCCCATGGCACGGATCATCTCCGGATATCGGTCCATGATGCCGTTGTCCCGCAGCATCTGCGTGTTTGCCGTCAGGGCACCCCCGGGCATCGGGCTCCATGGGATCATCGGCTCGACAGCCACCGCTTCCGGCGGCAGGAAGTAGTCGGCCATACACTCCTTGAAGATCGACTCGGCCTCACGCACCTTGTCGACATCGATCTCCAGATCATATTCGGTACCGCGCAGGGCATGCCACATGACGAGCACGTCGGGCTGACACGTGCCTCCCGAGACCGGCGCCAGCGACAGGTCGATGGCATCGACACCGGCGTCGAGGGCGGCCTGGTAGGCACTGACGGCGATGCCGGCGGTTTCGTGCGTATGGAACTGGATCTTCGTGCCTTCGGGTAGCGCCCTGCGGGCCTGAACGATCGTCTCGAAAACTGTAGCGGGCACGGCTGTGCCCGAGGCGTCTTTGAAGCAGACCGAATCGAAGGGTATCTCGGCGTCAAGGATGGCCTGCAGAGTCTGCGTGTAGAACGCAGCATCGTGGGCGCCGACACATCCGGGGGGCAGGGCCATCATGGTCACGCAGACCTGATGCTTGAGGCCGGCCTCGACGATGCACCGACCGGAATGTACCAGATTCTGCACATCATTGAGGGCATCGAAGTTGCGGATTGTCGTGATCCCGTGCTTGGCGAACAGCTCCGCATGCAGCTTGATCACATCGCTGGATTGGGTATCCAGACCGACGACATTGACGCCGCGGGACAGCGTCTGCAGATCAGCCGCCGGCCCGGCGGTGGCACGGAAGCTGTCCATCATCGCAAAGGCGTCTTCCTGGCAGTAGAAATACAGCGACTGGAAGCGGGCGCCGCCGCCGGCCTCGAAGTAGTCGATCCCGGCCTCCCGGGCGGCTTCGAGTGCAGGCAGGAAATCGGGCGTCAGAACACGCGCACCGTAGACGGACTGAAAGCCGTCGCGGAACGCGGTACACATGAAATCGACCTTCTTCATCATTTCACCATTACCGACCACAGGATGCCGGCGCAGATCGCCGAGCCGATGACACCGGCCACGTTGGGGGCCATGGCGTGCATCAGCAGGTGGTTGTGGGGGTCTTCCTCCTGGCCCACCATCTGCACCACACGGGCAGAATCAGGCACGGCGGACACGCCAGCGGCGCCGACGAGGGGATTGACCTTGTTGCTCGTGAACAGGTTGAGAAACTTGGCGAACAGCACGCCACTGGCCGTCGCGATGGCGAAGGACAGGGCGCCGAGGCCGAAGATCATCATCGACTGGGGCGTCAGGAAGGTCTGCGCCTGGGTGCTGGCGCCGACGGAGAAACCCAGCAGGATGGTGACGATGTCGACGAAGGCGTGGCGGGCGGTCTCGGCCAGGCGCTCGGTAACGCCGCTCTCCTTGAGCAGGTTGCCGAACATCAGCATGCCCACCAGGGCCAGCGAGCCCGGGGCGATGAGGGCGGCGATCAGAAAGGCGGCGATCGGAAAAACGATGCGCTCGCGCTTCGACACCTGCCGTGGCGGCGGCATGCGGATCAGGCGCTCCTTGCGCGTCGTCAGCAGTTTCATGACCGGCGGCTGGATGACGGGCACCAGGGCCATGTACGAGTAGGCAGCGATGGCGATGGAGCTAAGCAGGTGCGGCGCCAGCTTGGCCGACAGAAAGATCGCCGTCGGACCGTCGGCGCCGCCGATGATGCCGATGGCGGCCGCTTCCTCGGGCGTGAAGCCCAGGTAGAGAGCGCCGATCAGCGTGATGAAGATGCCGAACTGCGCGGCCGCGCCAAGCATGACCAGACGGGGGTTCGACAGCATCGTCGAGAAGTCCGTCATCGCCCCGATGCCGAGGAAGATCAGCGGCGGGTAGATGCCCTGGCCGACGCCGAAGTACAGATAGTGGAGGACACTGCCCTCGTCGTACACCCCTACGGCCATGCTCGGGATCGCAGCGATGTTGCCGACGATGGCGCCGAAGCCGATCGGCAACAGCAGCAGGGGCTCGTAATCCTTGGTGATAGCCAACGTGATGAAGATCAGGCCGATGATGATCATGAGGACGTTGCCCCACGTCATCGTCGCAAAGCCGGTGGTCTTCAGGAATTCGAAAAGAACGCCCATCTCAGCCTGTTCCCTGTGCGCCACCGGTGCGTGCGGCGTGATAGGCAGCAACTGCTGCTGCCACGGCGGGAGCCAGGTCCTCGGCTGCCGGGGCACGCTGCCTCGGGACAGCTGCCGCCGCCTCCGGGAACACTGCGGCAACCCTGACGAGCAGGTGGGGCAGCAGAGCGATAAAGACGCTGATCAGGGTCAAAGCCGAAAAGACGATCGTCATACCGGCGACGGCGATCGGCAGGCCCTGGCCATCAGTGATGTTCTGCAATCCTGTCTGAAAATCAATCATAAGCCCACAAAAAACGGCCATTTGGGGCTTTGCCGCCAGAGGCGGCGTCTGCAAACACTGAAGCCGACCTCGGTGGCGGAAATACAGTGGAGGGCAAATTTCCTGTCTTGGCGGGAAAAAAATGCCGATATATAGGGGGACGCTATGGGATCGTCGCTCCCATATCCTCTACGGCTTGGGGCAAACCTGCTGGATCGCATTTTGCTTTCAGAAGATCCTTCCTTGGCGTGGAAACGCTCCTCTACAGAACGAATCCTTAGGAGATAGACCATGAAGGTCGTCTTTCTCGATCCCAGTCACTACCTGCACAACTATGGTCTGCGCATTCTCGCGGCCCAGGCTGAGCGTGCCGGTCATGATGTGAAGTTGATCTTCACTCTTGGTGCCATATCTGAGGACATGGACATGTCCGGGGATCTGTACAACGACATCATCGACCATGTGAAGGATGCCGACGTCGTCGGCCTGTCGGTATACACCAACTACTATTTCCAGGCAATCGCCGCCAGCAAGCTCATCAGAGAGCATTCCGAGGCGAAGATCCTGTGGGGAGGAGTACACTCGACGGTAGAACCGGAAGACGCCCTGGAGCACTGCGATTATGTGTGCGTCAGCGAGGGCGAGGACTCCATTCCGAGACTACTTCGGCATCTGGAGGGGGAGTTTCCCATCGAGGAGATCAACAATCTCTGCTATCGCGCTCCGGATGGGACCACCGTGCGATCCGTCGTCACGCAGCTTGAGAACGAGCTGGACGCCTACCCCTTTCCACAGTTCACCGACCTGACCTCGACGTACGTCAGCGACCCGGCGGGTGAATCGATCGTCCCCCTCTCCGAGTCCCGGCTGCAGGAACTTACCTGCTACCCGGGTCGGTACTTCAACCTGCCCGAGGATCAGACCTACAACGGCTACCTGACGCTGACGACGCGTGGCTGCCCCTACCGCTGTACCTACTGCATCAACAACTTCCTGAACTCCCAGAAGACGGGTAAGGGTCGCTTCTTCCGCCATCGGTCGATGGAGAACGTGATCCAGGAACTCGAGCAGGTTCGCGAACGCTTCCCCTTCATCAACCTGATTCTGTTCTTCGATGACAACCTCTGCGCCCGCCCCCTGGAAGACATCCAGGAATTCCACGCCCTCTACAAGGAGCGTGTCAACGTCCCCTTCAAGTGCAACTTCCATCCCAACAATGTCTCGGAAGAGAAGATCGACCTCCTCGTAGACGCCGGCCTGGTCTCCGTAGAGATGGGCATCGAGTCTGGCAGCAAGCGTACCAATAAGGAGCTCTACAAGAGGCCCCATAAGAACGAGAGCATCCTGGAGTGCGGTCGTATCATCTCAGGGAAATACCAGGGCAAGGTGGTCCCCTACTACGACGTCATCATGGACAATCCCTACGAGACCCATGAAGATGCGAGCCAGACCATCCGTTTCATCCAGGATCTGCCCCGTCCTTTCAAGCTCAGCCACTTCTCCCTCACTTTCTTCCCCGGTACCGAGCTCTACGAGCGCGCCAAGGCGGATGGTCTCATCCAGGACTTTGTCGAAGAGGTGGTGAAGAAGAAAAACAACCGTATGTATGCGGATCAGGACCCATTCTCCAAGCTGCTGGTAAGCATCAGCCCCTTCATCGACTCCATGCTCGCCCGCAACGTGGTCAAACTTCTTGCCCATCCGCTGGCGCTACGTGTATTCAACAGCTGGCTCTTCGCCTCGCCCACACGGTTGTGCATGGCTGCCCTCATCTCTCTGCGTGGGCACTACAACCGGTTACAGGCAAAACGACAGATGGCATCGACGGGCAAGCGAAGTTTCATCGCCGGTCTGCTGCCTCCCTTCCTCCCTGGGGCAGGTCGATCGACGTCCGATCGGCTCAACGAAGGCTATCGATAAGATTCACAGGTTCCGCTTCTCCCAGCCGCCCTTGCCGAACATGTCGAGGAAGTGGGACTCGTCGTAGGGGTACTGGGCCATGGCCGTTTCGTCCAGATCCAGGCCGAGTCCGGGTCGATCCGGGATGATGATCTCACCGTCGACGATGTTCGTCGGGTAGTCGGTGATCTTCTCGGCGAAGGGTGTAGCGAAGTCCTCGAAGACCTCCTGGATCATGATGTTCGGTGTCGACGCGTCCACGTGGAAACAGGCCGCGGTGCAGACCGGCCCCTGGGCGTTGTGGGGAGCCACCTGAATGTGATGGGCCTGGGCCAGGGCGCAGATCTTCTTGAGTTCGGAAATGCCGCCGCAGGTCACCGGATCCGGTTGAATGATCTGCGCCGCCCGGGCCGACATGAACGTCAGGAACGCATCGAGGCTCTGTAGACTTTCGCCGCCGGCAACGGGGAAGCTGAGTTTGGCGGTCAGTGCCGCCATGTTTTCGGTCTGCGACGACCGTACGGGCTCCTCGAACCACCCTGGATCGAAGGGTTCCATCAGCTTGCCGATACGGCCACCGAGAAGCGGGTCGAAACGACCGTGACACTCGATGAACAGCTCCACATGGGGACCGACGGCCTCACGCACGGCGGCGACAATGGCGACGGACAGGTCGATCTCTTCGCGCGTGATGCGCTCGAAGGCGGTGCCGAAGGGATCAAACTTCATGGCTCGATAGCCTCTGGCGACCACGGCCTGAGCCCTCTCGGCGAACTGCTCGGGGACGCGATCCACCTGGTACCACCCATTCGCGTACGCCGGAACCCGGTCCCTGAATCTGCCGCCGATCAGATTGTAGACGGGCTGCTCGAGCGCCTTGCCCATGATATCCCAGCAGGCGATGTCGATGGCGGCCCGTACCTGTGCCGGCGCCCCGGACTTGATCAACTCGTAGTTGATCTCCTCGATGTCAAAGGGATCCCTGCCGAGGAAGTACCGCCGGTACTCGATGAGTGCGGCTTCGATCGTCTTTGCCTTGCGATGGGCGGTGGCTTCGCCGACGCCGTGGATCCCTTCGTCCGTGTGCAGCTTGATGAAGACCCAGTTCTTCCAGGGATTGCCGACGATGAAGGTCTGTATGTCGGTCAGTTTCATCTGTCGATCTCCTGCAGGGCCTCGACGACGCTCTTCTCCACAAGACCGTACATCTCGTCGATATCGTCTTCGGTTGCGATGAGCGCCGGCGCCACGGCAAACCACAGAGGATCGATGCGCATGATGAGGCCGTTGGCCAGGGCCGTCTTCTTCAGCGCCTCGCCCAGTTCGGGACAGGCTTTGCCGTCACGCATCAACTCCACCCCGCGTAGCAGCCCCTTGCCGCGTACTTCGCGCACGACGCCGTACCGGCTCAACCCGCCCAGCTTCTCCACGAGATAGTCACCCAGCACGCCGGCCCCACGGGCCAGGTCGTTTTCCACGATCTCGTCGATGACGGCGATACCCACAGCGCTGGCCAGCGGGTTGCCGGCAAACGTGTGCCCGTGGACGAAGTTGACCTCGTCCGACACGGAACCGCAGAACGCGTCGCCCAGATCCTGTCGCGCGATCATCGCCCCCAGGGGCACCGTACCGCTCGACAGTCCCTTGCCACCACAGAGGATATCGGGCGTGACGCCGAAGGTCTGCGCGGCGAACATGTGTCCGGTGCGACCGTAGCCGGTGATGATTTCGTCGAAGATGAGCAGTACGTCGTACCGATCGCAGACCTGGCGCAGGATCTGGAAATACTCGTCGGTCGGGGTCACCGTGCCGCCCGTGTTGCCTATGGGTTCGACAATGACCCCTGCCACCGTGTCTGGATCCTCGTTGACGATGACGTCCTCGAACATGCGGGCACAGAACCGGTTGCACTCTTCCCACGTGGCGAAGCGGTCTCGATAGTAGGTCGGCGGGAAGACTTTCGGGAAGCCACCCATCTGTGGCTCGAAAGGAGTCTTGCGCCGGCCCGTACCACTGGCCGCCATGGCGCCGAAGGTCCCCCCGTGGTAACCCTGGTACCGGCTGACGAACTTGTACTTCGCCGGGCGGCCAGTTTGCTTGAAGTACTGTCGTGCAAACTTCATGGCCGCCTCGATTGACTCGGAGCCACCACTGAATGGTTTGACGAAGTTCAGGTTGTCCGGGGTCACTTCGCCGAGCCGCTCGATGAAGTCCAGTGTCACATCGGCGATGCCGTGCATGGGTGGGGCGAAGCTGAGTCGTTCCATCTGTCGGCGCATGGCCTCCAGCACCCGCGGATGTCCGTGACCGAGGTTGGCGACGAAGATCCCGCCGATGGCATCGAAATAACGCTTGCCTTGCACATCCCAGTAGTAGAAGCCCTCGGCGCGCGACACGATGAACGGCTCGGCCACGATCTGCTCCGTGGCACGAAAGTCGATGGATGTGCGGCGCAGCAGCCGCGCTTGACGCTCGTCCGCTTTCATGCCGCCTCCGCTGCGTCCGGACAGTAGGTGATCGCCGTCAGGGCGTACACCTGAGCCACACGTATCAATTCCGCCACGGAGACCTCCTCGCTCAGCGTATGCGCCCCTGTTGCCGCCGGCCCATGGGTGAGAGCCGGTATACCTGCCAGGCGGGCGAAGGAGTTGCCGTCGTCGACGAAGGACTTGCGCCCGGGGGACAGCTGTTCCCCGGTGCAGCTCTCGTACGCCGATCGAAAGGCTCCGACCAGCGAGTCCTTCAGGTCGATCCGAAAGGCGTCTCCCTGCACCTCGAAGTCGTGCTCTATCTGCGTGCCGGTGCGGTCGGCCAGATCCTGCAGCATGGCGGCAAACTCCGATCGTGCCTCCTCAACGGCCCCGGGAGTCACCCAGCGCCGCGTGCCATTGAGAACACATTCGGTGGGCGACTGGTTGTAGATCTCGCCGGACTGTAGGCGGCCGACAAACACCGAGTCACAGCCGGCGACCTCGTGCGTGGTCAGCGCCAGCTGCTGTGACCACTGCCTGCACTCCACAACCAGCTGCGCCCCCGCTGCCAGAACATCGGGAGTATCAGCCGGACGCAGAACTTCATGCACGGGCTCTCCGTCCCGTGTGATGCGCACCTCGAAGATGGCCATGCCTCGCCCGGCCACGGGCAGGCAATCTGCCAGATACTCCGGCAACAGTACGGCATCTCCCACATAACCTTCACGGATCAGGGCAACCAGCTGACGCCGGTCACCCCATGGCCCCTCGTGATGATCATGCGCCGTGATCAGGATCTGGCCCCCCTGCAGCGTCTCTGTCTCACGCAGTACCCGCAGGGCTTCGACAAAGGCGGCGATGCCACCCTTCATATCGGAGGATCCGGATCCGTACAGACAGCCTTTTTCCAGGCGTGGCGGCACGAAGGGCAGGTGAACCGTGTCCAGATGGCCATCGAACTGCAGCACCCGACCGGGCGCACCCGAATCGAAGCGCACCGCTACCGCCGGGGCCTCGGGCCAGTCGGCCACGGGACGCTCCACGGAAAACCCATCCTCTCCCAGAATCTCCGCCAGGCGGTCAGCGACGGCGCCGGCGCTCCGCGTGGGACTGGGCACTTCGATCAGCTGGACCGCGGTATCGATCAGTCGTTTCTCGTCAACCGCCTGCTGAACCCGCTCCACCAAACCCTTGTCCATCTGCTCTCCCTGCTTCTGTGATCTGAAACTGCCTGGAACGACACGAAAGCTGGCGTCCTGGTGGGGCCACGTCCAACCCTGTCTTGCTCCATGCGGCCGCAATGTCGTGAGTTGTGCCGACAGCATCTCTGCAGAAATGCACCCGAAAAGGTCACCATGCCTCGCGAACCGACTGCCTCGCCCGAGCAATTCATCCAGGGAGCCCCCGTCCTGCAAGTTCAGGACGTGCTGGCCACGGCGGCATTCTACAGGGACGTCCTCGGCTTTGACTGGGACTTCGGTGACGAGGAGTACTGTGTTGTCTGGCGTGACAACTCGGCCATCCACTTCGCCAGGGGCGACGGCGACGTCTCCGGGCTGCACCTGTTTCAGTGGGTGAGAGATGTCGACGCCCTGCATGAGGAGGTCACAGCGAAGGGTGCAGTGGTTGCCGTCGAACTGGCCAGCCGCTCGTACGGCGTCCGCGACTTCAAGATCACCGACCCCAATGGCGTCGGTCTCGTCTTCGGGCAGGCGATCGACTAACCTGCCGGTGTGGACAGGATCGGCGTCATGGTTCGTAGGCCATCATGTCGTCCACCAGCGCCAGCACCACCGAATCAGACTGCGCTTCACCGTTCAGTTCCATCGCCGACAAGGTGAAGGAAGGGGTAGCCCGGAAGACGCGGAACTGGACGATGGTTTCCGCCTCAGATCCATCGATGCCGTACCCCTCCAGGTTGACATAGGTGTGGTTGTCCGCACCGAGGAGAGACGCCCAGGCGACGCTGTCGAAGTAGCAGTCCGCGGCGACGCCGATCGGGTCGTCCGGATACGTCTCGAAGGAGCTGTCGATCACGAAGTTGATGACTTCGCGGTCATCCGTGCCCACCAAGCCCGACTTGGGATCATCGCACGCGACAAGCATCAATGGCAGCGCCATCGACCACAGTCTCCGGGCTGGGATCACGCGTGCTTGCCCGAGTTCCAGCCGCGCGCTGCCAGCCACTGCTCACCGGACGCGACCGCGCCCTCCTCCAGAGTGGTGGCCATACTGTCATTCCAGCGGTTCAACAGACCGAAGAGGCTGATCACACCCATCAGCTCGATGATCTCGCCGTCGTCCCAGTGGTCGTGGAGACGGGACTGCAGTTCGGCGTCGACAGCGTTCGGCACCGTCGAAGCGGCGAGGGCGAAATCGAGGGCAGCCCGCTCCGCATCGCTGAAGGCTGCGTGCGTTCGATACTCCCAGATGTTCTCCAGCTGCCCCGCGTCCGCCCCGTAGCGCTCCGCTGCCCGGATGGTGTGCGCCTCACAGTACCGGCATCCCGCCGCATGGCTGGCGATGTAACCGACGAGCCGCTTCAGTGAGCTGGTCACTCGGCCCTTGTTCTCCATGACCGCCTTGTTGTACTCGATGAAGGCTCGGGCGATCGGTGGACGCCGCAGCATCGTCAGAACACTGTTTGGGCAGTAGCCGAGGGTTTCGTTGAAGAACTCGGCGAGTCGGGCAGTCTCATCGTCGCCATCGATGTCGAGGGGATCTACGAGCGGCATTGCCGGGGCTCCTCTGGTGGACTGATGAGAGAATCGTCACAGCGGCCCACAAAAACGGCAGTCCGGCGTCCCGGGACAACAGATCGCCCGCTCTTGCTTACCAACCTTTCCAGCTGCCGTCCGCGTGACGGTACTGCCGATACGGCAACGGCTCGTACGACAGCTCCGCAATGTCCTGTGCCTTTACCGTCAATCCCAGGCCCGGCGCGTCGGAAACATTGATGTAGCCATTGGCGATGGACCAGTCGTGCTCGACGTACTGGCCAAACCGTTGGAACCACACATCCCCCATCTCCTGGATCAGGAAGTTCGGCGTCACCGCATCCGCCGTCAGGGTTGCCGCCAGGGCCAATGGACCACCGGCGTTGTGCGGCGCCATCTGCATCTGCGACTCCCGCGCCGCGCGCCCGATCTCCACCAGTCCCGTGATGCCGAAACAATGACAGACGTCGGGCTGCAGATAGGCGCAGGCACGGGCTTGGATCAGCGGCAGAAAGTCTCGCAGATGAAACAGTTTCTCGCCCGTGGCGATGGGAATCTCGCTCTTGCCCGAGACCTCCAGCAGCGCGTCGACGGACCCCACCTTCACCGGTTCCTCCAGAAACAGTGGCCGGTACGGGGCGATGGCTGCGGCGCAGGCCAGGCTCAGCTCCGGTGTCGGGCTGCCGTGGGCGTCGAGGAGCAGATCGAAGTCATCTCCCGCTGCTTCACGCATGGCACGGACGCACTTTGTCGTGTGCTCCACGGCGTCGGCATCCATGGGCCACGTGCGCGTCTCCAGGGGGTTGCCCTTCACGCCGGCGTAGCCTCGGTCGCGGATCGCCAGGGCGCCGTCGACGGCGGCCTCGGCGTCGACCAGCGAAATGCCGCTGTAGACTCGTACCCGATCGCGCCGACGACCGCCCAGGATCGTATGCACGGGCACACCCCACGCCCTGCCGGTGATGTCGTACAGGGCTGCGTTGATCGCCGCGATGGCGCTGCCGAAGACGGGACCGCCCTTCCACGGCAGGCGGTTCTGGATGTCGTCGCAGAGGGCCGTCACCGCCAGTGGATCACGACCGATGAGCAGCTCACGCCAGGCGTGCAGCGTCGCCTCCACCGGTTCGGTGAGCCACTCGCCGGTGCCCTCGCCCCAGCCGGTGATCCCCGCATCCGTCTCAATCTGCAGAAACAGCCAGGGCTTCGACGTGCTGCACAGCAGCTCGCCGCTGGCCGGATCGCGGATCTGTTGTCCGGTGGGCACACTGAACTTGTACGTGTGCAGATCCGTGATCTTCATCTGAGCCTCGCTTGTCGAGTTGCAGAATCCCGACTACGGTTAGGCGCCATGGCCGAATCCCTTCGCTTCTACGTCGATCCGTCGACCAACTCCGCCGATCCTGAGGTCCGCATGACCTATGGTCTGCACGTAGTCTCTCCCTGGGGCGGCACGGTGTTCATCAACTTCCCTGAGCATCTCGAATACATGCCCGGCACGAAAGGTATCGCCCGGCACCATGATGAACGCGACAATGTCTGGCGCGTCGAGGAGAAAGGTGCCCGCGCCCACTACAGTGTCGAGAGTCTCACCGATCCGGGGGTGTTCTTTCACGCCGAGGCCCGGGCCGACGGCGAGCGTGCCCACCTGGCGTTCTCCATACGGAACGAGACGCTGACACCGCGACGCAGCCTCCGCGCCATGTTCTGCCACGACTACGGCGGCCTGGCCGGCTTTCCTGGGCCTGAGACCGACAACTTCGCCCGCACCTTCGTCCCCGTCGAGGGACGCCTCGCCTCGGTGGCTGACCTGCCGGTCCGCACCCCGTCGGCCCGCGCCCGCATGGCCCAGGCGGCGGGTTGCCCCGACCATCACAACTGGTGGGCGGAACAGATGGGTGGGCTGATCGAGGCTCCCCTGGACTTCGCCTTTGCCGCGGTCCGGTCCGGGGACGACCGCCATGTCGCCCTGTCCTGGACACCGGGGAAGTGCCTGCTCTCCAACTGCGCCATTCCCTGCATTCACGCCGACCCGTACTTCGGCGATCTGCCTCCCGATGGCGAGTGCAGCGCCACAGGCACCCTCGTCTTTGGCCGCGGTCCCGTTGATGATCTCGCGGATGAATTCCGCTCCCGAGCTCAGCGACCTTGGCTGACGCCAGTCGGTTGACCACAGTCGGCTACATTAGGTGCACGCCCACCTCACCGGCGAACAGACCGACGACGATCCAGAAGGCTGCCATGAACAGGTGCCCGACGAACAGGCCGATGAAGAAGGGAATCAACTTCTGAAATGCGGCGCCGCCGCCGTACTTGAGCACGGAGCGCTTGATGAACCACCCGATCCAGACGGAAAACCACAGCCCGCTGCCGATCCCGGTGGTGATGTAGCCGATGGGATGGAGGGGCCACCAGTAGAAGGCGCTGCGCAGGTAGAGGAGCAGGGACATCACGATGGCCCCGAAACCGACGAAGCTGACCTCGGTCCAGTCGGTGCTTTGTGCCCGCTCCTTGAGCAGGATTTCACGCACGAGGGTGTTGCCGAAGACCCAGCCGGACTCGCCGAAAGCCCAGAACTCTGAATTCAGCGCTCCCCTGGCATAGATCTCGTCCAGCATACGCCAGCCGAAAACGGCCATGGCCGCCAGCACCCCGAGGAAACCCGCCCAGAGGATCCAGCGACGACTGCGCCGATCCATCCCTTCACTCGCACGGGAGCTGCTCAGCAGCAGCGGCATCAGATGGGGGCCCAGCATCACCGTCGGCCAGGCAAAGGAGAGAATGCTGAGTCCCTTCAGCAGAGAAGGGGCTGACACGGCGACGGCTGACGACTCCGCCGCTCGGTAGCCGAAGAGGCGGATGACGAAACTGGGAGGCCAGACCCAATTCGTGGTGGCCGGGATGAGACCGATCTCTCCCACGAGCCTGGTGACGAAGATGACGAGCAGAGCGTAGACCCCGAACACGAGCAGGGCGAACCACAGGGGAACGCCCACGATGACGCACCAGGACAGCACGCCGACGATGGCCACACAGGCGCCCCAGAACGCCAGACGGTAGCCCATGGGCTCCTCCGCGTCGTCGGCTCCGCCCCTCAACCCCAGAGCCCGCCGCAGCACGAGTCCGTAGTGTGTCCTCCCCCGCCAGACCAGCGCCGCCAGGAAGATGACGATGGCGCCCACGGTGTCGGCCCCCGAGTTGAGCGAGAACCCGACCCAGGAAAGCCGGGTCGTCTCGGTGAGCGTCAACGCCGAGGCGACGACCCGCATCAGATTGTCGATGAGGGCGAAGAACCAGACCGAGAAGGAGATCTCCGTGGTCAGCAGGTAGGAGATGGCCATCACGTATGGCTCGATGGCGATATTGGGGTCCATGCTCCGCCACGGCTCCTCGACGAGGAAATCCCGCAGGCTGAGCGATGTCAGTCCTATGCTGGGCACGGCGGGTTCATAGTGACTGAGGCCTTCCAGAAGAAAGACGAAGGCACTCACTCCCACGCCCGCAAAGAACAGGGAGGATCTGGTCCCCCGCAGAACGCCCTCCTCTCCTTCTTCGATAAGGCTGGTCACCATGGCGACATGCGGAAACATCAGCTTCTCGTGTTCTAGCCACTGACGACGCAGCAGGCAGCCCAGGCAGAGCTGACCGAACAGGAGGAGACCGAGCAGCACCGACCACCAGGCGATCGGTTCGGCCCACACATCCCAGGGGATACCCTGACCATCCGGTGAGCCTCGGTAGTAGCGCAGGATCGCGTCGGTCACCGGTCCCTCGTCCAACGGGTCGAAGGGGACGAGGAAATCGGGAAGGGTGGTGAGGAAGTGCCCGCGGTAGTCGTTCTCCGGCGTGGCGAAGAACTACGGCGCCGGCAGCAGGGCGATCATACCGCTGACGACATGAAACGCGGCGACACCCACCGAGAGCACGCAGAACACGCCAAGGATGTTGGCGCTCGAGAGGCGTGGAAATGGCGGTGGCAGGCGGCTTCCAGCGACGAGGACGACGACGGCGGCAAAGGCGACCAGGGGCAAGTACGCTCCCGAGAGCTCCCTGGCCTTCATCCACAACAGCGCCTGTGGCAGGTAGTACGCCGTGGCCAGGAGCAGGGCGATCCCCACCACCACGCCGCGCAGCGCTCCGGTTCCCGACCTGTCGCCCATCTCCGGCAAGCGGATTCCTGTCGATCTGATTGAACTGCTATGGCACCGACGTGAGTTGCATAATCTTATTGCCGACGCCCGGGTGTTTCCAGTTAATTGTCACCTCTTATGTCCTGCCGCTCCACAATCGCCCCCCTCCTCTTCTGTCTGCTGCTCGGCACCGGTTCGTCCGCCGATCTGTCTGACGGGATCTTTGCCGACATCCGTCGTTTCGAGGCGCTGGGCAGTCGCATGACCGGGACCCGGGGCGCCGACCTGTCCGCCGACATGATCGAGGCGCGGTTCACCGGGCTCGGATTGGAGCGGGTGACGCGGCAGAACTTCGATGTCGTGGTGCCCGTCACGCGCGAAGCGAGCCTGACGGTGGCAGGCGAGGAACTCGTCGTTCATCCCGTGTGGCCCAATGGAATCCGCACTCCCACGATCGACGGCCGGCTGAGAGGGCCCCTGGTGTGGGGCGAGAGCGGACATCTCGAGTCCTATGATGGCGCCCGGATGGAAGGCAGCATCGTCGTACTGGAAGGCGATCTGGGCGTCGACTGGTTTCATGCCCCCATGCTCGGGGCCCGGGCGATTCTCTTCGTCGAGGGGGAACACGCCACACGCACACAGATGGAGTACAAGTTCAGCTCCGTGCCGATGAACGTGCCCCGTTTCTAGCTCGCCGGCGACGGCGCCGCGTGGCTGCGTCAGCATGTACAGCGCACCGCGCCGGGAACTGTGGAAGCGGAGCTGACCTGTCGCGTCGACTGGGAGACACGACGAGGACACAATGTCTTCGGCTTTCTCCCCGCCCCCGATCCCGACACGACGCTGGGAACGATCGCCGTCCAGGCGTACTACGACGCCATCAGTGCCGTGCCCGATCTGGCTCCGGGCGCCGAGAACGCGGTGAACGCCGCTGTCCTGCTCGCCCTGGCTGAAGAGCTGGCGCGAAATCGACCGCAGCACCCGGTGTTGTTCATCGCCCTCGCCGGACACTTTCAGGCGCTGCAGGGAGCGCGGGTGTTCGCCGATCTGTGGCGCCATCGGGATGGCGAGCAGCTCAACGCCAGGATCACCGAGCTCGAGACCGCGCAGGGACGCATGGCTCCCAGTTATCGCGACTTGCGGCAGCAGATGGAGTCACTGGCGGCGGTTTCTGCTGCTCCCCTCGCAGAGGCCCTGGCCGACATCACACGTCTCGAGGCCGGGATCTCTTCGGGGGCCAGTCAGATGCCGGCTCTTTCGCGGATCCGCGACCGCCTCGAGGCCGTCGCCTCGGGTCCGACCCGTGACATGGCCGGCGAGCTGCTGTCTCTGCTCGATGTTGTGGAGGCCCGGGAGGTGCGCGCCAACAAGGCCCGGATCGAGGTCCGTAGATTGCGCTCTCACCGGCAGACCCTCGAGGCCCTCGGCGTGGATCTGCTCCCCCGGGTGGCGTTCTTCTACGGCCTGGACCTGTCCAGTCACTCCTCGTCCCTCGGGTTCTTCTTCAAGGGTTTCTTCGTCGACCAGTTCGAGCGCAACTACGAGACCACTCTGCGGCAGGCCACATCGCCCCTCGCCTATCGCGCCGCCGACCTCGCCCGGCACGTTCTTGCCGATGCGGCCCTCGACGGGTCAGGCGTGGAATTCGTCGACGGCGTCAATCTCACCGGTGGCGTCACGTGGCACAGCCACCTGCCCCTGCCCATCGGCCTGGACATGGAGATGCCACTGCTGGCCGGTCTGCCGGGCGCTGCCTTCGTCTCCACCGGCGATCCGCGCATCTGGGTGGACACGCCCGTGGATCGGGTCAGCCGCATGGACAGCAGTCGCCTGGCGCTGCAGACGCAGGTCCTCATGCCGCTGCTGCGGCAACTCCTCAGCGATCCCGAGACATCACAGATCTATCGCGATATCGGCCGTGACGCCCTGTTGCCTACGGAACGGTTTCGTCGGATCCATGGCCGCACGGTGGCCTATGATCCGGCGAAGTCTCTCGGCGCCGCCGATCAGCCGGTACCGGCAGCGCTGCTGACGGTGCAGCACAACCCGGGCTACTTCACACGCAATCGGGTGTACAAGACCTATGGCGGCGTACGCAGCCTGGCCATGACGGTGGCCGACAGCGGCGGCTTCTTCGAGTTCATCGGCCTGCCTGACACACGGGCGAAGTACTGGAACCGCAAGCAACACACACTCGAGGCGTACCGCCTCGACACGGGCACCGGACGGATCACTCACGCTCCGGATCGGGGCGTCTTCGGCGAGGGCGCTTTTACCGTGAGCAAGCTGGTCTTCAAGCGCGCCAGCGAGGAAGTCACGCCAGTGCTCTTCGCCTGCGACCCGGTCACCATCGTCGACATGACCGACCAGCGCACGTGGGAGACCTTCGACAATCTCGAGCTCTACGACGCCAGATCCGGGAGTACGCCCCTCTCCTGGGGCTACAAGGCGGTGGGCCGGATCACGGGTCAGACCTTCACCGAGCCAGCAGCGACGCTGTTCGTACCACCGGGGATGCGCTTCAAGGCGCGTTTCGGCAAGGGCACCGTGGACGCTGTGGCCGGTTCCATGCTCCCCCTGCTCAACGTGCATGAGAACGGCCTTCCGCTGGACGGGACCAGCTATCTGCCCCCGCCCGATGGCATCCTGACGAATACGCCCCTGCGTATGGCCGAGGATCTGTGGCGCCTCAACGACATCCGGCTGGGGTCGCTGCGCCGGCACGGTATACGCAACGCCCATCTGGAAGGGTTGCACGCCGGCGCCGGCGTCAGGCTGACGGGGGCGCAACGGGCCATGGAGAAGCGGCACTACGAGGAAGCTCTGCGCCTTGCCCGCGCCTCCTGGAGTCTGGAGGCCAAGGCCTACCTCGAGGTACGGGGCACCACGGTCGACGTCCTCGTGGGTGTCATCTTCTACCTGTTCCTGCTGGTCCCCTTCGCCTACTTCGGCGAACGGCTGCTCTTCGGCTGTGTCGGTGTGAACCGGCAGATCGCGGGGTTCGCCGGGATCTTCTTCACCGCCTTCCTCATCCTGAGTCTCGTCCACCCGGCCTTCGCCATCACCAACTCGGCGCCCGTCATCCTGCTGTCCTTCGTCACCATGACCCTGGCGGTGATGGTCATCGCCATGATCCGCTCCCGATTCCAGCGCGAGATCTTCAGTCTGCAGCAGCGGCCGGGCTCAGGCACCGGCGCGGATCTGAGCCGACTGTCGGCCGCCATGACTGCCTTCGCTCTGGGCGTCGACAACATGCGTCGCCGCCAGCTGCGTACCGTCCTGACCATCTCTACTCTTGTCCTGCTGATGTTCAGCGTGCTCTCCTTCTCGTCCATCGAATCGCGACTCGACTACCACCGCCGACCGATCTCAGAGGGTGAACCGCCCCCGTATCCGGGCGCCCTCGTGCGCAACCCGAACTGGGGCACCATGGCACTCAGTGCCCACGCCAACCTGACGAACGCCTTCCCGCCCGGCGAAGATC
This sequence comes from Candidatus Latescibacterota bacterium, assembly GCA_036011085.1. Classification (GTDB taxonomy): domain Bacteria; phylum Latescibacterota; class UBA2968; order UBA8231; family UBA8231; genus UBA8231. The sequence goes on from DASCMS010000147.1 coordinate 19,660, forward strand.
ACATCGTCGCCGCGCGCAGCTGGATCGTCTCGGAACGGGCCAATATCACCACCGGAGTACGACTGCAGAATCCCGTGCACGACACCGAGTTCCGCCTCACCGGGCTGGTGGGCATGACCCCCGAGGAGAGTGCCGTCACTCGCCCTCAGGAACGGCTGCTGCTCGGGCGCTGGCTGCGTCCTGGCGAGAAGCACGTCTGCGTCCTGCCGGAGAAGGTCTTCCTTGCCCTGAAGCTGCAGTGGGACCCGGAGCAGCCGCCGCAGGTGTACGTCTACGGCACGCTGCTCGATGTTGTCGGCGTGCTGGCCGATGAGGCCCTCATGGGTTGGCACGACCTCGACGGTGAACCTGTGAGCCCGGTGGACTACAGCGTCGAAAACTGGCAACGGCACCTGGGCTCCAACCGGGACCAGGGCTCGCAGTTCTACCGCTACACTCACCTCGACGCGCGCAATGTGCTCTTCGCTCCCCACCGGCTGCTCCTCGACCACGGCGGCACCCTGCGGTCGATCGCCGTGATCCCCGGGTCACCCGAGGGAACCGTCGCTTTCGAAAACGGCCTGATCCGGGAGATGGATCTGCCGGTGTTCGTTGCCAGCGATCGCGGCGTCACCTACGTGCGCAGTACCAGAGGCAGCGCTGCGGCCGGTTTCGCCGCCCTGTTGATTCCCATGTCCATCGCCGCCCTCATCGTGCTCAACACCATGATGGGGTCGGTCTACGAGCGCGAGTCGGAGATCTCCATCTACGGGGCCATGGGATTGGCCCCGGTGCACATCTCTTCGCTGTTCATGGCCGAGTCCTGCGTCTTTGCCACCCTGTCGGCGGTGACCGGGTACATCCTCGGCCAGGTGGTCGCCAAGGTGATCACGATGCAGGGGCTGCTGTCAGGGCTGAACCTCAACTACTCTTCCACGGCCGCCGTGCTGTCTGCCCTGTTCATCGTCGGTATCGTCCTGCTGTCGACTCTCTACCCCGCACGAAGAGCGGCTGCCCTGGCAGTGCCAGACGTCGACCGCATCTGGAAATTACCCGAGCCTGAAGGTGACCACCTCAACATCGACTTCCCTTTCACCATCGGGCCACGCGACGTGGTCGGCATCAACGGGTTCCTGCTGTACTTCCTGAAGGATCATTCGCGACAGTCGGTGGGTGACTTCTACACGGCCGGCAACGCCCTCACCAGATGCGGATCTTCCCACGGTGCCGGCTTCCAGCTCAGCAGTGACCTGTGGATTGCGCCTTTCGATTTCGGCATCAGTCAGAGTCTGCGGATGCAGACCGTTCCCAGTGACGATCCGCGGGTCTATGAGACCCGGATGCAGCTGGTGCGCAACAGCGGCGACCGCGATGCCTGGATGAAGATGAACAACCGTTTTCTCAAGCACCTGCGGAAGCAGTTCCTGCTGTGGCGGCTGCTGGAGCCAGCGGATCGTGAGTACTACAGGAGTGAAGCCGAAGCCGTGCTCGCCGCATGAGCGCCGTCAGGGACCAGGAGCTGGAGCAGTACCGGACGCTGGTGGATCCGCCGGACAGCTTCGCCGAGGGCTTCACGGTACGCACCGCCCTCGGAATCCTGTTCATCGCCGTCGTCATGATGCCCAGCTCCATCTACATGGGGCTCATCGCCGGACAGTCTCTGGGGGCGGCGGCGGAGTGGGTCACCATCATCCTCTTCGCCGAGCTGGCGCGACGCTCCTTCAAGCCCCTGTCCAAGCAGGAGCTCTACATCCTCTACTACGTGGGCGGGTCGCTGGTGGCCATGGTCGGTGGTGGCGCCCTGGCGGGGGGGCCCTTTGCCAACCTGATCTGGGATCAGTATCTCGTGCAGTCGCCGGCGGCACAGAGCCTGGGTATCGCCGACCAGATCCCCCGCTGGGTGGTGCCCGCCGCCGATTCGGACGCCCTGCGGGACCGCACCTTCTGGCACGCCGACTGGAAGATGGCCATCACCCTGTTGATCGTCGGCGGCGTGCTGTCGCGCGTCTCGTGGATCACCATGGGCTACGGCCTGTTCCGCCTGACCAGCGACGTGGAGCGGCTGCCCTTCCCCATGGCTCCCATCGCCGCCGAGGGCGCCACGGCACTGTCCGAGAGCGGTACCGACACCTGGCGCTGGCGCATCTTCAGTATCGGTGCCATGATCGGCCTCACCTTCGGCGCCATCTACGTCTTCCTCCCGGCTTTCACCAACGCCATCTTCGGCAAGGCCGTACACATCATCCCCATCCCGTGGATCGACCTGACGAAGAACACCGAGGCGTTTCTGCCGGCGGCACCCACCGGCATCTCGACGAATCTGGGCCTCGTCATCGTCGGTATGGTGCTGCCTTTCTCGGTTGTGGTCGGACGGTTTGCCGCCGCCATGGTCTATGTCTTCGTCAATCCCGTCCTCTACCACTACGAGATTCTGATCTCGTGGCGTCAGGGCATGGACACGATCACCACCGAGTTCTCCAACAGCATCGACTTCTGGCTCAGCTTCACCATCGGTACCGCCTTCGCCATCGCCCTGGCAGGCGTTTACAGCGTGATCAGAGCCGTGCAGGGATATCGTGCGAGGAAGTCAGAACAGAACGCATCCGAGACGGAGGGGGCTGTGGCCAACCGGGGCGACTTCTCCGTGACCCTTGCCATGAGCCTCTTCATACTCTGTACACTGGGGTACGTCGGGCTCTGCACCTGGCTGGTCGGCAGCGACTGGCACCTGGTGCTGTTCTACTTCTTCTTCGGTTTCGTCTTCACGCCGGTCATCTCCTACATCAACGCCCGCCTCATCGGCATGGCCGGACAGCACGTGGGCTTTCCCATGGTCCGTGAGGCCACCTTCATCCTCTCCGGCTACCAGGGCACCGCCATCTGGTTCGCGCCGTTTCCCATTCGCGACTACGGCGGCACGGCGCAACAGTTCCGCGAGGTGGAGCTCACCGGTACGCGGCTGACGAGCCTGATCAAGGCGGAGATCTTCATGTTCCCCGTCGTCATGGTCGCCAGCTTCCTGTTCTGGTCCTACATCTGGGGCTCCGGCGACCCCATCCCCTCCGACGCCTACCCCTACGCACAGAAGATGTGGCACCGTCGGGCCCTGTACCAGTCGTTGTGGATTTCGTCGACCGTAACGGGGCAGAGCCCGTTGTTTCAAGCCATCGACCTGAACGTGATCCTTGGGGGGCTCGGCTTCGGTCTGGGCTCCTTCGCCGTGCTGTCCCTGTTCAAGCTGCCCACCATGCTGCTCTACGGTTTCATCAGCGGTCTCGGCGATTTGCCCCACGCCCTGATCCCGGAGATGATCGGCGCCCTGATCGGCCGCTACTACTTCGAGAGGCGTTTCGGCTGGCGCGACTGGCGCCGGCGCACTCCCGTGCTGGCCGCCGGGTTCGCCTGCGGCATGGGTCTGATCGGCATGACGGGGGTCGCCATCGCCCTGTTGCGCTCGACGGTGGCGACGACGCCCTGGTAGACAGAGCCACGCGTGTGTGGTGCGGCTGTTAGGGGAGGTGTTCGTAGGCGCGAAAGACGATGTCGAGGTCACGCCGCGCCCGGGCGAGATTCGAGTACGGCGTACGGCCCTTCCCGATACACGCGAGAAATTCGTCCGTCATCGCCTCGTACCCCATCAGGTCGCCGAAGCCGGGGAAGCTCAGCCCCTTCCTGCCGGGCCCACGAATATCGACGTAGATGCCGTTGCTCTCGAACAGGATCCGTCCCGCTTCGCCTTCGATTCGGGAGTGCTGAAAGGTGCCTTTCGTCATCGACGGCACATCCCAGGCATAATGCAGATTCACCTCGAGGCCGCCCTCGTACGCGAGTGTGAGCCGGGACTGCCGCTCTGCCGGCCCTCCCGGCGACGCTGTGGGAAACTCGGCAGACACGGAGGTTGGCACCCGAATCGGCGGCGGCAGCGTTCTGGGTTCCTCTCCCGAATCCGCCAGGGCAGCTGCCACGGCCGGATCCACCCGCGCCAGTGACGTATCGGCCAGATCCGCCGCCAGTGCCACGAAGTGAATCCCGCCCTCCAGCAGCGCCCCGCAGGCTGCCTTCCAGTTCACCGCCTGCTGCTGCGTCAGCTTCTTCACCTGCATCGACTGCACCGGGCCGATGCCATCCCACAGGATGGTCTCCCGCATCAGCGCCAGTGACGGCTTGTAGTAGTAGTTCTCCGCCACCAACACGAAGGCCCCCCGGGGTGCGGCAGCCGCCGCCGCTTCGATCCGGGTCAGCTCATCGGGTGAAACACAGAGAGGCTTCTCCACCATCACCGGCTTGCCGGCGGCCAGCGCTGTCAGCACTTGCTCCGTGTGCTGCTCGGGCGGCGTGGCGATGACGATCGCATCACATCCAGCCACGAGGGCCTCGAACTCCCCGCTCACCTTGCCGTGGAAGCGGTTGCCGAAGTCCTCCGCCTTTTCCCGGGTCCGGTTGTGGAACACCAGGTCTGTGCCTCTCTTGGCGAGATGGCCGGCGTGCAGCCTGCCGATGGTGCCGCAGCCCGTCAGTCCGATCCGGGGCGTTTTCTGACTCTCACGCATCCGCATCGATGATCGCCGGCGCCACGCGCAGGGCGTTGGCGGCGATCGTCAGGCTGGGGTTTACACCGCTGCTCGTCGGGAAGGCGGAACCGTCGGTGACCCACAGGTTGTCCACGCCCCAGACCCGGCCCTGCGGGTCGAGGGCTCCCTCCTCCGGCGTGGCCGCCATGCCGACGGTGCCGACGCCGTGGGAGAAACTGTCGATCTCGTAGAGGCGTGTCCTCCACGCCCCGGCTGCTTTCAACACGCGTCGCGCGCGCATCACCAGGTAATCCCGTCGCTCGTAATCGGCCGCCGAATACTCGTGATCCACCCTAGGTGTGGCCACACCGAAGCCGTCCGGCTCTCCGAGGGTCACCACATTCCCGACCCGCGGATCGTCCTCGGCGATACAGAGAAGATTCTGCATGAAGGCCGACAGCCAGCCGGCCACGCGGCGCAGCCCGGGCGGGGCGTGATGCTCGATCACCTGCCGTGCCGGTGTGTAGATGTCCTGGATCGTCCCCGTCGCCGTGCCCAGCCTGTCGCGCATGTCGTCGTAGAAGTCGGTCAAGCAGAGCTGCTTGTGGAACGTGTTCTCAGGATTCGTCTGCCTGCGGAAGACGCCGGTGACCACCGCGTTGCAGTGCCGCATCAGTCGCCGGCCGATCCAGTAGCCTCCCGGCGACCTCCCGTCGAAACCGGAGCGCAGCAGCAGAGCTGGCGTCTGTAGAGCCCCGGCCGCCACGATGAACCTGGACGCAGCGACGGAACAGACCTCACCCGTCTCTGCATCGACATACTCCAGCTCACCCACGCGGTCTCCGTCGGTGAGCAGCCGTGAGGCGATCACGCCAGCACGGATCTCCAGTCCCTGATCCTGCGCCCGGTTCAGCACCATCGCCGTCAGGTCGTTCTTTGCCTCGATGCGGCAGGGGTATCCATCACAGGTGTTGCACAGGACGCAGAGAGGCCGGGACTCGTCGCCGAAGTTCAGCGCCATGGGCAGGGCGAAGGGACGGTATCCCAGCGACCGGGCGGCATCGTGCAGTCGTCGCGCTGGCGCCGTGAAGTCGATGGACTGACGAGGATAGGGTGCCGAACGAGGCGGATCCTGCGGATCGGCGCCGGCCAGCCCGTACACGTCCAGCAGGTTTTCGGCCCGTGTGTAGTGCGGCTCGAGATCGTCGTAGTCAAACGGCCAGCGATCCAGGTCCGAGGGACGCATGCGCAGCGACGCGCCGCCGTAGAAAACAGAGCTGCCGCCCACGGTCTCGTGATGCCACATGTCGCTGTAGCTGCGGGCACCGTACTGGCGCACGTGGACGGGTGAAGGACTGCGGTAGCGGTCCCCCAGAAGAATCTGCCGCGGATCCCAGTCGCCGTCGTCGCGCGCCACGGGCTGACCCCGCTCCAGTAACAGAACGCGCAGCCCAGCCTCGGTCAGCGCCAGGGACGTGAAGGCGCCACCGAAACCCGAACCGACGATGACGGCATCATAGGGCATCGCGCCACACGACCAGCTCGTAGATGTAGATGCCCAGGAGACCGGCCATGATGGCGAGCGCCGCGTAGTGGTACTTCTCGCGGGTGTCCAGCTCGTGCTGATGGCGCTCGATATCAGGGCGGAATTTCCCAGACATGTTCCGCTGGATGTAGGTCTTGTAGTACTCGACAGCGAAACGTTCGAGACCGCCATTCATGTAGATCAGGAAGCCGACGGACACGGGCGACTGGCTGTCATTGACGAAATAGAACAGGGGGCTGAGCACGGCGAGCACGACACCGGAGCGCTGGAACTTGAGGGGCTGGAAGCCCTCGAAGGGAGCGTCCTTGTAGGCACCGCCAAGAGACACCACGAGCCCCGTGCCATAGGCGGCGATGACGAACCACAGGAAGCGCTCCACCGTGACGTCGATCCAGACCACACCGAAGACAACGGCGACGATTGCCGTACCGACGGCATAGCGGGCGAAATCACTGGCCACGTGATGGCCAAAGAAAGTGATCCGCGAAGGCACGAAGTATTTCGCCTGATCTTCGGTACGGAAAAAGCCTTTGTAGATCTCGGCCAGAAACCGCTCCAGGCCCATGGTCAGGAAGAACAGCTGAAACAGGCCCAGGCCGACGATGCGGTCGTGGAATGCCGGCAACGTGTATAGCACGGCGAAGATGGCCACGTTGAAGTAGATGCTGCGGGGAAAGGTCCTGGCCTTGAAACCCTCGTAGGGCGAGTCCTTGAAGGCTCCCCAGAGAGAGGTGTACAGACCGGACACGGCGGCGATGACGGGTAGAATGGCGGTGGGCATGGTGACGGAGGAAGATACCGGACCGATCCGGGAGACGCCAAGGGTGGCCCGAGCTTCCTTGCATGAGCGACGGGTGCTACCTTAGCAGCCCGTTGGTAGAATCGCTCTGCTTCCCATCCCGATTCCCGGAGTTGACCCATGCGACTCGGTGTTGTGGGCATGACGCCCCCGGATTTCCGTGACATCGACGCCAGTCACCTGGCCGCCATCGCCGATCTGCAGCTCACCGGCGCCGCCAGCCATGCCTCCCTCGACGGACTCGGTGACGTCACATCGGCACAGCTGGCCAGCGTCCGCTCCGCCGTGGAAGCGGCGGGTATGGAGTTCGTGCAGTTTGGTCTGGGTTTCGGGCAATGCCTGTTCGACCCAGACTCTTCTGTCGTTCAGCCATTGATCGAGAGCATCGGTCACGGCATCGAAGTCGCCGCCGAACTGCAGGCCCACTACTGCCTCATCCGCACCGGCAGCCTCAACCCGAAGGGCTCCTACAGCGCCTCGCCCGAAAACCATCGACCCGAGTGTCGTGATCGTCTCGTAGAAACGCTGCGCGCCATCGCCGACAAGGCGGAGACAGCAGGTGTTACGATGGTCGTGGAGACCCACCTGCTGACGATCATGGATTCACCTGAAGCCAACGCTTCAATTCTCGCCGACGTGGGTTCTGGCCACATGCGGATTGTGATGGACTGTTGCAACCATTTCCAGGCCGTGCATCAGGTCTACGACTCGCGCCCGCGCCTCGACGACATCTTCCGGCTGATGGGACCCATCGCCGGCTGCGGCCACCTGAAAGACGCCGCTGTCCGCGACGGCTTCGTCAGCCACATTGACGAGGAGGTCCCCGGTGAGGGCGATCTCGATCTCGGGTACCTGCTGCAACTGTGGCAGGCCATGTACGCCGACGGCTACATGCTGCTCGAGCACCTGCCGAACGAGAAGTATCCTCTTGCCGCCAAGAACGCCCACCGTATCGCAGCCGAAGCCGGCGTGGAGATCCACTGATGTCGATGCATCATGTCCGTGTGAGTCGTGCCGAAGTCGAGGTGTTGTTCACCCTCGAGAAAGACGGCGCCAAACCGAATGGTCTGCAGTACGACAGCGCCACCGACCGTCTCCTCATCGCCGATCAGGCCGACGGGGCGCTGATCACCGTGGAGGACCCACGGGGCTCCAGAAAGCAGAGCAGCTTCGCCGCCGGCTCCACCGGACCCAGCGGTGTCATCGTCATGCCGTGGAACGACGCGCTGCTGACAATCATGTCCGGTACCCACGCCCCCGATCTGACCGTTATCGAGGCGGATGACACCGTCTATCACGTCGACCATCGCGGCGTCGGTACCGGCATCGTCGGTTTCTCAAAGGAGCCGGTGAATGGCCAGCACACCGGCTTCCACGGCCTGGAATGGGATGGCACGCATCTGTGGGCAGCCTCCCCTCCGGGGAGAGCGATCTTCCGTCTCGACCTGCAGGCTGACGCCGACGGCCATCCGTCCATATCGGGTTGCAGCTGGTTCCCTCTGGCCTTCGGCGACCGCTGCCATGGGCTGGCCTGGGCCGATGCCGCCAAGCGCACCGTCTGGTGCAACGACACCACGCTGAACACCGTCTACCGCTACGACACCGTGACGGGTGACTGCCTGGAGATTCTCGTCCTGCCGGCGGACGCACCCTTCAGCCACGGCATGACGATGGTCGATGGGGATCTGTGGTATGGCGAGGATACGACGGCGAAAATCTGTCGGGTGGTGCGGTAGCTTGGGAGCATCTACCTCAAGGGCAGGTAGATCTGGAATGCGGCGAACACCGCGCCGATCGTGAGACCGTTGAGAGCGATCATGGCAGTGAGCAACAGGGCGAATCGGGAGTCGATGCGTTTCGTCAGGCTCTCTGAGGTGCCGTCGATTCGAGCGTGGATGGTGCGGATATCCTGTCGCAGGTCCTGGATGTCTTCGCGCAGGTAGGAGATACCCCAGTGCATGTCGTCCGGCGGCGGGTTGGAATGCGCAGTCGTTTCGGCCATGATTCTGTTCCCCCTGAGTATACGTTGACGGACATCGGCGGCAAACTGAATCGCAATGCTCGTGCCCGTGCTTTCCTCAGAGAGCAGGAGAATTCTGAGTCGCCATGCTGTCACCAGAGGCACCCGTAAGTGTGTATGCCGACACTCGCCAGACTTCCCCCGAGGATCTGAACCAGGAGCCCCTGCATGTTCAACGCCCGCCCCCTCCTTCGCCCGCCGACGCAGGTCGGGACAGGTCGTAACACCTGCGGCGCCAGCGCCAGGCGCGGTCGTCCCCTCGGCGGCGGCACCGGCTACACCGGGACCATACGCCCCACCGGCACACCCGTTCGCCACCTCGACGAGCTGATCGAAACCCTCGCCGGCGCCCGCAGCGGCGACACGGTCTACGTCGCCGGTGATGCCGTGATCGAATGTACGGAGCGGATCTACGTCGAAGAGCTGGTCCTCGAATTACCCGGTGGCGTGACCCTGGCCAGCGATCGCGGTATCGATGGCGCCCCGGGTGGAATCATCCGCTCCGACAGCCTCGCCACACGCCCGCTGATCCGAACCACCGGCGCCGACGCGCGCCTCACCGGGATCCGCCTGCAGGGCCCGAACCCGCGACGTTGCCTGGAGCACCACTCCCGCGCCTTCCGCGAAGGCCACGGCGGACACGACTACTACTACAGGTTTCCCACCTCCATCGGCATCGATGCGGAGCACCCCCGATTGCGCGTCGACAACTGCGAGCTGGCAGGCTGGAGCCACTCCGCCGTCCACCTCATCCGCGGTGCCGGACACGTGGTGCAGCACAACTTCATCCACCACAACCAGTACCAGGGCCTTGGGTACGGCGTCTGTCACGATGTGGCCGAATCCCTCATCGAGGGCAACCTGTTCGACGCCAACCGCCATTCCATCGCCGGCACCGGGCGCGGCGGCTCCGGCTATGAAGCCCGCCACAACGTCGAGCTCGGTCGTACCCTCAGTCACTGCTTCGACATGCACGGCGGGCGCGACCGCAAGGACGGCACCGACGTGGCCGGCGGCTGGATGCACGTACATCACAATACGTTCCGCGCCAAAGGGCGCTGTGCCATCGTCATTCGAGGCACGCCGGAAGACAAGGCGCTCGTCGAGCGCAACTGGTTCCGCCACAAGACCGAGCGTGGCGCCATCCGCTGTGAGGATCGGGTCACCGTACGCCACAACGCCTGGGGCCTGACGGACCCGACGTTCACCTAGAAAAGGAAGCGGCAGCAACATGCGACAAGGACGATTCAAACTGTCGATGGTTCTGGGCAGGAGCCCGCGCGACCATCCGGACCGCGTGAAGATCTGCCGGGAGATGGGGGTCAAGCACTGTGTGTCCACGCCTGGCCTGCACGACATCGACCGGGATCAGTATGAGGCTGCCATGCGGCAGCATAAGGAGGAGTGGGCGGACGCGGGTTTCTCCGTCCCCGTGTACGAAACGATGACACCCGTACGGGCCGACAACATCCGACGCGGCACACCGGGTCGCGACGAGGAGCTGCGTGACTACATCGCCGCCATCGAGGCGATGGGCAGGGCGGGAATCCCCGTGCTCTGCTACAACCTCGGCAAGGGAGGTTCCCGCACCGACTGGGTGCCCATGCGCGGCGGCGCCATCTCCTCGCAGTTCGACTACGCCCAGTCCAACGAACAACCGCGCGAAGATGAAGGTGCAATCCAGACAGAAGAGGAGCTGTGGGACAACCTGACCTGGCTGCTGGAGCGGGTCGTCCCCATCGCCGAAAGGGCTGGCGTGAAGATGGGATATCATCCGAATGACCCGCCCATCTCACCGTATCAGGGCTCGGCACAGATCATGGTCAGCGGCGACGCCTACCGGCGCCTGCTCAACATCGCCCCCAGCCCGAGCAACGGCATCAGCTTCTGCCAGGGCAACTTCAAGGCCATGGGGGAGGACATCTACACCATGGCCCGGGAGTTCACCGAACAGGGCAAGGTCCACTTCATCCACTTCCGCGACGTGGAGGGTACGGCGGGTACGCGGTTCACCGAGACCTTCCACGACGATGGGCCAACAGACATGGCCCGAATGCTCGAGATCTATTCGAAGGCCGGCTTCGACGGCCCCATCCGTCCCGATCACGCCCCGGCCATGGGCGCCGAGGACGCGGAAAAGGAACGCGGCTACGGTGTGCTCGGAAAGGTCTTCGCCTTCGGCTTCATGATCGGCGCCATGCAGTCGCGGAATCTGGCCTACGAGTAGAATGGACCGAACGGCCCTCGTGGCATATGTTTAGGCATATGCCAATACCGGGGAGGTGATCCATGTCTACAGGTCGGCACGTGAGGCTTTTCAGGAACGGTCGGAATCAGGCAGTGCGCATCCCGAGGCAGTTCGAGATCCCCGGTGAAGACGCGATCATGCGGAAGGAAGGCGAGAGGATCATCATCGAGCCCGCCCCGAAGAAGTCGCTCCTGGATGTTCTTGCATCACTTGAGCCATTGCCCGAGGAGTTCCCGGCAATCGACGACGCCGCACCGGATCCGGTCGATCTCTGATGGCGTATCTCCTGGACACGAACATCCTCTCAGATCTCGTACGCAATCCTCAGGGCCGGGCGGCCCGACGCATCCAGGAAATCGGAGAAACGCAGGTGAGTACGAGCATCATCGTCGCTGCCGAGCTCCGCTTCGGAGCCGCGAAACGGGAGTCCCCGCGCTTGACGGCCCAGTTGGAGGCGGTTCTGGGAGCGATCGAGATACTTCCCTTCGAAGAGCCTGCCGATGTTGTCTACGGACAACTGCGCAGTCGACTGGAACATGCGGGTCAACCCATCGGAGGCAACGACCTTCTCATCGCGTCTCAAGCGATTGCGCTTGGTCACACTCTTGTAACGGGCAACGAGCGGGAGTTCGGACGCATTGAGGACCTGCCGCAGGAGAACTGGTTACGCTGAACAATCATTCTCTGGACCGCAGGATCCGGTAGAGCCGCGTGCGAGGAGTGGCGCCGGGGAACTTCGCATGCGACATTATTCACACATCTGAGTGTGTGGTATTATGTGTATCGGAATCTGGAGGCATAGATGGCGACCAATCTGGCCCTGGACGACACGCTGATCGAGGAAGCGAGGGACATGGGCGGGCACGCTACGAAGAAGGCGGCTGTCACCGCAGCTCTCGAGGAATACGTCCAGCGTCGACGACAGCTGCGCCTGCTCGAATCCTTCGGCAGCATCGACTTTGACCAGGACTACGACTACAAGAAACAGAGGCGAGTGGAGTGAGGGTTCTGCCCGACACCTGCATCTGGTCACAGGCGCTGCGCCGAAGTGATGCCTCCTCGAAACATGCCGACGAGTTACGACGCCTGATCGAGGACAGCCAGGTCGGCCTGATCGGCCCGATTCGGCAGGAGATTCTCTCAGGCATCCGACAGGCGGCGCAGGCAGAATCGCTGGCCGAGCGACTGCGCGACTTCGTCGATCTGCCACTCGACTTCGACGACTACGAACGAGCCGCGCGGTACTACACTCAAGCCAGGGTCAACGGCGTTCAGGGATCGAATACCGACTTCCTCATCTGCTCGGCCTCGGTGCGCTACGAACTGTCGATCTACACAGAGGATGACGACTTCAGACGGTTCTCCGCTTTTCTACCGATCTCCCTGCACGAACCCGCCGCCGCTTGATCGACCCGCCAGCGTTCCACCCGTAGCGCCCACAACACAGCCGTCACGCCCAGGTCACTCCGCGAAGATCATCCTCTCGGAGCGGGTCGGCTTCGGGACCATTCGTCGTTCGTGCGAAATCGTCGCAGTCCGACCTGCTTCCGACCGGTCAGACCCCTATCTTCCGTCCCCATGGTAGACCGCCCACACGATCCTCTCGCCCCGCTGAAGGCCTGCGAGCTCCACGTCCACATGGGCGGCTGCTTCTCTGTCGACGACCTGATCGAGCTGGCGGGACCGCACTACCGCGACATCGACTGGTCGCCCTTCATCGATGCCTTCGATTCCGCCTACGGCCTGCGCCCCGATCCGGTCGAATGGTTCGCCCGTGCCGCCGCAGGCGACCCCGCGGGAATCGAGGCCGTCCGCCATCACTTCGTCTTCACCGAGGAGGACGGCCCCGACTTCGGGCGGTTCACGGCGAAGTTCAGCCTTCTCATCTCCATCATCCATCACCACATCCGGAACGTGCCGGATGGAGATCGAGAGGGCTCGCGGCGAGTGCTGGATCGGCACCGGTCCCAGGGCGTGCGCTACGTCGAGATGCGCTCTATGTACATGACACCAGACGATACAGAGGGTTTCCTGCACCTCCACAGGCTCAATGCGGAGGCCGCCCGCGAAGCCAGCGGCGACGGTTTCGAGGCGCGCTACGTACCCTCTCTGCCGCGGGATGCGCCGGGACCAGCATACGACCTGCTGCGCGAGTGGCTATCCGGTGATGGGCAGGATCTCTACCCATGGGTGCCCGGCGTCGACTTCTGTCATGTGGAGGAAGGCTTCCCCCCGCGTGGCGCGGACGACATCTGCCGCCGAATCCACGCCGACAACGACGCCGATCCGACACACGCTCTTGAGATTCTCTACCACGTAGGAGAGATCTACTTCGACAAATCTCTCGAAAGCGCCGTACGCTGGTGTCACGAGGCGGCGGAGCTGGGCGCCCGCCGCCTCGGACACTGCACCGCCCTCGGACTGGATCCAAAGGCGTCCGCGGCGCGCCACGGGGGCTCACACGCCCGCGAGAAGGTCTCGGAGCGAATGGATCAGATCGACTATGACCTGGAGCACCGGAAGGGGCTCGAGGACGCCGGCGTTGAAGTACAGGTCGGAATGCTGGAGGCCGAACGAGAGGAGTTACGGGGCAAGGACCCGGACCGCCTGCTGCACCGCGCCTACGACGAAGACCGCTTCGAACAGATCCGGCGGCGGCAGACCTATTCCCTGCAGCAGATCACCCGCATCGGGGCTGTCATCGAGTCGTGCCCCAGTTCCAACATGCGTCTGGGCAGCGTACCAAGCCCCAAGCTGCACCCAGTACATCGCTTCATCGACTCTGACGTCGATCTCGTCATCGGCGCCGACGACCCCGGCATCTTCGACTCGCCTCTGTCGGATGAGGTGGACTGGGTCGTCGACACGACACACCTGACCCCGGAGGCGCTGTTCGAGCGCCTTGGTGATCCCCTGCGACACCGGCTCGGCCGGCTGCGTGAAGGAGCGTCTTGATGGGTTCGTGTCCCCGCATCGGCCTGATCGGCTACGGCTACATCGGCCAATACATCTACGAGCAGATCACCACCCGCCCCGATCTCGGCCTCGATATCGCTTTCGTCCACAACCGCAGCCCGGAGAAGGTCTCCGAGTTGCCGGCAGGCGTTGTTCTGCCTGATCTGATCGGCTTCGCCGACTGCGGTGCCGACCTCATCGTCGAGCTCGCGCACCCGGACGTGACACGCCGGCACGGCGCCGATTTCCTGGCGCAGACCGACTACATGCCGTTGTCGCTGACCGCCTTCGCCGACGCCGATCTGCACACGACGCTGCTCGACACGGCGATCTCCGCCGGTACGCGCATCTTCGTTCCCCACGGCGCCGTCGTCGGCCTCGACGCTCTCGAAGAAGGGCGCGACACCTGGGACGACGTGCGTATCGTCATGAAGAAGCCTGTGCGCTCTCTCGACTTCTCGGCGGCACCACACATCGACGCCGCCGTCCTCGACGGTGAGACCGTGCTCTTCGAAGGCACAGCACGCGACATCTGTCCGCTCTTCCCCCGCAACGTCAATTCCCATGCGGCCGTAGCCCTGGCCGGCATCGGTTTTGACCGCACGCAGTCAGTGTTGATCGCGGACCCGGCTCTGGAGGCGTCGATCATCGAACTGGACGCACGGGGCGGTGGCGTAGAGGTATCGATCCGGCGGGAGAATCCCATGGCTGGCGTCAGCGGCGTCATGACCCTCATGTCGTGCCTGGCCAGTATCGGGCGGGCTGGAGCTGTTCAACCTGGACTGAGGGTGTGCTGATGCTGACGGCGGAAGTGACGGAACGAAAGGTCTTTGTGCCCTCGCCGGGACCCGGCATCGGCGTCATGGGAGGCAGCTACTACACCGAGCCAACGGGGGGCCGTCTGGTCAGCATTCACAGCCTGACGAGTCGCTCCGACACGGCCGATGTCGCCTATGTACGGGCCTCCGAAGACAACGGTCTCAGCTGGGGCGAGCCGGTCACCTGGGAACTCGAGTTCGAGCACCCGGAGGGCACGGGTCGCCGCCATCCCCGAGGCGGCTACGTCGATCCGGTCAGCGGTCGATACGTCAGCGTCTGGACCGAAGGTGTGCTGCCCAGCGACGATCCTCTGGAGGGTATGCGGCAATGGGCACTGCACTACTCGGTATCTCTTGACGGTGGACGTACTCAGGTCGTCGACGAGCAGATCATCCACGAAAGTGACGAGTATGACGCCGACCATCATCTGCCGGGAGTGCATCGGGGTGGCAACTGCGTCATGATCGGCGATCTCGGACAGCGGCCCCTGACGCGCAGTGACGAGGTGATTCTCATTCCGGTGCAGAGCACGCCCGCCGGCCCCGACGGGGTCTACGTCAATCCTGGTGCCGGCTACACGTACACTGACTGCATGATGCTCTTCGGCACGTGGGACGGCGATCGCCTGCGCTGGACCTGCTCGGAGCGCATCGTCGGTGAGCCGGCGCGCACGACGCGGGGCCTCATCGAGCCGACCATCGCCGAGTTGGACGACGGCTCGATCCTGATGGTGATGCGTGGCAGCAATGACGTGCTCCCCGACCTGCCGGCACATAAATGGACCAGCCGCTCACACGATGGCGGCATGACCTGGACCGAAGCGGAGCCCTGGACATACGACGACGGCACGCCCTTTCACTCCCCGAGCTCCTGCTCCCAGCTGATCCCCTATTCTGACGGCAGACTGCTGTGGATGGGCAACCTCAACGAGCGGAATTCCCAGGGCAACCGGCCTCGTTATCCGATCGTACTCGGAGAGGTGGATCGGGATAGCGGTTGTCTCGTGCGCGAATCCGTGGCCGCCATCGATGATCGGCGAGAGGGCGAAGACGACCAGCTGACGCTGTCGAACTTCTACGCGCGACAGGATCGGGAAACGGGAGACCTGCTACTGTTCCTGCCGCGTTTCTTCGCCGGCAGCCGGGACCAGGGTTTCACCGCTGACCTGATAGAGCAGCGAATCGCCATCCGCTGAGAGCCATGCGGCCCTACGTCAGCAACTCGTACAGATCCGGAAACAATGACCGCTGGAAGTCGCGACGCACGTCGCGCTCGTGGAAGGCGCAGTCCATGAAGTCCAGCAGCGCCTCGTAGTCCTCAACCTGGTGATTATGGCCGCCCTCGCGGAAAGCCCAGCCGAGCGCTTCGGGTGCACCGAGGAACTCGTACACTCGACGTGCTTCCAGACACGACGCGTACGAACCGGGTGGGCTGGCGCCGGCGTCCTCGTAGGCTTCGGTCTGCAGCAGGAGCCGGGGAGCCACCAGGGCGTGCAGGTAGTGCTGCTCGTACGGCAACTCGGCGTCGCGGTCACGATGCTCGGCGAAGTCCTTGCCGAACCAGAAGATGTTTCCCGAACGGAAGAAGTCGGCCACCACCTCGGCCTTGTCCGTCTTGCGGTGATTCGGTGCACAGCCGCCCGTGCCGGAGTTGTTCGGGTTCACCAGCGCGATGCGCTCGTCGGTGGCCCCGGCGAGCAGTACCGTCTTGCCCCCGCGTGAGTGGCCGGTGATGGCGATCTGCTCGGGGCGCACCCCATCGATCGTCGCCAGTGCATCCACGCACCTGTGATACCCCCAGGCCCAGGCTGACAGGGCGCCGAAGCCGGCATCCGGCAACAGGCGATAGAGCCCGGTGTCGCGGTAGTTGTCCCTGTCATCGGCTGCCAGCGCCGTGCGATCGAAGGAAGCCGCAATGTTGCCCCGCGCCACGACCCGCGAGACAATGTCGTCGCTGAAATAACGCCAGCAGCCGTCGCCGTCGAGGACCACAGGCTTTGGCGCCTCGCCCGGTGGAATCCACAGACGGAGGGAAAAGCTGATCTCTCTGTCACAGACCACGCAGCGAATCTCGTAGATCCGCAATTCGATCCCGGTGCCACGGATCCGACTGGTACAGCGCCGGACAGCAGTGGTTGAATCCGGCGCCGGCGGCATGCCTCCGTACTCGTGCGGCAGGATGGCGGTGCGCATCTCGTCGCGGCGGCGCGACCAGTGAGCCGGGTCGACGGGCGTGCCGTCATCGAACGTGAGGGGATCAAAGCGACTGTCCGTCATGCTGGGTCGGCCAGGTCGATCTGGCCGGTGGCGATCTTCTGCAAGGTTTCGGGAAACAATCGATGCTCCAGCTCCAGCACACGTTTGGCGAGCGTCTCCGGCGTGTCTCCTGACTTCACGGGTACGCGGGCCTGGGTGACCACCGGGCCGTTGTCATAGACCTCATCGACCACGTGCACCGTGGCGCCGCTCTCGGTGTCACCTGCCGCCAGCACGGCCTCGTGCACCCGCTGTCCGTAGAAGCCCTGGCCCCCGTGTCGGGGCAGCAGACCGGGGTGAATGTTGAGGATGTGACCGCGGAAGGCCTGCAGCGTCCGGGGCCCGAGCAGCTTCATGTAGCCCACGAGGCAGACGACCTGAACTTCGTGATTCTTTAAAGTGTCACAGATCGCTGCATCCAGTTCCGTTGGATCCGCGTGTGTGTGGCTGCTCAGATGACAGCAGGCAATATCTGCATCACGTGCGCGTCTCAGGGCTCCCGACTTCGAGTTGTTGCCGATGACGACCCGGGCCTCGCCGCACAGGCTGCCGTCGCCACAGGCATCGAGGATGGCCTGCATGTTGGTGCCGCCCCCCGAGGCGAGAAAACCGAGTCGCAGTGGCGAGGCGTCGCTCCGGGTCAATTGCTGTTCCTTGTGATACGGATGGACGTGTGCTGGCAGCTTGCTCTACGAGCGATGAATATAGGCGCCGCCAGGCCGGGACGCCGGATCGCCTGTTTCGTATTCTTACTCCCTCAACATCTTCCCGAATCCAATACCCGAGGTACCCCGTGCACAGCTCCGTCACAGACAGCGACATCGAGTTCTACCAGGAGAACGGCTTCATCCAATACAGGGAGTTCTTCTCCGCTGAGGAGATGGACCGCCTGCGTTCTGTCATCGACAGCGCCATCGCCTCCCACCGCGACCGCATCCTCGGCGCCGACAGCGGTGGCCGTGTGTCCGACGACTACGAGCGCGTCTTCAACCAGATGGTCAACATGTGGGCCGACAACCCCGGGGCCAAAGAGTTCGCCTTCTCGGAGCGACTCGCTGAAGCCGGACGGCGGCTCAGTCGCTCCCGGCACGTGCGGATCTACCACGACCACGCCATGGTGAAGCCCGGCGGTCAGGAAAGCAAGGAGACCAACTGCCACCAGGATGCGCCTTACTGGCCGATGGAGCCGGCCGACTCTTTCTCGGCCTGGATCGCTGTAGACGACGTTACCGTCGCCAATGGCTGCCTGCACTTCGTTCCCCAATCCCACAAGTTCGGTCTGCTCGAGCCGATACGGCTCGGCGTGGAGGGCGAGAGCATTGCCGACAAGATGCAGGCGCGCGGTCACGACGTGGCCGAGCCGGTGGCCATGGAAATGGAGGCCGGCGGCGTCACCTTCCACCACGGCTGCAATTTCCACTTCGCCGGCCCCAATCAGACGGAGTCACCACGGCGGGCCTTCGCCATCATCTTCATCCCCGATCACGTGAACTTTTCCGGCGGCAATGAGGCCGCCGGTGCCGGCAAGGAAATGACGGCCGGCAAGCCCTGGGACCACCCGGTGCACCCCATTCTCGCGGGAGAGGCCTGATGTCCTGCAAGTTCGTCTTCCTGCCGCCGGTGAACGACCGGCACCGTGTCTGGGCCGAGGCTATCGCTGCCCAGGTCAAAGACATCGAACTCGTCCTGGCTGAGTCACGCGAGCAGGCGCTGACGGAGCTGGCCGACGCCAGGGCTGCTTTCGGCACTCTCGATGCTGAACTGCTGGCGGCGGCCCGCAGTCTCGAATGGCTGGCCGCCCCGGCCGCCGGTCCTCGCCCCGAGTTCTACTTCCCCGAGCTGGTCGCTTCCGACGTCATCGTCACCAACCAGCGCGGCATCTACAACGACCACATCGCCGCTCACATCATGGCCTTCGTGCTGGCCTTCTCCCGCGGCCTGCAGACGTACCTGCCCCGGCAGGTCGCCGGCGAGTGGGTTCAGGGGGGCGAGGGTTCGGTGACGACGATGTTCCTGCCGGAGACGACGGCTCTCGTCATCGGTGTCGGCGGCATCGGCGGTGAGACGGCCCGTCACCTCGATCACTTCGGCATGCACGTGATCGGCATCGACCCGCGGGTGCCTGAGCCCCCTGCGGGTGTACTCGAACTCTATCGTCCCGACGCCCTGGACGAGCACATCGGCCGGGCGGACTTCGTCATCATGACGGCCCCGCAGACGCCGGCCACCGAAGGCCTGATGGACTCAGGACGGTTGGCCCGCATGAAGACCTCCGCCATCCTGATCAACATCGGCCGAGGGGTCAACGTGAAGCTCGACGATCTGGCCGACGCCCTCAACGACGGTACGATCGGTGGCGCCGCCCTGGATGTCTTCGAGATCGAGCCCCTGCCCGCCGATCACCGTCTGTGGCAGGCGCCCAACTTCCTGATGACGCCGCACATGGCTGCCGCCGGGCCGTACTTGGACGACCGCCGTAGGCAGCTGCTGCTGGAAAACTGCCGCAGGATCTGTGCTGGTGAGGAACTGATGAACATCGTCGACAAGAGCAACTGGTTCTGATCGTCTAGGCCGGTTGCTGGCTCTGCAGCTCCTCGATCAACTGCGGAAACTCTCCGAGGGCCGCCACGATCTTGTCCAGATCGAACATCGCCGCGTGATCGGCCAGCGTTTCGCCCCACTGCACCAGACGTCGGTAGTGATGTGTTTCCCCGAGTTCGCGCAGCCGGTTACCGAAGGATTCGACCTCATTGATCGACAGCGTATCGGAGATCTCCACCCACTCTGCGCGATGGTTCTCGAGGGCCGCCAGGAGAACGGGCACAGCCTGAGTGGCCACCGACTCCTCGCCGCCTGAGCCGTCTGGATCGCCCGCTTCGACAGGTAGAACAGCGTTCAGCTCGCCGAGGAACTGGGTGAGTTCCCGGTCGACAGCCTCCAGTTGAGAATGGACCTCGCTCCCCTCGCGCACACCTGTCTCCAGCGTCTGTGCCAACCCCTGCAGCCGCGTGGCGCCAAGGGTCCCCGCCACACCCTTCAGTGAGTGGGCCGCCCGTTCGGCCCCATCGCGATCACCTGTTGACAGTCGTGCTCTCACGATCCGAACAGCGTCTGCCTCGACGCCGCTGACGAAGCCGCGCAGCAGCCGTATGTAGAACTCGTGATTGTTGGCCACGTTGCGCAGCCCCGCACGAACATCCAGCCCGTCGATACTGAGCGAGGGATCTGCTTCTGCCCTTGAGGCCGGGGTCGACAGCTGCGGGACACTGCCTGCAGGATCTGCAGCCGCCTGCCGGGCCTCGTCTAGAGGCGGCACCCACTCGACGAGCTTGGCCAACAGCAGATCCGGATCGATCGGCTTGGCGATGTGATCGTTCATCCCGGCTTGCAGACACTGTTCACGATCCTGGGCCATCGCGTTGGCTGTCATCGCCAGGATCGGGAGTTCGACCCCGCTGCCACGCATGGTGCGGGTCGCCGTGCAGCCGTCCATCACCGGCATCTGCATGTCCATCAGTACGAGATCATACTCGTTCTGCTCGACCTTCTGTGTGGCGATTCTGCCGTTCTCTGCCAGATCGGTCTCGAAGCCGGCCTGGGACAACAGTTCGAGAGCCACCTGCTGATTGAGCGGGTTGTCCTCGACCAGCAGGATGCTGGCGCCGTGAATCGGCGCCAGACTCTCAGCCGACACTCCGGGATGACGATCCGTCTCGGCCAGTCTCCGCGTCTCACCGCCGAGGACGCTCACTGCGGCGTCGAAGATCGCCGGTCGGCTCAGTGGCTTGACCAACGACCCCGCGATGTCGACAGCCTCCGGGCGTTGCAGGACTTCCTCATGGCCGTGGCTTGCTACCAGCACGATCCTCGGTCTCGTGTTCAGTGCCAGATCGTCGATCTTGCGTGACGTCTCAATGCCGTCCAATCCTCCATCCATCTCCCAGTCGACGAACACTACGTCGAATGGCTCATTGTCGGCATCGGCCCTGGCGATCTCTTCCAAAGCCTCCTCTCCGGATCCGATCTGGTGAGTCTGAAAGGACATGCACTGCAATGTCTCTGCTACGGTCCGACGGACACGCTCGCTGTCATCGACCACCAGCATACGACGTCCCTGTAGCTCTACCTCGGGGAGCAGTTCTCGCCTGCGTTCTTCGACGATATCGAGATGAACGGTGAACCAGAATGTGCTGCCCCGGCCCGGCTCGCTGTCGACCCCCACATCGCCACCCATCAGGCCGGTCAGGTTCTTCGAAATGGCCAGACCGAGTCCCGTGCCTCCGAACTCGCGCGTCGTCGACGTATCGGCCTGTTGAAATGACTGGAACAGCTTGCTCTTCTGTTCCTCTGTCAGGCCGATTCCCGTATCCACCACTTCAAAGCGCACCTGCATGCCGCTCGACGATCCCGAAACCTTGCGCACACCGACGACGATCTCACCCGTTTCAGTGAACTTCACCGCGTTGTTCGAGTAGTTGATCAGGACCTGACCGATCCGCAATGGATCACCCCGCAGGTGTCGGGGCAGATCCGGCTCGATGTCGAAGATCAGCTCCAGGCCTTTTGCCGCCGCCTTGCCACCGATCAGGCTGCCCACATTGTCGAGGACCTGGTCGAGATCGAAGTCGATCGTCTCCACGTCCATCTTGCCTGCTTCGATCTTCGAAAAATCGAGAATGTCGTTGATGATGCCGAGCAGATGCTGGCCCGACCCGTGGATCTTCTTCACGTAGTCCGCCTGCTTCGGATCCAGGTCGGTGCGCAGAGCCAGGTGCGCCATGCCGATGATGGCGTTCATCGGTGTGCGGATCTCGTGTGACATGTTGGCCAGGAAATCGGCCTTGGCTCTGGCAGCTGCTTCGGCCAGCTCCTTGGCCTCTACGAGCTCCACTGTGCGCACTTCCACCTGCTCCTGAAGCTGAATCCGCTGCGCCTCGGAGGCGCGCAGGCGCCACCGGCTGAAAGCGAAGATGCCGGCAAGAACCACCAGTCCGTACGCTGCATAGGCAGGCCACGTCTCCCAGGGCGGAGAGTCGACGTCAATGTGCAGCCTGACTTCCTGCTCTGGCAGGCTCCACACACCGTCGTTGTTGGTCCCACGCACACGAAGCGTGTATTTGCCCTCCGGAAGATTCGAATACCGGCCAAAGCGGATATCGCCGGCATCGTACCAGCTTCGGTCATATCCCTCCAGGAAGTACTCGTAACGATTCTTCGACACGTTGGTAAAGTTAAGGGCCACGTACTCGAACTCGAGGCCGTTCTGACGCCAGTCGAGGTGCAGGTCTGTCAGCAACTCGAAGGCGGATGTGCCCTGGATCTCCCTACCATCCCTGCTTCACCGATGTGAGCACGATGTGAGGCGGTGTCTCGTTGTCGAACAGATCGTCGGGATGGAAGCTGTTGACGCCGTTGAAGCCGCCAAACCACAGTTGACCCGTTTGAGTCCGGCGCCGCGACGTAGGCCAGAAGTCGTGACTGTGCAGCCCGTCACCCTTGGTGTAGACCTTGAGGACCCGTTCGGCGACGGCATCGTAGTGGACGAGACCGATGTCGGTGCCGAGCCACAGCCGTCCGTGTTCATCTTCGACGACGTTGTGTACGATCTTTGCCGTGAAGCCCTGAGCCGCCGAGATGTGGATGAAAGTGCCGGCCTTCTTGTCGAAGCGATCGAGGCCGCGATCGGTGCAGACCCAGAACAGCCCTCGAGAATCCTCGAGCAGATCGAACACCGTGCTCGAAGCTACGGAGGAGGCGTCCTCGGGGTCGTACTGGTGGTGCGTGAAGGCGTCGGTACGCTTGTCGTACTTCTCGAGGCCCCCGCCCCACGTGGCGATCCACATGATGTTCGGATCGTCCTTGTCGAGTTCGAACCGGATCGATGTAACGGCGGCGAAACTCTCCGGGTCCTCCGGGTCGTGCAGATAGATCTTGTGTGCCCCTGTTTCCATGTTGTAGCGATGGAAGCTCTGCTCCCATCCCACCGCCCAGACGACATCGAGGTCATCGGGGTCCTGGATGATCGTATACAACCAGGTATCGTCCGTCAGGCGCTTCGTCACCTTGCCCGAATCGCGGTCGAAGATGACCATGCCCTCGGCGGTGGAGACGATGAAATTCCCCAGATGGTCCTCGTAAAAACCGGCGGGATAGCCGTGGGGGAGCGTCGTCGGATCTGACGGATCCGGAGTATAGTGCGTGAAGTCGTCGGTCTCCGGATTGTACCGATCCAGGCCGGCACCAAAGTTTCCAAGCCAGACCGTTCCCCGCCGATCCTCGTAGATCGGCAGGGGCGCGTTGCTCGCCAGGCTCGTGGAATCGAAGGGGTTGTTCACGTAGAGATTGAAGCGGTGCGCCTTGGGATCGGCCTTGTCTACCTTGCCGGTGTTGTCGGTCACCCAGAGCGTGCCCGACCGATCTTCGAAGGCCCCCTGGATCGTGTCGGAGGAAAAGCTGAAGGGATCGCCTGGCTTGCTACGGTAGTGCTCGTAGGTCTTGTCAACTGGATCGAAGAAGATCAGACCTACCGCTTGGATCGACGGGATCAGAATCAGGCGCCCGTCTTTGCTCAGGACCAGGTCGCAGATACTCATCTGCGGCAGCGAGGTGTTGTCTTCCGGGTCGTTGCGGAAGTGGGCGAAGGACTCTGAGTCGTGATCGAAGAGGATCAGGCCATTGTCACGCGACGCCAGCCACAGGTTTCCCTGCGGATCCTCGAGGATGGCCTGGATCTCGTCGTCAGGGATGCTCGCCGGATCGTTGGGATCATGTCGAAAACGCGTGAACTGTCCACTGTCCTTGTCGAGACGTGTCGCGCCGTGGTGTTTGGTGCCGGTCCAGACACGACCGAGGCGGTCCTCGAAGACGGTGTAGATGTCGTTGGAGGTGAGACTGTTGTCGTCCTCGGGGTCGTGCCAGTAGTTGCTGAAACTCTCTGTTTGAGGATCGAAGCGACTCAGGCCGTTCTGCGTACCGAACCAGAGAGCGCCGTCGCGATCCTCGACAATCGTGCGCGATGACAGGTTGAAGGTGTTGCTTGCCAGCGTACTCTGGGGATGGGCAGAATCCTTGAAGAAGCTTGTGAAGGTGTTGGTCTGTTTGTCGTAGCGGTTCAGGCCGCTGTTCGTGCCGATCCAGATCTGGCCTCGGCTGTCCTCAAAGATCTGCGTGACGAAGTCGCTGGAGATCGACCCGGGCCCTTCAGTGAACCGCTTGACGCTCGTACCGTCGTAGCGCACCAGGCCCTTGAAAAAAGAGCCGAACCACAGAAACCCGTCTCGGTCCTGGGTGATGGCGAAGGAGGGCTCACCCCCTATGTCGAAGGCCAGTTCAAACTTGAGCTTTTCCGCCGACGACGCCACGGGAATCAGCACGGCCGCCATGACGCCGAAGGACAGCTGGCGGGCGGACCTCATCACCCTGTAGATGTCAGGCGAGCCAGTCATCCAGATGCTCAGCGACAAAGTCATCGTCATTGAGATGGGGATAGGCGGCATGGACCCGATCGATTTCCTGCGCCTGACCCGGTGACAGAGACTCATCTGGATTGAGACAGCGGATGGAATCGAGCAGCCCCTGGCGCCGCAGCACCTCGTGGATTCCGGCGATGCAGCCGGCATATCCGTTCGCCGCATCGAAGAAGGCGGCATTCGTGTCGGTCACCTCGATGGCGCGTCTCAGCATCGACGCAGGCACATCGGCGGAGGCGCTGAGGCGATGGCATTCCTCGAGCAGTGCCACCGCCTGGTGCGTCCACACCGCCCAGTGGCCGAGCAGTCCCCCGGAAAACCGCAGGGATACGGGTGCACCATCAGTGTCGGCGACGCGGTGTTCGGTGATCAGATCGAGGACGATGTTGTCGTCGTTGCCCGTGTACAGACTGAGTTCTTCAGCCCGCCCTGAGGCGGCCACACCGCGCAGCACGTCCAGGGTCTGATAGCGATTGAAAGGGGCAATCTTGATGGCCACCACGCCGTCGATCTCGGCAAAGCGGCGCCAGAAATCGAAGCTGAGCAGGCGCCCGCCGACAGCCGGTTGCAGGTAGAAGCCGATCACGGGCAGCACGTCGGACACGGTGCGGCAGTGGGCGATCAGCTCATCGTCCGACGCCGTCTTCAGCCCCGCAAGACTCAATAGCACGGCATCGTAGCCGACATCACGGGCCAGCTCCGCCTCGGCCTCGGCCTGCGGCGTCGGACCGATGGCTCCGGCGACCTGCACGAACCCGGGGCCCGGTGCACGTTCGGCTACGACACTGGCCGCCAGTTCGAGAACGGGGCGATACAAACCGGCATCGCGGATTTCGAACTGGGTCGTGTGCACGCCCACGGCCAGGCCACCGGCGCCGGCGTCGACGTAGTAACGGCTCAGAGCCCGCTGTCGCTTTTCGTCGATGCGGCCCGAGTCATCCAGGGCCAACGGATGAGCCGGGATCACCAGGCCGGCGCGCAGGGCCGCACGCACCCTGGCGGTGGGCCCTGTCCCGGCGGACACAGGTCTAGCCTTTGCCACCGATGATGAGCAGCCAGCCACTTGCCTTTGACGGCTTCTTGACCTTCCACTCCTTCAATTCGGCCCCCCACTTCTTCTCCGCCCGCTCGCAGACCTCATCGAAGGGCGGACGCCCCGGATCGGCGAGGATCACCTGATCGACGCCGGCCTTCATCGCCTTGTTTACCAGCTTCGACAGCGGATCGATCAGTTCGTCCCAGAAGCAGATGTCGCCGCCCACCACCAGGTTGGTGCCGGACAGGTGCGACTTCTTCAGATTCTCGAAGCGTGACCTCCGCGTCTGGATGGTCACCTCGTTGACCTCTGCGTGCAGGTGCAGGTAGGGGAAGACCTTGTCGTCGGCATCCACGCCGACCACATCGGCGCCCCATTTGCGGGCACAGTAGATCCCCAGCAACCCCCAGCCACAGCCCACCTCCATGACCTTCGAACCTTTCTTGAGGCCCTGCAGGTCCAGGTAATCCATGATGAGAAAGCTCGAGTTCCAGACCTTGTCACCGTGGATGTCCGGCTCGTGCTCCTTCTTCAGTGCCCGGATGCGGCTGTGGTTCGATTTCAGGATCGTCACCCCGAAGGCGGAACGCTTCGTCGTCTTGCTGCCTTTGTCCTTCTTCTTGCCCATATCTCGACCGGGGGAGAGATTAACTTCTTGAAACTGAAGAGAGCGCAGAACTTAAGGAATCCCCCTATGTCGGCAACCGAAGACAGGCTCCGCGTCGGCGTGTATGGCTGCGGCGGCTGGGCCCGTCGAACCCACATCCCGAATCTGCAGAAACTGGATGTAGACATCGTCGCCCTGTGCGACGTCAGTGACGAGGCGGTCCAGTTGACGGCCGACGAATTCGGCATCCCGGCCCGCTTCAGCAACGGCCACGAGATGATCGGATCGGTTCCCTTCGACGCACTCTACTCCTGTGTGCCGGCCTATGCCCGGACCGACGTGGAGGCCGCGGCCGCACTACAGGGCATACATCTGTTCAGCGAAAAACCCCAGTCCACCAGCATGGCCGTTGCCCGGAGTATTGCCGCAGCTGTCAGCGAGGGCGGCGGCCTGAGCACGGTCTGCTTCCGCGAGCGCTATCGGCCCATTTTTCAGGAGGCCAGACGGCGCCTCGCAGAAAGAAGCATCGTCCACGCCCGGTTCCAGAGTTTCGGCGGCCTGGCGGCGGCCCGTGAGAAAGGCTGGCCTCAGCAGACGAACTGGAACCACTGGATGGCCAAGGGTGGCGGGCGCGCCTTCGACTGGGGGGTGCACGCCGTCGACTACCTGCGCTTCGTCACCGGCATCGACGTTGCCACGTCGCAGGCGTTCTACCATGGACCTGACGCCTTCCTCCATCCCCTGTCCTGTTCCTTCAACCTTGTCTTCACCACCGGTGCCACGGCGGCGCTGTCCTTCGTTTCCGCCGGATCCGTACCTCCCTCGGAGCCCTGGTTCACCCTGTTCTACGAGGGGGGGTACCTGGCGATCTTCGGCTATGAACGCATCGAGGAGAATGGCGAAGTGGTCTACGAAGCGGAGGAGTTCGACCCGTGGTTCGAGCAGGATCGGGTGTTCGTCGACTGTATGCGCAGCGGCGATGGCAGCGCCCTGCTGAGTGATTATGCCGACGGCCTGAAGTCGCTGGCTCCCGTACTTGCCGGCTGGGCCTCCTCCGCGCGCGGCGGGCATCCGGTGGACGTAGCCGCCTTCGCCGCGGTGTAAACGAACCCTTGTGACCCACTCCCTTCGCGCCCGCTGGTCGGCTCCCGGCGGTTACCGCGAGTTCCTCGTCATCGCCTTCCCCATGATCCTGAGCACGGCGACATGGAGTGTCCAGCACTTCATCGATCGTGTCTTTCTCACGTGGTACTCCACCGACGCTCTGGCCGCGTCCCTGCCAGCGGGGATGACCAACTTCGTCATCGTCAGCCTGTTTCTCGGCACCGCGGGATACGTCAACACTTTCGTCGCCCAGTATGTCGGCGCCGGGCGCAACGAACGGGTCGGGCCTTCCCTGTGGCAGGGCGTCTACCTGTCGGTGATCAGCGGCGGTGCCGGGTTCGTCGTCGCCCTCCTCGCCACGTCGATCTTTCGGCTCGTCGGTCACGATGCGGCGGTACAGGCCTATGAGGTCCCCTACTTCCGCATACTGTGCTACGGTATCGGGCCCCTGATCCTGTCGACGGCTCTGTCCTGCTTCTACAGCGGCAGGGGCCGTACCTGGCCCGTGCTGGGTGTCAGCGTCGTCGCCATGAGCTTCAACGTCGTCATCGATTACGCCCTCATATTCGGCCACTGGGGTGCACCCGAGATGGGGATTCAGGGAGCCGCATGGGCGACGAACATCGCCACGGTGCTGGCCACGCTGATCTATATCCTGCTGTTGTCCCGCCCCTCCTACCGACGGCAGTTCGCCATCTTCTCCGGCTGGCGCCTCGACCGTGACCTGTTCGGCCGGCTCCTGCGGTTCGGTGGCCCCAGCGGCGTCAACTTCATGCTCGACATCCTCGCCTTCACGTTCTTCATCCTCATCGTCGGACGTATCGGTCGGCTGGAGTTGACGGCGACCAATCTCGCCTTCAACATCAACAGCCTCGCCTTCATGCCCCTCATCGGCGCCGGCATCGCCCTGTCGACGATGGTGGGCCAGCGACTTGGCGGTGATGACCCTGAGGCAGCCGCCTTCTGTACGTGGACGGGTGTTCATGTTGCCCTCGGCTACATGAGCATCATGGCCCTGGCCTACACCTTCCTTCCGGATCTGTTCCTGATGCCCTATGGTGTCGGGGCCCAGGGAGAGGAGTTCGTCGCCGCCCGTGACCTCGCCCGTGTGCTCTTGCGCTTCGTCGCCTTCTATTGCGTGTTCGATGCTGCCTACATGATGTTCACCGCCGCCCTCAAGGGCGCCGGTGACACCCGCTATGTCATGGTAGCCTCGGTGGTATTGGGGATGTCCATCATGGTGACACCGCCCCTGATCGCCGTCGAGTTCTTCGACGCCAGCGTGTTCGTCGTCTGGATCTTCATCTGCGCCTACCTGGCCACGGCGGCGTTGGCGTTCTACCTGCGTTTCCGGGGCGGCAAGTGGCAGAGCATGCGAGTCATCGAGGCCGCGCCGGAGCCAGGCATCGAGGATCCGCCACGGGTGGCCGGTGCCGAGGTAGTGATCTGATGGGAGACCTGTGCTGGGGAATCGACCTGGGCGGCACCAAGATCGAAGGTGTCGTGTTGCCCTCTGCCGACTCGACGGAGCCTCTCTGTCGTCTGCGGCTTCCCACCGAGCGCGATCGCGGCTACGATCACGTCCGCCGGAATATCGTCGCTCTTGTCGATCGCCTGGCGCAAGAGGCAGGCACCCGACCTCAGGCCATCGGTTGTGGCACGCCGGGCACCCTGGATCCCGCAACCCTGACGCTGAAGAACTCCAACACGACCTGCCTCATCGGCCACCCCCTGCAGCGCGATTTAACCGATGATCTGGGCTGTCGCGTCGAGTTGGCCAATGACGCCAACTGCTTCGCCCTGGCCGAAGCCCGCCTCGGCGCCGGACGTGGGGCTCCCACCGTCTTCGGCATCATCCTGGGGACCGGTGTCGGAGGCGGCGTCATTATCGACGGCCGGGTCCTTCCCGGCGGTCAGGGCATCGGCGGTGAGTGGGGGCACATCGTGCTCGACCCGGAAGGTCGCCAGTGCTACTGCGGTCGGCGGGGTTGTGTCGAGACCTTCCTGTCAGGTCCGCATCTGGAAACCTTTTACCGCGACCTGTCGGGCGAGTCTGTCGACCTGCCCGACATCGCCCTTCGCGCCCATGCCGGACAGGACACTGCCGCCATCGAGACCATCGACCGTCTCACAACCTGGTTCGGACGGGGCGTCGCCACGGTGATCAACATCCTCGACCCCCACGTCGTCGTCCTCGGCGGCGGCGTCAGCAACATCGACGCCCTCTACACCCGCGGTGTCGAAGCCCTGACGCCATGGGTGTTCAACGACACCGTCCACACGCGTGTCGTACGCAACGAACTGGGAGACTCCGCCGGTGTCTTCGGCGCCGCCATGTTGGTGGCGTGAGTCAGCGGTCTCGCCGCTCGTATTGTTTCAGTGTCTCTTCGTCAGGGGGATAGGTCCCCACCAGTGAGGCCCCGGCGCGAATCCTGGCCAGGATGAACTCCTCCTTTGATTCCATCTCCTCCGCTGCCGCTGCCACATCATCGGCCAGGTGCGCCGGGATCACGACCACACCCTCGGCATCACCGACGATGATGTCCCCGGGGAACACCGCCACCTCCCCGCAACCTACCGGCACCTGAATCTCGCTCGGATAGTGGATCGTCTTGTTGGTGTGCGCATTCATGGCGCGCGAGTACGCCGCCAGACCGCACTCAGCAATGGTGGGACTGTCCCGGTAGGCGCCATCGGTGACGACTCCGGCAGCACCCAGCTGGTGCATCCGCTCCGCCAGGATCGAACCCATGGTCCCTGCCCGTGTGTCACCGCGGGCGTCGATGACGAGCACATCGCCGGGCGTCAGCTGTTCGATCCCCACACGCTGCTTGTCCGTGAGATTGTCCATGGGCACGTCGGTGAGATCTTCCCGGGCTGGGATGTAGCGCAATGTGAACGCCCGCCCCGCCATCTTCATCGTCGACTTCAGAGGCGAGACATCGTGCATGAACGTATTGCTCAGCCCCCTCCCCTTGAGGACCGAGGTGAGCGTCGCCGTGCTCGGTACGAGCAACCGGTCGAGTGTGTCCTGAGATATGGTGGTCATTCCTGTCACTCCGTGTCGAGTTCGTGCAGGACGCGCAACAGCTCCGCCACGCTCCATGCCTGGGCAACGGTACCCCTGGGCTCGTGCGGGGTGTCGCCGTCAAAGATCTCTGCGATCGTACCGATACAACCCTCGGCCAGATGCTCGGTGAAGCCATCAAGGGCCGCACGGGCAAGATCCAGTCCCTCCTGCCCGCCATGGCGCATCCAGGCCGTCAGGTAGGGTCCGATCAACCAGCCCCAGACGGTGCCCTGGTGGTAGGCGCCGTCACGGGCCAGCGGGGCTCCGCCGTAACGCCCACGGTACTCGGGATCCTTGGGGGACAGGCTGCACAGGCCCCGCGGTGTGGCCAGGTGATCCCGTGCGACGTTGAGAACCTGTCTGGCGCGATCTCCTTCGATGAGGGCGAAGGGCAGGCTGAGTGCGAACAGCTGGTTCGGTCGGACGGCCCCATCCGCACTGCCGCTGACACCATCGACATCGACCACGTCGAACAGGCACCCCTGCTCCTCGTTCCAGAACGCCTCTTCGAAGCGGGACTGCACCTGCCTCGCCCGCGTCTCGGAGTCCGCCGATGCGGCTGGTGGCACATGGGTCCTCGACAGGGCGGCATGGATGCGCAGCGCGTTGTACCAGAGAGCCTGGATCTCCACCGGCTTGCCGCGCCGCGGAGTCACCACCCAGTCGCCTACCTTGGCGTCCATCCAGGTGAGCTGCTGTCCCACTTCGCCGGCGGCGAGCAGGCCATCTGTGTCGACGCCGATCCCGTGGCGTGTTCCCTGTTCGTGCCAGCTGAGGATATCGTCGAGGATCGGCATCAACTCGCCAACGAACTCGTCGTCTCCGGTAGCGGCCAGATAGTGATGAACGGCGACGAAGAACCACAGTGTCGCGTCCACCGTGTTGTAGTCAGCCCCGCCCCCATCGGGAAAGCGATTGGGCAGCATGCCCTCGCTGACAGCCTCGGAGAAAACCTGCAGGATTCGGCGCGCGTCCTCGTGGCGACCCGTGACGAGGGCCAGACCGGGCAGGGCGATCATCGTATCCCGCCCCCAATCCGTGAACCAGTGATAGCCGGCGACGATCGTGCGCAGATCGGCGCCGCGACGGACGAGAAACTGATCGGCCGACAGGTGCAGATGCCGATGCAGAGGATCGTCGGGTACATCGACGATCAGCGCCCGGCGACGCGCCTCTTCCGCCGCCAGCAGCTCATCGCCGTCGTGGGGGCCTGCCTCGATCGTCGCCACGAGTGTGACGTGGTCACCGACGCGCAGAGCCAGTTCGATGGTCCCATGGGTGAACAGATCCTCGCGGCCGTCGAGGCCCCGGTAGAACTCACGATCGTACTCGTAGTCGTAGAACCACTCCGGCGCCGCGTGGAAGGCCGCCGTCCCCGGCAGGTGCAGCCTCACGTTGGGCAGATCCCGGTAGGACGGCAGGCTCAGGACACCATCATCGAGTGTCGCCTGCCGCTGGATCGCCCCGTTGGCCCTCGTCAGGTGATGATAGTCGCGTCCGCCGACGAAAGGCCGCAAGCCCAGCAGAAAGGCCTCCGGTGTGGTGACATCTGACGTTACCGCCTCAACGTCATAGCGAATGACGACGGTGTTGTGACCGTGGATTGCAGCCACGGTGCGCCGCAACAGAATATCATCTACCTGATAGGTGAATGCGGGAAATAGACCGCGCTCGAAGCGTCGCAGATACTCGAAGCCACTGGGGTGCACGACGCCCGGGTACCGGTTGCAGCCCAGTTCGTGTCGGGCGCCGTTGAGCTCGACCGTCTCCTCGAGGCGGGACAGCATGACGACGCGATCGAGGGGGGGATTCAGCGCCGCCACGAGAAGACCGTGATAGCGGCGGGAGTGAGCCCCACTGACGGTGGACGACGCCCACCCTCCCAGACCGTTCGTCTCGAGCCATTCGCGACGGCAGGCCGCCTCGAAATCACTGGTGATCTCCGGTCCCAGAACGATGGGCCAGTTCTCCTGCGTCCCGGAGCAACTCACCGGATGGCGCCGCGGGCGTGCACCGGCCAGAAGGCCTCCACCCGATTGCCGCGTACCGCGGCGATGACGTCGTGCTCGTTGAAGGTGGGACAGGGATGCACCGGAATCACCTGCATACGATCACCGATCTGAGGACGCGCCGCGCAACCGGATACATCCACCTGACCATGTTCCTCCGAGGCGCCGGCAAGACGAGCCTCGGGAAACTCGATGATGTGGCCCATCAGGGAGCCGCGTTCCTCGTCAGTCAGGACGGCAGCGCTCAGGGATTTGCTGCCTCCGTCGAGAATGGCGCGAGTGGGCGTCGGCCGGCTGACGCAGGTCACCAGCACCCGCACCGCGCACTGCGCCACCGTGTGTGTCTGCAGCTGTAGATGCTTCATGCCGCCCACCGGATACTCGCCGGCACGAAACTCGGTCAGCTCCGGGATCTCGTGCGCCGTGAAGGCCGCCGGCGTCGAGCCGCCGCTGACGATGGGATGGGGCAATCCTCTAGCGTCGAACTGCGCCAGGCAGGCCTGAAGAAAGGGGCGGATGTCAGGTGGTGCCGGCATGATCATCACACCCCGCAGCTCCAGTCCGGGCAGGCCGTCCACCAGCGCAGCCAGGTCACCGGCCAGTTCGGGTGTCTCCACGCCGCATCGTCCGCCGCCACCCAGCTCGATCACGACGCCAACCGAAACCTCTGCCGACGTTGTCGCCTCGGACAGGCCGCGAATCGTGACTTCCGAGTCGGCCGCCACCGTCAGCTGTGTCTGCCGGGTCAGTGCCGTGAGCCGTTCCAGTTTCTGCTGGCCGATGATGTTGAACGGAATCAGCACGTCACGGTTCACACCACCGGCAACCATCACCTCTGCCTCGCCCAGTTTCTGACAGGTGATGCCCATGGCGCCACGATCCATCTGCATGTGGGCGATGGCCAGGCACTTGTGCGTCTTGATGTGGGGTCGTAGCCCGATGTTGTGACTGGAGAAGTAGGACTGATACCGGTCGAGATTGTCCTCGAGTCCGTCGAGGTCAACTACCAGATGGGGCGTATCGAGATCGTCGATGTGCATCGGGCTTGTCTCCGTGGGGGACCGTCAACGGTAGACGTGGGCCGCGATGCGGGCAAGGTCGACAGCCTGGTCGGGCAATCAGGAGCGCATTCTGTCATCCCTGAGTGTCGCACTACAGACTTGATGCGAGGGATTCTGCAGGTCTGAGACACGTCCACGTCCACAGTCTTGCCACGATGGTGCCAGACCTCGCCGCTGTTGGACCGCTCTCAGACTGAAGACTAGGTTTGAGTACGTTAGGTCCAGCCACTCTGATCTCATCACAGCGCGAGGCCCATCCGTACTACTTACGGGACCTCGGCCAGAAATCATCTGTCCTCCGAGTGAAGGGGCAGAAGAAAGGGCGACAGTGGAGTACATCTATCCCTCCATTGCGGCAGCTTCCATCGTCGCAATCCTGGCCACATTGCATAGACCCATTCGCGACTGGATCGCCTGTGCCTTCGGCAAGAGTTGGTTCATCGCAATCAGGTTCATACTGATTGTCACGGCAGCTTCATTCTCGCTCCTGGGTGTCTTTGATCGATCCGCATCTGACTCCCTCTCAACTACGGAGACCTATACCTTCGAAGTCGGATCACATTGGTTCGTCGATTCAGCCGGAAGCCGCGCTGCACTGTTCGGCGCCGAGAACGAGCTGATGTAGAACGCCTTCGTCATGCCCTTCAGTCAAGGTTGGCGAACTGTCTCGGCTGAGTGGATGACCACAGAACCCAAATTCTTCCAGTCAGCGGGACTGCGCACACCGGCGGGACCACGATCCAAGACGTGGGTGTAGATCATCGTCGTCGACACGTCCTTGTGTCCGAGCAATTGCTGGACGGTTCGGATGTCGCCGCCCTCCTCCAGCAGGTGGGTGGCAAAACAGTGCCGCAGGGTATGACCCACTGCCAGGGCCACTCTCGGCCGGCCGTCGGCAACTTGGCTGCCAGAGCCTCGGGCAATTCGACCCAACCGCTGCCTTGCTCAAGATCACGTTGGTGCTGATGGCCGACACCGTTCAGGTGCTTACTCAAGGCGATCCGGGCGGCCGCCGGCAACAGGTAGCGCGATCGCGGTCACCCTTTCCGCGCCGCACGGTGATCTGACTCCGATCGAAGTCGATGTCCTTGACGCGCAGCCGGCAACACTCCATCAGGCGGAGGCCTGAGCCATAGAGGATCAGCGCCATCAGCCGTGGCAGTCCGTGCATGTGCGCCAGGACAGCTCGGACCTCTTCTCGGCTGAGTACGACGGGCAGACGATCGGGAGTGTTGGCGCGGACAAGTTTGTCGAGCCACGGCAGATCCTGCTCCAGCACTTCGCGATTCAAGAAGAGCAGCGGACCATGGGCTGTTCTGGCGGTCTGATGAGGACGAGCTATAGACCACGCCAATCTCGGGCATGCGGCTTGGCCTCACTACGGATGCGCGCATCGATTCTCCTCCGGCGGCGTCCTGCGGCACACAGGATCTCGTGGTGGATGGCGCCGTCAACTGAGCGCTCCTCGGCAACCAACGGAGCCGATCGAACCGGCGCAAGGTCTTGGCGGTTGCCCTGCCCGCGGGGGGTGGTTAGCCTCACTACATGCCCCTCGATCTTGTTACTGACGAACCCGTGGCCTTCCTGTGCGCCGTGATGGCCAGTGGGCCCGAGGCCGTCCAGCAGGCCTTCGACGACCTGGCTGGTGAGTTCGGAGAAATCCGTGCTCGCAGCCCGCTCTTCGACTTCGACATGACTGACTATTACGAGGCCGAGATGGGTCCCGGTCTATGCAAGTCACTGGCCTGGTTCGGGCCAGCTGTGGCGCCGGCGGAACTCTCGGCGCGAAAACAGGCGACCATCACCTTTGAGCGGGACCGGGCACAACAGGACCGACGTACGGTCAACGTCGATCCAGGTCTGTTGTCCACCAACAGCCTGGTGCTGGCCACCACCAAGGCCAGTGGGCATCGCATCTGCATCGCTCCGGGATTGTGGGCGGAGGTGACCCTGATGTTCGAGAAGGGGGCGTATCGGCCGCAGCCCTGGACCTATCGAGACTACCAGCGCCAGGACGTGGGCGCTTTCCTGCTGGACGTGCGGCGCCAGCTGACGATGGCTCGCTGATGCGTATCATCTATTTCGATATCGACTCGTTGCGGCCCGACCACCTGGGATGTTACGGCTACCACCGTCCCACATCGCCCAACATCGATGCCATCGCCAGGCAGGGCATGTGCTTCGATCGGTTCTACGCCTCCGATTCGCCCTGTATGCCGTCGCGTCACGCCCTGATCTCGGGCCGCTTCGGCATCAACAACGGAGTGGTCACCCACGGCGGACCGTTCTCGAAGATGGCGGTTACCGAACGTGTGTACGGCGGGCCCACGCCGGAAAACCAGCTCCTGCAGCGTCGCTTGCGGGAGGGCGGTATCGATACGATCTCGATCTCGAACTTCCCCTACCGGCACTGCGCCACGTGGTTTTCCTTCGGCTGGACCGAGGCCCACTCCCCCGACCTGCAGTCGGGCAGCGAGGTCGCGCCGACGGTCAACGCGGCACTGCTGAAGTGGCTTCGGCACAACCAGGGCAGGGATGACTACTTCCTGCACGTCAACTACTGGGACGCCCATCGCATCTATAAGATGGATGGCTCGTGGGCGGATAGATTCGACGACTTCCCTGTCGAGCAGTCGTGGCCGACGACGGCCGACATCGAGGCCCACCTGTCGAACACGGGCCCCTTCTCTGCCCAGAGACAGTTCCCGGCCAATCAGAGCACCGTGGACCTCATGCCGGGAGCAGTACGCAACCGGCAGGAGTTCGAGCACATGCTCACCGGGTATGATGCCGCCATCGCCTATGTCGATCACCACATCGGTCAGATCCTGGACGAACTGGCGTCGCAGGGGCACCTCGAGGATACTGCCATCATCATATCCGCCGACCACGGCGACGCCTTCGGTGAGCACGGCATCTATTCAGACCACACGAATGCCGATGAGACCATTCACCGACTGCCTCTGATCGTCAAATGGCCCGGGGTGGCGCCAGCCGGCACGAGAGATGATTCGATGCTCTACCACCTGGACCTGGCGCCGACGTTGTGCGAGCTCACCGGCGCCGAGGTCCCTGCACAGTACGACGGCAGGTCGTTTGCCAGCCATCTGGCGGGCACGCCGGATTGGGACAGAGACTATCTGGTGTGGACCCACGGGCTCTACACCTTGCAGCGGGGGGTGCGGACACGTGATCATCTGCTGCTCAAGACCTTCGATGATCACGGGTACCCCTTCTCCCCCACCCACCTGTACAACATGAACGACGACCCCTACATGACGACCGACCTCAGCGAGCAGCAGCCGGATGTTGCAGCAGACCTGAATGACTGCTAT
Source organism: Candidatus Latescibacterota bacterium (assembly GCA_036011085.1). Classification (GTDB taxonomy): domain Bacteria; phylum Latescibacterota; class UBA2968; order UBA8231; family UBA8231; genus UBA8231. Next base: position 56,483 of record DASCMS010000147.1, read on the forward strand.
CGGAGCTGGCTGGATCAACAGAGCGAGAAACCCTACGCCATGCCCGATCCCTTGATGGGCGAGCTGGCACGACGCCGGGAGAAGACAGACAGATGACACTTGAGAGTTACAAGGTGCGGGCCGTGGCCTGCCACCACGAAGCCACAGAGCAGGAGACCTACGAAGCACTGGCCCGTGCCGCCGAGCCCCTGACCGAAGCCTGGGACCGCCTCGGCAAGGCCTCCCGCATCGGCATCAAGATCAACCACGACAAGCCCGTCGACCGCTGGGTGTTTCACAAGGTATGCTGCAGCAGCTCGCCTGCGACAAGGTCGTACGTGCCACCCTTCGCCTGCTGCGCGAACGGACGACGGCCGACATCATCTGTACCGATGTCAGCTTCTACGAAATGTACCAGGACACCGATCCTCTCGAGACGGCGACAGCACTGCCGGCACTGCGCGAGTATGGTGTGGAGTACGTCGTCGGGGCGCAGGCGGAGACCAAGATCTACCCGGTACCCGGTGGCGGTCAGATGTTCGCGCGGTACCTGCTGCCCACTCCGGCCGTCGAGGTGGACGAAACTGTCTCTCTGGCCAAGATGAAGAACCACGCTTTCATGGGAATCTCTTCGGCCTGATGCCAGGCGAACCGCGGGGTCACACGCGCACCTACTTCCATCACCTGGTGCGCATGCCCTACATGCTGGCCGATCTGGGTCGCGTCTTCCACCCGACGCTGAACATCATCGACGGCCTCATCGGTCAGGCGGGTATGGAATGGGGTGACGGCAAGGAGAACGGCCCACCTGTCGAGGCGGACACACTCATCGCCGGAGACCACACCATCGCCACCGATGCCTGTGGCGCGCACCTGATGGGTCACGATCCGACGAGTGACTGGCTGGCACCCCCCTTCCATCGTGACCGGAACGCGCTCAAGGTGGCGGCCGAGGGTGGCTTCGGCACGGTTGACCTGGATGAGATCGACTTCGAATCCGAAGTCGAGGCTCCGGTGGGCGAGTTCTACGCCAGACTGACCGACTCGATGGAGACGGTGCACAGCTGGCAGCGTACGACCTGCGAACAGGGGCTGTTCTATCGCGACCATAGAGACGAACTCGTCGACAAGTACACCGGGCAGTATATCTTGCTGCAGCAGGGAGAGGTGCGCTGGAGCGATCCCGTAAGCGACCTCAAGCGAAGCCGGCGCAAACTCTCCGGTGACGCCCCGGATCAGGCGATGTATCTCAAGTACGTCGATCCGGAGGAAGCCGAGGACGAGCGCTTCGGCGTCTACGAACGTGGCCTGGAGCGGTTTGACGGAGAGAAACTGAAGACCTGAATGGCGAAGCGTCCCGGCGCCAGACGTATTGCCAGACCCGCCGGAGACCGGCCGGACTTGTGGGTGGCGGCGGCCCTGCCGGGAGGCGAGGATCTGCTCAAGGGCGAGATCGAAAGGCGGTTCAAGGGCCAGGTCTCCTTCCTCCCCCATGGCAGGAACAGCGAGTGCCACTTCCGCTACCAGGGTAAGCCGAAGGCCCTGCTTTCTCTCCAGCTCTGCCAGTCCCTTTATCTTCGCCGGGATTTTCAGGTGACCCGACCCCGGACCCTTCTTTCTCCGGAGCACCTTGCGCATCTGGCCCGGGACCTGTCGTCGGTCAGGTCGATCACACCGAAGGAACGGTTCACCGGACTGCGCTGGGACGCCGCCGGCTCCGGTTCGCCCACCATGCTGCGGCTGGGCCACAGTCTGGCGGAACAGCTCGACCTTCCTTTTCAGAATGATACAGGGGACCTGGTCGTCACGCTGAGACCTGGCGACGATGGTTGGGAAGCCTTGTATCGCGTGGGCAGCCGCCCCCTGGGCACACGTGCCTGGCGCCGCGTGAACTACCGCGGCAGCCTGAATGCAACCGTGGCTGCCGCCCTCGTGGAACTGACCGAACCCTCGCCGCACGATTCGTTTCTGAACCTCATGTGTGGCAGCGGTACGATCATGATCGAGCGACTGCAACGGTCCGGGGCCAGGATCGTCGTCGGTGTGGATCAGTCAGACATCGCCCTGAGCGCCGCCGCGCAGAACTGCGCCGGGGCTGGCGTGAGGGAACGGATCATGCTGCTCAAAGGAGACGCCACCCGTCTTCCCTTCGAGGATGGGAGTTTTGATCAGCTGTGCGTGGATCTGCCCTGGGGAGAGAGCATGGGCTCACGAGAGTCGAACGAGGCACTCTACAGAGCGACCTTCGAGGAGTCCCATCGGTTGTGTCGGCCAGGTGGCAGACTGGTTGTCCTCAGCCAGGACCAGCGGGCCCTGGAGGCGGTCGCCACCAATACGGCAGGAAGCTGGCAGCTGATTGGGCAACGCAGCTTTGAACAGAGGGGCTTCCGCCCGGAATGCCGCGTCTACAGGAGAGGCGGATAGACGCTACGGCCGAGTCACGGGTGTGGGGCCATGAAGACGAGTACCGTCAGCCGGTCGCTCCCGGTGTTGACGACGCCGTGATCTTCGCCGGGGAGACAGAGGACCGTCCAACCCGCTTCGAGCTGGCGCGACTCGCCGCCCACGGTGAAGGTGCCCTCGCCGTCGATGACGTGGTAGATCTTGTCGTTGTCGGCGTGGCTGTGCAGCGCCTGTTCCTGTCCGGGCTCGAAGCAGTAGATGTCGCAGAACATCCGCTCCGAGTCGAAGAGGTTCACCTTCTGAAACTTCTCGTCTGAAAATCGGGCCTCGTCGGACCAACGTTTGGCGTGCATCGGTCAGCGCTCTGCCAGAGGACGGAAAGCCCTGCCCTCGGGTCCTGTGTAGATGTGACCCGGGCGGATCAGCCGGTTGTTCTGCTGCTGTTCGACGATATGAGCCGCCCACCCGGTGATCCGGCTGGCGACAAAGATCGGCGTGAACAGGGAAATCGGAATGCCGAGTGTGTAGTAGGTGTAGGCGCAGGGCGTGTCCAGGTTCGGGAAGATCCCCTTCTCAGCAACCAGGACCTGTTCCACCGCATCGGCAATGTCGGCCCATCTTGTCTCACCCGCCTCTTCTGCCAGGCGCCGACCGACTGCCTTCATCGCCGGAACGCGGGAGTCCCCCGTCTTGTACTCGCGGTGGCCGAAACCCATGATCTTCTGCTTTCGCGCCAGCATGTCGAGCACGTACTCCCGGGCTCGCTCCGGAGACCCGATGTCGATGAACATCTGCATGGCCGCCTCGTTGGCTCCGCCATGCAGGGGCCCGACCAGCGCCGCGATACCCGCAGTGACGGCGGCGTGCAGATCCGCCAGTGTCGAGGCCACAACCCGCGCCGCAAAGGTGGAGGCGTTGTAGCCGTGCTCCATGTAGAGAATGAGAGACACGTTCATCGCCGCCGTCGCGGACGCCGACGGCCTGTCCCCGGAAATCATGTACAGCAGGTTCGCCGCATGGGACAGATCCGCGTCGGGAAGCACCGGCTCCTGGCCCTGGCTGTAGCGATGTCCGGCCGCCAGGATGGCCGGTGCCTTGGCCAGCAGTCGCACCGCCTTGCGCAAGCTCGCCTCTCTGGAGATATCACCCGCTTCGGGATCGACCGTGCCCAGGGCGGAGACGGCTGTGCGCATCAGCGCCATGGGGTGTGTTGTGCTCGGTGCTTCCCGCAGGAGGGTCAACACCTGGGGCGGCAACTCACGCTCCGCTTTCAGCGTCGCGTCCAGCTCGGCCAGTTGGGTTTGTGTCGGCAGATCACCATAGAGGACCAGCCACGCCACCTCTTCGAAGGAAGCGGTGTCCGTCAGATCCTCCAGGTTGTACCCGCGTACGATCAGTCGGTTGCTGTCGAAGTCGATGCGCGAGATGGCCGATTCCCCCGCGACCACTCCTGCAAGTCCGGGACTGTATTCAGCCATCGTCGTCTTCTTCCTCGCTGACTGCATCTGCCAGTTTACTGTCCATCTCGTCGTACTCTTCGTAGCGGATCAGATCATAGAGTTCGGCACGTGTCTGCATGCGATCAAGCCAGGCTTCGGGCGATCCCTGATCGCGGATCTCGGACAGCACTTCCTCGACGGCCTTCATCATCACACGGAACGTCGTCATGGGGAAAATGACCATGGCGTATCCGAGGTGGGCGAATTGCTGCACCGTGAGCTGCGGTGTCTTGCCGAATTCAGTCATGTTCGCCAGCAGCGGTACCTGCACCCGCTCGGCGTACCGCCCAAACTCCTCCTCTGTCTCCAGCGCCTCGATGAAGATCGCGTCGGCGCCCGCGTCGGCGTATCGCAGTCCCCGCTCGACGCTGGCCTCAAACCCCTCCACTGCCCGGGCGTCCGTCCGAGCGATCAGTAGAAGGTCGGGATTGCTGCGCGCCTCGACAGCGGCAGCCAGCTTGCGTTCCATGTCGATACTGGAGACGAGCCGTTTTCCTTCCAGGTGGCCGCACCGCTTCGGCATGACCTGGTCTTCCAGGTGGAGTCCCGCCACACCGGCTGCCTCAAAGACCTGCACGGTGCGCATGACCTGCAGGGCCTCGCCGAAACCGGTGTCGGCGTCACACACGGCGGGCACGCGCACGGCGTTGGCGATGTAGGTGACGGCTCGCGCCACCTCCTCCACTCCGAGCAGAGCGATGTCTGGATATCCGGTCAACCCGTTGATGATGCCGGCGCCGGAGATATAGATCGCCTCGAAGCCCTGCTTCTCAGCCAGCATGGCCACGGGGGCATTGAAGCACCCGGGCATGGCAACCGTACCTGCGGCGATCACCTGCCGCAGGGTGGTGGCCTTGTCAGCCGCGCTCTTTCGGGGGCCTAGCAGCATGGTCAGGACTAGACGGTGATCGTCTCGTCGCGGTCCGGGCCGACCGAGATGTAGGCCACGGGCGTACGACTGAGCTCGGCGACCCGCTCCACATAGGCGACCGCCTTCGGTGGCAGATCCTCGACGCGTCGGGCCTCGGTGGTAGGGGCACACCAGCCTTCGATCTCTTCATACACGGGCTCGCACTTGTCGAGTACCCGGGGATCGACAGGAAACTCCTCCAGCACCTGATCGCCGTACCGGTAGGCGGTGCACAGCTTCAGACTCTCGACAGTGTCGAGAATATCGAGACGTGTCAGAGCCAGTCCGGTGAGGCCGTTCACCCGGGAAGACATGCGGGCGATGGTGGCATCGAACCAGCCACAACGGCGGGCCCGTCCGGTGGTGGCGCCGTACTCGTGGCCCAATTCACGGATCCGTTCACCCTCGTCATCGTGCAGTTCGGTGGGAAAGGGGCCGTTGCCGACGCGCGTCATGTAGGCTTTGGTGACACCGATAATCTCGTCGATACGAGTAGGACCCACTCCAGAACCGGTACAGGCACCACCTGCGGTGGTATTGGACGAGGTCACATACGGATACGTACCGTGGTCGATATCGAGCAGAGCTCCCTGCGCGCCCTCGAACAGCACCGTCTTGCCTTCGTCCAGAGCCTGGTTCAGGTACACCGAGGTGTCTGTCACGAACGGCCGCAGGCGCTCGGCGTAGCGGAGCGTTTCGTGGAGTATGGGCTCGACATCGAGGGGCTCAGTCTCGTAGATCCGGGTGAGGATCTCGTTCTTCGACTGTACGGCAGCCCGCAGTCGATCGCGCAGGTCGGCATCGAGCAGGTCCATGACCCGAAATGCATGGCTGCGATCCACCTTGTCGCGATAGGTTGGGCCGATGCCGCGGGCCGTGGTACCGATGGCCCCCGACCCCAGGCGGGCTTCCGAGGCGCGATCGAGAGCCTTGTGATAGGGCATCACGACATGGGCACAGCTGCTCACGTACAGCTGCCCGGGGGCCACGGCCTGTCCACGCTCCGCCAACTCATCCAGCTCGGCGAACAGCGCTTCGGGGTCCAGTACCACGCCGTTGGCGACGACGCACGTGGTCCCCTCGTTGAGTACGCCTACGGGCAACGCGTGGAAGATGTGTGTCTCGCCATCCACGATGACGGTATGTCCGGCGTTGGCGCCGCCCTGAAAACGGACCACCACCTCCGCCTGCGCGGCGAGGTAGTCGACAATCTTGGCCTTGCCCTCATCACCCCACTGGGCGCCGAGGACGACTTTGGTTGGCATTGGTTTCTTTGTTTTCCTTCTGCTAGAGCGCGACCTGGCGCGCCCAGGAGATGTGCGAATCCTGAAGAACGTCGTCCAGCGCTGCCTGCGGCATGTGGCTGTCGACGTTGAGCACTGTGAGGGCCTTGCCCCCCACCTGCTGCCGGCCGCAGCTCATGCGCGCGATATTGACTTTGTGGGCACCCATCGTACTGCCGACACGACCGATGATACCCGGGATGTCATCGTTCAGGTAAAACAGCATGTGACCCTCCGGCGCGGCATCGATGTCGTATTCGTCGAACCGTACGATCCGCAGATCGCGATGACCGAACAGTGTGCCCGAAAGAACGCGGCGTCTGTCCCCGGCTTCGAGGATCACCGTGAGCAGGCTGGCGTAGTCTTCCGGGTCGCTGCTCTTCAACTCGTCTACACGTATACCTCGTTCCTGGGCCACCACCGGGGCGTTCACCAGGTTGATCGAACCGTCGGATACAAAGGCATCCATGATGCCCTTGAGTACTGCCGATGTCAGCGGTGATGTCGCGTGGGTTGTGACCTCGCCGCGGTATTCGATAGTGATGCGCTCCACGGTACCCTCTGCCAGCTGCCCCTGGATCCGGCCCATGCGTTCGCCCAGGTCGAGATAGGGGCGCAGCTTGTCGTAGGCTTCCGGTTCAATGGACGGCACATTTACCGCGTTGCGGATCACTCCCGCCACAAGCACGTCCCGTACCTGCTCTGCGACCTGCAAGGCCACGTTCGACTGGGCTTCCTGTGTTGAGGCCGCCAGGTGTGGCGTACAGATGACGCGCTCGTGGCCGATGAGCTTCGAATCTGCTGCGGGGGGCTCATCCTCGTAGACGTCGAGGGCGACACCAGAGACCTTGCCCGACTCCAGACCCGCCAGCAGGGCCGCCTCATCGACGATGCCGCCGCGGGCACAGTTGATGATGTGCACGCCGTCCTTGCATTTGCCCAGCTGGTCTGAGGAAAGGTAGTGTCTGGTCTGGGGAGTCAGAGGAAGATGAAAGGTCAGGAAGTCTCCTTCGGCCCAGATCTGCTCAAGGTCCGCCGGTTGTGTCCCGTACGACTGGATCGCCTCGTCCGTCATGAACGGATCGTATCCGAGGACTCGCATGTGGAGTCCACTGGCACGCTCGGCGACCTCCCGCCCCACCTTGCCGAGGCCGAGCACGCCGATCGTCTTGCCTGCCAGCTCGACACCGGTGAAGGCGCTGCGTTCCCATTTGCCCGCTTTTACCGAAGCCGTAGCCTGCGCCACGTTGCGGGCCAGCGCCATCAGCATGGCCAGCGAGTGCTCGGCCGTGCTGACCGAGTTGCCACCGGGCGTGTTCATCACAACCACGCCCCGACGTGTGGCTGCCTCCATGTCGATGTTGTCGACGCCGGCGCCGGCCCGCCCCACGGCCCGGAGGACTCCGGCACGTTCGATGACGGCGTCCGTCACCTTGGTGGCGCTGCGCACGATCAGCCCATGGTAGCCGTCGATGTTGTCCAGCAGCTGTTCCGGCGACAGGCCGGTGCTGACATTGACCTCCAGGCCGCCCTGCTGCAGAATGCTGACGCAACCCGCGTCGACCTTGTCACTGATGAGAACCTTCATCTACTCTGCGTGTCCCTCTTCTTCTGTCGGTGTACCATCGCCACTTGTCACTTCTTCGATCCAGCGCAACAGGTCTTCGCGACCGACGCCGGTTTCAGCGGAGAAGGTCAGGTAGGCCAGATCCGCCAGTTCGCCACCCTTCTCGAGTTTCTCCAGCTGCCGGCTCAACTTTGGGCGGGACAGCTTGTCCGCTTTCGTCAGCACGAGCAGAAAGGGCCGGTCCGCCTCACGCAGGCGGCCCACCATCTCCAGATCCAGCGCGGTGGGTCCGTGTCGAGCATCGATCAACAGCACGACGGCGCGCAACTGGCGCCGACCGCCGAGGTACTTCTCGGTGAGCCGGCCGAGTGCGCGCCGCAGGTCGACGCCCCCGCGAACGTACCCGTACCCGGGCAGATCGACGAGGTAGATCCTGTCGTTGACGCGGTAATAGTTGAGTTGCTGGGTCCGTCCCGGCGTAGAACTGGTATGGGCCAGCTTGCGTCGCTGCACGAGCCGGTTGATCAGGGACGATTTGCCGACGTTGGATCGTCCGGCAAACGCTACCTCCGGCAACTCGTCAACGGGTGAGTTCTTCTCGCCTACGGCGCCGACAACAAATTCGGCCGATTGGATCCGCATGTCGGCTGGAATCCCGGGGGCCGAGTCACGCGCTCTTGCGCAGAAACTCGTCCCCGTCATCCACGTTCGACACACCCTTCTCGATCATCTCACCAGTGACCACGAGTTCGGTCAGTTCTTCGTGCGAAGGGGTGTCGTAAAACACGTCCATCATCGCCTGTTCCAGCACCGACCGCAGACCCCGGGCGCCCGTTCCCTTCTTCACCGTCAACTCGACGACGCGATGTAACGCCTCCTCGGTGAAAGTCAGGGTGACGCCGTCCATCTCGAACAGGCGGCTCACCTGCCGGACGATGGCGTTCTTGGGCTCCGTCAGGATGCGGAACAGATCGTCTTCTGAAAGTGCGTCGAGGGTTGTCACCACAGGTACGCGCCCGATAAACTCCGGGATCAGACCGTACTGCAGCAGGTCCTCCGGCTGGATCTCGGGAAGCACACTCATGGCATCTTCCACGTGCTCGCTGTCCTCGACACCGGTGGCGCCGAAGCCCATGGTGCGCTTGCCCACCCGAGCCGCGATGACCTTCTCGATCCCTTCGAAGGCGCCGCCACAGATGAACAGGATGTTGCTGGTGTTGATCTGAATCATCGGCTGCTCTGGGTGTTTGCGACCACCCTTCGGCGGGATGTTGGCCACCGTGCCTTCGAGGATCTTCAGCAACGCCTGCTGCACACCTTCACCGGAGACGTCACGGCTGACAGCCGGAGTCGCCGACTTGCGCGCGATCTTGTCGATCTCGTCGAGGTAGACGATGCCCTTCTCGGCGCGGGCAACGTCGTAGTCGGCGGCCTGCAGCAGGCCCACCAGGATGTTCTCCACATCCTCACCCACGTACCCCGCTTCCGTGAGAATCGTGGCGTCAGCCATCGAGAATGGCACCTGCAGCACTTTGGCCAACGTCTGCGCCAGCAGCGTCTTGCCCACGCCGGTGGGGCCGAGCAGGAGAATGTTGCTCTTTTCCAGCTCGACGCCGTCGAGATCGACGTTGGTCCGGATGCGCTTGTAGTGACTGTAGACCGCCACAGAGAGGATCTTCTTGGCCCGATCCTGACCGATGACGTACTCGTCGAGATGGGCCTTGATATCGAGGGGTTTCGGCAGGGTGCCCGTTTCCCAGGGCAGGGTCTGCTTCTTGTCCTCCGCCAGTACGTCGTTGCACAGCTTGACGCACTCGTTGCAGATATGCACCGACGGGCCGGTGATGATCTTGTCCACCTGGCCGGCGCTACGGGCGCAGAAGGAACACCTGGGTTCGGTTTTTGAGGGTCGGCGTCTCATGGACGTCCTGGGCAGACCTGCCCGCCGGGGCTAGCCAGCTGCCTCGGCAGCCAGGGCGAGCTTCGAGGGAGTGATGATCTCGTCGATGACCCCGTAGTCGCGGGCCTCTTCGGCGCTCATGAAGAAGTCACGCTCGGTGTCCGTCTTGATACGCTCCATATCCTGACCGGTGCATTCCACGAGAATGGAATTGATCTGTTCACGGATCTTGATGATCTCGCGTGCGTGAATCTCCATATCCGCCACCTGGCCGCTGATCCCGCCCATGGGCTGGTGCAGCAGCACCCGGGCGTTGGGCAGACTCTGGCGCTTGCCCTTGGCACCGCCGGCCAGCAGGATGGCTCCCATACTCGATGCCTGGCCGATACAGATCGTGGCCACATCAGGCTGGATATACTGCATGGTGTCGTAAATTGCCATGCCGGCCGTGACCGAACCACCGGGAGTATTGATGTAGAGGGAGATGTCCTTCTTCGGGTCCTCAGAGGCGAGGAACAACATCTGCGCAATCACCAGATTGGCGATGCCGTCGCCCACGGGCGTACCGATGAAAACGATACGTTCCTTCAGCAGACGCGAGTAGATGTCGTACGAGCGCTCGCCGCGCCCCGTCTGCTCGATGACCATCGGTATCAACGACATATCGTCCTGTTCTCTCTCCCCTAGATCGCTTTGTCGGTGACCTTCGCGCCCGCCTGGAGCTGTTCGAAGATCTTGTCTTCCTCGAGATCTCGCCGCAGATCGGCGGCCCGGGGCGAGCGCTTCAACTCTTCGAGTTTCATGCCCGACTGTTCGGCGCGCGTCGCCAGATATTCCTCGAACTCTTCGTCAGAGACCTCGATGTCGGCTTTCTTGCGCAGGCTCTCCATGATCAGATAGCTGCGCAGGCGGCGTTCGGCCGTCTCGCGCTCCTCGTCCGATATGCCCTCATCGTCACCATGATCGTGGTCGTGATCGTGATCATGGTCGTGGTCGTGGCTGTGCCCTTGCTGCTGCTTCTGCTCACGGCGCATCGACTCGACATAGTTCTCGACCAGGGCCTGCGGCAGTTCGATATCGTTGGCCTTCAACAACGACTCCATGACATCGCTGCGCATCTTCTGCTTCGACATGAACTCCCAGCGCTCCACCATCTGCGAGCGAATGTGATCCTTGAGGGCCTGCAGAGATTCGAACTGGGATCCCACATCCTTGGCGAACTCGTCGTCTACCTCGGGCAGGACCCGCTCGCGCACTTCACGCGCCTTCACATCGAAGTGCTCCTCCTTGCCGGCGAGCTCCTCGTTCGGCAGATCGCTACGGTAGGAGAAACTGACCTTGCGCTCCTCGCCCGCCTCGATACCGAGGAGGGCTTCCTCGAACTCGGGACTGGGTGCATCGTCAGCGCCGATCTGGAAGTATCGCTCTTCGTACTTCTCGCCCTCCACCGGGTTGCCCTCTTCATCGAGTCGTTGCAGATCGGCGATCAGCACGTCGCCGCTGGCGAGAGCTCTCTCGACGCCTCGCTCCGACGCGTTGCGTCCACGCATCTCTTCGATCTGCTCGTCGATCTCGGCGTCGGTCACATCGTGCTCGAGACGCTCAACTTCGAGGCTGTCCTCTCCCTGGACGTCGACCTCGGGCCAGATGTCGATGCTGGCGGTGAACGTCAACCCGCCGTCGTCGACCTCGTCGAGGGCGATGATCCGGGGCGAACCGGCCGGCACCAGGCCGGTCTGCTCAGAGGCCTCGTGGATCAGCGTCGGTAGCAGATCCTCGATGACACCGTGTCGAATGGAGGGCCCGAACCGCTTCTCGATGACCTTGAGGGGCACCTTGCCTTTGCGAAATCCGGGGATCTCGAGACGCTTCTGGTAGCGGCGCATGGCCGAGGTCATCTCCCGGTTGATCCGCTCCGCGGGCACCTCGACCTCGAGGTCGCGCTCCCACTTTCCCTTTTCGATTACGTTTGTCTTCAACTCTCTCGTTTCTTCCTGCGAAAGGGGGGACTCGAACCCCCAAGCCCTCTCGGGCACTGGATCCTAAATCCAGCGCGTATACCAATTCCGCCACTTTCGCAGACAGGGGGTGACTGCCGCTAGTAAACCAAATCAGAGCACCGAGTCCCGACTGCCCTCGGTGCTCTGTCTGTGGCCGAGCAGAATATACCCTATACCATATAAGTGTTCAACTATCAGGGTGTTTCCAGGCCCCCATCCTGGCGTTGATCTCCGTCAGCAGGTCAGAGATCTTCACCCTCTCCTGGGCCATGGAGTCGCGCTCCCTGATGGTGACCGTGTCATCTTCGAGCGTATCGGAGTCGACGGTGAGACAAAACGGTGTGCCCACCTCGTCCATGCGTCGGTAGCGCCTGCCGATGGCGCCTCCTTCGTCGTAGAAGGCGCGCAGATGAGGCCGCAGGTCGGCTTCGATCTTGCGGGCAATGTCGGGCATGCCATCCCGTTTGACCAGGGGCAGAATCGCCACCTTCAACGGCGCGATCCGCGGATGGAAGCGCATGACGGTGCGCACGTCCCCCTCCTTGATCTCTTCCTCGGCAAAGGCATTGGCCAGCACCATCATCGTTGAGCGGCTGGCGCCGATCGACGTCTCCACGACGCTCGGCAGGACCTTCTCCCGTGACTGCTCATTGAAGAACTGCAGCTTCTTTCCTGAAAACTGTTCATGCTGGCTCAGGTCGAACTGGCCGCGGTTGTGGATACCCTCCACCTCATCCCAGCCGAAGGGAAACTCAAAGTGGACATCAAAGGCCTGCCTGGCATAGTGTGCCAGCTCGCCGGCCCCGTGTTCGTGCCAGCGCAGCCGGCTGTCAGGGATACCGAGAGCCTCGGTGAACCAGTTGCGGCGCTCCTGCTTCCAGTAGTCGAACCACTTTTCTTCTTCGCCCGGGTTGACGAAATACTGCATCTCCATCTGCTCGAACTCACGTGTGCGGAACAGGAAGTTCTTCGTCGTGATCTCGTTGCGAAATGCCTTGCCGATCTGGGCGATGCCGAAGGGAAGCTTCTGGCGCATGGCCTGCTGCACATTGAGGAAATTGACGAAGATGCCCTGCGCCGTCTCCGGTCGCAGATAGACGACATTCGCCGCGTCCTCCACCGGACCCACGTGCGTCTTGAACATCATGTTGAACTGGCGCGGTTCACTCAGGTCGTTGCCCTTCGGACTCTTCAGGTCGAGCTCGACCATCTTCGCCGTCATTCCATCGAAGTCCAGATCGCTGCACTCCACGCCCTTCTCTTCCAGCAGGTGGTCGAGGCGGAAGCGCTCGTTCGTCTTGCAGTCTTCCACCATGGGATCGTTGAAGCGGTCCACGTGCTCCGACGCCTCCCACACCCGTGGGTGCATGAGGATACTGGCGTCGATGCCTTCCACGTCGTCGCGGTAGGTCATGGCCCGCCACCAGGCCTCCTTGATGTTGCGCAGCAGTTCGACTCCGAGGGGGCCGTAGTCCCAGCAACCGTTGAGACCACCGTAGATCTCGGAGCTCTGAAAAATGAATCCCTTGCGTTTGCACAGGGAGACGAGCTTATCCATCGTGTCGGACATCGTGGATGATCCTTGTGTGTTAGTAACGTCTTCAGACGTTTCAGCGCCCTCAGGCGCCAACGCCCATAGCGTCGAGGAATTCCAATGACCGCAGGCGACCGCTGGTGCCGCCGTGATACTCCAAAAAACTGCGCAGCAGCCCCCGCACCTCATTCTGACGTGCCGGAACAACTGCGGGAATCGCCTCGCGTGTGTAGGTGCGAAGCCCCTGCAGGACATTGAGCAGTCGCAGACTGTCGGCACTGATCCGGCGAGCCCGCAGGTACTCAGGTGCCCCCTGCCCCTCGCTCTCATCTGTGGCCTGCCGGCCACAATCGCGGCAGACGCCCCCGCCGAGGGCCGGGCTGAACCAGGCTGACTCTGCCGGCAGTGGTGTGCCGCAGTTGGCGCAGTTGGCCAGCTCCGGGCGATATCCCAGAGCCTCGGCAACGCGCAACTGGAAGTACCAGAACAGAGTTTCCAGCTGCTCTGTCGCCACCTCCTCGATACCGGTCAGAACTCCCTTCAGACACAGATAGAGCCGCGAGTTCGGCACGTGATCGAGGCTGAGTCGGTCCACCATCTCACAGGCCGCCGCGGCGTAGGAAAGGCGTCGAAGGTCAGCCAGCAGTTCGGGCCTTGCTGTCACGGTTTCGGCATCGGTCAGGGTGTGCAGATCACGGTCGTCACGCACGGGACAGGTGATGTGCACCTGCCAGCTCATCTCCAGACAGCCGGCAAACTTGCTCTTGGGACGTCGCGCTCCTTTGGCCGTGACTTTCAGCTTGCCATGATGCTCGGTGAACAACGTGGCAAGCTTGCTCGTTTCTCCCATCCGCATCGTGCGCAACACGATGGCATCCGTCTTGATCAGGGTCCGCGCCATGCTCTGCTCTATTCCTCTTGCTCGGCTGCAGGCTGCTTGATCTCGTAGAGGAATTCGTTGGGCCGGACCATACGCAGCTTTTCACGGGCCACCTTCTCGAGGAAGCCCGGGTCATTCTCCATCCGTTCCAACACCAGGCGCAGGCTGTCGTTCTGCGTCTCGAGACGGGCCACTTCGGATTCCAGCTTGCTCAGACGCTGGCGTTCCCGACGCAGGTCGAGCCAGCCGCCATCGCCGACGAAGAAGACGTAGGCCCAGACCGCCAGCAGCCCCACAAGTGCGGCCGCTTTCCACAGTCTTCCCCGGGGCCCACGTTCCGCCAGTGATGCGACAGCGCGGCCGCCCTGGGTCATAGCGGAGCGGTTCATGTCAGCACCAGATCGTCGCGATGCACGACCTCCAACGCCGGACGGCCCAGAATGCCGCGCACCTGCGGTGAGCTGCGGCCGAGAATCCTTGCCAGATCGCCAACGGGATAGCGGCAGACACCCCGACCCACCTCGCGACCGCGGGAATCTTCGATGCGCACCACATCCCGCGCCCCGAATGTCCCCTCGCATGCCGTCACCCCCGCCGGCAGCAGGCTGCGCCCCTGTTGCGTGATGGCCCGAACGGCGCCGTCGTCGACGACGATCGCCCCCTGCGTCGGCGAGGCAAAGCCGATCCAGCGCTTGCGGCTGCCCATCCGGCGGCCACCTGGCAGAAACAGCGTCCCCACGTCGGCGCCGGCGACGATATCGGTCAGTTTGTGCTTGCGCGCATGGGCGATGATGGTCATCTCGCCACAGGCCATCAACAGTTCAGCGGCCTGCACCTTGGTCGCCATGCCTCCCTGGCCAAGACGGCCCGCAGAGCGCCCGATGGCGCCAGACAGCTCTTCCCCCCGGGACGCTTCGTGAATCAAGTCCTCACCACGCCCCTTGCTGTACCGTCGGTACAGGCCTTCCACGTCGGAGAGAATGATCAGCAGCTGAGCCTGCACGAGATTGGCAACGTAGGCGGCGAGCATGTCGTTGTCGCCGAGCTGTCTCTTCAACTCGACAACGCCCACCGAGTCGTTCTCGTTGATCACCGGCACGGCCCCCAGGCGGAACAACTGTCGGAAGGTGTTGCGCAGATTCACATAACGCTGCCTGTCATCGAGAATGTCTCCCGCCGTGAGCAGGACCTGCCCCACCGGAACATCGCGACGGGCGAACAGGTGTTCGTAGGTGTGCACCAGAAGGTTCTGGCCAACAGCCGCCACCGCCTGCAGTTCGGCCACCACCCGTGGCCGTTCACTCAGGCCCAGACATCCCATGCCGGCCGCGACGGCACCGGAAGAGACGAGGGCGACCTCGACGCCGGCCTCTCGCAGCTGGCAGATTTCCCGTACCAGGCGGCGGATCGTCGGCAGGTGCAGGGGCGTGCCGTCCCCGGCGACACTCGATGAGCCGATCTTGACCACGACCCGCTGCACTCGCGACAGGCGCTCGGCACGAGGGATGTTTTTGACCTTGGTACTCATGTGCGACCGGACGCCTTCAGGGTGTGTAGTGCCGCACGGTGACGCCGCGATCCGACAGGTAGGTCTTCACCTCGGGAATGGAGTAGACCTCGTAGTGGAAGATCGATGCCGCCAGCGCGGCACTGGCCTGTCCCTCGGTGAGCACCTGGTAGATGTGCTCCGTTGTGCCGGCGCCACCAGAAGCGACGATGGGTACATCGACCCGCGCGGCCACAGCACGGTTGAGCTCGAGGTCATACCCCTCGCGCGTACCGTCAGCGTCGATGCTGTTGAGCACCAGTTCGCCGGCGCCCCGCTCCACCAGTTCGTCCACAAATCCAAGAGCGTCGATGCCGGTCGCCTTGCGGCCGCCATTGATATAGATCTCCCAGCTGGGCGAGCCACTTCCGTTGTCCGGTTTTCGCAGAGCGTCGATGGCGGCGACGATGCACTGGCTGCCAAAACTCTCGGCCGAGCGCGTGATGATCTCGGGATCGTGCACCGAAGCAGAATTGATCGACACCTTGTCGGCCCCGCCTTTGAGAATGGCCCGCACGTCATCGTAGGTTCGGATTCCCCCGCCCACACACAGCGGGATGAAGATGCGCTCCGATACCTGCTGCACCAGATCCATGACGATGCCGCGACCGTCGGCCGATGCCGTGATGTCGTAGAACACGAGCTCATCGGCCCCCTCGGCGTCATAGCGCGTGGCCAGCTCGACAGGATCACCGGCATCGACGTCGGCGGAGAACTTCACGCCGCGCACGTTGCGACCGTCCTTGACGTCGAGACAGGGAATGATCCGCTTTGCCAGCATCAGTTCAGTGCGGCGAAATTGGCCAGCAGGCGCAGGCCCGCCTTCTGGCTCTTCTCCGGGTGGAATTGCACGCCGAAGATGTTGTCCCGCGCCGCAATCGACGTATACGACAGGCCGTAGTCGGTGACCGCCACGGACTCGGCGGCAACATCAGCCTCGACGTAATAGGAGTGCACGAAGTAGAAGAAGCTTCCCTCGTCGACGCCTTCGAGAATGGCGCAGGGCTGCTGAATGTTGATCTGATTCCAGCCGATCTGTGGCACCCGCTCGTCGGGGGGAAACCGGCGACAGCGGCCGGCAAACAGATCGAGGCCGGCATGCTGGCCCATCTCTTCGCTGGTGGCGAACATCAGCTGCAGCCCCACACAGATCCCCAGGAAGGGGCGCCCCGTAGCGACATGGTCGGTGATGGCCCTGTCCCAGCCCGCACTTCGCAGATTGCGCATGGCGTCGCCAAAGGCCGCGTCTCCTGGCAGCACCAGGTGCGAAGCGCCGCGGGTGCGTTCCGGATCATCGGTGATAAACGCTTCATGGCCGAGAAACTGAAACGCCTTCTCGACGCTGCGGAGGTTTCCCATGCCGTAGTCGGCGATGGCGATCATGACTTTCCCAGTTCCCGCGAGCGTCGCGTTGCCGCATCCACGGCGGCGATGAAGGCGTGGCGTACGCCGCCTTCTTCGAGCTGCGTCAGCCCCGCGATCGTCGTACCTGCCGGCGACGTTACCTGGTCTCGCAACTCCGCCGGATGCATGCCGGTCTCCACTACCATACGGCCGGCGCCGGCCACGGTCTGCGCCGCCAGTTGCAGTGCGACCTCGCGCGTCAGGCCGGCGCGAACGCCGCCATCAACCAGCGCCTCGATCACTGTATAAATGTAGGCGGGACCGCTGCCCGACAGGCCGGTAACGGCATCCATCTGCGCTTCGGAGACCTCCACGGTGATACCCACCAGGTCGAACAAAGCCCGTACCACCAGCAGCGCCTCGGCGTCGGCAGTCGAACCGGCGCACACCGCAGTGGCACCGACTCCGAGTTGAACAAGGGTTTGCGGCATGACCCGAACCACCGGCTGACCGGGTGCCAGATGCGTCTCGAGTGTCGTCGTGGGCGTTCCCGCCATGAGCGAAACGACGATCTGCGCCGCATTGAGGTGAGTGGCGAGCGCGGGCAGGACGGCAGGCGCGACCTGCGGCTTCAAGGCCACCACCACGACTTCTGCCGAGGTGACACCGGCCAGATCAGTGGATGTTGCCACACCCATCTCTGCCAGAGGGGCGAGCAACTCCTGACGCAGATCGATGGCGCTGAGGCGGGAGGCAGAAATGCCAGCCGCGAGCAGGCCGTTGAGCAGACAGCCGCCCATGTTGCCGGCGCCGACGACGGCGACAGCACCTGGCGACGCGGTTGCCGTCACGAGCGGTATCTCCAGGACATGTCATGAACAGTGATAGAGGGCGTCAGTGGAAGATCATGGCGCCCCAGGATAGTGTCAATCTGGCGCATCCTCGTATCATCACGTCAGATCACACTCACGTTGCATTGCTCAGTACCGATGACGGCAACGTCGATAGTGTGCTGTGGAACTGCATGCGGCGGAGTGGCTTTCGCCTCTGTACAGAGGCGAGTTTCTCCTTGACGAATCGAAAATGCGCGTGCTATCTTTTACACATCTTATGACGTACGCGCCTGTATTTGTTGAGTAGGGAGGGAGATGGTAAATGACGGTCCCGAACGGGAGATGAAATGCGGGGCCGTCGAGCGTTGTAGTTTCAGATCTGGGGAGAAAGAGAACCATACAACGCCTGGCGAGATTTGATCTCGACCTGATGCTAATCGCGCACAAAGGAGAAAGCAAGAATGGCGAAGAAGAAGGCCAAGAAGAAAGCGGCCAAAAAGAAGGTGGCGAAGAGGAAAGTCGCCAAGAAGAAGGTGACGAAGAAGGCAGCGAAGAAGAAGGTCGCCAAGAAGAAGGCGAAGAAGAA
>DASCMS010000148.1:0-13901 GCA_036011085.1 Candidatus Latescibacterota bacterium
CCTTAACCACCGCACTGTTCGTGGCCTCCTGCGGCGACGATGACAATCCTGTCGATAGCCACGACGAGGAGCATGCTGAAGCCTTCGGCGTCGTCGTCCTCAACTCAGGTGAGGAGATCGCCCGCGACGAAGCCGGCAAAGTCACCGGTGAGATCGACGTGGGCGTCGAGCGCGAAACGGCCCTGCTGACCTTGCGCTTCATCGCCGTCGATGACCGCTACCCGCTTGCCCGCCTTGGCGGCCTGGACCGCACCGGTATGCCCTGCCGGTCCGGCGCCGATGACGGCCAGATCCACTTGGAGTTGGTCAGCCATATCAGTTGTGGCTCCTCTATTGGTTGGCTTCACTGGCCTCGACACGGCGCTGACTGGCCGCAGTTACGTCCGCCGGCACGATATCAGGGAGCTGCTCGCCGGCCTCGGCCATGCGCCGCAGCAGACGCTGGCGCATGACATCGGCCACCGGCCGGTGTGATTCGGCATGGATCAGGTTGGCAAGCTCGTACGGATCGGCCTGCAGGTCGTAGAGGTACTGCTCATGAAAACTCGGCGCCCACGCCTCCTTCACGCCGGCGCCGGCATCCACGCCGTACTTCCACCGATGCGTACGCACAGCCCGTCCCGTCTGGGCTTCGCTGATCTGCACGAACACCTCCTCGGGCCAGCTGTCCTCTTCATCGCCTTTCTGGCCGTGCAGCAACGGCAGGATCGAACGGCCCTGCATCTGATCCGGGACGTCGAGGCCGGCGGCATCCAGCAGCGTCGGTGGCAGGTCGATGAGACTGACCAGTTGCTGAATCTCGCCGCCGCCGTGGAAGCCAGGGCCGGTAAACGCGGTGGGAACACGGATCGAACTATCGTGGCAGGAGCGTTTGTATTCGGAGTTGCGCGTTTTGAAGTGGGACCCATGGTCGGAGGTGAACAGCACGATGGTGTCCTGATCGAGTGCCAGGCTCTTCAAGGCGTCGTGCACGCGGCCGTAGGCCTCGTCCAGGCGCTTCACCATACCGTAGTAACCACCCAGGTGCTGATGGGTCGATCCACCCAGAGCCGCCAGGTCCGGCGGGATCCAGCCACCCGTGTAGCGCTCACGATAGCCGTCCGGCGGCGGATAGTCGTCGATATGGTTCTGATGGTGCGGCTCGATGTAGGAGGCAAACAGGAAGAAGGGGTCCTGTTGGTGGCTGTCGATGTAGCGGATCACGGCATCGGTCACCGCGTCCACGCGGTACCCTGGCAGTTTCACCTCGTTGTCATCGTTGTCGTACATCACCGTGTCGTACGCATCAGAGGTGAACTCGAGGATGTTCGACGCCAGCCAGTGATCATAGCCGAATCGGCTCTCCGCCGGTACCGGTCCCCGAGTCTGCTTCTCGTGCAGGTGCCACTTGCCGATGTAGCCGGTGTCGTAGCCGGCATCGCCGAAGTGATGGGCCAAGGTCCGGGCATCATCTGGCAGGGGGATGGCGTTGCGATAGCAGCCCGTCGTCGTTGCGTAGAGTCCGGTCTGCAGACAGGACCGCGCCGGGCCACACACAGGCTGGCAGGTGAAGGAGTGCGCCACGTGGGTGTGGGACCGGGCCAGGCGGTCCAGATTCGGCGTCAACTCCATCGGGTTTCCATGTAACCCCGTCGTGTCCCAGCGTTGTTGATCGGTGAAGAACACGACAACGTTGGGTCGCCGGCCCTGCTGAGGTCCTGCCATCAGCCGGTCTCCATGGTGAGGGTGTGGATGGTCCGGGCCACACGACCTGGGGCCCTGGGACCGACGGCGGCGTCCTGGAAGTTGCAGGAATCCTGGTTCGGTGCGGTGATCAGTACGTCTCGAGCGTGGCGTTGCTCTCCCGCTGCAGTCGCTGCAGCACGGGCTCGATCTGCCCTCCCTGCACGACCTTGACGACGGCCTTCGAGATGAGGCGCCGCACGCCATCGTAACCGGCCACCGCCGGTTCCGGTGTGCCATAGTCGAGTAGCTCGTAAGCCCCCCGATACCTGGGGTTGGCCTCGAAGTATTCGGCCAACAGTGCCCCCGTACTCTTGCGCGCGGGGAAATAGTTGCTCGCCTGCACCCATCGGGCCTGTTGTGGCGGTTCGGTGAACCACCTGAGGAACAACCAGGCGGCCAGTTGCCTCTGTGCCGTGGTCCGGCCGATGGAAATGCTGGCGCCGTAGAAGTTGACCACCGGCTCGGGTGTCGTGTGCGGCGGCGGCGCCACGTCCCAGGCGAACCGGGCGCCGTCGTTGACGCCGTCCTTGACGAACGGCAGTCCTGACGTGGAACGCAGGATGAACAGGCACTCGCCGACGACAAAAGCTCCCTGGTCGCCGTAGGCGGTACCCATCATCTCTACCGAGCCATCGGCGACCAGTTCCTTCATCAGCAGCAGAGCCGCCGCCGCCTCTGGCGTGTCCAGAGTGTAACTGTCGCCGGTAGCATTGAGAAAATCGCCGCCGCGGGAAAACACCATCGAGGCCAGGCGCGAGGCGTCCTCGTCGAGGACGAACCCGATGCTGCGCTCCTTGTTGCTGTTGCCACTGAAGGGTGTGTCGCGTGCAGCCCGACACAGACGCGCGAACTCCTCCCAGGTCTGCGGCGGTCCGTCGGCTCCCAGCTCCCGCAACCAGTCGACGTTGTAGTAGATCACTTCGATGGAGCGATTCGGCGGCAGGCCGATCTGTACGCCATCGCGGATCTGATCCTGCAACATGAAGGCCTGTACGTAATCGGTCTTCTCCTGCGGACTCAGTCCCCACTTCGGCGACGACATGTACGGAGTCAGATCGACAATCCCGTCGGCGGTGTAGTACTCGAGCGCCTGGTTCTGGTAGGCGACGACGAGGTCTGGCAGTGACCCGCCCTGCAGGCCGACGACCATCTTGTTGTAGATGTCCCCATAACTGCCGGCAAACTCTCCGCGCACCTGAATCCCGTGCGGGTTCCCGGCATTGAAGTCGGCGATCATCTCCTGCAGCGCTTCTTCCCGTGCACGCGTATGCTGGAACCAGAACACGACTTCCTGGCCGCTTGGATCGAGTGCCTCGAGAGACACCTCGGTCTCGGGTTTCGATTCCGGCGCGCCGCAACCGGCAAGGCACCAGGTGAGGATTATTAGGAGAGCTGCGGCGGCGCGGGTACTTGTGTAGATATTCATCCCTATCCCTTTAGCCCCGACATGGAGATTCCTTCGGTGAATTCCTTCTGCACAAGCCCATAGAGTACGAGCACCGGAATCGTGGCGATGACGGCCCCCGCCATCTGCAGATGTACTTCGGGGCCGGCCTCGGTGACGAACTTCTGCAGTGCTACGGAAATGGGTCGCCACGTCGGTGTGTTGGTCACCAGCAGCGGCCAACCCAGAGCGTTCCACGAACCGATGAAGGTAAACATGCCCACGGTGAGCAAGGGCGCCCGGCACAGCGGCAGGACGATCTGGAACAGAAACCGCAGGTGCCCGGCACCATCGATTCTCGCCGACTCGAAGAGCTCGCCCGGAATGCCGCGCATGAACTGGCGCAGCAGGAAGATACTGAAAGCTGAGGCCATGAACGGGATGGTCAGAGCCGGCCAGTTGTTGAGCCACGGCACGGGACTGACCTGATGCAGCCACGAGACGGTGAGGAAGTTCGGCACCATGGTCACGGTCTCGGGGACCATCAGCGTCGCCAGGGTGATGACAAAAACCGGTTCCCGGCCACGGAATCTCATCCGCGCCAGCGGGTAGGCAGCCATCAGCGAGAACAACAACGTCCCGACGACGACGAACAGGGCGATCCACAGCGAGTTCTCGAAATATAGACCGAAGTCCTCTTCACTCCAGCCCGACACGTAGTTGGACCATTGCACCGCCGCCGGTACAAGGGCCCGGCGCAGTGTCTCCCCACGGGTCATGAACGAGGACAACAGCATCCAGGCAAAGGGCAAAGCCGCAGCCAGACCCGCCACGGTCAGACTGACGTAGGTCAGCCACTGACCCAGGTCGATGCCGCGCCTGCTACCAGCGGTACTCATCCTAGTCGCCGTAGAACACACGCCGTCCGAGGAGCCGGTTCTGGGCAACCGTCAGCATCAGTATGGCGACAAACAGGATCAGAGCCAGCGCCGAGGCGTAGCCAGCGGTGTGATACTGGTAGATCTGATCAAAGATGAGAATGCTGGCCACGTCGACCGAATCCTGAGCGCCGGCTGTGCGCATGATGTAGATGTGGTTGAAGGCTTTGAACGTGCCGATTACGGCTACGAGCGTGATAAAGAACAATGTCGGCGAGATCAGCGGCAGGGTCACGTGGCGGAACTGTTGCCAGTGGCTGGCTCCGTCAATGGCGGCGGTTTCGAAATAATGCCGCGGGATCGCACTGAGTCCAGCCAACAGGATGACGGTATCGTACCCGATATAGACCCAGATGTTGTACAGCACGACGCAGACCAGCGCCAGACTGGGAAAGGCGGTATCGATCCAGTCAGGGTAGCCACTGACGCCGAGTCCCTGCAGCACCAGCGCAGGAACGGTCCGACTTTCCTGCAGCCAACGCTGATCCGAAGTGCCGAACCAGCTCCAGATGCGGTTGGCCAGCGACCCGGGGTTGGGACTGAAGATCGTCCGGAAAACGACAGCCGTAGCGACCATCGGCGTAATGTAGGGAAGAAAAAAGAGGATGCGGTAGAAGCCGCGAGCGGTCAGAATGCGGAACAGCAGGAAGGCCAACAGCATGGCCCCGGCCACCTCGAATGGAATTGTCCCGAGAGCATAAAAAAGGGTGACCTTGAAGGCGTTGTACAGACGCAGGTCACCGGTCTGACACATGCCGACAAAGCCCCGAACCGCCAGCAAGATCGCCACCAGCTGTACCGCTCGGGCGCCGACTCGGTACCTGATGTCGCCGCGTGTGGCGATCGATCTGGCCAACACCAGCAATCCAACGCCGAGGACGAGGCTCAACAGCCACACCGGATCGCCGAGAGCCTTGACGTAGTGACGCAACCCGACGACAGATTCCTTCTTGATCCGCCAGCGGTGCAGACTGACGAAGAAGGCATAGCCGATGGGGAAGATGCCGAAAACCCCAAGGACCAGGAGCGCCGGTGACATCAGAGCCCAAGCCGTCAGGGTATCTGAACGGTGCCTGATCACAGTGATCGACGATAGCCGGGGTTGCCGCTATTGTCAATGCACGCAGGCAGTTACGGCCGGCTCGCGAAGACTGGCGCAAGGGCGTGGCCTCACCACGAGAGCTGTCCAGCGAGAGCCGCGCGGCTCAGGACTCAGCCGGCGTTGGCCTCGATGTTGATCGAAACCTTGACGTCGTCTCCGAGAACACCCGCCGTATCCGACCAGTGATTGACACCGTAGTCTGAGCGTTTCAGGGTGAATTCGGTTGCCAGACCCACCTGCTGCTTCTGGTTCATCGGGTTGATGCCCGTGCCGAGGATCTCGACGACAAGGACTACCTGTTTGGTCACTCCTCGCATCGCCAGATTGCCTGTGACATGAAGCAGATCGCCACTCTCCAACACGGCCTTCGTGGATTCGAAGACCATCGTCGGATGTGCCTCGACGTGAAAGAAATCCTCGCTGCGCAGATGTTTGTCGCGCTTCTCGTTGTCCGTGTTGATACTGTTCGTCTGAATCGTGCCAGAAATACTGGTGGCCGTCGGCCTGGCGGCATCGTACACGACGGTGCCGCTGAATTCGCCGAAGCGCCCCTTGGTGCGACCGACCATGTGGCGGATGGCAAAGTCGACGGCCGAGTGTGTGGCATCTACCTGGTAGGTCTCGGCGTCGACGATACCCGCCAGCAGCAGCACGCCGGCGAGGGTGGTGCGTCGGGCGAAGCGATTCATAAAGTGCTCCTGATTCACACACGTGGGGGTGGATGAAGATGGCTGGAACGCCAACGTCCCCGAGGCCGCAGTGGCTTCGAGGACGTTGGCTTTGTATGGCTGCCCCCCAGGGATTCGAACCCCGATAGCGTGCTCCAGAGGCACGTGTCCTACCATTGAACGAGGGGGCAATCACATCTGGCGGAGAGGGAGGGATTCGAACCCTCGATAGAGCTATAAACCCTATACTCGCTTAGCAGGCGAGCGCCTTCAGCCACTCGGCCACCTCTCCACATCTTTGTTCTGGCGGAGGGCGTGGGACTCGAACCCACAAGGGCGTGAGCCCGGCGGTTTTCAAGACCGCTGCCTTACCAATTAGGTCTAGCCCTCCGCTGACCGTCCTGAGGAGGCGTGCACTCCGTGGCCGAAAATATACCTCCCGCTCCCGTCATCGTCAACGGGAGTATGGCCTGCTGTACTACCGATAACTCCCTGCATTTCCAACGGTATACGCGAATTCCACGCGGCTCAGCCCTCGAGGTTTTCGTCCTCCGGTTCCTCGGACGTTTCCTCTGATGCCTGCAACGGTTCGTCGACCGGGGCCTCCCCGGCGTCCTCCCCTTCCGTCCCTTCGACGACCTCCTCCTCCTTGACGACGCGCGTCATGTCGATGACACGGTCGCCGGAGTCGACGTTGATGACACGTACGCCCTGTGTGTTGCGGCCGATGCAGTTGATTCCCTCGACCGTGGTGCGAATCATGATCCCGTTCTGCGTCACCATCATGACCTCATCGTCTTCGTGCACCAGCTTGCAGGAGACCACGGAGCCGTTTCTTTCGGTGGCTTTGATATCGATGACACCCATCGTACCGCGGCTTCGCTTCGGATACTCGCCGACCTCGGTCCGTTTGCCGTAGCCATTCTCGCATACCGTGAGCAGGGAACCGTCGCCGGTGAGTACGACCATCTCCACCGTCTCGTCCCCGTCACGCAGGTTGACACCTTTCACACCGGTGGAGACACGGCCCATGGAGCGCACGTTCTCCTCTGAGAAACGAACCGCCTGACCGTTCTTCGTCGCCAGCAGAATGTCTTGCCCTGGTTCGACGAGTCCAGCACCGATCAGGTCATCACCTTCGACGATCTTGAGCGCGATGATGCCATCGCGGCGCACGTTGCCGTAGGCGGACAGCACCGTCTTCTTGACGATGCCACGCCGCGTTGCGGTGAACAGGTATCTGTCATCGGTGAACTCGTCGACGGCGACGACGGCGCGGATCTCATCCCCCTCCTCGAGCTTGACCAGGTTGATGAGCGGTCTTCCGCGGGCGGTCCGGTCCGCCTCGGGGATCCGATACACCTTCAGCCAGTGGCACTGCCCACGCGCGGTGATAAACAGGATGAAGGAATGTGTGTTGGCGATGAACAGGCGTTCGACGAAGTCTTCGTCCTTGGTCCGCATCCCGGTGACGCCGCGCCCCCCGCGATTCTGCGTGCGGTAGACGCTCGGGAGCATGCGCTTGATGTACCCCGACCGGGAGATGGTGACCACCATGTCCTGCCGGGCGATGAGATCCTCCATGTCGAACTCTTCGGTGGAGTAGACGATCTCGGTACGTCGTTCGTCGCCGAACTTTTCGCGAATGTCGGCGACCTCGTCCTTAATGATCTGCATCTGCATGTCACGGCTGGCGAGCACCGCCTTGAGATGCTCGATGAGGCGCATCAGCTCCTGAAACTCCTCCTCGATCTTATCGCGCTCCAGACCCGTGAGCCGCTGCAGAGCCATGGCCAGAATGGCGTTGGCCTGTATCTCAGAGAGGCTGAATTCCTCCATTAGGCGACCCCGAGCCTCTTCCGGGTTGGCTGAGCCCCGGATCAGCTGAATGATGGCGTCGATGTTGTCCAGCGCGATACGCAGCCCCTCCAGCACGTGGGCGCGGGCTTCGGCCTTGCCCAGATCGAAGCGGGTGCGGCGCAGAACGACCTCGTGACGGTGGGCCACGTAGTGCTCGAGCAGTTGCTTGAGATTCAGCGTCTCCGGCCGACCGTCGACGATGGCGATGGCGTTGACGCCGAAGCTGAACTGCAACATGGAGTGCGAGAAGAGCTGATTGAGGACGACCTCGTGCTGCGCGGCGCGCTTGAGCTCGATGACAATGCGCAGACCGTCGCGTCCCGACTCGTCGCGGATGTTGGAGATATCCTCGATGGTCTTGCCGCGAACCAGGCCTGCCATCTTCTCCAGCAACGTCGACTTGTCGACGAGATAGGGAATCTCGGTGACGATGATCTGCTCGCGACCATCACGCTGCTCTTCGATGTGAGTGCGGGCTCGCAGGCGGATGATACCGCTGCCCGTGCGATAAGCTCGGTGCACACCGCTCATGCCGTAGATCACGCCACCGGTCGGAAAATCGGGCGCCTTCACATGTTCCATCAGCGCGTCGATGTCCATCTCGGCATCATCGATCAGGGCCGACAAGGCGTTGCAGATCTCCGTCACATTGTGCGGCGGCAGCTTGGTGGCATAGGCCACCGAGATGCCCACCGAACCGTTGCACAACAGGTTCGGGAAGCGCGCCGGCAGGACCTCAGGTTCGGTCCGCGTCTCGTCGTAGTTGTCGATGAGATCGACCGTGTCGCGGTCGATTTCGGCCAGCATCTCGACGGCGGCGTGGGCCATACGAGCCTCGGTGTAGCGCATGGCCGCCGGTGGATAGCCATCGATCGAACCGAAGTTCCCCTGGCCATCAACAAGGGGATAGCGCAGGCGGAAATCCTGTGCCATGTGTACCAGCGTGGGATAGACGATGGCTTCGCCGTGTGGGTGGTAGTTTCCGGAGGTGTCGCCGGCGATCTTGGCACATTTCCGGTAGCCCCGGCCCGGCGCCAGGTTGAGATCGTTCATCGCCACCAGAATGCGACGCTGTGATGGTTTGAGACCGTCGCGCACGTCGGGCAGGGCCCGGGCGGTAATCGCACTCATGGCATAGGCGAGATACGCCGTCTTGAGTTCGTCCTGCACCTTCACCGGGATAATGCGTGGATCGCGTTGCTCGAGCATCTTGTGTCAGTCTTGAGTTGGAGTACGGGTTGGCAGCGCCGCCTGGTGGCGCTCTAGACGTCCAGAAACTTCACCGACAGGGCGTTGGCTTCGATGAATGCTCGCCGCGGCTCGACATGCTCTCCCATCAACAGGGTGAACATGTGCTCGGCCTCGACGGCGTCGTCGAGGGTGACGTGGAGCAGCGTGCGAGTCTCGGGATCCATCGTCGTCTCCCACAACTGTCCCGGATTCATCTCACCCAGACCCTTGTAACGCTGGATCATGATGCCGCGACCGTCGCCTTCACCCTTGAGTTCCGCCACGTATTGATCGCGCTCACCTTCGCTGAAGGCATACATCTCACGCTTGCCGCGTTTGACGAGAAACAGAGGGGGCTGTGCCAGGTACAACCGGCCTTCGGAGATGATCTCGCGCAGATAACGGAAGAAGAAGGTCATCAGCAGCGTACGGATATGGGCTCCATCCACATCGGCATCGGCCATGATGATCACCTTGCCGTAGCGCAGCTTGCTGAGGTCGAAGTCTTCGCCGATGCCGACGCCGAGAGCGGCGATCAACGGCAACAGCTTGTCATTGCCCAGAACGCGGTCGATGCGGACCCGCTCGACGTTGAGGGGCTTACCGAACATGGGCAGCACGGCCTGGAATTTCTGCTCGCGGGCCTGAGCCGCCGAGCCGCCGGCCGAATCCCCCTCCACCAGGTAGATTTCGGTTTCCTCACGGTCCCGGCTCGAGCAGTCTGCCAGTTTGCCTGGTAGCGAGGCGCCGTCGAGCACGCCTTTGCGCCGAGTCAGCTCACGCGCCTTGCGCGCCGCATCCCGGGCACGGCCGGCTTCGATGATTTTTGAGATCACCCGCTTGGCCAGGTCCGGGTGTTCTTCCAGATACATGCTCAGGGCCTCGGAAGTCAGGGACTGTACCAGTCCCTTCACGTCGCTGTTACCGAGTTTCGTTTTCGTCTGGCCCTCAAACTGGGGCTCGGGCACCTTGACGCTGACGACCGCCGTAAGACCTTCGCGTGCGTCTTCTCCTGAGAGCGAGAATTTGACACCCTTCAGCAGATCCTCGCGGGTGGCGTAGCTGTTGATCGTCGTCGTCAGGGCGGCCCGGAAGCCGACCAGATGGGTCCCACCCTCGGTCGTCTTGATGTTGTTGGCATAGGTGAATACCGACTCCTGATAGGAATCGTTGTATTGCAGAGCGATCTCGACGCTGACGTCGTCTCGGTCCCCCTCCAGATAAATGGGGTCGGCGTGCAGACTGTTGCGCCCCTCGTTGAGGAAGGTGACGAATTCGACCACGCCCCCTTCGAAGAGATATACGTCGGAGGCTCCCGTGCGCTCATCGGTTGCACGGATCTCGAGGCCCTTGTTGAGAAAGGCCAGCTCGCGCAGCCGATGCGAGATCATCTCTGCGTCGAAGATGATCGTTTCGAAAATCTCTGAATCTGGCATGAATCGGATGATCGTCCCCGTCCTGTCTGTCTCTCCGATGACCTCCAACTCGGTCTGGGGTATGCCGCGAGCATATTTCTGCTGGTGGACTTTTCCGTTCTGTCGCACCTCTACGGTGAGCCATTCCGACAGCGCGTTGACGACGGAACCGCCGACGCCGTGCAGACCGCCGGATACCTGATAGGCTTTCTTGTCGAACTTGCCACCGGCGTGCAGCATCGTCATGACGACCTCCACGCCGGATTTGCCTTCGCCGGCGTGTCTGCCGGTAGGGATGCCGTGGCCATCATCTTCGATGGTGATGGAACCATCTTCCATCATGGTGACGTCGATACGATTGCAGCGGCCCGCCATAGCCTCATCGACGCTGTTGTTGACGATTTCCTTTACCAGCTCATGGAGCCCGTTCTCACCGGTGTCTCCGATGTACATCGCCGGCCGCTTGCGAACACCTTCCAGGCCTTTGAGAACCTGGATTGCGTCCGAGCCATATTCGTCGGTATCGCCGTTCTCCGGCGCTCGGTCTTCAGTCACCTATTGCCTCTTCCGTTATCGATCCGCCGGCCGGGCGGCCGGGGCGTTGACGAACACCAGATCTCGTACCACTGTGCGCCCCAATCGAGCATTGAGACGCTGTAACAACTGCCGTTTCGAAAAGCTCAGATGGGTGCGCCAGACCCCCGAGGGGACGGAAAGCTCCAGCTTGCCGCGGTGCACGCGGATCGCCCGGGCCCGTTCGGCGAGTCTCGGCCCGGCGATCTCTTCCCAGGCCAACAAGGCCTGGGCATCGCGAACCTTGTCGGCGATACCGAAGCCCTGCAGCACCCCCTCGAGCAGCGCCCCCACGGCCTGCGCCTTCTCGTCGGTGACCGAAACGCGCGGCAGCGGCCCGGGTCCTCGGGGTCGTAGCGTGGGTTTCATGAAGACAGCTCGATGTGCTCGAACCGGGAGGGCATGCCCTGGCTCGGAACCCTGGGCGTTGTGAGCACGACCTGCTCGAAGTCGTCGGCCAGTAGCAGCAGCTGTCGCGATCTCGTCTCGTCCAACTCCGAAAACACGTCGTCGAGCAGCAGCACGGGCTGGTGACCACTGCGAGATTCGAGGAAGCGG
The DNA here is from genome assembly GCA_036011085.1 of Candidatus Latescibacterota bacterium. Classification (GTDB taxonomy): domain Bacteria; phylum Latescibacterota; class UBA2968; order UBA8231; family UBA8231; genus UBA8231. Next base: position 11,454 of record DASCMS010000148.1, read on the forward strand.
GATTCTGCCATCTTCCACGACAGCAGGACGCTCTTCAACTGGCCCTGGGAGCCATATGTCTCAGCCGGGGAATCGTCGAGGGTGAAGCCGACGGAGTCCCGGTGTGGTCCTGACAGCGTGTGTCCTGCCCGTTCCTCTTTGGTCGGGTCTGCGCGCAACTCCTGGAGCAGGATCTCTTGCACAGCGTCCAGCGATGGGACGTCGTCTCCGTCCGCGGTCAGTTCGACCCCCTGGTATTCGATTCCGGCCCTCTCCCTGCCCGTGGAAAACCCGGAGTAGCAACTACTCAGCACGGGTGCGATTTCGACGAGTGCCTCCATTCGTGCCCTTCGGATGGCTGCCCCTGGCTCGGTCAGCTGTCCGTCCCAGACACCGCGTTCGGCTGGATCGGCGCGGCGCTGTCCCAATTGCCGCAGAAAGTGATTCCGCTGCGTGAGCACCCGATTGTACCGCTGCAGGTTCTGCAGATAGGCAGGGACGGCCTGCGACAGCAGAATGTCGAGCAGCCGCCGGCGCTGGGCGCTGAATTGCAACACCAGAGCGACATCTTCGGGTGCGAAATGTACGGTCTGAAACTGGCTCACCAGGTCCGACACTCTCGGCAGCGGGGCGCCGTCCATGAACACGCGCTTGCCATCCTGTCCACTGTAGACCACCCGTGCCTGGTGTTCTTGTTCGCCAACCTCCCATGCGCCACGAATGTCAAACCACGTGCCGTCGTGAGGCACCGCCTCGTGGTCACGGGCGCCGCGAATCGATTTGCCCAGCGACAGGTAGGATATGGCTTCCAGAATATTGCTTTTCCCGCGGCCGTTGTCGCCGATGATCAGTGCCCCTCGAACTCCCAGATCCAGTTCGAGACTGTCGATATTCCGGAAGGGCTGTAGTTGAAGCCTACGAATGCGCAACGCGACACCCCGCGCCTGCCGGCTTTGTTCCGAGGCTCAGGCGCTTGGGCGCATCGGCATGAGCAGGTAATAGGACTCCTCTCCTTCGAGCTGCTCGGCGGGTCGCACAACGGCTGCCGTGACCGAGTCGCGCAGGTCGAGGATGACCTCCTCCGATCCGAGCTTGCGCAGGATCTCCATCATGTAGTGCGAGTTGTAGGCCACTTCTATTTCATCGGAGCTGTAGTCAGCGGGAATAACCTCCCGTGCCTCTCCTCCCAACTCCTGACTGGAAGCCGTCAGTTCGACCGTTGCTTCCTTCAGCTGTAGGCGAACCTGATGCGTGTAGGAGCTGGACAGGATGGACACTCGTCGAACCGCTGGCAACAACTGTTCGACGGGAATCGTCATGCGCTTGTCGTTGTCCCGCGGCACAACCTGCTCGTAGTCGACATAGGGGCCCTCGATCAGTCTCGACAGCAACTGTGTGTCGCCGATCTGGAACAGCACCTGACTCTCGCCGAGGGTTGCTTCCGTCAGACTGTCTGGATCTTCGAGCAGTTTGCCCAGTTCAGCACAGGCCTGTGGTGGCAGGATGATTTCTGCCGAACCTTGGGCCACAGCCTGCCCGGAATCCCAACTTCTGCGGAATTCTGCCAGACGGCTGCCATCGGTGGCAACCATCACCATCAGCTCGGGTTCGATGCGCCAGAGAACCCCGTTCAGTACGGGCCTTGTCTCATCCCGAGAAACGGCAAAACTGGTCTTCTCTATCATCGTGCGCAGGAGTGCACCGTCGAGTCCGGACCCATCGCCGAAACGCAGGGTCAGACCTTCCAGAGCATCCGGCATTTCGGGAAACTCGTCCGGCGGTGTTGCCGAAAGCGAGTAACGTCCCTCACCGTTGTTGGCACCCAGACGACCTGACAGAACCACCCGACCTTCTTCCAAGGCCAGACTCAGATCGGCATCCGGCCACTCCCGAACGATCCCTGCCAGTGTCTTAGCTGGCACCGTGACGCGACCAGGGGTGTCCACAGAGGCGATCACTCGAGTGCGAATGGAAAGATCCAGATCGGTAGCCGAGAGCGTCAGACGGTCACCCTCAGCCTCCAGGAGGACATTTGAGAGTACTGGCTGAGCCGGCTTGGAAGCCACCGCGTCAAGGACTGTGTTGAGACCTCGCCAGAGTTCGTTTCGATCGAGGGAGAGTTTCATCCGGATTCACCTGGGCTGATATGCCGCGACCTTGGCGTCGAGTCGGCACGGTATTCATGGATTCGGAACCTATATATAATATGTTTATATATACCCTGTGTCAACGAGATATGGGGTCGCACACTGTGGCATGGATCCCTGTTTTTGCGACACTTTCCACAGCCCTGCTAGTATGATGAGAAATCATATTTTTTTATATACCCAGTTGTCGTTCTAGTTGTGCTGTGGGTATGTGGATAACCTTCAGAAAATGACAGAGTCGATACACCGCTAACATACAGTGTTTAAAAACACTTATAGTCCATGCGGCCAGCTCTCTCTAGAACTGCCATTACGTTGATGA
>DASCMS010000149.1:0-31874 GCA_036011085.1 Candidatus Latescibacterota bacterium
AGATACTCGGGACTGCCCGGGGCTTGGGCTTTCAACCAGCGCGGCAGACGTCTGAGAGTGGGTGAATCACTCATAAATGACAGAAGAACAACGGGTTAACAGAGCCTCGGTCGCAGTCATGGACAACCTATAGAATATACGCTGCCCGATCGGCATGACAAATCCGGACCGCGAGAAGCAGGGCAAGTTGTTGATTCTACGCCGGTTATGCTCGTTTCTTGCTGTCGCAAAAAAGAGACGGGCGCGCGACTTATCGTCGGCCCCCCGCATCTGGCGTGTGTTCGCCGAGCGGCTATTACTCTTCCGTGTCCGGCCCGCCCTCGTCGGCTTCTACTCTTACAATGCCTTCCACCTCCACCGCAACGGTGTCCCCGGCCGACGCCATGGGTTGGCCGGGATCACCGATTTCGGATCGCTGGAACCACGTCAGGTATTCGGATTCATCGCGCAGGATCTCTCGAGCTCGCAGGACCTGCGGGTTGACGGTGACATCGTAGGCGTAGGCCTGCACGATCCCGAAGGCCTTCTCGCGGATGTCGAAGGTCAGTTTCCAGGCGATCAGTTCGTCGTTGTCCAGCCAGTGGTCCTCCTCGATCTCTTCGATCTCGTCGGCTACGTGTTCGAGAGATGTGGCCAGAACGCCGGCCCGGGCGTCATCGTCGTGCGCTTTGACAACGATCTCGTCGAGCTCCCCCTCCTGCTCCTCTTCGAACTCGCTGCGCAGCTGACCCAGGCGTACATCGAGATCACTGGTATACTCGAACTCATCCTTGTCGACGAAGCGGCGAAACTCGTCCAGTGTTTCCTGGTCGGCGATAAAGTCTGGCTGTACGTCAGGATGGTTGACGGCGTATTCACGGGCGAAGCGGAAGAAGCGGCTGTTGTAGGTGCGCCAGCCCTCCAGTTGTCGGTAGAGGGAGGTCGACCGGCGACGCTCCATGTCGACGTCGGGAGTGATGCCGCCGGCACCGCGCACGAGGCGTCCCAGCACCTGGGTGTGGAACTCCTTCTCAGCCATGGCAACCAGAGTCGAGTCTTTGCGCATGCGCTTGTCGATCGATCTGCCGCTGGGGATGAAATAGGCGGCCATCGTCAACTTGAGCTCGGCGCGATCGCCGATGCTGACCGTCTGTTGCACGGAGCCCTTGCCCACGGTGGGTGTGCCGAGGACGAGACCACGATCCCAGTCCTGAATGGCGCCGGAGACGATTTCGGAGGCGCTCGCGGAGCCACCATCGACGAGAATCACCAGGGGACCGTCACCGAACATCGGATCTTCCTGGGTCGTGTACTTGGTCGTGTCGGCGAAAGCTCGACCCGCGGTGTAGACGACGAGGCGATTCTTCGGCAGGAACAGATCGGCGATCTGCACGGCTTCGGTCAGGTATCCGCCGCCATTTCCACGCAGGTCGAAGATCAGGCGCTTCATCCCTTGATCGAGGAGCTCGGCCAGGGCCTGACGCACCTCCTGACTGGACTTGTGCTGAAAGCCCTGCAGTTTGATGTAGCCTGTGGAGTCGGCGAACATCACGTGATAGGGCACTGAGTTGATGTGCACCACCTGGCGAGTGACCTTGATGTCGATGGGCTCGTCGACCCCGGGGCGGTCGAGAGTGAGAACGACATCGGTGCCGGCCTCGCCCCGCATCAGCGAAGCGGCATCGGCGGCATTCATGTTTTTTGTGGTGGAATCGTCGATGGCGAGTATCAGATCACCGGACCTGACTCCCGCCAGGGCGGCCGGCGTGGCATCGTGCAGCAGAGACCAGACAGCGATGGCGCTGTCTGGACGCACCACCTGGATGCGGAAACCGAGACCGCCGTACTCACCGCGAGTATTGATGCGGAAGTTGTCGAGGTTCAGCTTCTCCATGAACACGGTGTCCGGGTCGAGGACCGACATCATACCGTGGATGCCATAGCGGATGAGGGTGTCGGAACCGACGGCGTAGAATGCCTTCTTGTCGATCGTACGGGCCACCCGTTCGAAGATGCTGAAGTGTCCGTTCCAGCGACACGCGTCGTCTTCAGGGGCGCAGTCGATGGGATCGTCGGTGATGGTGAAGTCGGAGGCCGGATCGAGGCCGTGGAAGATGCCTCGCAGACCGGCACGCATCAGTGTGTCGGGGGACACCTCATACATATAATACTGGCGTACATAAGTGACGATGGGGATGAGAGAGGACTTGATCTCTTCCGTCATCGTCATTCCCCGGGCGGCTGTGGTGCCCAGGGGGCCGGTAGCCAGAAGCAGCGCCAGAAAGAAGAGGCGATGCCGTGTGCCGAGCCTGTGGATCATGGACGATCTCCGGGGTCGGAGGGGGGTTGTTGATGGCTGGTAGGTCTGGGAAAACGTTCGATGTACAGGCGATAGACAGCGGTTCGTCAAGATACTCAGCGCCCTGGCCAGTGGCAACCTCAGCCAGGGGCTGTCATCGTCGCCGTGGCAGAGCTGGAGAAAATCGCTTCTCTGCCGATGAACTGGATGGTTGGCCAGACCAATTGGTCTGCGCGAAGTGTCAGTGATTATTGACATTTAACAAAGGCCGTCCTATACTACCCGGACCTATGCAGGCAGCGACCTTGAGGCCCTGCTGGCGTGATTGTCTACCGGGCTCGACGCGCCGGGGACCGCTGTGGTTCCTGCACCATCTGAAGACCGGACGCTGACCACCCAGACCAGTCCGACCGTCGTTTCCACGGACCCCTACCAAGTCGACGATCGCCGGATCTATGCCCAGAAAACGCATCACCTTTATCATCATCCCGCCGAACGACGGGCAGGTGCAGGAATACAAGTTTGCCTCGCATCTGCCATGGCTCGTCGGCCTGATGGCACTGGCCTTTGTCAGCGCTCTCGGCTACTACTCCCTTCAGTTTCACACCCGCATCGACCAGACTCGCGAAATCGTCGATCTGTCAGAGCAGAACGACCAGCTCTTGCGCAGTTTTGACGGAGCTCGTCACGATCTTGAGCAACTCGAAAAGCAAATGGACGAGTTGGCGTTGCAAGATCAGCGCCTGCGTGATTTTCATGAGATGGCCCCGGTACGGGGGGTAGACGGGGATCTCGGCGTCGGGGGTCCGGCAGATCCGGGTGACCTTCCCGAGGACTACACCAATCTGCCGGCGCACAAACAAGAACTGTTGTCCGACCTGTCGATGCGGATCGATGCACTGCGGCGCGAGACGCTCTACCAGCGCTCCAGTTTCGCTGCTCTGGAGGATACCTTCCGCAACAACGAGTCCAATCTGCGCTTCATTCCCGCCATCTGGCCAGTGGATATCAACAAGACCTTTCCATCATCCAAGTTCGGCAAACGAACCGACCCCTTCACTGGCCGCGTCACGCACCATGCAGGTGTCGACATCGCGGGCCGCACGGGGCTGAAGGTGTGGGCCACGGCCGATGGCGTCGTCGCCTTTGCCTATGAGGACAAACATCTCGGGAACGTGGTGGTCATCAATCACAATCCCGAGATCACTGACGAAGATGGCAACGTCACGAATCGTCCCGGAATTCTGCGCACGGAGTACGGCCATCTGGACAAGATCCTTGTCAAGAAGGGCGATCTCGTGCGGCGCAACCAGGCCGTCGGGTTGATGGGCAGCACCGGACGGTCCACAGGTCCGCATCTGCACTACGCCGTACGCTACCAGGATCGTCGTCGCGGTGGCGTGCGAGGCTACATCGATCCCAAAGGCTTCCTGCTCGACAAGAACAATGGAGACCGGGCCTCGGCGTGGGTGGCATCCGCCGACGAGTAGTCCCCGGGCGTACCGTCCTATCGGCATTCGAGCCGGCCTGCTACGAGCGGGCCGGCTCTTTACATTTCCGGTGACACCGAAGGGGAGATCACGACATGGGAACTCCGGATCCGATCACGGGCAAAGTAGCAGCCATCATCGACGACACGACTCTCGTACTCAACGTGGGCAGTCTGGATGGTGTGCGCGAGGCGCAGCTGTTCGCCATCATCTCCGTCCAGGGCGAGGTCTCCGACCCGGATACCGGGGACAGCCTGGGCCAATGGGAGGCGGTGAAGGGACGGGTCGTGGTGACACACGTACAGGAACGTATGGCCACCGTCCGTTCCCCTCTGCTCGAGGATTCCGGGCAGAGCACCGGAACCTTGAGCGCCATGATGGTGCGCCATTCCTTCGGTCTGTACGGGGAGCGGGAACGGGAGCGGGAGCGGCTGGAGGTGCATCCCGCCGTGGTCAGCGGACGCCCGAGGATGCAGCCGATCGAAGTAGGGGACGCGGTACGGTCGATTTCGCTCGAGGCGCTGGCCGAGGCGGCGGACGCGCAGGGGGGCACGCCTGACCTGCCGTCGGAGAGCTATGCCACCAGCCCGCCCCCTGCGGAGACGGACGATGCCGGGTAGCCTGCGACAGGTCATCGTCGGCCTGGCGACCGTACTGGCCCTGACAGGTTGCGCTCGTTATTCGACGAGTGCCGGACTCGTGGGCGGGATTAAAACGGTGGCCATCCCTACCGCCGAGAACGAGACCTCGGAGGTGGACGTGGGCCAACGGCTGGCGGATCGCGCCACGGACGCATTTCTCGCCGACGGCCGGCTGCGCGTCGTCGACGAAGAATCCGCCGATGCCCTGCTCCTGCTGCGTGTCGAGCGTCTGGAAGACGAACCGTTCACCTTCACCGCCGACGAAGTCACGGAGCAGTACCGATTCCGTCTGTTCGCCAGCGCCATGCTCGAGCGCACCGGAGATGGCAGCGAACTGCTGGAGCTAGAGCGTCTCGTCGGCTGGGGGACCTACGACGCGGCGCTGCCCGAGGAAGATGGGCGGGAGCCGGCGGTGGCAGCAGCCATGGACATGATGATCGAAGAGATGGTGGATCGCACCACAGCTTCCTGGTAGCGCCGCAAACCGAACTCTACGATCTGCCGGGCGGATAGCCGCCGAATTCGCCGTAGGCCTCGAGCAGGGCCAGAGCGTTCTCGATCGCCGAACTCGGCCTTGAGCGTTGCCGGCGCCATATCGGCAGCCTCGGGCTGCAGTGACTGGAGCACGTCGAGACCGCCTTCGACCATGAGCGGGATGAGGGGGCGCACCGAACCGCACGTGTGATGCATGACACGGCAACCAGAGCTTCTGGCAAGGCCGGTGTAGGCCGAGAACCCCTCCTGCAGGTACTCGATCCACATGGCTGGCGACAGAAGGGGGCCATTCTGTGATCCGAAGTCGTCGCCCGTCAGGACGATGTCGAGTTTGCCCGCCGCGGCTTCGAAGATACGCCGAGCGTATTCCAGGTAGAAGGACCGGATGCGGCGGAAGATGGCGTGGACGATTTCGGGGCTGTCGACCATGTCGACGAAGATCTGCTCCACGCCCCGCATATACATGGCCGGTTTGAGCTGGGCCAGTCGGTTCAGCCGGTCCCCCATGAACACGACGACGCGGCCATCGTCGCGGATCGCGTCGCACTGCGACTCGATGTCCGAGTAGTCGAACCAGTCGGCACACGGCCAGTGGTCGTAGGCCTCGATGGCGTCGACGCTTGTGGCCCCGGCCAGCGGCGAGCAAGCCACCTCGCGGTAGTCTTCGGAGCCGCCACCCGTCTCGATGTGAACCGGTTGTCGGCGAACACCCCAGATATCCTCATCGTCGCCATCGGCAAAGGTCGCCAGCGGGGGGCCGATGAAGGTGGGACCGGGGATATAGCGCAGATCGATGTCGTAGCGGTCGAGAAGCTGCTGCTTGGTCAGACGAAGTTCGGCGGCCAGCTTGCGTTCGAAACCCGACGACGTCCACAGGTCGCTGGGGACGCGGTCTGGCTCTTCGAAGTTGAGGGCGAGGAATGTCCTTTCTCGGGAGTCCATGCCAGGGTCAGTCCTGGCGGTCGGGATCGCTGCCGAACAACCACAGCATGGCACAGATGACGGCAGCGCCCAGAAGCAGTCCGACCCAGGCCGGCCAGATCATCGCCGTGCCCACATAGCCGATCAGCGCAGCTACCGCCATGGTCGCCAGGGCGTAGGGCGACTGGGTCTTGACGTGGTCGAGGTGGTCACAGCCGGAGGCGACGCTCGACAACACGGTGGTGTCGCTGATGGGAGAGCAGTGGTCGCCGAAGATGGCGCCGTCGAGGACGGCGGCGGCGACAAGGACGGCGATGGGCATGCCGCCGAGGCTGTGGGCAAGGGGAATCGTCGTCGGCAGCAGGATGGCCATCGTCGTCCACGAGGTGCCGATGGAGAAGGCGACGGCGGAAGCGAGGAGGAACACGAGAACGGGAAGCAACCCGGCGGGCAGGCTGTCGCCGAGGAGGGCGACGAGGTAGGCGCTCGTGCCAACGGCACCGCAGGCTTCCTTGATGGCCCAGGCGAGCACCAGGATGAGGAGGGCCCGGCTGAAGCCGGTGACGCCGCCGGCCCAGGCGCGGCCGGCACGGGCGGGGCTGATGGGGAAGTGGCCTGCCCCATCGCGACGACTGATGGCCAGACCGAAGGCGAGTACAGAGCCGGCGATGGCCGCCTGGAACATGACGCGGGCACCGTCGGCGTTGGAGAAGACCGTCGTCCAGTACCCCTGGCTGAAAAAGCCGTTCCGCCCTCTCGATTCGATCACATCGGCCACACTCCAGGCGTCCAGCTGCATTCCCGCCAGCACCCCGAAGATGACAAGTGCCACGGGGCCAGCAGCAACACGCCAGTCCGCGTCGATACCTTCCGGTACGTCGAGACCCCGATCCTCGTTGCCGGCCATGGCCTGGGCCCCGGGGCGCTGGACCTGCCCCGTGGCGGTGGCCCGTCGCTCGGCACCCAGCATGGGGCCGAAGTCCCGACGCAGGAAGATACTGGCGCCGACGAAGAAGAGGGCCAGGAGGCAGTAGAACCGGCTCGGCAGGGCGCGGAAGAACAGCTCGTATCCGGAGATGCCCGTACCCACCGACTCCATGGCGTCCTCGAAGAGCCCGACTTCATAGCCGATCCAGGTGCTGATCAGCGCGATCCCGGCCACCGGCGCGGCGGTGGAGTCCACCACGTAGGCGAGTTTTTCGCGGGATATGCGGAAGCGGTCAAAGACGGGGCGCATCGTCGTACCGACGACGAGGGTATTGGCGTAGTCATCGAAGAAGATGGCCATGCCGAGCAACCAGGTGGACAGCCGCGCCGCCCGTTTGCCCTCGGCACTGCGGGCCAGTCTTTCGGCTATGCCCCGCGTGCCCCCGGCGACGGAGACGATGCGCACCATGCCGATGAGGGAGACGGTGAAGGCGAGGATGTAGAGTTGGAAGGAGTCACTCAGGGGTGTCCACACGAATCCGAGGGTGGTGGCCCGAAGGACTTCGAGGACGCTGCCTATGAACCCGAGGTCTGCAGGCAGGGCGATGATGGCGGCGCCCACCAGGGCTGTGCAGAGGCCGAGGATGAGCCGGCCGGTGAGGATCGCTACCGAGATGGCGCAGACGGGGGGAAACAGGCTCCAACCGCTGTGGTCACCGAAGGTCGGCAGCAGGGCGCCACTGACTGCGGCGCTGAGCAGGAGAGCGACGGCGTAGCGGGCAGGGGTGTTCAACGATGTCGTCAGTCCGTGTCGACGAGGGCCTTGACCTCAGATCGGGGTACTGTGGACATCTCGAGCTTGAAGGCGAGCAGGTACATCATGATGACGCCGATCACCCACCACACGATCTGCCAGACCCACAGGGTCGGAATGCCGAAGGACCAGGCAGCCGGGTCGGATTCGTTGCCGAGTACGGCAAAGGGCCCGATGGCGCAGAGGAACCAGATGATGACGAAGGCCCAGACCGGTTTCTTCCAGCGTTCTGCCGCCGGCTCGAGGCGTGTGTGCTCCCGCAGGAAATCGTGCGACTCGTGGCGATGGCGGGCTTTCTCATCGTCCCGCGTCTGGGTGAAGGCGCTGACGAGGACGCAGGTGCCGAGGTTGAACAGGATGCCCCAGCCGGCACTGTGGATGGTCAGCGGGTAGCGGCCGATACCGATCAGGCCGCCCAGCTGGGTGACGTAGGTGAAGGTGACTGCGAGAATGCCGGCGATCAGCCCGGCGACGACACCCTGTGGCGTGAACCAGCGGAAGAAACAGATGCCGAGCAGGGCCGGCCACATCTGAAAGCCGTAGGATACGGCGGCGCCACCGAGCAGCACGAGCAGGTCACCCGAGGCCAGGCCCACCATCAGGGCCAGGGCGACGATGACGAACACCGTCAGGCGGCCGACGAGAACCTGGGCACCGTGCGACACATCCCTGGCGAAGAAATGGCGATAGATGTCGCGGGTGATGATGCCGCTGGCGGTGGACATGTAGGCGGCGCCGGTGGACTGCATCGCCGCCAGAGCGCAAACACACAACAATCCCAGCAGCCACGGATAGTTCTGCTCGAGGGAACTGATCAGATAGGGAACGAGGTAGTCGGTAATCGGTTTGCCCGCCTCGTTCGTCGGCAATCCCAGCTTGTCCGTATCGGGGAGGATCTCATGGAACAGGATCGAACCGCTGAGCCCCTGGATGGCGGTGAAGACGAACATGATGCCGCCGATGGCCAGGGCGGAGGCAAACACCTGCTGCCAGGGGAAGGGCTTTGGATCCTTGTTGGCGAAAGCCCACATGCTGAAGGCCGGCGCCGACTGGATACCCATGAGGGCGAACATGTAGGTGAGGATCATCAATCCCGTCCAGGCGCCGCCGGAGCTGTCGAAGAACATGGTCCCGGCCCGTTCCAGGAAGGAGGACGACTCCGGCCGGGTGGGGATGGCGACCATGTCCGGCTTGACCCGTGCCAGGCCGGCGAGACCCTCCTTGAAGGCCGACCAGCCACCCACCAGATCGAGGGCGACGAAGCCGAGGATGATGATACCCACGGCCAGAAGGACACACTGGGCGCAGTCGACGTAGGCAACCGAGCGCAAGCCACCGGAGGCGACGTAGATGAAGACGACGACGGAGAGCAGGATGGCGCCACCCTCGATGGAGCCGAGGAAGGTCTGTTGGAAAGGTGTTCCCTCCACCAGGCGGCTGAACAGCAGTCCCGATGCTCGCAACTGGATGCCGAGATAGGGGACGGAAAAGATCATCGCCACCAGCGCCGTAAGAAGTCGCATGGTGTCGGTCTTGTAGTAGTCGGCGAACATCTCCCCCGGCGTGATATAGCCGTAGCGCTTGCCGAGCATCCACTGACGCTTGAGAAACATGACACCGGTGAAAGGGATGGTGATGGCGTAGAACGAGGCGAAGGCGTAGGGCAGGCCGACGTTGAAGATCGTGCCCGGATGGCCGACGAAGGTCCAGCCCGAAAAAGAGGTGGCCGTGGCGGCCAGCACGAACACCCAGAGGCCGATGGTCCGCCCGGCGATGAAGTAGTCACTGGGCGTGCGCGCCCGCCGGGCCCCCTTTATCCCCCAGTAGATGCAGTAGGACCAGTACCCGGCGGTGAACAGAACCAGCCAGACGAGCTTCTCCAAACCCTAGAAACCTCCGCGCATCCGCTCGGCTTCGGCCACCCGCTCTATGGCGATGGAGAAAGCCGCCGTTCGCATGGGAACGCCCTTCTCCTTCATGACGCTGACCACGTTGTGGTAGGCACGCGACATGATCTTCTCCAGCTGGTCATTGACGTCGGGTTCGTCCCAGGTCAGCGCCTGGATATTCTGCACCCATTCGAAGTAGGACACCGTGACACCCCCGGCATTGGCCAGAATGTCGGGCACGATGGTGATCCCCCGTTCCTCGAGAATAGCGTCGGCGATGGTCGTCACCGGCGAGTTGGCCGCCTCGACGATCATCTTCGCCTTGATATCGTTGGCGTTGTCCTTGGTGACGGAGCCGCCGAGGGCGGCGGGGATCAGGATATCGCAGTCGAGGGTGAGCAGATCCTCGTTGGAGATCGACTCGCCGGTCCCGAAGCCCTCGATCGTACGGCGCTCGTAGGCGTGCTCGAAGAGATCCTCGACCGGGAGTCCGTCACCGGCGAACAGGCCTCCGGAGGCGTCGCTGACGGCCACGATCCGGCCCCCCATTGCACCCAGCAGCCGACCCGTCCACGAACCGACATTACCGAAGCCCTGAATGGCGATCCGCGCTCCCTTCAGGTCTATGTCACAGTCGCGGGCAGCTTCGCGGGTGATGATGCTGACGCCCCGGCCCGTAGCCGCCTCACGGCCCGGAGAGCCTCCCAGGGCGAGAGGTTTACCCGTCACGATTCCCGGTGTGTATCCGTAACGCTGGCTGTATTCATCCATGATCCAGGCCATGACCTGGGCATTGGTATTCACGTCCGGAGCGGGAATGTCCGTATGTAGTCCCCAGGCGAGTCCGATGCGTGTCGTGAAACGCCGCGTCAGGTGCTCCAGTTCCTTCTCGTTCAACAGACTCGGATCGCAGGTGATGCCGCCCTTGGCGCCCCCGAAGGGCACGTCGACGAGGGCGGTCTTCCACGTCATCAGTGACGCCAGCGATCGGGCTTCATCGATGTCGACATGGGGATGGAAACGCAGGCCTCCCTTCATGGGGCCGCGGGCTGTATTGTGCTGGACCCGATATCCGAGGAAGACCTCGATATCGCCACCCGACATGCGCACTGGCACCTCGACCTGGACCTCGCGGAAAGGCGTCTTGAGCAGGAGACGCTGATCTTCCGGGAGCTCGATCGCATCCGCCGCCCGATCGAACAGCCGATTCGTGTTCTCGTAATTGTTGATACGCTCAGCCACGGCTACCCTCGGTGCGTGAGGTGGGAAGGAATAAGCAGGTCTGCAGATGGGTCAGTGAAGGGCGGTGGATCCGTCGATGGGAGAGAAGGGTTTGGCCTTCCTGAACACCCAGTCTACCTGCCAGGTGCCGCCGGAGCGTGTCAGCAGCCAGATCCGGAGCTGCGTCTCGGCGATGCGGGCTTCGCCGCCGGCATAGGTGGCAGAGATCTGTTCCTGCGTGACCGCCACCGCTTCGTCGCCCTGGGCCATCGCGTGTTCCACCGAGCATTCAATCGAGTAGTCGACCACGGCAAGTCGCTCTTCGAGCCAGTCGTCGATCTCTTCGCGGTCAGCGAACACGATGAGCCACTTGGCAGGGTTGGCACTGAAGTACAGATCGACGAGGACGGCCTCTTCGGTCAGGCCGCTCGAGATGCCTGAGGCACTGCCGTCACTCCACTCGGCGGCATGGTCCTGCAGCGCCTCGGCAACATCATCGGCTTCCACCTTGCCGACGACGGGACCTGATGTCGAGTCGCCCAGGGCGACGATGACGCCGGTGGCCAGCCATTCCTCGTCCCGTTTGCGGAAAGTCCACAACTGGTTCTGCGCATAGGGTGAACGGTTCCCGGTGGCGCTGTCGATGACCATGCCCGAGTCCACCGTCGTGACGAAGGCCTTGTCCTTCCACACGTTGATGAGCACCACCTCGCGCTTGAGGTCATAGTGCCGGACCGCCAGGTCAGTCTCGAGAGCATCGGCGACCTCGTCGCGGCTGCCGTGAAGCACCGACCAGGCACGGCCATCGATGGAACCGCCGGCATCCCAGACGACGAAACGATCCTCGTCGTAGGCTGACAGCACGAGTTCAGCGTCGCCGCGGCGTCGCCCCGAGCGGTCCTTCTCCAGGCTCTGGCGGATGAGAATTGTCTCTGCGGTCTCGGCGGCTCCCGCCCTGTCGAGTGGGGAGAGTAGGAGGATGACGAGGAATGAGAGGAGGATCATCCCGCCCCCAGCTGCTGCAGCGCCCAATGGGCGTAGTAGGAGACGGTTTCATCTCCGTCATTCGTCAGTTGCTGCAGCGCCTCCCGGCTGGTCGCGGCCCCCAGGTGTCCCAGGGCGATGGCCGCATTCCAGCGGACCTCGGCTTCGGTGTCGCCGGTGATGGACAGCAAAGCCTGCAGAGCGCCGTGTACCCGTGCCTGACCAAGAATCTGGGCCGCTCCCGACCGCAGAGCAGCGTTGTCGTCCCGCAGACAACCCAGAAGTCGATCCTCGACACCACCGGACAGCAGTTGAACGCGCACCAATGACTTGATCGCGTTCAGTCGCAGGATCGGGTCGCTGTCGGCGAGGGCCTGGAAGAGAAACTCGGAGCCCCGGTCATCGCCGAGCCGCACCAGTGATGAGGCCGCATGGAAGCGGACGAGGTTGCTTGGATCCTCCAGCAGGTCGAGGAGGGGCCCGACGGCGATGGCGTCGCCGACGGCACCGAGAGCGGCCGCTGACGGCCGCCGCATCTCGGGATCGTCGTCCTGCAGTTGGTCGATCAACTGGTCGCGGACGTGGTGCAGGGCTCGGCCCAGGCGTTCTTCGCGGATGCCGCGATTCTGCAGGGCGACGAGGGTTGGAACGCCGTGGTAGTTGGCTTGCTCCAGTTCGCCGATCGCCATCTCCGCGAGTTCTTCATCGCCGTGCACGACGGCGTTGACGATGGTGTCGCGTGCCGTGTTCTCACCAAGCTTGACCAGGGCTACCGAGGCCAGCAGGCGAACCACCCGGGTCGAGTCGACGAGTTGTTTCTCGATCGCGGTGACGGCGGCCTCGTTGAAACCCAGGTTGCCTACAGCGCGCAACGCGGCGAAGCGCTCCGTCCACCGGTAGACTTTGGTGATGCGATCCTTCATGCTGGCAGAGGCGGCCTTGTGGCCGATGTTGCCGAGGACCGTAGCGGCGCCGGCCGTCGTCTTCTCGATCTCATCGCGGAAGTCGCGGTAGTCGGCGCCGCGGTAGAGGGCCGGATTGAGCAAGGCGACGAGTTGACGCGCCGCCGGCCGGCCGATGGTGGTCAGGGCTCCGGCGGCGTCGTTCCAGCGCTCTGAGCCGACATCGTTGGCGGCGAGGATCTCGATCTGGCTACGAACCTGTTCCTCGGTGGTCGAGCAGCCCACGGCGAGGGTGCCGAGAACCAGGCAGCAGATGGTGGGTGCGAAGGATCTCGCGATGGCGGGTACGTCGACTGGCACCAGGCAGCTACCTCGTTGTGGTCTCTTGTCACTGACACTCGAAAGTCGGATGACTCTCGGGGGCGACTAATCTACGATCCCCCGGGCAGGGTGGGCAACAGCTTCTACGGTTCCCAAGGGGGGGCCTTCCATGGTATACTTGGCGGCATGAACTGGTTCGACTGGCTGGCGGCGCTGATTCTTGTCGCTCTCGGCGTGCGCGGCTACACCCGCGGTCTCATCCTGCAGTTGTCGGCAGTCGTGGCCGTCGGTCTGGGTCTGTTGGGTGGGCTCTACCTGCACAGCGCCGCGGCTGCCATGCTGCCGGACATAGGGCATCCGGTGCTCAAACTGGTGGCTGGATTCACCGTCGTGTTCGTCGTTGTGGCGCTGAGCGTCAATTTCCTGGCGCGGGCGTTGAAGACAGCGGTGGATGCGCTGTTTCTCGGCCTGGTGGACCGACTGCTGGGAGCCGTCCTCGGAGTCCTGGCAGGTGTGCTGCTGCTGATGTTGAGCGTTCTGCTCGTCGGTCGGTATCTGCCCGATGGTCTGGCCTGGCTGGAGACGACCCGGACGGCGAACCTGCTGTCGGGCGTGATCGACTTCGTCCTGCCCGTGTTGCCCGATCACTTCCTCGAGTTCTTCGAGCAGCACGGGGGTTCGCCTGGTGAGTGGCTGGAGCCTCTGGACGACTTGCGCCGTGAGGGTGAGGAACTGCTCGACGAGGTTCGCGCCGCAAGCTGATCCGAGTCACGGTCCTGAGTCGGGCGCCTGGCCGCGCAGGTAGGCGTACGTCGTCGACCACTGAACATCCTGGTTCAGCAGTACATCCTCGAACAGGTGCCTCACCTTCTTCAGTTCGTCCGCCTCGAGATGCCGGCGCAGGTAGCTGGCGAAGGTGCGGTGTTTCTCGCCCCCCGGGTTGAACCAGTTGCCCAGGTGCTGGCTCGACAGGCGTCGGGTTGCCCTCAGCGTCTCGGTTTCCACCTCCACCTCACCAATCCCGGCTGCCGCCCACATGGCTGCCAGGTCCTGAGGTTCCCAGTTGACTCGCGGATTGCCGGCATCGGCATAGATGTCCCGCTCGGCCTGGAGCACCCGTGCCGACAGGTCCTCGCCAAGAGCTTCCAGCTTTACCAGGTCCGTCAGCCGCTGACTGAGACCCGGCACCGTCTCGGCGCAGCTGATGCGGCCCTCCGGGGCCAGGAGTCCGGCGGCAGCCCGCATCGCCTCTTGCCGCTCGTCGATGTCACCAAAGGCGTTGCGGGCGACGATGGCGTCGAAGTGAATCCCGTCCTCCTGCTGCAGACCCACCAGCGTGCCCAGGCGTGGGATGGGACCCTCCAGGATGATGGGACGGTCCAGTTCGTTCAGGTGCTGACTGGCCATTTCGCGGACGCCCACCGCTGCCGTGCGGTCGGTGCACAGAGCCCACACCGAGCCCTCGGGGACCCTTCGAATCGCCTCCCAGGTCAGCAGCCCCGAGCCGGCATCGACATCAAGGACGACGTGATGACGGGCCAGCTCGAGGGCCCCGAAGATCCGGGTGCGTACGTGGTCGAGCTGCGCCGACAGCTCCCCGGCAGCGCGGACCAGCCACTGATCGCGTTGGCGATCCTCCGGTGAGCGTGTCAGGGCTTCGGCATGGCCCTGATCTCCCTCCACGACTGCGGCAAGCTGCAATTCGCGCCGTCGGCGCACCTCGTCGGCGATGTCACGCTCGTGGCCCTGGCTGGAAGGTTCGTAGAACACCCGTCCATGCAGGCTGTCCGGCAGGTACTGCTGCGCGACCCAGTGGTCGCGGTAGGCATGGGGATACAGGTAGTTGGCCCCGTGGCCCAGACCTTCGCCGTCGCGACTGGCATCCTTCAGATGGTTGGGGACCTCACCGTCGCCCTCTGCCTCCACGGTCGCCAGGGCGTCGAAGAAGGCGAAGGTGGAGTTGCTTTTCGGCGCCGTCGCCAGGTACAGCGCCGCCTCAGCCAGGTGGAAGCGGCCCTCCGGCAGACCGACGCGGTCGAAAGCGCTGGCCGCGGCGCTGACGACGGCGAGGGCGTTCGGGTCGGCCAGACCCACATCCTCGCCGGCGAAGATGATCATCCGCCGGAGCAGGAACTGCGGATCCTCGCCGGCATAGACCATCCGGGCCAGCCAGTAGACGGTGGCGTCAGGGTCGGAGCCTCGCAATGACTTGATGAAGGCGGAGATGGTGTCAAAGTGGTAGTCTCCCTCCTTGTCATAGAGCACGGCCCGCTGCTGAATCGATTCTTCGGCCACGCCCAGGGTGACCCTGATGACACCCGCCTCCGCCGGCGTCGTCTCGACGGCCAGCTCGATGGCGTTGAGCAGGGCGCGGGCATCGCCGTTGCAGACTTCGACGAGGTGTTCGAGGGCGTCATCGTCGAGCCGGACCGTGCGCTCGCCGTAGCCGCGGGGGTCGGTCAGAGCCTGTTCGACGATACGGCGCAGGTCCTTGGTCTCGAGGTCGCGCAGCTGGAAGATGCGACTGCGCGAAACGAGCGGTCGATTGACGGAGAAAAAGGGATTCTCCGTGGTGGCGCCGATGAGGATCACCGTGCCGTTCTCGACCCAGGGCAGCAGCGCATCCTGCTGCGCCTTGTTGAAGCGGTGGACCTCATCGATGAAGAGGATGGTTCGATGGCCGTAGAGGTCGTGCCGTTCCTTGGCCTCCTTCACGGCGGTGCGGATGTCGGCGATACCGGCAAGCACGGCGTTGATGGTGATGAAGTGGGACTTTGTCGTGTTGGCGATAACGAGGGCCAGCGTCGTCTTGCCGGTGCCGGGTGGGCCGTAGAATATCAGCGAGGACAGCTGGTCGGCCTGAATGGCCCGGCGCAGCAGGCGGCCCTGGCCGAGAATGTGATCCTGGCCGACGAACTCATCGAGTACGCGCGGGCGCAGGCGGGCGGCCAGCGGCTGATCGCCGGCATCGCGTCTGCCCGCCTCGAAGAGGTCGAGAGACTGGCGCGATGTACCCTTTCGGGAGGCGTCTGTCATCGGCGAGAGAGTGCTCCAGGGATGACGGGAGGCAGGTCAGCGGACCGGAGTTGGCCTCGACCCAGAACCCGACGGAGCGTAAGATAGAAGGCTCTCCAACGACTCACAACGCGACGCGCGGCAACGGGGAAGGCGAATGGCGACAGACCGCAAACCACCGGGCACCGACGATGAGCTGATCGAGTGTATGACGACCCCGTCGGCGGCGGTGTGCGAGGCGGTGGCGCAGTACGAGGGGGACGTCATCATCCTCGGCGTCGGCGGCAAGATGGGCCCGACGCTGGCGGAACTGCTCCTGCGTGCCGGTGGGGGAGACGGCGGCCGGCGCGTCATCGGCGTCGCCCGTTTCAGCGACCCCCGGGGACGTGATCACCTCGAAGAGATCGGCGTGACGACAATCCAGGCTGATCTGCTCGAAGACCAGGCGTTGCGCGACCTGCCCGATGCGCCACATGTCTTCCTGCTGGCCGGGTTCAAGTTCGGCGCCACAGGAAACCCGTCGATGACGTGGGCGATGAACAGCCTGCTGCCGGCGCGGGCCGTCGAGCGGTACCGTGAGGCACAGATTTCCTATGTCAGTTCCGGGAATGTCTATGCGTACACGGCGGTGGCAGGCGGCGGTGCAGGGGAGAGTGACGTTACCGAACCGGTGGGGGAGTACGCCCAGTCCCGCCTCGGCGGCGAGCGTCTCGCCGAGTTCGCCGCCCGGTCCACGGGTGCCCGGCTTTGTACCTTGCGACTGTTCTACGCCACGGAGCTGCGTTACGGTATCATTCACGATATCGCCTGGCGCGTATGGACCGGGGAACCGATCGATGTCTCCATGGGCCACGTGAATCAGATCTGGCAGGGGGACGCCAATGCCTACCTGGCGCGTTCCTTTCCGTTGTGCACGAACCCACCCACGACACTGAACATGACCGGAGAGCGGGTGCTGTCGGTGCGGGCCACCGCCGTGAGGCTGGGCGCCGCCATGGGTCGTGAGCCGGTGTTCGTGGGAGTCGAGGCCGAGACGGCGTTGCTCGGTGACACGTCTGCCCTGGTGGACGAGCTTGGCCCTCCGGAAACGTCGATCGACGACGTGATCGACTGGATGGCACACTGGGTTCAGGCAGGGGGTACGAGCTATGGCAAGCCGACCAAATACGAGTCGAGAACGGGTGACTTCTAGATGAAAGCACGAATCCGCCACACCGACGAACTGCGGGGTACACTGAATCCGCCGTCGTCAAAGAACTACACAACTCGCTACCTGCTGGCTGCGGCACTGGCCGAGGGCGACAGTATCGTGCACCATCCGGCACGATCGCAGGATGCCGATGCCCTGCTGCGGTGTCTGTCCGATTTCGGAGCCGTCATTCGGGAGGAGATCGATGACGCCGGGGGGCGACACCTGCACGTGCGTGGATTCGGCGGCAAGCCGGCCAGCCCCGGCGTACTCGATGTCGGCAATGCCGGGGCCGTGGCCCGCATGTTGATGGCGGTGGGCGCGTTACTTCCCGAGGTGCGCTTCGAGACACCCTTCGTCGACTCACTGGGCAAGCGGCCTCACGACGAGCTGTTCTCCGGCCTCGAGCAACTGGGGGCTTCCGTGGACTCGGCGGACGGGCGCCTGCCGGCTACGATCCGCGGCGGTGCGCTTCATGGCGGCACGGTGCAGATCAAGGGCTGGTCCTCCCAGTTCCTCAGCTCATTGCTCATCCTCTCGCCTCTGATCGGTGAGGATGTGCGTCTCGAGATCACCGGCGAGCTCAACTCACAGCCTCTCGTACATACCACGCTGGAAGTCCTGCGCCAGGCTGGCATCGAAGTCGAGGTCGCCGACGATCTGCGCTCCTTCCAGATCGCCGCCGGTCAGTCCTACAACTCCGGGGAATACTCGGTGAATGGCGACTGGCCTTCCTCGGCGGCGATTCTGGCCGCCGGCGCCCTGACCAGCAGTGGTATCATCGTCGAGCGTCTGTTCGAAGACCGCCAGGGTGAGCGCGCGGTACTCGAACTGTTGCGTGAGATGGGAGTCGATGTGTCCTGGGATGGTCAGCGTGTGGAGTTGCGCGGCCATGACGGCCTGCGGGGTGTCGACTTCGACGGCGACAAGGCCACCGATGCGGTTCTCGCCATGTTGGCCGTAGCCGCTCACGCCGAGGGCACGAGCCGCTTCTATGGTATCGGGAATCTGCGGCAGAAAGAGTGTGACCGCATCACGGTACCTGTGGAGGAACTGCGCCGCTTCGGTGTCGATTGCCACGAGGAAGAAGAGGCCATCGTCGTTCGCGGCCGGACCGAGGGGTATGCCGGCGGCCACGAAGCCGAAACCCATCACGACCATCGCGTGGCACAGATGCAGGCCCTGATGGGTCTGCGCAGCCGCGACGGTGTCGTCGTCCTCGACGCCGAGACCGTGGGTAAGTCGTATCCGGAATTCTTCAACGATCTGAACAGCCTTGGCGCCGCCATCGACCTGGAGTCTGCCTGAGATGAAGATCACCGATCTTCGCATCATCGACGTGGCTGCGAGCTCTCGCGGCCACTGGCTCTTCGTCCTCATCGACACCGACTCTGGCATCACCGGTGTAGGGGAGGCGAGCCAGAGTGGCAACGATCTACTTACACAGGCCGCTCTGCGGCAGCTGGGCGAGCAGATCGAGGGGCAGGATCCGACGCAGCCCGAGGTCGTCTGGGAGCGGATGGCCGGGGGTGGCGGTGATGTGTTCTCAGGCAAGTCCGGCCGGGTTGGCGCCACCGCGGTCAGCGCCATCGACCAGGCGCTGTGGGATATCGCCGGCAAGGCTCTCGATGTACCGGTCTGGCGTCTGTTGGGTGGTCGCCGTCGGCAGCGCATTCGCTGTTATGCCAACTTGAACAGGGGTACACAGGACCGCTCGCCGGAAGGGTTCGCCCGCCAGGCGGCAGCGGCCGTAACGGCGGGCTTCCGCGCCGTAAAGTGCACTCCCTTCGACGAGGTCCGTGGCGGTCTGGCCGATCGCGATGGTGTGGAGAGCGACCTCGACAAGGGTGTGGCGCGTCTGCAGGCGGCCCGGGAGGCCATCGGCGGCGACATCGAGCTGCTCGTCGACTGTCACTGTCGGTTCGACCTGGCGCTGACGCGGAAGCTGATCGACAAGGTGAAGCCTCTGGACCTCTACTGGCTCGAAGAACCGATTCCTCGCGACGAGGTCGAGGCCATGGCACACATCACCGCTCACGGCGGCATCACGACGGCGGGAGGGGAGTCGTTCTTCGGGCGCGCCGGTTTCCGCGACTATCTCCGACATCGTGCCGTCCACATTATCATGCCCGACGTGAAGCACGCCGGTGGCATCACGGAGCTGCGCCGTATCGCGCACGTGGCAGAACTGGCGCAGATCCCCGTAGCTCCGCACAACCCGGCCGGTCCCGTGTCGACCCTGGCCGGCGTCCACGCGGCAGCGACGATCCGCAACTTCCTCATTCTCGAGTGGGCTTTCGGCGAGGTCCCCTGGCGCGGCGACCTGGTTCGACCGGCAGAGATCGTCGAGGACGGTTTCATCGCCGTACCCGAAGGGCCAGGCCTCGGCATCGAACTGGATGAGGCCGTAGCCGCCGCTCACGCGAAACTGGACGCATGACACTCTACGACTGGCTGGCCATCCTGCTGTATCTGGCAGCCACGATTGGCATCGGCCTGTGGCTGAGCCGTCGGCAGGAGGATCTCGACGACTATTTCCTGGGTGGCCGCAACATCCCCTGGTGGGCGGCCCTGCTGTCGATGGTGGCTACGGAGGTGAGCGCCGCCACCTTCCTGGGGGCGCCGGAGCAGGGCTACGTCCGCGACATGACGTACCTGCAGTTTTCGGTGGGCACGATCGCGGCACGCTTCGTGCTGGCGTCGGTCTTCATCGCCGCCTTCTACCGCCTGCGTGTGTTCACCGTGTACGGTTTTCTGACGGAACGTTTCGGTACACCGACTCAAACGACGACGGCTGCCGTCTTCCTGCTGGGGCGACTGTTCGCCAGCGGCGCCCGGCTGTTCATCGCCGCCATCGCCATTCAGGTGGCCACGGGGCTGAGTCTGCAATGGAGTATCGTCGTGCTCGGCGTCGTGGCCGTGATCTACACCTGGTTCGGAGGCATCAAGGCGGTGATCTGGACCGACGTTCTGCAGGCCATCGTCCTCGTCGGTGGCGGGCTGATCGCCCTGTGCAGCCTGCTGGGCAAGGTGCCGCTGTCTTTCGGTGAGACCGTCGATTTTCTCTCCACCCACGACAAGTTTCGCGTCTTCGACTTCGGCGACGGTGGCGGCATCCGGGAGGTCCTTTCGAACCCGTACCATATCGTACCGGCCGTCATCGGCGGCTTCTTTCTGACCATGGCGACCCATGGCACCGATCACGACATGGTGCAGCGCCTGCTGACCTGCCGCGAGAGCCGCGAGGGGCAGCGATCATTGTGGGTGAGCGGTCTGGTCGGCCTCTTCGTCACCACGCTGTTTCTCGCCGTGGGACAGATGCTGTTCGTCTACGTCCGGCATCTGCCGGCAGGTGATCCCATGGGGATCGCCGCCGAGATGCTGGCCGATTCGGGCAAGAACGGGCATTTCTTCCTGCACTACATCGTCACGGTCTTGCCGGCCGGTGTCACAGGTCTGGTGCTGGCCGCCGTGTTCGCCGCCGCCATGTCGAGCCTCGACTCGGCCATGAGCGCCATGTCGGCCACCTTCGTCTCCGACATCTACCGGCCACACTTCCATCGGCAGGGCAGCCAGAGTCACTATCTGTTCGTGGGGCGCTGGTCGACTGCCGTCATCGGTGCCCTGCTCGTCGGTGTCGCCCTTCTCGTCGTCCACTACTACGAAGCCAACCCGGAGACTGACCTGCTGTCCATCGCCCTCGGTGTGATGACATTCTTCTATGGCGCCCTCCTCGGAATCTTTCTCATCGGCTTCATGACCCGCGCGCGGGGCAATTCGGTGTCGAACGCCGCCGGTGCCGTGGCCAGCATCCTCGTCGTCCTGCTCGTCAAACAGACGACGGACATCAGTTGGCCCTGGTTTATCGTCTTCGGCACGCTGGTCTCTTTCGGTGTCGCCTGTGCGGGGCGGACGGCGGCAGCGGTGGCCACGCGCTACGCTGAATCGAGGTAGCTGTTGCGCCTGCTCCTGACCACCTGCGTGGCGCTGGTCTCCGGATCCTGCCTGGCGCAGTCTCTCGGGGGGGGTGCCCATCCCGTGCAGGCACGGATCGTCGTCGAGGCGACACAGATTCAGCCGGATTCCGAGTTCGAACTCGCCGTGGTGCTGGATATGGCGCCCGCCTGGCACA
This sequence comes from Candidatus Latescibacterota bacterium, assembly GCA_036011085.1. Lineage (GTDB taxonomy): Bacteria > Latescibacterota > UBA2968 > UBA8231 > UBA8231 > UBA8231. The sequence goes on from DASCMS010000149.1 coordinate 21,220, forward strand.
CCTACTGGGCTTTTAGTGGCGATGCCGGTCTGCCGTCGCGAGTCGACTGGCGTCTGCCTGATGGCTTCCAGGCTGATGAACTGCGGTGGCCCGGACCACATCGTTACACCGAGGCCGGCGACCTGACCGTCTTCGGCTATGCCGACCAGGTGGCGCTGTTCACCCACGTGCAGACGCCAGATGCACTGCCTGACACCCTTCATATCGGCGCCGAGGTGTCCTGGCTCGTTTGTGCCGACATCTGTATTCCGGGGGATACGACGCTGACGTGGGCTCACGTGCCCGGTACATCGATCCCGGACAGAGGAATCCTGGCGCGCTATCGTCCTCTCCTGTCCACGCCGCTGACGGCAGCCGACCCGGTCAACTGGTCCCACACCATTCGCGACATCGGCGATGGCGTACGTCGAGTCGAGGTGAGTTTGACCGCCCAGGGGGATGGCCAGGGCTTGCCGGATTTCTACCCCCGTAGTGTAGGCGAGAGCGCCTACATCGAGGCGGGACCGCGGCAGATTCAGGGACGGGGAAGAGTCAGGGTACATCAGGAGATCGTACCCTACGCCGGGGAGGCACCCGCCCGGGTGCTGACAGGGGTGATCGGCTACGAAGGGGGTGATGGCATACCCCGCTACCGCAGCGTCAGCATCGATCTGACAACGACGCAGGCAGCCTCCTTCGACCTTCTCGGCACGTCGTATGCGCAGGATACCGCTCGCACCGGCAGTCTGTGGATCTACCTGCTGATGGCCATGGTGGGGGGCCTCATCCTCAATCTGATGCCCTGCGTACTGCCGGTGATCTCTCTGAAGGTCATGTCTCTGGTAGGGCAGGCGGGGGAATCGGCAGCCCGTGTACGCCAGCTGGGTCTGGCCTTCGTCGCCGGCATCGTCGTCACCTTCCTGGCGCTGGCAGCCACCGTGGTCGCGCTGCAAGCGGGAGGCGAGCAGATCGGCTGGGGTTTTCAGTTCCAGTCTCCCGGCTTCGTACTGTTTCTGACCGGGCTGGTGTTCCTCCTCGGATTGAGCCTGTTCGGCGTGGTCACCATCCGCCTTCCAGGCGCCTGTTTCGGTGGCGTGGGACAGGGCGAAGGACCCGGAGCCAGCTTCGCCAATGGCGTGCTGGCGACAATTCTGGCCACGCCCTGCACGGCGCCATTTCTCGGGGCCGCTCTCGGTTTCGCTTTCAGTCAGTCAGCCGGCATCATCTTCGCCATCTTCGCCGCCGCCGGCATCGGCATGGCTCTGCCCTATCTGGTACTTGCCTGGCATCCCGGCTGGATCCGCTACTTGCCAAAGCCGGGCGCCTGGATGGAGCACTTCAAGCAGAGCATGGGCTTTCTGTTGATGGCCACGGTGCTCTGGTTACTCTGGGTGCTGGGTAAGCAACTGGGTATGGAAGCGGTGGTGTGGACGGGCGCGTTCCTGCTCTGCCTGGCGTTGGGGGCCTGGTTTCTGGGCTCCTGGGTGGACCTGCGCAGCAGTGCGCGGCAGAGGGCCGTCGCCTGGGTGGCCGCCCTGGCCATCGCCCTCGGTGGCTATGTCGTGTTCCTGCGCCCACTGCTCGTCCAGCCGGTCTCTGCCGGCAGCACGACCCCGATCACGGACTCCGAGTGGGAGGACTTCGACGTGGACCGTGTCGAGGCGCATATCGGTGCGGGACGAACGGTGTTCCTCGATTTCACGGCGGAGTGGTGCTGGACCTGCAAGGTCAACGAGCGCACCGTCCTGGCCGACGCCGACGTGCGCGATCGTCTCAAGAAGATGGACGTCGTCCTGGTGCGGGCCGACTGGACGAGCCGTAACACCGAGATCACACAGATGCTGCGGGCCTTCGGGCGTTCGGGTGTGCCGCTCTACGTCATCTTCCCCGGCGGCAGACCGGAACAGCCCCTGGTTCTTCCCGAGGTGATCACAACGGGAATCGTGCTCGAGTACCTGGACCAGGCCGAGATGATCAGAAAAAAAACCGGCTGACTACTCTTCCAGGATTCGGTTCACATCCCGCCGCCCCATCTCGCGCACGCGTAGCAGCGCGGTACGGTGGTGGGCGCGTGGCGAAGACATACCCTTCTCCCAGCGGACGATGGTATTGGTGCTGACGCTGAGGATCTCGCCAAGCTCTGCCTGAGACAGGTTGAGGCGCAACCGGTGCCGCTTGATCGACGCCGGCGTCACTCGAGCCCGAGTGCCTTCCTCTTCGCCTCCGGGAGGCGCATAGAGCGCGGTACCGGTGTCGGTGGCCGTCTGGGCAACCATCTTGGCAAGGGACCGTTCGAGTCTGTTGATCGTCGTCTGCTGGTCGCGCACGGTGCGGCGCAGTGTCTGCACCTGCTTGCGCAGGGGATCGCAGACATTGCGGATCTCCTTGCGCGAGAGGCGAGTGATTTCCTCCTTGAATGCCTGTGCCATATTTGGCATGCTTCAGTAGTCCTTTCACGGGATCGAGCACCTGAAAACGTGCAAAAACCATACACATAAACTACAGCGACCTTGAAATTCTTCAACCCCGATGTCAGCTGTGAATGGTGAGAGATGACACAATCTTCGAAGCGACCGCATGTCTTGCTGGTGACCACCGATCACTGGCCCGGTTCCCTGCTCGGCGTCTGCGGCCATGCCTGTGTGCGCACACCGACGCTCGATCAACTGGCGCGCAACGGCGTGCGTTTCCCGCGGGCGTATGCGGAGACGCCGGTGTGCGTGCCGGCGCGACGTACGCTGATGACGGGCTGCCCGCCGAGGACCCACGGCGACCGCGTGTTCACCGACATGGAGATGCCTGCCCTGCCGACCATGGCCCAGACCTTCCGTGATGCCGGGTATCAGGCTTACGCCGTGGGCAAGCTGCACGTCCACCCGCAACGGGCACGGATCGGTTTCGACGACGTGATTCTCGCCGAGGAGGGGCGGACGCAGTGGGGGGTGACCGATGACTACGAGGCCTACCTCACGGAGCAGGGCTTGGCGGGCCGACAGTTTCTCCACGGCATGGGGAACAACGAGTACGTCAACCGGCCCTGGCACCTCGACGAAGAGCACCACGTGACGAACTGGACGACCCGGGAGATGGTACGTCTCATCAAACGCCGGGATCCGACTCGTCCCGGATTCTGGTACCTGTCCTACTGCCATCCGCATCCACCGTTGGCGCCGCTGCGGGACTATGTCGACATGTACCGGGAGCGGCCCATCGACACGCCGAGCCTGGGCGCCTGGGCCGACGACCCGGCGGCTCTGCCGCAGTACCTGCGACAGAACCGTGCCCGGGGAGACATGATGTCGGATCAGGACATGCGCACGGCGAAGCGGGCCTTCTATGCGCTGTGCACGCATATCGACCATCAGCTGCGTGTCGCCATCGGCACGCTGCGCGAAGAGGGGCTGCTCGAGGATACGATCATCCTCTTCACTTCCGATCACGGGGACATGCTCGGCAAGCACGGGCTGTGGGCGAAACGGCTGTTCTATGAGGAATCAGCGCAGGTGCCGATGATACTGGTCGGTACGGAGTCCCAGGGCCGGGACGGCACGGTAGCTCCCGACACGCTGGATGACCGGCTCGTGGGCTGGCAGGACGTGATGCCCACGCTGCTGGGCCTGGCGGGTGTGGACACGCCGGAAACCGTAGAAGGAAGCTCGATGGTGAGTGAGAAATCCTGTCGGGAGGCGCTGTATGGTGAGGTGGGAGAGGGGCGCAACGCGACACGGATGCTGCACGACGGGCGGTACAAGCTGATCTACTATCCGGTAGGCAACCGTGTCCAGCTGTTCGACCTGGAAACGGACCCGGAGGAGTTCACGGATCTGTCGGACTCGGAGTCGCACGTCGAACTCCGTCGACGGCTGGAGACGGCCCTGATGGCCGAGCTCTACGGCGGTGACCTGGAGTGGGTCAGCGACGGCGCTCTGGTGGGTATGCCCGACGAAGAGACTGCACCCGGCCCGAACCGGGGCCTGTCAGGTCAGCGCGGACTCCACTGAAGCGGTGAGCCTAGGATTTCTTGATCGCATGCCCGCCGAACTGGTTTCTCATGGCGGAGAGCATGCGGTCGGCGTAGCTCTCCTCGTCGCGGGAGCGCAGGCGGCTGATGAGGGAGTGGGTGATGACGGGGGCGGGAACGTCGAGCTCGATGGCCTCAGCTACGGTCCAGCGGCCCTCGCCGCTGTCTGAGACGTACGGGGCGATGGCTTCCAGTTCCTGATCTTCCTTCAGCGCGGCCGCCGTCAAGTCCAGGAGCCAGGAGCGGACCACAGACCCGTGGCGCCAGATCTCGGAGATCTGGTGCAGGTCGAGGTCGAACTCCGATTTCTTCTTGAGGATGGCGAAGCCCTCGGCGAAAGCCTGCATCATGCCGTACTCGATGCCGTTGTGGATCATCTTCGTGAAGTGGCCGGACCCGGTGGGGCCGACGCGCCCCCAGCCCAGTTCGGCCGAAGGTGCGAGGCTTTCGAAGATGGGATCGAGACGGCCCACAGCATCGATGTCACCGCCGATCATCAGGCTGTAGCCCTCTTTGAGTCCCCAGACGCCGCCGCTGGTACCGGAGTCGACGAGGTGGAGTCCGGCGTCGGCAAGTTCCCGGCCGCGCCGTACGGTGTCCTTGTAGTTGCTGTTGCCGCCGTCGACGATGGTGTCGCCCGGGGACAGCAGTCCGGCCAGCTCCGTTATCGTCTCTTGGGTCGGTGCGCCTGCCGGCACCATGACCCACACTGCTCTTGGGGCGGTGAGCCGGTCGACGACATCGGCCAGGGATACGGCTCCCACAGCGCCCCCGGCACCGGCCTTCTTCACAGCCTCGGTGTCCCGGTCATAGACGACGATCTCGTGGCCGCCCTGCAGCAGGCGGGTTGTCATGTTGGCGCCCATGCGCCCCAGGCCGATCATTCCCAATTGCATGATGGTCACGTTCTTTCGTCTCAGGTTTGGTGGGCAACGCCGAGGGCGTCTGTGATCGTCTTCAGGCCGGCGACGATGTCAGTTCCGAGATGCAGCCGCAGCACCTGTCGACCACCTTCGAGCAGTGCCTGCTGGTCGCCGAGGGCCTGGGCCGCGATCAGTGTGCCGAAGCTGACCGCCGACGTGTCCCCGCCCGGCTCGTCGGGGATGTCGAGGTCGGTGGTATGATCACAGGTGATCTGCAGGAACAGCCCGGCGCCATCGTCGCCCTTGTGCAGCTGTCCCGTCGAGTGCAGGTACCGTGGACCATAACCAGCGGATGTGGCCAGTCGCCAACCGGACCGAATCTGCTGGCGGATGGCGGTCAACGCGGCATCCGTCTCAGCGGCGGAGGGCACGTAGGCCTGCAATGACAGGTAGGCGCCGTCATCCGCGTCCGCCAGGAACCGGCGCAGAACACCGGCGAGAGAGTCGGCCTCAACATCACCATAGACCGCGATGCCCTCGGTCTCGAGGACGGGCGTCTGTTCCGGAAGCTGTCCTTGTGCACGGTAGGCTTCCATCATCGACCGGGCCAGAATCTTGGCTGCTTCGACGTCGGGCTGATCGAAAGGATTTATCAGAAGCAGGTGGGAGGCGACGATGGTGGCCACCTCCCAGGTGAACATGGCTGCTCCCACGTCGTGCACATCATCGAACTGCAGGTCGGCGACCGGCTGTGCGGCATCGACGAGAGCGCGTACGGCAGCATCCTCGTGCTGTTCGCCGGACATCCGCATCCGGACGAAGAGACGATCCGAACCGTAGGCGTCGGGGCTGGTGAGCGGTTCGCCGTCGACGGGCAGGATACCTTTCCCCTCCTTGCCCGTGCTCTCGGCGATGAGTTGCTCAATCCAGACGCCCACGGGAGACAGGGTCGGTGAGGTGACGAAGGTCAGCTTGTTGCGCCCGGCGAGGGCGGCCGCTCCCATGACCGCACCAAGGCTGAGGCCGACACCATCGTCGACGATGTCCTTGACCGCTTCGACGCTGAGGGTGAGCAGTCGCTCGACGTCGATCCCACAGAGCCGCGCGGGAACCATGCCGAAACAGGACAGGGCGGCGTAACGACCGCCGATGTCGGGGTCGTTGAGGAAGGTGTGCCGGAAACCGAGCTCCGCTGCCAGATCGGCCAGACCACTGCCGGGATCGGTGATGGCGACGAACTGCTGTCCCGCCTGCTCCCGGCCGACGGCGGCGACGGCCAGCCCGTAGCAGTACTTCGTAAGGGACAGGGTCTCGACGGTACCGCCGGACTTGGTGGCGGCGATGAACAGCGTGCGGGCCGGGTCGAGATCACGTGTGGCGTTGGCGATGGCCACCGGGTCGGTGCTGTCGAGGACGGCGAGATCCAGATACCCCGCGGAAACTCCGAAGAGCCGGCGAAAGACCTCGGGCGCCAGCGACGAACCACCCATCCCCAGCAGCAGCGCATGGGTCAGTCCGTCGGACCGGGCGGCATCGACAAAGGTTTCGATGCCTGGCAGCTGGGACAGCAGGGTCGCAGGACTGTCCAGCCAACCGAGTCGGTTGCTGATCTCGGTGGGGTCGGGTTTCCAGACCGTGTGATCCCGTTCGACGATTCGGGCGGCAATCCGGTTCTCACTCAAGGAACTCCGGGTCCTGGCCAGTTCGGACTGCAACGGGCCGAGGTCGGCCAGTGAGAGTGTCAGCGACATGGAACCCCTCCAGTTGGTGATAGTTGAACCCCCTCGTGGGGGCCTGTATCTTGAGCGCCAACCGCACTGCACGCGCCGTCCAGGCGTGAAATCGAAGGAAAGCATCCGTGGCTGTCCGTCTCTACCAGATCGCAGAGAATTTCTACCTGATCGGCGCCGGCACCACGCCCTGTCTGCGCTGGTATCGTGACGCCGGGCGCTGGATGTCAGAGCCCACACAGCTGCCGCAGCCGGCGGCGAGCGTCGCTCTGGACGAGGTCCCCGACGACCTGCGGGAGGAACTGCTTGCCTTCGTGGTCCGCGCCGATGCCATGGGCGCTTCACAGATCAGCAACTGAAGCGCATTGCCGATCCTCGCCCTCCCGCTGGTGCTCATGCTGCTGGCCTGCGGAAGTGACAGTCCCACGGAACCGCCTCCTCCCGGGAAAGCCGAATCCCTTGTTGGCGCCTGGCACACACGGGGAGACGATCCCGACCTGGGTGAACAGGTGGACGTGCGTCTCGACCTGCAGGAATCGGGAGTCCTGCGGGTGACGGTGACCCAACCCGGAGGAGCGAGCCTGACCTTTCCTGGAAGCTGGACCGTGACGGACGACATGCTGAGACTGCACGGCGCCTGGTTCCAACCGGACGGCGAAGTGGCAGTGCGCTGTGAGTTGACCGGGGACCTGCTGATCCTCACTGCCACAGACGGCAGCACCCAGACGTGGGAGCGCCGCCAGCAGTAGTTGGCTCCAGCTGTAGCTACACTACCAGGACCGAATTGCTGCCGCCGTACGGGGTGGGGCTGTGCTGGTCGCAGGCCGGATCCTCGCGCCACTCGCCATCGACGACGAAACGGTACTCATAGGTTCCGACGGGCAGATTCATCCAGGTTCGGAAGGAATCATCCTTGCCGCGCTTCAGGGCCCGGGCCGCAGGATCCCAGTCGTTGAACGATCCGGCGACGCAGACCTGGCTGGCGCCGGGTGCGACCAGCTGGAAGTTGGCTCTTTTCTTCGTGCTCTTTGCAGGCATTGACGGTCTCGCGAATGTGAAGTTGGGTAGTAAACCCGTGAGAATGATGGTCAATCGAGAAGATACGGGACCCTGAAAAACTGTCAATTTCCCTCTGTCGCAAGGCGTTACGGCACCATCAAGCCCTCGAGGTGTTGTGGTCCCATCGCTTGCAGTCGTGTCCCTCAGCCGCGGGCGCAACTGCCTGCAACCCACTATATTGAGGCTTCTGCTTCCATCGATTTCCGGTAAAGAGCGATGAATCCTGAAGCCGCCGCCGATACTGCGGTCCTAGTCAGCGCCCTCCTGACCTTGCTGGCGATCATCTCCAAGCTCGTCACCGCCAACTTGGTGACGCGGTCGAAGCGTGTCTTCGCCAAGCTCGATGTCCGTCGCCGGGAGATCGTCAGCCGTCTGAAAGAGGTGCAGCTGAAGACGACCTCGGCCAAAGGAACACTCGAGTTTTGGGAACGTCGGCGAACCGAGATCTCCCAACGGGTGCAGGATGCGTCTCGCGATCTGGAGAATTACGTAGATCAGTTCGGGGCAGACGACGATGGGTGGGAGACCGAGGGCGAGGAAGCTGCTGAGGCCGAGTCCGACATGGAGTCTGAGCCTGCCCCGGAGGCGATTGGGGAGGAGAGGGGAGACTCGAGCGTTGGCGAGACGGATGCCGAGGACGGGCCCACCGGTGATCCGGCGATGCTCGCGGAAGAATCAGTGGCGGCCGCCGGAGACACAATGGCTGAGGCCGAAGGCGAGGTCGAGAGCGGCGTTGGCGAGCAGGAAGCACCGGATTCTCCGACACCCTGAGACGAACAGACCGGTGATGGATCGCGGCGGCTCGGTGCTAGATGGATACCGGGGCGCCGTTTTTTTGTTCTGAGAGGGGAGTGGGTCCAGCCGCATGATGATCGAGTGTGATGTTGCCGTCATCGGGGGAGGGCTCGGTGGTGTTGCTGCCGCTCTGCGTGCTTGTCGGTCCGGCGTCCGGGTATGCCTGACGGAGGAGACAACCTGGCTCGGTGGCCAGGCGACCTCGCAGGGCGTGTCGGCCATGGACGAGCAGGACCATATCGAGACCTTCGGCGGCACGGCCAGTTACTACGAGCTGCGGGAAGCGATCCGAGGGCAGTACCGTACGCTGTACAGGCTGAGCGAGGCGGCGAAGACCGCCCCCTTCTTCAACCCCGGGGATGGCTGGGTGAGCCGCCTCTGTTTCGAGCCCGCCGTCTGTGCCCTCGCCCTGGTGGGCATGATGCTGCCCGAGGTCCAGGCCGGTCGCCTGCAGATCCTCTACCGGGCGCGACCGGTGGCCGTGACCCGTGATGGCGACAGGATCACCTCGGTAACGGTCGAGGGAGAGGACGCGGAGCAAAGTGAGATCCACGCTTCCTGGTTTCTCGACGCCACCGAACTGGGAGACCTGCTGCCCCTTGCCGATGCCGGTTGGGTCACCGGGGCCGAGTCACGGGAACAGACGGGGGAGCCGGATGCCAGATCGGACGGACCGGCGCCGCATCTGACACAGACCTGGACGATGCCATTCGTCGTCGACATCTGTCCGGGACAGGATCACACGATCCCCCGGCCCGACGGCTACGAGCAGATGCGCGATGAGCAGCCCTTCACGCTGACCCACACCTATGGGTCTCGGGACCTCACCTACAAGGTCTTCGAAAGAGTGGAGGATCTCCCGGGGGCGTTCTGGACCTATCGCCGGATTCTGTCGGCGGCCTGCTTCGAGCCCGACGAGGTGGCCAGCGATCTGGCCATGATCAACTGGCCGGGGAACGACTTCAAGGGCGGTGACCTCATCGCGGCCACTCCCGACGAACGGGAAGAGCTCATTCGCCGGGCGAAAGATCTCAGCCGTGGTCTGCTCTACTGGCTGCAGACCGAGGTGCCAAGGGACGATGGCTCGGGACACGGGTACCCGGAACTGCGACTGCGGACCGATGTTCTCGGCACGGAGGACGGGCTTTCCATGATGCCCTATATCCGCGAGTCGCGTCGTTTGCTGGCGCGCACGACGGTACGCCAGCAGGATGTGGCCGCGACGCATCAACAGGGCTCACGGGCAGCGGATTTCACCGATAGTGTCGGCGTTGGTTGGTACCCGATCGACATCCACGGCATGCCCGGAGATGTGGCGGCCACGGGTCCGACGAAGCCCTTCCAGATCCCCCTGGGTGCGCTGTTTCCGCGAGATGGACCGGTGAATCTGCTGGCGGCCTGCAAGAACATCGGCACCACGCACATGACCAACGGCTGTTACCGCCTGCACCCGGTGGAGTGGAACATCGGTGAAGCCGCCGGGGCGCTGGCGGCGTTCTGTCTGGGGGAGAGTTGCAGCGCCGCTGCGGTGCACGAGCAGGAGGGGCGGTTGCGGCGGTTCCAGGCGAGTCTTCTCGCGGCGGGGATTCCACTCTACTGGTTCACGGACGTGCCGATCGGTCATGCGGCGTTCATGGCGACGCAGCAGTTGGCAGTGGATGGGACGTGGCAGGGAGGGGGTGAGGATCTGCTGTTTCGGCCGGATGGGGCATTGGAGGATGGGGATCGTGTGCGGTTGACGGAGAGCGCGGGATCAGGCGTGATGCCGGTGGGGCCGGTGTCACGTGGTGACGCCGCGCTCGCGCTTCAGGAGGCGCGCAGCGGGGCGCACGAGGCTTGACATTCTCGTCTGCTGGCCCGACGCTACTATAGATAGAGCCGCTTTAGCTCAGTTGGTAGAGCACCTGATTTGTAATCAGGCGGTCCCCGGTTCGAGTCCGGGAGGCGGCTCCAACATAAAAGGATGCGAGACAATGGGTTGTGAGTCGATAGGACTTGTGACCCATTGCTCGTTTCTCGAAGAAATTCACCCAAAATTCACCCATCCGCCATTACGGCAGGTGACATCGGGGGCACTCAGGTTGGTGTCAGGGAGTCACAATTCGCCTTCGCCCATGCCAGTCAGCCTCGGTATCTACGCCCTTTTCGTGTGCCGGTTGCTGGTGTCTTCAGGGACTTGAAGGCGAGGTGAAACCGAACCGGCGGTCC
>DASCMS010000150.1:0-9290 GCA_036011085.1 Candidatus Latescibacterota bacterium
AAGACATTCAGACCCGAGCTGCGGGCGTATGCGGGGCGCACGATCGATGTTCCGTGCAGCTATATCGCCGGCAAGAGTGACTGGGGCACGTTTCAGAGCCCTGGCAGTTTCGAACGGATGCAGACGGATGCATGCACGGCATTCCAGCGAGCGCATCTGATCGACGGCGCCGGGCACTGGGTGCAGCAGGAGCAGCCCGAGACGGTATGCCGGATTCTCACGCGAAACCACCTGCCGAAACCGAACAGATCAGGAGCATAGCCACGATGATTGATCGACGGCACGAGAATCACATCGCGTACGCACCTTCCAGCGTTCTCCAGCAATAGAGGCTAGCGCAACATGCCAGATAAGAACCACTCCGACCGCCGTCCCAACATCCTCTTCATCTGCGTCGACCAATGGCGGGCCGATGCTCTGAGTCTCGCCGGCCATCCCGTGGCCGAAACGCCGCACCTGGACCGCCTGGCCCGCGACGGGATCAACTTCACTCAGGCCTATGCGTCGACGCCCACCTGCGTCCCGGCACGGGCCACGATCTTCACTGGCCTAAGCCCCCGGCACACGGGATTTGTCGGCTACAATGACCGCATCGACTGGCGCTATGACGCGACCATGCCCGGACTCCTGGCCGACGCCGGCTACCACACACAGTGCGTCGGCAAGATGCACACCCATCCGTCCCGCAACCTGATGGGCTTCCACAACGTCATCCTGCACGACGGCTACCTGCACCGGGAACGCGCCAAACGGGACGACTACGGCCTGGTGGACGACTACACGCCCTGGCTCCGGGAGCATCTGGGCCCGCAGGCGGACTACATCGATACCGGCGTCGGCTGCAACGGCTACGCGGCCCGGCCCTGGGTATACGACGAGATGCTGCACCCCACCAGCTGGGTGACGACCCAGAGCATCGACTTCCTGCGTCGGCGTGATCCGACGAAACCCTTCTTTCTGATGATGTCCTACCACCGGCCCCACCCGCCTTTGGACCCGCCGCAAGCCTTTCTCGACCGTTACCGCGCCAAGGACCTGCCCGAGCCGGTCATGGGGGACTGGGCCCCGGCCGATCCGCCGGTACGCGGTCTGGACAGCCCCGTGCCTACAGACCCGGCCCAACGGGACTATGCCCGCCGGGCCTATTACGCTCAGATCAGCCACATCGACTACCAGTTGAACCGCATGTTCCAGGCCCTCTTCGAAAACGGCGTCCTGGACGACACGGCCATTCTTTTCACCTCCGACCACGGCGAGATGCTCTATGACCACAACCACGTGGCCAAGGGCTATCCCTTTGACAGTTCAGCCCGGCTGCCCTTTATCCTGCGCCTGCCCCAGCTGGGCAACGTCCATCAAGGGGGACGGGCCGCCCCTGTTGCCCAGGTGGATCAGGTCGTGGAACTTCGGGATCTGCTGCCCACCTTCTGCGATCTGGCCGGGGTCGAGGTGCCGGGCCACGTTGACGGACGCAGCATCCTGCCGCTAACGCAAGGAGAGACGGCCCACTGGCGTCCATACCTGCACGGGGAGCACTTCCTTGGGGGGGATTCCAACCAGTGGTTGACCGACGGCCACGAGAAGTACATCTGGTACAGCCAGACGGGGCGTGAACTACTCTTTGACCTGGACACGGATCCCACCGAACTGCGGGACCTCACTACGTCCCGTCCCGAGCGGTTGCGCCTCTGGCGGGAAAGACTGATCGCCGAATTGGCGGGACGGGAAGAGGGCTTCGTCCAGGGCGATGCGCTCGTAGCGGGTCGGCCTCAGGGCCCGACACTGGCGGACGCCGGGCAGTACCGGGTGCGATGAGTCCGAGCTAACGTCCATTCTCACGGACGAATATCGCCAGCTTGGCGAAGAAATCCTCGTGGATAAAACGGGCGTCAATATCGGAATACACCCGTATGGGCCGGTTGCGGCCCGTGTGGCGGTAGTGCATGGTCGGCTCGAATTCGGGTGCCGGGCGCCATTCCCAGGCACCGCAGTCGGGATAGATCATCACCCCCACCGCTGGCGAGTCGCCCAATGAGCGGAACTCCTGCGCCCTGCGGCCGCGGGCGTTGTGTTCGACGAGTTGCTCGACCAGGTACTTACCGAGCTCGCCCTTGTCGTAGACCTTCTCGTACAGTTCGGCGTACGACACCGGCATTCGACGGTAGACCGTGGAGGGGATCTGCCACACCTCGATACGCGAGCGCATGACGACGTTGGCCGCGTGGATATCGTTGGACAGGTTGTATTCGGGACCGCCCTGGGGCCACTTGCCGCCGCCGATCCAGACGCAGCGGATGTCGCGGCGGTCGATCTCGGGGTTGAGAAGCAGTGCCGAGGCCATATCGGTGAGTGGTCCGTAGAAAGCCACGTGCAGCGGTCGCGAATCGTCCTTGAGAGCCTCCTCGATGATCAGCCGTGCCCCGGCCGAATCGACAGGTGTCTTGTCGTCGGGGAGCGCACCTTCGGCGCCGTCGGCCACCGTGACCTGGCCTTCAAGCTCCATGAGGCGTAGAAGCAGCATGGTCTCGTCGTGGCTGTCCTTGAGGGTGTGCGACGACTTAATGGTGCCGAAGTGGGCCGGGATGACTCCGTGCAACTCAAAGGCCGGGGTCAGTATGGCGTGAACGATGGCGTACTGGTCGTCGGCTTCGTTCTTGGCGTCGGTATTAACGATGACACGGATCTTCTTTTCTGGGGGGAAATCCCATTGCATCGTGCTGTCCTTGATCCTCTGACAGGTCGTGGTGTCGCTGCGGTGTCGTCCATACAATCGGTGTTTTCTGTGCCCGCTTCCAGCGAGGCAGCGGCGCAATCGTCACGCCGGGTTGCTGATCCAGACCATATTGATCATATTGAGCGATATGATCAGTATGATCATGTGAGTCCTGTGTGCACTCTCTGGAGATCTTAGGATGACAAAGGTGACCTCAGCGGTCGATGCCCGCCGCAATCTCGGCCAGCTTCTTAATACTGTGTCGCTGACGCAGGAAGATGTCGTCATCGAAAGGGCAGGTAAACCCATCGCCCGCCTTACTTCCTGTGAGACAGCGCCCAGACCGTCCGAGGGAAAGCTGGATCTTCGCCGAGCGCGCGGGCTGGGCCGGGACCTCTGGCGAGAACTCGGTGTCGAGGCATACCTCACCCGGGAGCGTGCCGCGTGGGACTGACCCTGACACGAGGTCAGAGCATCTTCCTGGACACGGCGCCGTTGATCTACCTGTTCGAGGAGCACGACGAGTTCCTGCCGGCGGTGCAGCAAGTCCTCGACGAGGCGCACAGCAATGGTGCCGATCTGGTGACCTCGATGGTCACCTACATCGAGATCCTCACCGCGCCGCTGCGCTCAGGAGCAACGGCGCTGGCATCCAGGTATCGAGAGTATCTGACCAATTCGGAGGGGTTGAGTATCTATCCGCTCAACGTCAGCGTCGGCGATGAGGCCGCCCGACTGAGGGCAGAGCACGGCCTGCGAACCCCGGATGCCATTCAGATCGCCACTGCCACCACCTGTGGCGCGGACTTCTTCCTCACCAACGACCGGCAGCTCAGCCGCGTACCAGGGATCGATGTCGTACTGGTGGCGGACCTGGCTGCCTGATCGGGCTGCACCCAAGCTCGTCACGGTGCTGCGTGCAGAACCGCGTAGGACGACATGTGTTTCTCGATTTTCAGGCAGACAGGTGTCTCAGGCGGATAGAGCCTGGTGCAGTCGAGAGATGACCATCTCCATCTCGCCAGTCTGCAGGAATTGTGGATTGATTGTGATGCTGTCCCGGTCATGGCCGACGCGGATGATCGGATCGCCGGCAGCCAGGTGGGCGACGACGTCTTCTGCGCTTCGCCCCAATCGCTGAGAATCGATCTGCAGCTCAGCCACCGGGATGCCGTCGCTGTAGCCCGCTTCGGCCACGGTGGCCCGGATGCCGTCGGTGCCCTCGACGGCCGCGATGACCGACCCCGCCTCCTGCTGCCAGCAACGGGTGATCTCATCGTGGTCGAGACCGGTGTAGATCTCCACAGCCTTCAGCAGGCCGATGATATCCTCTTTCGTCGTCTTCATCGAGCGCCCATGGCTGTGCATGGGCGCCGCATGGGGGATGCAGGATTCGGCCAACGACTCGGAGCACAACACCAGGGCTGAGTTCTGCGGCCCCCGCAACCCCTTGCCGCCGCTGATGACGACGACATCGGCCCCCGTGTCCTTCAGGCCTCGCAGATTCGGCGCCGGCGGCACTTCTGCGGCGGCATCGACGATGACGGGTACGTCATGGGCGTGGGCGATCTCTACCGTCTCGGCCAGCGACAGGGACAGGTTCATCGTGCGTCGCGTGTAGACGTAGATGACGGCCGCCGTCTGTGGTCCGATGGCCGCCTCCAGTTCCCAGTCGAAGGATTGCCAGCCATGTCCGATCTCAACGATCTGCGCCCCCACCTGTGTGAAGGCGTGATCGTAGGGATTGCGATGGGAGCGCTGCATCACGACCTCACTGCACATCCCTCCTGCGTCGGGAAGACTCGCAACGTTGGCCTGATCACCCCCCGTCATGATGGCCGCCGTGGCGATGGCGAGGCCGGCGGCACAGCCACCGGCGACATAGCAGGCTTCCACGCCGATCAGGCCGGCCAGACGTCGTCCCGCCGCCTGCTGCAGATCGATGACATCCACATGCCATTCGGCGGCTTCTGCCATGGCCTGAACGACCTCGCGTCGCACCAGGGCCGATCCGATGATCGTCATCGGCCCCCAGGCGTTGATCACCTGCTTCACTCCCAACTGCGTGTAGACGGACATGTGCCTCTCCTGTCTCCGTGCGTCCGAGTCAAACCTGGCGCACTTGCCTGGCATGTGCCAGCCCGCCCGTGTATCGGCCAGCATCGTTGACAAGAAAAGCCCCCCAGGAAGATTCGCCTGGGGGGCCTGTTGCAGATTGCGACCCGAGTGTTGGGGGTAGCCTGCCGAGACTACCTGCCCGTTGTCAGTACACCACGTTGATCAAGCGGTGGGCGGCCTCTTCGCCCACGTCCGCGTCCAGGACGATGCGGCACACGTAGGCTCCCGGAGGGGCGAGCCGCCCCTCGTCATCGAGTCCGTCCCAGCGGAAGTCTTCGGTCCCCGACGCAACAGTCCGCACCTGTCGACCGGCAAGGTCGTAGATGGTGACGGCAGGTTGGGTCGCCTCGACCTTGGCAAGCACGAAGTCGATGACGGCCTCGTCGTTGATGCCATCCCCGTTGGGGCTGAAAATCGACGACACGTGGATCTGGCGGATGAGCCGACCGCCGCTGGCCACGGACGGAACGAAGACCGTCGACGCGTGCTGGTCTTCGGCGCGCACGCCCTGCTGAAGATCTTCGGTGGCGACGCTGACCCAGGAGTCGAACTGGGTGGCATTCGATTGAATCCGCGCCTGAAACTCGACTTCGACAGAGTCACGCTGCACGACTTCGGGCAGGTCGACCTGCAGTGAGTCTCCCATCATCGTGACGGAGAGTGGTTGCACGGGCTCGCCGGCGATCCTCACCTGCACATCGTCGATCGGGGAGGGCGTCTGGATTTGCACACGGTCAAAGCCGAGGTCGCCATTGCGGAAGCTTGGATTCAGGGTGTAGGTGAAGGTCTGCAGCGAGTCGAAACCCGCCTCACGCGGCAGGATGCGGCTGGTGACGCCGCCACTGATGAGGGCGTCGTCGAAGTGCAGGGCGATCTCCCGCAAGACGGGGGTTACATCGGGGTTGTCGTTGCCGAGTTTGACCTGCAACTGCACGTAGCGACGAGGCGAAGGGGAGAGGAAAACGGCATCCCGGGCCACGTACGGCTGGCTCCAGCCCGACCAGTCCGTGCCGGCCCGCTGGATCTCGACGATGTCCATCTTCTGGGACTTCGGCAGCTTGTTCCACTGCGCCTCGGAGATCTCGACGCCATTCTTGTTGTAGAACTTCTGCTCGAAGATGAAGGTGTCGCCCGACTGGGATCGAATCTCGACGTAGGTGTCAGGCGGCAGGTCGGCATCCCAAGTGAGTCGACGCACGCTGCTGGTACCACCCAGGTCGATGAAGTCGGATGTCATCTCCACCTCGGCGAGATAGCCGTCACCATACACAGCGTGCTCGATGATGGTGTAGAACACGCGCCAGGGGAAGGAGGTGACGCGGTGGAAGAACACGTGTCGGGTCTTGCGCGGCTCAAACTTGAGGTCGTAGATCGCGCGGACCGGGCTCTGCGACGCGTCTACAAGAGTGAGGTGGTCGTAGTCGAAGTTGCTGCGGATACGATCCGTGGTGAGCCCGCCCGAGACGGTCCCATCCGAGGTGGAGATACTGAAATCCTTGATGGTGGCCAGGCCGTTGTAGACGATGGGCGCGCCCACCTCGATGATCATGCGGTCGATCCAGAACGTGGCGCCGAGATCCCACTCGTACCAGTGGCCGCTTTCCTCCCAGTTCGTCGCACCGGACAGGGCCCAGCTCGAGTTGTGGTCGCCATCGCTGAACAAGGCACTGTTGCCCTGGCTCGTACCGGCACGGACCGAGCCACCCCGCTCCACCGTCCCCAGGGCGACGTTGTCGCCGATGGCCTCCACCTCGACCTCCGCCAAGGCCGCGCCGTCGTGGATCTCTTCGGGAACGAAACGGATGTACTGCACAGGGGCGTAACTGAGTGTATCCTGGGCCTGCAGGTACTCACCTGTTGCCGGTCCAGGATCGAGAGTACGGAGCGTGTATTCGACGACAGTTGCGTCGTTCGGAGAAGTGGTACGACCCACCCTGGTGAATTGGAAGACGTCTTTCGCCGCAGTCGAGCGTTCGCCGTCGTTGACGAAGAGGCTGAAGTTGCGGAACGGCACCGCATCTGCGGTGTTGGGAAAGGTCAACGTGATCTTCGTGGCATACACCATCCGCCCCAGGTCGACTTCGATCCACCAGTCATCGAGCACGTCCGACGGCGATGGCTGCCAGTAGGTATCGGCGCGGCCGTCGATCAGATTGTCCACCGTCGCTTCGTTGGAGAAGCCTCGCACACCACCCGGGATGAGGTCCCGGGTCTGCTTTACGGCATGCAGGAACTCCGTCGCGTTGCTCACGGCGTTGATCACCTGGTCGACACGGTTCAGCGTGATGCTGCCGTCATCGTTCTGCACCAGCACACCTGTGGGAGACGCCCAGGTCGACCAAGCGTCCGCTTCATTGAAGCGCAACACGTCCGCCGTGGCGGTGTCGCCGAAGGCAGCCATGGAAAGCAGGAGCAGCAGGCCGTTCTGAACGGAGGTCGTCGTGATTCGGGTCATGCGTATGTCCTCAGGTGGCGGCACCGGGAAACAGATGACTTCTGCTAATCTACTGTAACCGCTTGCATATACCAGTCCTGACCCTCGGCACTCTTACTCCCTGATGAGATCCACCTTGTCCAGATAGAGAACCTGCGGTCTGGAACCGACATCGAATTCAAGACGCACATCCATTTCGCTTTCCGTGTTGTGCGTATAGAGCCGCGTGTAGGTACGGGGTTCTTTGCCAATATGAATCCAACCAGCATCGGTTTCAGAACTGTCGTAGATGGGTGCCTGGTCCTGAGCGTTCTTGAGCAAGACCTTCATGCGCCCTTCGCCTTCTTCGCTTGCGGCGATGAAACTCAACCTGTAGGTCTGCCCCTGAATGAGATGGAGCAGTGTCCTGCCATTCACCCCTATGTACTCTCCCTCACCTCTGATGGTCTGCAGGAACAGTTGCCCTTCCGCGTCAGCAGGTACGGTGAGTCGCAACATGCTGATGCCACTGAATGCCTCTTCGCCGTAGACATATTCTCTTGAGATCTTCTCCGTGCTCAGCCGCCAGGCCTGGTCCGGTTGGAAGAATTCGCCATTGATCACCTGGGATACCTTGGGCAGCTCGGTCGGTCTGATGCCGGTCAGCCTGTCCAGCACGGTCTGGTTCCAGCCCAACTCGGAGTCGAATATGCCGAAGGTCCTCTGGTTGTTCTGCATGCCTGTGTACCACATGTTGCCGATGTCATGGGTGTTGAACAGGTCAAGATGATGATCCAGCCATCTGTTCAGCTCTTCGTCGGGGCGCGCCGGAAACTGCCAGCAGCCCCACTCGGTCGTAATGATCGGGATATCGACACCGATACGGTTCCGCCAATTCACCGCATACATGATCTGTTCGGTGATCGGATCCTTCCATTTGGACTCATTGTCTCCCAGAGGCTGGGTCCACATGGCGAAATTGTGCCCATCCTCGTGTCTTGGATTGTAGAAATGGATCGCTACGCCGGTGTTGGTGTCATCATGGAATCCCTTGCCTCCATCGAACTGATAGGTCAGGTATTGTTCCGTCACATAGGGATCCAGGAACTCAGAATCGTTGGATCCTGGAGGACCGATCAGGATCGGGCGGTCGGGATCCACATTCCGAATTGCCTGCACAGCAGCGTTGTACAACGGCATAACTCCCGGGGCGCCATCGGCCTTCCCAAAGCCAACCCCTTTTGGTTCATTGAGGATTTCGAAGACTAGATCACCTGGATAGTCTTGCCAACGTTCGGCAAGTTCTCCCCACCTTCTTTCGATTTCCCGTTCCCCCTCAGAGGGATCCCTGGACCAGGCAGGCGAACCCCACATGCAGATTACGATGGCCAGATCGTTGGCCAGAGCGTCTCTTATCTGTTGTTCGGTAGATACGGGATCCGCTCGGAACGGCAGGAAGACGCGGACCGACTCAAAGCCGGCCTGGGCGGCCGCCCTGAACTGCTCGGCATCGTGCTGAATCTTCGGCCACACGCCATGGTCCGGGTGTGCCGTATCCATGTTGATGCCTTTGCGCAGCTTTTGGAAGACCGGCGCATTGTCACGTGTTTCAAGTACAGGCGTTGCCTCTGAGGTTCCAAGCAACGGTATACAGAGTGCCGCGGTAACAGCCGCGGAATATCGGAGGGCGGTCTTCATGTCAACTACAGAGGTACCCAACATCGTCTTTATCCTTGCCGATGACCTGGCTGTCTGGGCGGCGGGCTGCTATGGCAATACTGAAATCCGAACGCCGAACCTCGACCGCATAGCAGCAACGGGCGTGCGGTTTGAGAACTTCTTCGTGACGATTCCGGTTTGCTCTGCCAGTCGAGCTTCATTCCTGACCGGCCGGATTCCATCTCAGCACGGCGTTCATGATTTCATCGGGGGTCCTGCCAATTTCGGCGAAGAAGGACCGGTTTTTCTCGGGGATGAAGTCTGCTACACGAACGTCCTGGCTGACAATGGGTGGTCATG
Organism: Candidatus Latescibacterota bacterium; assembly: GCA_036011085.1. Classification (GTDB taxonomy): domain Bacteria; phylum Latescibacterota; class UBA2968; order UBA8231; family UBA8231; genus UBA8231. The sequence goes on from DASCMS010000150.1 coordinate 9,264, forward strand.
TGGCATCTCCGGCAAATGGCACCTGGG
>DASCMS010000151.1:0-5449 GCA_036011085.1 Candidatus Latescibacterota bacterium
CGTTGCCAATCATTTGATCGCCGGTGAAGGCCAGGTTGAGGTCGTACCAACCCCAGTCATCCTCGGAACCGTCGATCGACATCGCGCCGGGGTTGGGCACCTCGGGCAAGAAGTACTCGAAGCCGTTGTGCGCCCAGGCAGCGGAACTGACCAGGAGGGCAAGTGCACTTCCCAGAAGAATCAACCTTTTCATTACGTCTCCCCCTTTGAGGTCGGAGCTGAACTGAGTTGGTGGGTTAAAAACCCGCATCACGATACGGTGGGCCCACCGTCAAGTCAAGGCAAATTTGGAGCAATGGCGACGGCCGCCAGGTGCTCCTCGAAGACCTCGACCCTGGCGGCGTACCTGTCCCTTAGTTCCTGAAACAGGGCCTGGAGGATGCGGGCCTCTTCGTCCTGGCGCAGCCAGTAGCGGGCCCTGGACGCTGCCTGGGCAAAGGGCAGCGGGGCAGGGTGGCTCCTCTCCACCACCTCAAATATGGAAAACCCCGCCGGGGCAGACCGTGTCGAGTCGATTCTGATCGGGCCATTCAGGGTCCCTTCCTCGGCCTTCATGACCGCCGCGTGCAGCTCGCCGTACAAGCCGCGCTTGGCCGGATGCATGTGCAGCCGCCCCTTGCTCCGATCCGCTCCGGGTCGCGTACTGTGGTGGACGGCCAGTTCCTCGATGGTTTCACCCCTGCCGATCCGCTGAAGGAGCTCTTCCGCCCGCTCCCGGGTCGGCACGAGAATCTCCACGACCTGGATTTCCACCTGGCCCGTGAATCGGTCCAGGTGGTCCTCGTAGTAGCGCCGGACGGCTTTCTCACTGAGGTCGGCCTGGCGGTCCACGGCGCCGTCTTTTACGGCCTGGACAAGCATCCCCTGTTTTTTCGTTGCCAGCCAGGTGACCATGGAGGAATCCTGTGCGATCTCGGTTCTCTGGGCGGCCCGGTAGAACAGGGCCTCCGCCAGCAGGTCATTCTCGATGGCTCTGACTACAGTGAGGCTATCCACCGGCCCCGTCGGCGAGCCGCCATCCCCATGAAGAGAGCGATAGAGATCCCTCAAGGTGATCTGGCCGTCGCGCAGGGAACACAGAACCGTCTCCTCCTCGGCGTCTGTCAGCGGTCCGGACTTGGGACCGCCAGCCAGACGGGTCATGGCCAGGGCGACGGCCTCCGGGTGGCGGCGGACGTCGTACTCCTGAGAGAGGCTGTCCATCAGCGCCCTTCGGCGAGTGTAGAAGGCCGGGCCCACCTGCGTGCGCGAAAACACTACGGCGTATCCTGGCGGGGCCGGCCGCGCCGCCACCACCTGGAAGACTTCGTAGTCGTCACCCCTTCGGAAGGGTCGGCTGAAGGCCCCCACATCCAACTCGAACAGCTCCTCGGCGATGGCCAGGGGGAAGTCCTGCTGTGCCAGATCGGGTCGTCCCAGGAAGTCCCCGAGACTGCCCCCATGCCCGGCCGTTTCCCGGTCCGTCGAGCGCTCTCCGGCCAACTCGGCGAAATCCCGTCCCCCCTCGAGCTGCTGCACGATCTGCTCGGCCTGCTCGAGGGTGGATACGCGGATGCGGGCCAGCCGCAGCACGCGGCTCCATTTGCTGTTGGCGAAGCGCTCCATCATCTCGGCCGGTGGGATCTCGACTTCGTGCATGATCTTCCGGAGCTGGAATTCGAAGATCAGCTTTCTCTTGCGCTCGTTTTCCCATGAGCGCCTGAAATCTGGATCCGATTCCAGCCTCAGCGTTTCGGCCTCGAGGAGCATCAGCTCCATGTCGATCAAGGTCTGCAGGTAGTCGTTCAGCGCCTCGACCCCCTCCGCCTCGGAGCGCAGCAGGACAGGTGTATCCGCCCAGAACTGAAGCAACTCGTCGGCGGTGATCTCGCGGTCGCCGACTCTGGCCACAGCGTCGTCGGAGACCGGCGATCCACATCCTCCCAGGATCGCCAGGGCGGCGATCAGGCATGTCGCGAATGAGTGTGGTGATCGAGACATCAGTAAGCCACCGCAAGGGGCAGCAGGCGCGCGCGCCTGCCCGTGTCTGCGTTCACCTCCACGCGCACCAGGTAGATGCCCGGGGCCACGAGATCACCTCGGTCGTCCCGGCCGTCCCAGGCCACGCGGTGGCGACCGGCACCCTTGGTCCCATGCGTCAGACGCCGCACCCGCTCGCCACTCAGTCTGTGCACCTCTATGTCCACGTCGGCGATTCCCAGCACCTGCAACAGCACATACTCGATATCCACGGCATCGTTGACGCCGTCCCCCTGCGGCGTCAACACCGCAGGGGTGGTCGTGACGCCTCCCAGAATCGTTCCAAGTGATGTCTCGAGGGCAAGCACTTGCAGGCTGTTCGTGCCGAGTTCGTCGCTCGCATCTCCGGCCTCAACCTCCTGCGGCAGGGCGTCGCCTTGGCGTTCGAACACCTCGGATCGAAACCTCGCCGCGGCGCCGTAGACCGCGGTCTCCAGGTGGATCCGCAGGCGGCTGTGGCCGCCCCGCTCGATACGCCGTGGCAGGTGGACGACGAAGCCTGTCTCTTCCGCCACCACGTCACCGGGCCCCACGTCAACCCTTGTCAGCGGCTCGCCCATCTCCAGGCTCAAGAACTCCGCAGGCGGGGGGGCCAAAACTCTGACGGCGTCGAACCCGGCCTGTCCCGCGGCCCCGAACTCGGTACGTATATCGTAGACGAACTCGGTCGTCGTCCCGGCCTCGACCCGGACGAGCCCCCCCTGCGGCTGCAGGTCCCCGACGAGCGCAACCTCGCCGACGATCTGCTCGGCCAGCAGAGGCGAGTACTGGACCTCCAGTGAGTCCAGCCGCGCGAACTCCCACAGACCGTCGGTCGACAGCGCCACCTGCAGCTGCAGATACCGCCCCTTGCCCACCAGGGGGCGCTGACCGGACGTCCGCAGCGGGGCCGACCAGAAGCTCCAGTTCTCCTCGTCTTCGACGATCGGTCCGCGCCAGCCCACCGTGGGGGGATCCCACGGGAAGACGCGGGGCTTCAGCCGATCGTACTCCTTCTCGGTCACCTCGACCGGCAACTGCAGATCGTTGTAGCCCAGGTAGGCGTTGGTTGTGCTGTCCTGGCCGGTCTTGACCGCCACGGTCACGCCCGCCGGGGCCTCGGGGGCCGGAACGAGCTGGTCGCCCTCCCGCCGCCAGCGGCTGACGGCGAAGGAAACCTGGCCAATGTTCACCACCTGCTCCAGGTCCACCACAACCGACTCCCAGCGGGCTTCGGGAACGAAGCCCCGGCCGTACACCTCGAGCTCCGCGATCGCGAAGCGGTCGAAGCGGCTGCCCTCGGGGACGGGCCGCATGCGGAAGATCTGCAAGTATTGCAGGGGGAAGGAGATGTCGATCACCGGATCGAAATTCTGCGAGCTGGAGGCCAGCGGGACTTCCAGGGGAATGTAGTACTCACTCCCTCGACATCCTTCCCTGCCGCATCCCTCCCCAGGTAACTGGGCGTTGACCGCCGCCGGGTCGGCGCTGGCGGTCAGCTCGTACTCGTCGAAGGTGTAGTTTGGTCGGTAGGGCTCCTGGTTGAAGGGGTCGGCACCCTCCGGGGGAACCAGCACGAAGCGGTCCGCCGGCACCCTGATCCCCAGGTCGAGCGTGTAGAACTCACCCCACGCTCCCCCGGGGCCCCCGCCACTGAACTTGCTGTCGGCATAGAAGCTCTCGAGATCGCCATCGACGAAGTCCAGCGGCTCGGTTCCATGCCCGACCTGAGTAAGATCGCCGACGCCATACCAGATCCGCGGCATGCCGATGCGATACTCGAGATCGGCGGGCTGGCGGTGGCGAACCCAGGGGCCCACCTGCAGGACCACGTTCGTCTCGGGGTCGAGTTCCAGGGGCTGGAGCGACCCGGACGCCGCTGCCACTTGAACCCCCAGGTTGAGGGCGGTCCGCGCCTGCCAGTCGTCTCCGGCCTGGCCGCCCAGGCGCCACGTGGTCGACTCGGCCGCAGCTTCGCCGACGGGGTCGAGCAGGACCCACAGCGCCGTCGGCACCAGACTCATCCGTTTCATCATAGAGCTCCTGTGCTTCCAGGTGGTCCGGCCGGTCATCACAACGAGCCGGTCGCGGCGAATACCCGGATAAACGCCGTCGACGAGTCGATGGTATCGTGTTGGAGCACGCGGTGCTCGCGCTGCAGACCGGCGTTCATGGTGAGTCTGTACCCCAGGTAGGCGGACGTGTTGGAGAACATGATGGCAAAGATCTGGCTCTTGAAATCATCCACGAATCCCAGCTGGGCCTCCCGAGGTCGCTTCTTCAGATTCTCGAAGAGACTGAACTCAAAGCCGACGTCGATCCACGATTGCGGCAACAGCAGATAACGGGTGATGAGAAACACCGTCCCCTCCAGATCGCGTGACGTCGCCAGGCCCCTCTTGGTCGGCACCTGGCGCCGGAACGTGCTCTTCCACTTCGGGGTAAAGACCAGATCCTCTCGCAGTTTGAGGGTATAGTCCGCCTTGTTGATGACTCCCAGGAACGAGCGATCGCGCTTTCCATCTCCTTGATCTCCGCGCTGCACGAATCTCTCGTACTTGACCTTGCCCGACACGTTCAGGTTGGCGATACGGAAGTGGTGGGCCTGGAAGTAGATGCTGTTGACGAAGGTATCCTGAAGATCCAGAGGGTCCTGAAAGTCCGTCATGCCGATGGGGTCGACCCACACGACCCGGTCTTCCGGGATGTCGTCCTTGACGAACTTGGCGTGCTCGAAGAAGGAGAGATTCAGGCCGGGATAGCGCCAGTTGGCCGTGAACAGGGCATACGTGGCACGACTCCTGCGGGCACTGCTCAACTGGTTCTCGCTCAGGCGACCGAGAGTCAACCGCATCTGCTCGGTGAGCATCAATCCGCCGTGGAGGTTGAAGCCCCGGTGATCGCGTTCGTAGGGGTAGTCCGGCAGACGATCGTCCTCGAACCTGTCGATCAGGGTGTTGTTGTTCATGTCCATCCCGAAGAGGAACTCGGGAGCATCCACTGTGTAGCGAAGGAAGGGCTCGGCATAGTCGGGGCGGGTGTTTCGGTTCTGGTTGAAGTCGGAGATGAAGTCGTTGTTCTCGTCGAGACCCGGGAATACCTCCAGATCCTCTCCGGACGACCCCGCCGCCGCGCCGCCGCCCACCCCCAATTCTCCGGCGCGGAACCAGTCGGAAAAGCGGTCCTGATCGTCGTTGTCGTCGACAAACTCGTAGAAGTGGCGAGTCTCGTCGGAGTAGTCGATGGTGCCCAACGAGTTGCCGATGAAGGCCGTGGTACTGTAGTCGGGATCCATGGTGAAGGCCTCGCCGTAGGCGAACCACGGATACCCCTCGTAGGAGGCGGTGACGTAGGCGGCCTCGGCTCGCTCCGTGACGATGTCCAGGTCTTCGAAGTTCTGGTTGGGGAAGCGTCTGAAACGCCGGTTCAACACGTACTCGGCGCGCAGATC
>DASCMS010000152.1:0-12154 GCA_036011085.1 Candidatus Latescibacterota bacterium
CCGCCGAACTGAGAGCAGTACGATTCGATGGCCCCGACGAGCTGCTGTGGCTGCCGAAGCTGCGCCTGACGCGAAGCGTGGGCGAGTGGCGCTTGGCACTGGCGGCGGGTCTGGCGGCCCAACCCCCCCTGTACAAGGAACTGCTGAACACCGACGGCGCCGAGCCGGCCGCCCAGAAGGGGGCGGACGTCAACTTCGAGGCCGAGCGGCAGGCGGAGCGCTGGCGCTGGCGCGGCTCGGCCTATTACCGGCGCGGCTGGGACCGCATCTCCTTCACCGTAGATGACGTGGAACTGCGTTATGCGCCCGGCACCGACAGTCGTACCCGCACCTGGGGGGCAGAGACGCAGGTGCGGGGTCAGGTGGGACGCGCCGTGGGCAGTGTGAGCTACAGCTTCCTGTGGGCGGAGGAGAATCTGGACACCGATGCTGGCGGGTGGCTGCCGACGGCCACCGATCAACGACACACGGCCACGGCGTACCTGGAGGATCGCATGGATCTGCGCCTGGGTTGGCTGTAGGCGTCGCGGTTCCACATCCGCCTGCTCTTCGGCTCGGGGTTTCCGTTCACGCCGCAGGTCCCGGTCATGAATGAAGAGGGAACCATCACTGGTCTGCTGGCAGGAGAGCGTCATTCCCAACGCGACGACGCCTACATCCGCTTCGACATCGGCATGACCCAGGCCTTCCGCACCGGTGGCCTGGAGTGGGAGATTCGGGAAGAGGTGGCCAATCTCTTCGACGAGTTCAATGCCGTAGGCTACCGGCAGCTGCCGGCGCCCGACGGCTCGGTGGCCCTGTTGCCGCGCGGCCTGGGCCGCCGCGTGTACAACGCGGAGTTGAGTCTCAGGTTCTAGTGTGCGCCGACTGATCTACAACGACGACAGCCAGGGTGTTGGCGAGACACGTCCAGGCCACGCAGCGGAGGACCTGCGGGCCTGGGTCGACAAACCGCTGTCCCGCCTCGCCGTCGATACCTACGTCTGGTGTATCGCCTTTCCGGATGTGTGTATGCATCAGAGCGTCGCCGGGGAGGTCTACGGTGTCCGTTTCGACGAGTCGCCGAACAGGGCGGCGGCGGCGATCGAGGAACTGCATGTGGGGGGTACCGACGTGCTCCATGTCGTGGCGGGGCGGGCACGGGATCACGGGGTCGAACTGATTGCCGGCGTACGTATGAACGACACCCACGGTCTGTACCTGGATCCGTCAGACCCGCAGATTCCGCAGATCGCCATCGATCATCCCGAGTGGGTGATCCGCCGCGCCGACGGCATCCCGGAGCGGGCTCTGGACTACTCGATCCCGGAGGTGCGCGCCCATCGACTGGCAATTCTGCGCGAGCTGGCCGAGGGCTACGACATCGACGGCATCGAGCTCGATTTCACCCGCTGGGCCAAGTTCTTCGCCCGCGACGAGGCGCCCGCCAGAGCCAGGGTGATGACGCAGTTCGTCGGCCAGGTGCGCCAGATGCTGGACGATGTGTCTCAGACACGCGGACGTCGGCGTTTCGTCCTCGGCGCACAGGTGCTGGAATCGCTCCATCTGAATCTGCTGGCCGGACTGGAGCCGAACGCGTGGGTGGCAGCCGGATGGGTGGACTTCCTCATCCAGTGTGATTTCAACTGTACCAATCCACAGCTGCCGGTGGCCGAGTTCACCGAGTTCTGTCGTGACAGCGACTGCACCCATCATGTCCGCATGGGCAATATGATGGGGGGCGCCTGGGGTGGGAGACCTCACATGCGCGGTCGCACGACGACGGCGTACAAGAACAACCCCGGGTACGGTGGCATGGTTCTGACGCCGGACGAAGCGCGCGGTGCGGCAGCCAACATCTACGGCTTCGGCGCCGACGGCATCGGCCTGTGGAACATCTGCTGCAACATGGGGGACGGTCACAAGGCCGGGGCTACGGGACCGGATCGTGCCAGGTTTCAGCAGGACATGATCGACTGGATCGAAGCAGTGAGCACTCCGGAGTCGGTGTGGTCCGGTCGACGCACCTATCACTTCGTGCCACTCTATAAGCGGGAGGCCCTGCCGGTGCGCAACTATCCGGTGAACGAGCTGATGGCAGGGCCCACGGGGTGGCCGGTGCAGATCGTCCGCTTTCCACAGAGATCGATCGGGTTTCGTCAGCCCTTCCGTTTCAGCATGGCCGATGGCTGCCGCGGTGACGAGCTGATCGGTGTACTGCGCTGGCGCCTGCTGGCTTCGACCCCAGCGGATATCTTTGCCTTCGACGTCAACGGAACCTATCTGTTGCCGGCATTCGTCCGCAGCACGGTAGAAGATGACGCCGAGCTGCCCGCCGTCTGGTACGAGATCGACCTGCAGGACTGTCCCGAATTCTCCGGGGACAACGAGCTGGGTGTGACCCTGACAGAGCTGGGAGAAGCGCGAACCGGTGGCGAGCCCTACCTGGAGGAGCTGGTGGTGACGGTCGAGGCGGAGAGGTCCGCGTGACGCTGCGCTTGGCCTATAGCAGCCTGCCCTGGCGCGGTCGGAATCTCGAGGGCAACCTGGGGCACCTTGCCGAAAACGGCTGGGAAGGTTGGGAGACGCGGGAATCCCTCGACGAACTGGGTACTCCGGCACGGATCCAGCGAGTCTGCGCCGACGCCGGGATCGAAATCGCCGCCGTCAGCGGACCGAACGTCGATGGGAAGCTGGATTCACGGGCCCAGCAGATGTGCAAGCGGCGTATCGAGTTTGCCGCCGACTGCGGGGTTGGTCTCTACATGACGAAGGGTCCCGGACACGGCGACAACCAGCCGTCGAGTGACGGGGATCTCGATCGCGTCGCCGCCGTGTACGAGGATCTGGCCGCCCACGGCGACCGTCTCGGAGTGACCGTTGCCTGGCATCCCCACGTGAACCACTTCGTCGACAGCGAGTCGGAGTGGGACCGGTTCATGCCGCGGCTGAGCCGCAGCCGGCTGTGTCTGGACATGGCCCACGTCGTACTCTGGGGATTCGACCCGGCGCAGGCGGCGCGCGACCACGCCGCCCGCATCGCCTACGTCCACCTGCACGATGGTCTGACCCGCCAGAACACGGCGGGGGATCTGGGGGACGGACCCATGACGGACTACGGCGAGTTTCTGCGCAGCCTGGAAGAGGTGGGCTTCGGCGGCTGGGTGGTGACAGTCTCCGGAGGGACGAGGGATCCTGTGGAGAGCATGCGGATCAACCGGGCGTACCTGCGGCGCCTCGGGTATTAGGAAGATGAACATCGGTCTCATCGGCTACCGCGCGGCGGGCAAGTCCACGCTGGGGCAGCTCGTGTCCAGCCGACTGGGTTGGCGCTTTCTTGATATCGACCGTGGCATCGAACAGCACTCGGGCCAGACGATCAAGGCTCTGTACGAGGAAGAGGGTGATGCGGTCTACCGTGATGTGGAGAGCCAGGTAGTAGAGGCCATGTGTGCGGAGAAGGAGTGTGTCATCGCTTTCGGCGCAGGTTCGCTGATGCGATCACAGAACCAGGACCATGCCCGGCGCAACAGTCTGCTGTTCTACCTCGAGTTGCCGCCTGATGTACTGTGGGAGCGGATCCGGTCGGATCCAGGCAGCGAAGAGACGCGGCCCAACCTGAGTTCGGGTGGTCTGAGTGAGGTGGAGCAGATGCTGGCACAGCGCACGCCGGTGTACCGGGAGTGTGCCCACAAAGTGCTGGATGGCACGCGGTCGACAGAACAACTGGCCGAAGAGGTGCTGTCGGAGCATGACAGCGCCCGTTCCACCGATATGTGAAGGAGATCCAATGCGCTGCGTCAGACACGACGGCAACTGCCAGACAACGATCATCGACGTCACCGAACCTGTCCCGGGTCCAGGCGAGGTCACTGTCGAGACCGCCGTATCGGCCCTGTGTGGCAGCGAGTTGAAGGGCTATCGTGGCGAGGGACTGCCCCAGGGCAACAGCGGCCACGAAGCGGTCGGCACCGTCGTCGCCCTCGGCGAAGGTGTCGAAGGTCTGGACCTCGGCACCCGCGTCGGGGCCAGTGCCATCGCCGGCTGCGGACGCTGCGAGGAGTGCCGAGAGGGACGCTACACCTGGTGTTGCGACCATCGCTACTACGGCAGCATGCATGCCGAACGTTTTATCGCAGGCGCCAATGCCTGCTATCCGCTGCCCGATGAAGTCCCGTGGGATGCCGCCGTCCTGCTCACCGGGGACGGGCTCGGTGTCCCCACCCACACGTCAGCGAGGATCCTTTCATCCGACATCAAGACCGTCGCCGTCTCCGGCGTTGGTCCGATCGGCCTGGGAAACGTACTGCTGCAGGCTCACCTCGGTCGTCGGGTCATCGCTGTCGACATCACCGCGGCGCGTCTCACGATCGCCCGACGCCTGGGTGCGGACCACGTCATCGATGGGTCGCAGGCAGATGTTGCGGAGGCCGTTCGTGATGTCACCGATGGCCTGGGTGCGGACGTCTGTATCGAGGCCGCCGGGCGCGAGGCGTCGGCCCTGGCCTGCTTCGACGCCGTGCGGACAGGTGGCATCGTCGTCTTCAATGGTGAGCAGGGACCTGTGCCGCTGTCACCGAGCGGCCACTTCATCCGTCGCGACATCACCGCCGTCGGTGGCTGGTACTACCACTTCTGCGAGATTCCCCGGATGCTCGGGTTCTACCGGGACGGGCTGGCTGTCACCGACATGATCACACATCGCTTCCCGTTCACGGACGCACCGGTCGCTTTCGAGACCTTCGCGGCGGGCGAGTCGGGCAAGGTCATCCTCGAGTATATCTGAGCCCACACGGGTGCCTCACAGGGAACAGCCGATCTGGCAGGCCACGCCGCGCAGGTGGGAGGCGGCCGCCTCGTATTCGGCCTCGTCAGGAAGGTGTTCGAGCATCAGCGGCGTGTCCGGATCCAGTTTGTCCAGTTCGGTCAACAAGACTCGATAGTCAAGAGCACCCGTGCCGGGACGGACTTCGTCGAGATGGACGGTGAGGTGATCTCGCAGAAGAGTGTCCTTGGCGTGACAGGACCGGATGTAGGGACCGAGGCGGGCGAAGCAGTCGCGGATCAGATCGCCATTGGCAAAGTAGCGACGCGGGCTGTTGATGAGGTTCACCGGATCGAGGTGAACGGCGTTGCGCGGACGGTCGATGGCCTCGAGCAGCCGCAGGTAGGACTCCGCAGAATCGGGAAACATCCAGGGCATGGCCTCGAGGGCATAACTGGTCGTCTGCGGCTGCACGGCATCGATGATCTGCTGGACGGTTTCGACGATCAGGATAAAGGTCGCCTCGCTGAGATCGTCGGCGTGGGGGCCGTCCCACTTGTCGCCACGCGAGCCGGCGATATTGACGCAACACCGGGCGCCGATGGTGTCGGCCAGGGCCAGGCTCCGGCGGCACTTTTCCATCGCCTCCTCGCGGACCCGTGGATCAGGGCTGAGGGGATTGCTCCAGGCGCCCACTTCGGCGATGACGATATCGGCGTCGGCCGCGGCCCGACGATAAGCGGCAATCACGTCGGCCCCGGCGTCGAGGCCGACGGGGCAGAACGCGGCGCGGTAGCCTTTGGTCTGCACTGCAGCCACCCATTCTGCGGGGGTGCCACACCGCTCGAAGAGTGGACCTCCAAGACGCATGGTCAGGTGGGTCCTAAGACCGGCGATCCCAGGGAAAGGCGAAGGTTGGCTGAGTGGCGTAGCGCTGCGTGTCGATCCTGAGTGTGGCGCCGGCGCCGGGAGCCAGCTCGACGGCGAAGGAGGTGGCGTCCACCTCAAACGCCTCGTCGCCGATCCTGACCGTACCGAAGTGATGCTCGGCGTAGGCACCCCCCTGCACGACGACCTGTCGTGACGATACCTGATCGGTGTTCACCAGGGTAACCGTCGTCGAATCCGCTTCCAGCTTCTCTACCAGAGCGCCGACACCGTCGGGCATGCCGGGGCGCTGCCGGGCCGGATCGAAGTAGCGCAGACGACAGTGCAGCGGGCAGCCGTGCCTGGGCGTCATGCCTCCCAGCATGAGCTCCACGAGAGAACCGATGGTGGCCGGATTCAGCGGGTTGGGATTGTCCGAGAGGCGCGTATCCGGTGTCGTCGGATCGTGGCGCACCTTTTCCATCTGCGAACGCACGCGGCCGAAGTCCCGCTGCAGGGCCGCCACGGGATAGTCGGGGGCATTGCCTTCGAGAAAGCCGATCCAGCCCGTTTCGGCATCGAGGCGCTGCAGGTCCTGACGCGCCATGGACCAGTAGTACACGTCCAGAGCGCCGGCGGAGTACGGCGAGGTGGAGAAGTCGTACCAGCCGTCGTCACCGAACATGTGCGGGTACATCTGTTGGCCGTCAACGACCTTGGTGTTGCTGTTGATCGTGTCGATCTGCTGGCGCCAGACGTCGACGAAGCGTTGATCTCCGGTGAACAGCAGGGCGTTACCGAACCCAGCGATCCCCAGGTAGTGCGTGTTGCGGCTGGAGAGTCCTCCCGTCTGCGGTACCGTTACGGTAAAGGCCCAGCCATAGCAGCCGCCGTACCATTTGCCGTCGCACTCGCCGCCAACGGTCCCGTCGAGGCCGATGTTGGTGGGGATGATGCCGTCGTTGTCGATCGTCCGCTGGCGCCAGGCTTCCACGTACTCCAGCACCCAGTCACGGAACGCTTTCTCGCCGGTGAGGGCGTAGGCGTTGAGCCCGAGGGTGGTGGCCACCATGTTGGACGGGTGGTCACCGACGACGTCGGTGTAGTCCTCGAAATGGGCCAGCATCTCCTCGAAGTTGCGCTCGCCGTGGAGAGCGTTGTAGCGCTCCTCCACGTCTTCCAGAGGGTCGCCGGCCCAGTCCAGGGGCGTCGCCTTGCGCAGCATGGGACCGCGGCTGCCGTTGAACAGGCTGCGGATGATTCTGTGCTGCTTGTCGTAGTTGGGAGACTGCGGGTCGTCCCCCATATAAAAGCCGGCATACCGTCGCACGCGCTTGTCGAAATCGCGCGCCGTCGGGTCCATCAGGCCGTGCAGGTTGAACGTCGTCAACCCCTCGCCGTTGTGGACCCAGTCGAACATGACCGGAAACTCGCGGTAGTACATGCCGTCAAGGGCGAAGGGGACTTCGGTCGTTCGCGCTTCGGTGTACTGCTTCAGGTGTCCTTCCCAGCCAAGTTCGCACATGGCGCGCAGATCGTCGGCTCCGCCCAGAAGGTAGAGCACGGGCCAGCCCACGAGATTCTCGATGGCATCGTCGGGCCCGTCGTTGCCGCCCCAGCGGGGGATACACTCCAGGTAGCCACGCTCGTCGAAATAGCGTTCGAAGAAGTCATGGCAGGCGCGTTCCTGGGTCCGGATCAACTCCCATTGCATCAGCGCCCACGCCGGCGGTGCCATGGGCGTGTCGATGCGGATATGGCTCTGCTTCAGATACGTCACAGGCGATCCTCACTTACCGTGTCAACTGTCGGTACTTGATCCGATGGGGCTGATCGGCGGCATCCCCCAGGCGCCGGCGGCGGTCCTCGTCATAGTCGGTCCAGTTGCCCTCGTACCAGACGACCTTGCTGTCCCCCTCGAAGGCGAGGATGTGGGTGGCGACACGGTCGAGGAACCAGCGATCGTGACTGATGATGACGGCACAGCCGGCGAAGCGGGCGAGGGCCTCTTCGAGGGCGCGCAACGTATTGACATCAAGATCATTCGTCGGCTCGTCGAGGAGGAGCACGTTGGCGCCTTCCTTGAGAATCTTGGCCAGGTGCACCCGGTTGCGCTCGCCTCCTGACAGGTCGCTGACCAGCTTCTGCTGGTCGCCACCGCCGAAGTTGAAGCGTCCCACGTAGGCGCGGGCATTCACCCGACGGTCGCCGAGCGCGATCTCGTCGTGGCCCTGCGAGATGACCTCGTACACCGTCTTGTCCGCCGCCAGGTCGTCCCGGCTCTGGTCGACGTATCCCAGCTGCACAGTGTCACCGACGTTGATTTCGCCGCTGTCGGGGGCCTCCTGGCCGGTGACCATGCGGAACAGGGTGGTCTTGCCGGCGCCGTTCGGACCGATGACTCCGACGATGCCACCCGCCGGCAGGGCGAAGGTCATGTCCTCCACGAGGAGCCTGTCCTCGAAGCCTTTGCCGACACTCCTGGCCTCGATGACGACATCTCCCAGACGAGGTCCCGGGGGAATGTAGATTTCCAGATCCTTATCCTGCTCGGCGCGATCCTGGTTGAGCAGGTCCTCGTAGGCTCGCACGCGGGCCTTGTTGCGGCTGTTGCGGGCGCTCGGTGTCATCCGCACCCACTCGAGCTCGCGCTGGAGGGTGCGCTGGCGGTCGCTTTCAGTGCGCTGTTCGCGGCCGAGGCGATCCTGCTTCTGCTCGAGCCACGACGAGTAGTTTCCCTTCCACGGGATGCCCTCGCCGCGATCGAGTTCGAGAATCCAGCCGGCGACGTTGTCGAGGAAGTAGCGATCGTGGGTGACGGCGATGACTGTCCCCTCATAGGACTTCAGGTGATGTTCGAGCCAGGCCACGGACTCGGCGTCGAGGTGGTTGGTCGGTTCGTCCAGCAGGAGGATGTCGGGCTTCTTCAGCAACAGACGGCACAGGGCCACACGCCGCCGTTCGCCGCCGGAGATGATATCCACCAGCGTGTCCTCGGGAGGGCAGCGGAGGGCGTCCATGGCCTGTTCCAGGCGGCTGTCGAGATCCCAGGCGCCGGCGGCTTCGATCTTGTCCGACAGCTCCGCCTGCTTCGCCAGCAGGTCGTTCATCTCGTCGTCAGACATGGGTTCGGCGAACTTCTCGTTCACCGACTCGTATTCCTTTATCAGGTCGACGAGATCCTGCATGCCTTCCTCGACGCACTGGCGCACCGTCTTGCCCGCCTCCAGGTGGGGCTCCTGTTCCAGATAGCCGATGGTATGGCCCGGTGTGACGTGGGTCTCGCCTTCGAACTCCTGATCGACACCGGCCAGGATGCGCAGCAGGGTGCTCTTGCCGGAGCCGTTGAGCCCGAGGACGCCGATCTTGGCGCCGTAGAAGTACGAGAGGGAGATGTCCTTGAGGACGGGCTTCCGGTTGTACATCTTGGAAACCTGATACATCGAGTAGATGATCTTTTCGGCTTCTGACATGGTCCTGTTTTCGACGGGTGGGCGAAGAAGGGCATCGAACCCTATAAGAAACGCCTCGGCCCCGAATCGGGGAAGAGGGGTCGGGACGTCAGACTTCGCCGGGAGGGGCGGCCAACGTGTCGAGCGACGCCGGGCGACCGAAGGCCCTCTCGAGCAGGGGTAGAGCGTTGCGTTCGGTCTGCCAGATCTCGACGGCAGGGTGCTCATCGGCGATCAGCGTGAGGCGTAGGAAGTCGTCGTCCCAGTTGACGACGATGTCATCCACGGCGGCGCTGCGGCCACGCTCGAGAAATTCGGCCAACCGCAGGATGGCGGCGAGCTCGACCAGCAGCTTTTCGTCCTTTCTGGAGAGCAATGACTCGTAGCCGTCGCGCTGGGGAGTGCCCTTGCGATGAAACCGGGTGAGCAGGGCGATGAGAGCGATCTCGCGGCGGCTGAAGCCCGCCAAGCCGTTGTACTGGATCAGGGTCTGCGAGTGGCGGTGGTGGCCGTCGTAGGCGATGACGGTGCCACGTCGTGCAACAGGGCAGCGGCGTCGAGCAGTTCGCGTTCGGCGGGGCCGCCATCGTGAAGGGGCTGCAGTTGCTCAAAGAGCCTGCCGGCGAGGAAGCGCACGTGGCCCGTGTGTGCTTCGTCGTAGCGATAGTTACGCGCCACGTTCAGCACGCTGAAGCGGCGCACGTCAGGGGTCACCGGGCAGGGCAGGTGGTCCCAGAAATACTCGAAGAACACCCCCTCGCGCAGACCGGCAGTCGAGATCGTCAGTTCGTCCACGTCGAGGCGCTCGAGCACGCCGAGAACCGTCAGCGCGCCGGCGAGGATGATGTCACCCCGGTCTTCGCTGAGACCGGGGATCTTTTGCCGCCGCGCCAGGGGCTGCTCGCGGAACAGAGTCACCGACGACTCGATGGAGTGCCGCGTCAACACGAACCCATGCAGCGTGTTCAGCGGGCTGTTCTGGCGCTCGCTTTCGATCTTGGCCAGGTTGCGGATGGTTCCACCAAGCCCTACCAGCCGGGTGCCGCGAATGTCGGCCAAATTCGGGATCGTCGACAGCTGAGCTTCGATCTCGGCCCGCAGGGCTTTGAGATCCCTGCCCGTGGGCGGGTCATGGTGGACGAAGCGTTCGGTCAGGGCCAGGGCGCCCAGCGTTCGGGACTCACCCCGCACGTAGCGGCCCTGCCGCACTTCTGAGACCTGGGCGCTGCCGCCACCGACATCGAGGACACACCCGTCGCGCAGACCGACCTCATTGAGGGCCCCTATGACGCCGTAGTACGCCTCTCGTTCGCCGTCGAGAATGCGCAATTCCAATCCCAGCTCGTCCCGCAGGCGCTCGGCGAAGGCGGCACCATTGACCGCGTCACGCACCGCGCTCGTCGCCGTCGGCAGGATCACGTCGCAGCCGGCGCTGTCACAGAAGCGTTTGAACAGCCGCATCGTCGACAGAGCTCTCTCAACGGCCTCGTCGCTCAGACCGGCGACCGTCATGCCCTGGCGCAGACGGACGACCTCACGGATCTCATCCTCCAGGCGGTAGGAGACGCCCGGGATGGCGCCCATGACGACGAGGCGTGCCGTATTCGACCCCAGATCGATAATGGCGACCCGGGAAGGTTGCCGCTGACTCATGAGTGTTGCGATGGCCGGCTCAGTCGCGCAGGTCAATCGGATTCGACCAGGCCTTGTCCCCCTCGGGGCCGATGATCTCCAGACGTACCCACCTGGCGCCCTTGCGAAGTCCGAACGTGGCCTCCGTGAACAGCCCTCCGTCTTCACGGTACTCTGTGCCATAGGCATCCTGCACGGCGTGGATGCGCCTCGCCTCGCTGCACTTGACGCTCACCTCGACGGCGCCGTCGTCGCGGGTGACCTCGATGGAGTGGATCTCGGGTCCCGTACTGCCGTAGCTGGCCCCCGTGGCCAGGGCTTCCAGGACTGCCTCGGGGGTGCGTTCCTTCACCCGGGCCATGGTCCAGGACTCATAGGTGTCGCGGCTGTCCTCGGGGGCGCCGTGGGTGTCGTCGTTGGCCAGGCAGGGGTAGACCCGGTCCTCCAGCAACATCCAGTCGTCCCAGTGGACTGCACTCTCGCCGCGGGCCATGAAGCGGCAGGTGCTGTTGAAGACCTCGATGCCGCTCAGGCCCTTCAGGGGCAGGGTGTCGCGGAGGATGTTGACCGAGCTCCAGTGCGGGTGGGCGAGCCAGACCTGGCCGCCCTGCTCGTTGACCTTGTCGATCACGTGCTGCGGCGGCATGCTGCCGCAGGCCAGATCTTCGTGGATGTTGAGACAGACGAAGTGGTGGACCTGACCGCCAAAGGGGTTGTCCGGGTGCAGCTCGGCGCCCTGGATGAGGACGAAGTCGGCGGGAACATTGACGGAGTCGACCCGGGTGATCTTGCGGTGGTCGGACAGACAGAGGAAGTCATACCCCTGGGCGACGTACTGATCAAGACGCTGTTGGGGGGCCACACGGCCGTCGGAATTGGTCGTGTGGCAGTGAAGATTGCCCTTTACCCAGAAGTACCCGTCGCTGTCTGACAGGGCGTAGGGATCGACGAGGCGTCGTGGCGCATCGGCCATTTGGAGCTCCTGCGTGAAGTAGGGAGTTGTCGAAGTGAGGCGGTGTCGGCGGGCAAGTATAGATCATTGCTCTCGGGCATGATAAAAACCCAAAGGAAGTCGGGCAGCGGCCGATGAGGAGAGAGAAGCCCGAGTTCCTCCCCTCTCGAGGTGACCATGTCGCAGTACGAGACACAGCAGGAGCCCGCCGCCGACAAGGCGGAGGAAGAGGGACTGCCGACCCTCCACAAGGTGGCCATCCTCATGGTCGCTCTCGGCCAGGATGCCTCCGGGCAGGTCATGAAGTTCCTCTCGGACTATGAGATCGAGGAGATCACCCAGGCCATCGCGGCGCTCAAGAACGTGACGCCGGAGCTGATGGACAGGGTCCTGGAGGATTTCGAGCAGCACATGCTGGCAGGGAAGTGGATCACCCAGGGCGGCGCTGATTTCGCTCGCGATGTCCTCGAGCGGGCCGTGGGACCCCGCAAGGCGCAGGAGATCCTG
>DASCMS010000153.1:0-4906 GCA_036011085.1 Candidatus Latescibacterota bacterium
ATGCCGGTAGTGGTGAAGACGCGGGAATATGGCGAACAGTTCTACAAGGCCATGGGCGCCGACGACGCGCAGGCCCCGGCGGCGAGGCGACAACAGGCAGAGGCAGAACGGGAGCTGCTGTTCGGACCAGAGTAGCGCCCCGTCCGCAGTCGAACTTATTCCGCCTTATGTGAGAACCAGGCCTTGCCGAAGTAAGCTGAGTGGTGGAAGGAGGCCTTCGCTGCCCCGGTGTCCGACCACATGCTGAACTGGCCCTTGTCACCCTTCGTGCGGTTCAGGTTCAGGCGCCACATGTCTCCCGGCTGCGGTGGGACGCGTCCGCCAAGATGCCGGAAGTTCTCCATGGGGATCACCATCTCCAACACCCAACCCCGATCCACATCGGTGTGGTCGTTCATCGTGCCGTCCAGCGTCGTCTTCAGTCGTACGCTCTCGCTCTCCCATTCGAAGTGGATATTCTCGGTGCCCTGCTCGCCTCCCTTGAAAGCCATGTAGTCGAGGAAGGTGCCGTTGGCGTTCATCTCGTAACCGAAATAGGCAGTGATGTCTTCGGGGTTCGGTGTGACAAAGATCTCGACGGCGTCCTCTTCCCACACGGGACCATCCTTCTCGGTCACCTCAGCATCGATGTACGGGTCGATGCATTCGTACAGCAGGTACAGGGCCTCGTCGTCGTAGAGCATTCGCACCACCGTCGACTGGGGAGACTCCTTCGCCACGTCATTCCAAGGGAATATGAAACTGATCTTCTCGGCGGCATCCCAGGCCGTATCGTTGCCGCGACCGTCGATGACGATGGGGGAGGCAGCGCGAGCGATGATGGTCTCGGGAACCTCGGCAGGACGCTCCTGCACGCGCTGTGAGGGTTGCTCCTGGGCCAGCAGCGTGCTGGCGGCGCAGGCAATGAGCAGAAGGGGGAGAAGGAGCAGCGGTCGGCGCATGGGTGGACTCCCGAGAGAGAAAGGTCAGACGAATAGACTGCGGTCAAGGTAAGCCGTGCAGCCCTATATTCAACATCGACGTGTTCATCTTCCTGTCAAAACTGCTGGCGCCCCTCGTCTATCCCCTGGGAGTGGCGGCTACCCTGTGGGTCGTGGGGATCGCGCTGCATATCAGGGGCAAAGCATGGCTGGGGCAGAGATGTGTGCTGGCCGGGGTCGTGGTCGCCTTGTGTTTCAGCAATCCGCTCGTGGGTGAGGCGCTGCTCGGATCGTTGGAAAACGACTATGCGCCGGCGCCGGTGGACAGCTATCCCGTGGTCGACGCCATCGTCGTGCTCGGAGGCATGACGGCGGCGCCACTGCCGCCGCGCCTGCGGGTGGAAGTGGGTGACGCCTTCGACCGCCTGCTCCACGGCCTGCGTCTGTTGCGTGCCGGCCGGGCTCAGGCTCTCGTACTCACCGGCGGAGTCATCAGTTATCTGGCGGGTTCCAACATGTCCGAGGCGGAACGAATGGCGGCGCTGGCAACGGAGTACGGGGTCAGCGCCGATCAGATGTTGCTGGAGACCAGGTCGCGCAACACTCACGAGAACGCCCTGTTTGTCGCCCAGCGGCTACGCGAGCGAGGCTGGCAGCGAGTGCTTCTGGTGACTTCGGCCTCGCACATGCGCCGTGGCGTGGGCGTGTTCGAACGGCAGGGAATCGACGTCATCGCCGCACCGACCGATTTCGTCGTCGTCGACAGACCGTTCTCTCCCATGCGGCTGATGCCCGACGTCGACGCCCTGCAGGCCTCGAGCCGCGCTTTCAAGGAGTACGTGGGTATCTTCGTCTACTGGCTGCGTGACTATCTATAGCAGCTCCATGTCCTGTCCCTGCGAAAAGCCGTGGGCCAGCTCATCGCAACGCTCGTTGTCGGGGTCGCCGGCGTGGCCCTTCGTGTAGCGCCACTCGATGGAGCGGCTGTTGATCGCGTCGAGCTCACGCCACAGGTCCTGGTTGAGGACCGGTTTCTTGGCGGCAGTCACCCAGCCGCGACGTTTCCAGTTGTGGATCCACTCGGTGATCCCCTTGCGCAGGTACTCACTGTCGGTGACCATGACGATGGGGCCATCGTAGCCGTCGGCGACGGCTGCCTTGATGCCCTCCATGGCGGAGAGGATTTCCATGCGGTTGTTCGTCGTGTCGGCCACGGCACCGCCGAGTTCGCGCACCCTGCCGTCAGCATATCGCATGCGCGTGGCCCAGCCTCCCGGGCCGGGATTGCCTGAGCAGGCACCATCGCTGAAGATGACGAGAGCCTGATCGGTTCCGTCGTTTGCTGGCGCTGTCACTGAGGGCTCACAGTCGGGGAGACTGGTGTTGATTGTGGGGAGAGAGAGTAACATTATACAGTTTCGACATTTCCCGTCAAAGATGGTGGTCAGTTGAGCAAGACAAGCGAAGATTCGGTAGACCTTGTCGTCGTCGGCGGGGGGCCTGGCGGGTATTCTGCGGCGATTCGCGCCTCCCGGCTGGGTCTGCGCGTCACCCTCGTCGAGGCACAAGAGCGGCTTGGTGGCGTGTGCCTCAACTGGGGTTGTATCCCGACAAAGGCACTGTTGCGTCAGGCGGAGGTCTTGCGACTGTTGCAGCGTGCCGGCGACTTTGGACTGCGTGTGGATGGCGAGGTCGGCTACGACTGGGACGCCGTCATCGAACGCAGTCGGCGGACCGCGGCCGAGCTGGCGGCCGGAGTTGCCGGCCTGATGCGGAAGAATCGAGTCACCGTCATCCACGGTCGGGGCCGATTGACGCCGGCGCGAGGCGTGGAGGTCACGCCTGCCACAGGGGGGAAATCGCTGGCACTGAACCCGCGGTACGTGCTGCTGGCTACCGGTGGACGACCCCGCAGCCTGCCGGGCATCGAGATCGACGGGGAGCGCGTGATCAGCAGTCGGGAGGCGATGACCCTGGCGTCCCGGCCGCAGAGCCTGGCCATCATCGGCGCCGGCGCCATCGGCGTGGAGTTCGCCTCGTTCTACAGCGCCTTCGGTACGAAGGTCACGTTGCTGGAGTCAGAAGACCAGGTGCTGCCGCGGGAGGATCCCGAGGCTGCCAGAATCCTGACGACGTCCCTGCAGAACGACGGCATCGTTGTCCACACAGAGGTTCGAGTCACCGGTGTCGATGGCGGTGGCACGCGGCGCAGGACGGCCACCGTGCAATATGAGGGGCTGGAAGGTGCTGCTGAAGTGCGCGCCGAGAGGGTGTTGATGGCAGTGGGTGTCAGCGCCAATACGGAGAATCTCGGTCTCGAGGCGCTCGGATTGCGCCCCGAACGGGGTTGCCTGCCGGTGGATGACAGGTATGCGACGAAGGCCCGGGATGTCTACGCCATCGGCGACCTCATCGGGGTTCCACAGCTGGCCCATGCCGCCGCCGCCGAAGGCGTGGCCGCAGTGGAGTTCATGGCGGGCCGGCGTACGCAACCCATCGATGTGGGCAACGTGCCGGCCTGTACCTACAGCCATCCCCAGGTGGCCAGCGTCGGTCTCACCGAGGCCGCGGCCAAAGCACAGGGGATCGAGGTCAAGGTGGGACGCTTTCCCCTGGCGGCCAGCGGTCGGGCACGTGCCTCGGGAGACAGCGAGGCAGGCGGTCTCTTCAAGCTCATCTTCGGGGCGCGCTACGGCGAACTTCTCGGCGCCACCATCGTCGGCCCCGAGGCGACGGAGCTGATCGGCGAGATCGGTCTCGCCATTACTCTGGAGGCGACATGGGAAGAGCTGGCGCATACCGTACATGCCCACCCCACCCTGTCAGAGGGGGTGATGGAGGCGGCGGCAGCCGCCTTTGGTGAAGCGATCAACATCTGAGACAGCAGAAACCCAAACGTGGAGCGACATGCAGCACATACAGCAGTATCTGACAGACCTCAAGAACACTCTCGACGCCCTCGACCCGGCCCGGATCAAGGCGGCTCGCGACATGGTGGCTGCGGTGCGCGAGCGTGGAGGACAGCTGTTCCTCTGCGGCAATGGCGGCAGCGCCGCCACGGCGAGTCACCTGGCCAACGATCTGGGCAAGGGGGCCAGCTACGGCCGACAGGGCCCGCGGTTTCGCGTCATTGCACTGACCGACAATATCCCGTGGATCACGGCCCTGGCCAACGATGTCAGCTATGATGTCATCTTTGCAGAGCAACTGAAGAATCTCGGACAGTCGGGCGATGTGCTGCTGGCCATCTCCGGCTCGGGCAACAGTCCGAATATCCTGGCAGCGGTGGCCGCCGCCAGACAGATCGGCATGGAGGTCATCGGCTGGACCGGCTTCGGCGGCGGCAAGCTGGCCGACGCCGCCGATCTGGCGATCGTCGCTGACAGCCATCACATGGGCCGGGTGGAGGACGTACACACGATCCTGATGCACCTGGTGTGCTACTACTTCATGGAGGAAGAGGAGTAGGTACAGGACCTCACGCCAGGACTGTCATACACCACGATAGAGCCGTCCGTGCCCAGACAATCTCTGACCCCTGAAGGCAGCTGGAAACCCCGATTCTTCTCGATCTGGATCGGACAGCAACTCTCATGGATCGGCAGCCGCGCCGGTGGATTCGCCCTGGTCTGGTGGCTGACGGAGACGACGGGATCGGCGCAAGTTCTCGCCACGGCAACACTGGGGATCATCGTCCCTCAGGTCGTGTTGGGGCCGGTCGCCGGAGCCTGCGTCGATCGCTGGAATCGACGTCTGACGATCATCGCCGCGGATACTTTCATCGCGCTCGTGTCGCTCTGCCTGGCCTATCTGTTCTGGACGGGTTCGATGCAGATATGGCACGTCTACCTGGTCATCGTCGCTCGGGCCGTGGGGGGCACCTTTCACGGACCGGCCATCGTCGCCTCGACGACGATGCTCGTACCCAAGAGCCACCTCACAAGAATAGCCGGGCTGAATCAAAGCATGAGCGGGGCCTTGCAGGT
>DASCMS010000154.1:0-3197 GCA_036011085.1 Candidatus Latescibacterota bacterium
CCACGCCCGCCAGGCAAGCGCAGTCGCTCTCCACCGTGGTCTCAAAAGCCAGGCCCTGACGTTCGGCCATGATGGCGATGCCGTGCCGGCCGATGTCGCCACTGAGCAACACCATGTCCCCCGCCGATACCCGTCCGGCCCCGATATCGACACCGTCGGCGACAGTGCCGACGCCGGCAGTGTTGATGAAAACTCCGTCTCCCTTGCCCCGGTCGACGACTTTGGTATCGCCAGTGACCAACGCCACACCGGCATCCGCCGCCGTTTTCCCCATGGAGGTCACCACCCGCCACAGGGTCTCCATGGGCAGTCCCTCTTCAAGGATCATGCCCACGCTCAAGTACTGGGGTCGGGCACCACACATGGCCAGATCGTTGACGGTACCGTTGACCGCCAGAGTGCCGATGTCCCCCCCCGGAAAGAACAGGGGCTGCACGACGTAGGAGTCGGTGGCGAAGGCCTGCCTGCCGACACCCATGTCGAAGACGGCGCCATCGTGCAGCTGATCGAGATGGGGGTTGTCGAAGGCCGGCACGAACATGCCCTCGATGAGCTGCGCCATGAGGCGGCCACCTCCCCCATGGGCCAGCAGGACTTCCGGATAGTCGGCGATGGGAATGGGACAGGTCACTGTAAACTCGCCGCCGTCGGCCACGTCAGGCCTCCCGCGACAGCGGACGACGGTAACGATGATAGGCGGCACAGGCACCCTCTGTAGACACCATGGTGGCGCCGAGAGGATGCTCGGGATTGCAGAGCGAGCCGAAGGCCGGACACTCATCCGGCTTCTTCAGTCCCTGCAGGATCAGGCCGCTGATGCAGTCACTGGCTTCATCAACGCTCTGCAGGCTGATATCGAAGCGACGCTCGGCGTCGAAAGCCTCATAGTCGGGGCTCAACCCCAGACCACTGCGTGGAATCTCGCCGATGCCGCGCCACTTGCGCGGTACCACCGTGAAGACCTCGCTGATGAGGCGCAGGGCCTGCGCATTGCCTTCCCGGCTGACAGTACGCGAATACTGGTTCTCTACCTCACTGCGCCCCTCCTCGAGCTGCCGCACGCACATATAGATGCCCTGCAGGATGTCGACAGGCTCGAAGCCGGTGACGACGATGGGCACATCGTACGTACGGGCCAGCGGTTCGTATTCGGTGTACCCCATCACCATGCAGACGTGGCCGGCGGCAAGGAATCCCTGTACCTGGTTTTCCGGGGAGGACAGGATCGCCTCGATGGCGGGCGGCACCAGAACGTGAGAGACGAGGATAGAGAAGTTGTCGAGGCCCTCGGCCTTGGCCTGGTAGACGGCCATGGCGTTGGCCGGTGCCGTCGTCTCGAAGCCGACGGCGAAGAACACGACCTGACGGTCAGGCTCGTCGCGCGCCAGCTGCAGGGCATCCAGCGGCGAGTAGACCATCCGTACATCGGCGCCCCTGGCCTTGACCCGGAACAGGTCGCTGTCGCTGCCCGGGACACGCAGCATGTCGCCGAAGGAGCAGAAGATGACGTCTTCGCAGGCGGCGATGGCCAGAGCCCGATCGATCAGTTCGAGGGGTGTGACGCACACCGGGCACCCGGGACCGTGAACCAGGGAGACACCATCCGGCAGCAGTTCATCGATGCCGAACTTGACGATGGCGTGTGTCTGGCCGCCGCAGACCTCCATCAGGCGCCATGGCCGCGTCGTCACCCGCTGCAGCGCCTCGGAGAACTCCCGGGCCCGGTCGGCATCGCGGTAGTCGTCGATGAACTTCACTCTACCTCCCCCAACTCGCGCAGATATTCCAGCGTTCGTTTCGCTTCGGTCTCGTCGAGCACACTCATGGCGAAGCCTACGTGAACGGTGACATAGTCGCCTGCACGAGCCTCTGGCACGAGCGCCAGACTGACCTGTTTGACGACGCCGGAAAAACTCACTCGGCCACTGCGCAGCAGGGGATCCTCATCCAGGACCCCCAGCAATTCACCGGGAACGGCCAGACACACGATTCGATCTCCCCATAGCCGCCACCACCTGCCCCAGGGCGATGCCACCGTCGTTCGGCGGCACGCGCTGATGCAGGTACGGACGGAGGCCTGCCGCCCGGAGTCGCAGTATGGCGCGCTCCGAGAGACAGCGGTTCTGGAAACAGCCGCCAGTGAGCAGCACCCACTCCTGACCGACCCGGCAGGCCACCTCGGTGATGATCGCCGCCATGGTATTGTGAAACTTCGCCGCGATGATACCGACATCGAGGCCATCATCCATCTCGGCCGTGATGGCCTTCAGCACGGATCCCCAGTCGATCGCTGCCGCGTCGTCCCGGGCTTCATCGATGTCAAAACCGTACTGCTCATCAACGCCATGGGTCACGGCAAACTCGAGCTCCATCGCCGCCTGCCCCTCGAACCGTACCCGTTGTCGCAGCCCCACCAGTGCCGCCACGGCGTCGAAGAGGCGACCGGCACTGGATGTCAGCGGCGAATTGACGCCACCGCGCAACATGCCGGCGAGAACTCGCAATTCCTGGTCACCGAATCCCAGCCGCCGAGGTGTGTCTTCTGTAAAGAGGCGCTCACCGTGGACGGCGAAAAGCGCCCCCAGCGCCGCGCGTCTGGGCTCAACCACGGCCCGGTCTCCGCCTGGAAGGGGGAATCTGCGCAGATGAGCCCTGCGGGTAAAGGTCGAAACGTCCTCATGGACGGTCAGAAACTCACCACCCCACACCGTATCGTCAGTACCCAGGCCGGTGCCGTCCCAGCAGACGCCGAGCACCGGCGGCTGCAGCTCGTTGTCGGCCATACAGGACAGCACGTGGGCGTGGTGGTGCTGTACCTCGATGACGGGCAGGCCAGTGGCGTGCGCGTATTGCGTGGACAGGTAGTCGGGGTGCAGATCACACACCGCCACCCGGGGCTGCAGGTCGTGGAGAGCGGTCAGGTCGGCGACGCTGTTCTCGAACGCGGTGTAAGCCGGTTCGGTCTCCAGATCCCCTATGTGCTGGCCGATGAGAATCCCGCTCGGAGCAGAGAGAGAGACGGCATTCTTCAGGTGAGCGCCGACACCGAGTACTGCCCCGCCATCCTCACCGTCATCGTGGCTGATGTGGATCGGCAACGGTGCATATCCCCTTGCCCGTCGCATGATCTGCTCTCTCCCACATACCACACGTGCGATGGAGTCGTCCACATGGCGGACGATGGGACGATCGTGAAC
>DASCMS010000155.1:0-6352 GCA_036011085.1 Candidatus Latescibacterota bacterium
GGCCCTGGATCTGTTCGGGCAGCTGCAGCGCACGATGGACGAGCAGGAGCAGATCCGGCTGTTCAAGGAGATCATCGAGATCAACCGGCAGCACCTGTGGGCCATCGGCGGTGTCGGCGCCGTACCGCAGATCTTCATCGTCAACAACTCCTTCCGCAATGTGCCCGACGTGGCCGTGGCCTGCTGGCCGTTGCGGACGCCCGGGGCGACAGCGCCGGAGTGCTACGCCATCGATGATGGGGAAGTTGCCGAGATCTGATGTTCGCCCTCATCCTGCGCCGAGTGCTCTGGATGCTGCCCACCCTGTGGGTCATCTCTCTGGTTTCCTTCGCCCTGATCCAGTTGCCGCCGGGCGACTATCTCACGTCTTATGTCACCGCCCTGGAAGAGACGGGGGAGACAGTGAGCCTCGAGCAGGTGGAGGCACTGCGGCGGCGCTACAACCTCGACGAGCCCTTCGTGCTGCAGTACAGCAAGTGGCTGAACGACCTGCTGCCCTTCGGCTTCCGCCGTGCCGAGGATGGCGCCTACCTGTCGGTGCCCGATGTGGATGGTGGTCGCAGCTTCAACTGGCCACGCTTCAAGTGGCCCGACCTGGGCACCTCCTTCGAGTGGAACCGTCCCGTCGCCGAGCTGATCGGCGAACGCCTGCTGCTGACGATGACGATCTCCATCTTTACGCTGCTGTTCACCTGGGCTCTGGCGATCCCCATCGGCATCTATTCGGCGGTCCGCCAGTATTCATGGGGCGACTACGCTTTTTCGGTGCTGGGCTTCATCGGTCTGGCCACGCCAAACTTTCTGCTGGCCCTGATCTTCATGTACATCGGCTATTCGGTCTTCGGCGTCAGCGCCGGCGGGCTGTTCTCGCCGGCGTACGAGAACGCACCGTGGAGCATGGCACGGTTCTCGGACCTGGTGGCGCACATGTGGATCCCCGTCATCGTCATTGGCACCGCGGGTACGGCGGGGCTCATCCGCGTCATGCGCGGCAACCTTCTTGACGAGCTGCCCAAGCAGTACGTGATGACGGCCCGGGCCAAGGGTGTGAGTCCGGTGAAGCTGTTGTTGAAGTACCCCGTGCGCGTGGCTCTGAATCCGCTGGTGTCGACGGTGGGCTGGGTGCTGCCGGGTATCGTCTCGGGATCGGTCATCGTCGCTGTGGTGCTCGGCCTGCCGACGGTGGGTCCGCTGCTGCTGCGGGCCCTGGAGAACCAGGACATGTACCTGGCCGGTTCCATGGTCATGATCCTCAGCTTCCTCACCGTCATCGGCACGCTGATCTCCGACATCCTGCTGTTGATCCTGGATCCGCGCATCCGCTACGAGAGCCGCAGCCGCTGATGTCTGCCGTACTACAGGAGACGACCCCCGAGGAGGCAGTCGACGCGGCAGCCCTGCAGACGGCGTCGCAGTGGCAGCTGATGGGCATGAAGTTCCGCAAGCATCGGCTGGCCGTGTGGTCGGGCTGGGTGGTGCTGGCACTGTACGGTGTTGCCGCGCTCTGCGAGGTCGTAGCGCCGTACTCCCTGGATGCGGAACATCTCGACTACATGCACGCGCCACCCCAGCGCTTGCGTTGGCTGAGCGATGACGGTGTGCATCTGTGGCCCTTCGTCTACGGCCTCGAGAGCCGCCGGCACCCGGTGACGCGGCGCACAGTGTATGCCGAGGATCACAGCCGCACCTATCCATTGCAGCTGTTCGTGCGCGGCGAACCGTACGAGTTCTGGGGTGTGTTCGAGACCGACATCCATCTGCTTGGAGTCGAGCCGGGAGGGACCCTGTTTCTGCTGGGTACCGACTCGGTGGGGCGGGACATGCTGACGCGGATCATCTACGGATCGCGCATCTCCCTGACGGTAGGTCTCATCGGCGTGGCCCTGAGCTTCACCTTTGGTCTGCTCATCGGGGCGGTATCCGGTTACTACGGCGGCTGGGTGGACAACGTGATCCAGCGTCTGATCGAGGTGCTGCGCTCTTTCCCGTCGATCCCGTTGTGGATGGCGCTGTCGGCGTCGCTGCCCTCGGACTGGTCGCCGCTGAAGGTCTACTTCGGCATCACCGTCGTGCTGTCCTTCCTCGGCTGGACCGGACTGGCCCGCGTCGTGCGCGGCAAGATCCTGTCCCTGCGCGAAGAGGACTATGCCACGGCAGCCCTGCTGGCAGGGGCCAGCCAGCGTCGGGTGATGGTCCGTCACCTGCTGCCCGGTTTCGCCAGCCACATCATCGTCAGCCTGACACTGACCTTGCCGAACATGATCCTCGGCGAGACAGCGCTCAGCTTTCTCGGCCTGGGACTGCGCCCGCCGATCACGAGCTGGGGGGTGCTGCTGAAGGAAGCTCAGAACGTGCAGGCTGTGGCTCTGCAGCCCTGGCTGCTGACACCGGCGCTGTTCGTCATCATCGCCGTGCTGGCGTTCAACTTCGTCGGCGACGGTCTGCGCGACGCCGCCGATCCCTACTCCCGCTAGCCTCGCCAATGACAACGCCACTGGTCACCATAGAAAGTCTCAAGACCCACTTCCCTCTCGACGAGGGCACGGTGCAGGCCGTGGATGGCGTCGACCTGACCGTGCCCCGCGGCAAGACCCTGTGCGTGGTGGGTGAGAGTGGCTGCGGCAAGTCGATCACGGCCTTTTCGCTGATGCGCATGCTGGCCCCACCAGGGCGGATCGTCGACGGCACGATCACTCTGAATCACCCCGAGGGTGAGTCGATCTGTCTCACCGATCTGGAGGAAGATGGCGAGCAGATGCGGGCCATCCGCGGCCGCGATATCGCCATGGTTTTCCAGGAGCCCATGACGAGCCTGAGTCCGGTGCACACCGTGGGCAGCCAGATCGTCGAGGCGGTGCGTCTGCACATGGATCTCGACAAGCGGCAGGCACGGGAGCATGCCGTCGACATCATGCGACGGGTGGGCATACCCGATCCCGAGCGCCGGTGCGGCGAGTATCCTCACGAGCTGAGCGGCGGCCTGCGGCAGCGCGCCATGATCGCCATGGCTCTGTCGTGTCGTCCGGCGCTGCTGATAGCAGATGAGCCCACGACGGCACTCGATGTGACGATCCAGGCGCAGATTCTGGCGCTGATGCGGCAGCTGCAGACCGAGTTCGGCATGGCGATCCTGCTGATCACGCACGACCTGGGGGTGGTGGCGCAGATGGCCCACGAGGTGGCGGTGATGTACCTGGGCCGGGTGGTGGAGTACGGATCGGTGCAGCAGATCTTCGAAGATCCGCAGCATCCCTACACGCAGGCCCTGCTGCGGTCGCTGCCCGGAACCCACGTGGGCGAACGCAAGGCCGAACTGGAGGTGATCGAAGGCAGTGTGCCCGAGCCTTTCGAACGACTGTCGGGCTGTGCCTTTGCGCCGCGCTGTCGAGAGGCCGAGGCCGGGCGCTGCGATGTCGGCGAAAGGCCGGTGCTGATGGCGGTGTCCGCGGGGCATACGACGGCGTGCCTCAAACGGCAGGTCGAGGCGTGACCCATGGCTGAGGCCACCACACCGTTGTTGCAGGTGCGCGAGCTCAAGAAGCACTTCCCCATCACGGCGGGTTTCTTCAACCGGATCGTCGGTGCCGTGAAGGCGGTGGACGGGGTCAGCTTCGACGTGCACGAAGGTGAGTGCCTGGGACTGGTCGGTGAGAGCGGCTCCGGCAAGACGACGGTGGGGCGGTGTATTCTGCGGGCGCTGGAGCCGACGGCGGGCCAGATCCGCTTCCGCGTGGACGACACGGTCACCGACGTGGCCGGTGCCGACCACGGCCAGCTGAAGGAGCTGCGCCGTCATATGCAGCTCATCTTCCAGGATCCGTACGCGTCGCTGAACCCGCGCATGACGGTGTTCGACATCGTCGGCGAGCCATTGCTGGTGAACGGCATGAAGGATCGCGCCCAGCGCGAGACCCGCGTGCGGGAGCTGCTGGCTCAGGTGGGACTGAACCCGCAGCACCTGCAGCGCTATCCCCACGCGTTCTCCGGCGGGCAGCGGCAGCGGATCGGTATCGCCCGCGGCCTGGCGCTGAACCCGCGCCTCATCGTCGCCGATGAACCGGTATCGGCGTTGGACGTGTCGGTGCAGGCGCAGATTCTCAATCTGATGAACAGCCTGCAGGACGAACTCGGACTCACCTACCTGTTCATCGCTCACGACCTGAGTGCGGTGCGCCACATCTGCGACCGCGTGGCGGTGATGTACGTGGGGCGCATCGTCGAACTGGCGGAGACGGAGGAGTTGTTTCACACCCCGCGGCACCCGTACACGCGCAGCCTGCTCGACGCCGCACCCGTTCCCGATCCTTCCCAGCCTCCGGGGGATTTCATCGAGGGTGAGGTGGCCGATCCCGGCAACCCGCCCCCCGGGTGCGCCTTTCATCCTCGTTGTCCCGTTGCCGAGGACCGTTGCCGGGCGGAGATTCCCGATCTGCGTCAGGTCGGTGACCGCTGGGTGGGGTGCCACCGAGCCGAGGAGCTGGACCTCGGCGCGGCGTGAGCGGGGGGTGCACAGAGATGAGCGAGACCGGGAATGACTGATACGATGCAGTCCCTGACACCCATCGGGGGAGACGTCACAGTCGAGGGGGCCGTGTCCATCGAAGAGACGGTGGACGGGGTGCATCCATGGCGCCTGCCCATCCATCGGCGAGACCTGTTCGAACCGTCCGTGGTCAACAAGGCGTCGATGCCGGCAGGCGTGCGCCTGACCTTCATCAGCGACACGTCCTCGGTCATACTCGGAATCGCCAACCAGGGCGTCGCACCGGATCCGCCGTGGGTCTTTGATCTGCTCGTCGATGGCGAGCTGCACCAGCGTCTGGCGCCGACGCCGGATGCCGACAGCATCCGGTTCACCGATGTGCCCGACGGTGAGCACCGGCTCGAACTCTATCTGCCAAGTCAGTACGCACCGGTCGTCATCCGGGCGCTGAAGGTGGATGCCGGCGCCACGGTACGTGGCTGGCAGGATGTGCGTCGGCGGATCGTGTTCTATGGCAGCTCCATCACACATTGTCGACATGCCGCGGGACCGAGCGAGACATGGCCGGCGCTGGTAGCTGGACAGTTCGATCTGCACCTGACAAGCCTGGGCTACGGCGGTGATTGCCACATGGATCAGGTGGTGGGTCGCATGATCGCCGACCTGCCGGCGGATTTCATCGGCCTGAAGATCGGCATCAACATGATGGGCGCCCTGTCGGCCTCGGACCGGAGCTTTCGCGCCATGGCCATCGGCCTGATAGAGACGATCCGCGACGGACACCCCGACACGCCGATGGCGTTGGTGTCACCCATCTGCCATCCGCCGAATGAGACCACACAGAATGCGGCGGGCATGACGCTGCAGCTGATGCGTCAGCGTCTGGCCGAGGCCTGTCAGTTGCTGTGTGCACAGGGGGATGACAATCTGCACTATGTCGATGGCCTGTCGGTGATGGGTGCCGACGACGTGCATCTCTACATCGACGGCATCCACCCCAGCGCCGAGGGCTATCGATTCCTGGCCGCAGGATGGGCCCGCGAAGTGGCGCCGAGACTGGGACTGACGTGAGCGCCGACCGACCCAACATTATCTTCATCAGTGCCGAGCAGCAGCGCGGCGACACGGTGCACGCCTGCGGCGCCGAGTGGATGCGGACCCCCCACCTCGACGCCCTGGCCGGCGAAAGCGTCGTCTTCGACCGCGCCTTCTGTCCGGCGGCCACGTGCGTCTCCAGTCGCGCTGCCTTCTACACCGGCCTGTATCCGCACAACAATGGCATTTACGGGTTTCAGCCATCGTCGGGGAGTCTGCACTGGCTGCCGAGGCTCGCGGAGCAGGGCTACCACTGTGTCAGTATCGGCAAGACCCATCTGCCGCCCACCGGCTTCCACGAACACCTGGCGGAGCACGACAACAAGTGTGCTCTGAAGATTCGGGGTGAGGACTGCGACTGGATCCGGGCTGTGCGTGCCGCCGGGTACGAGCCTCCCTTCGACCTGCACGACACCGACCCCGACTTCTACGACAAGCTGGGGGCCATCGTCTGGCCTCTTCCTGAAGATCTGCACCCGGATATCTACATGGCCAACCGTGCCCTGGAGTGGCTAGATGCCTGGGACGGACGCGCTCCCCTCTACCTGCACCTCGGTTTCTTGAGCCCCCACGATCTCTATGATCCGCCGCAGCGCTTCCTGGATCTCTACGACGACGACGACATCCCCATGCCCCACGTCACGGCGGAGGAGCGCGCCGGGATTCCCGAGGCGTTGTTTGCCCAGCACCGCCGATTGGAGGCGGCTCACGGGATCACGGTCGTCAAGCCGAGTCGGGCGACGCCGGAGCGGGTCCGTCGTATGCGCAAGCACT
>DASCMS010000156.1:0-74194 GCA_036011085.1 Candidatus Latescibacterota bacterium
ATCTGGTTGATGGGAGAGAGTGGCCAGGACTTTCACATTCCACGGACTGTGACTCTGCATCTACCCAAAACTGCCAAGATTCCGAACGGCCAAGTTTCGTAGTGCAGACCGGAACTTCCGACAATAAAGCGCTCCCGGGTACAATCCCTGACCTCTACAACAGCAAGGAGCGATTGAGTCTTGAGTGATGAAGTCGCACCATACAGTGTGAGAGCCAACGCCGAGTTCCAGAGCCATGGTCGCATGGACGTGAAACCATCGGAAACGGAGATCACGATTATCTCCGACAAGGACAGGTACCGACAGGCGGCGAAGAAAATCACAGCCTCTGCGGACTCCGTGCTCGAAATCGGCTGTTCGAGCGGCGCGACAACGCGCATTCTCGCACGGACTGGAGCCCGCGTCGTTGCGGTGGACAAGACCCTCGAGTTCATCGCCGGACTGCAGGAGGAACTGCGGAAGTACGACAACGTGACGGTGGAGTGTGTCGACGGTCGGAATATCCCGCGGCTGGCTGAGCTGATGCCCTCCCCTACAGTCATCCTCATCGATATCGGTGGGGATGCAAACCTGGATACTGTGGCTTTTCAACTTCGGCTCTGTCTGCGCGCCTTCAAGCCTCAAGCGGTCGTCGTCAGGAGCTTCGAGCTGGCTACGCTCGCGTCTCTGATTGGCGAGGTCGAGGCGCCGGCAGTCTCTGGTATTGACTCGTCAGAACACCCCATGGGACAAGATCCGCTGACCAACCTGTTGGACCTGTCCCGGAGTACCAGCACCGACACGCGGTGCTTCGCGGCACGCCGCCTTGGACTCCTGGGGACGAAACCGGCGAGAGATCGTCTTCGTGAGATGGCCGACGATCCTCACCCCAGGGTGAGGCGGGCAGCCGAGCGGACCGGTGAATAAAACATGAACCCATCAATCGATGGCGACTATCTTGCAGGAAAGCGGTACGACCAGTACTACGGTGCGTATGCGTCGTTGCCGGACTGGTTTCTGACCGAGCTCTCCTCCCGCGGGAACGTGCTGGAACTCGCCTGTGGAACGGGGCGGATCGCCATCCCTCTGGCAGAACATGGTATCGAGATCACCGGGATCGACTATTCCGAGCCGATGCTCAGTCTGGCCAGGACCAAAGCAGCGGACAGACGGGCGAAAGTCGACTGGATTTCGGCTGACATTCGCCGCTTTGATACAGGGACGAAGTATGGGTCCATCCTGCTGCTGGCCAACGCGCTCTGGCATCTGCACGATGGGGCAGACTTCGAGGACTGCATTCAATGCGTCCAGCGTCATCTGGCTCCCGGAGGTCTCTTCATTCTCGATGTCTTCGTTCCAAGCCTGGACATCCTCAATCGTGACCCATCCAGACGGCACCCATTCTCTGAATACACAGATGACGATACCGGAGAGACAGTCCAGGTAACCGAGTCGTTCAGGTATGAGGCGGACTCCCAGATCTCACGTATCGTGCACTACAAGGGGGACACTGATGAAGTCATGGGCGGCCTGAATCTCAGGATGTACTTCCCGAGAGAGCTGGATGCCCTGCTGAGGTACTGTGGCCTGAGTATCATCGAGAAGTATGGTGACTGGGACCGGTCTGCCTTCGGGCCGGAGTCCAATCACCAGCTCTGTTTCTGCGCCACGTAGACTCTTTACCAGGACCTGGGCCTCAGGGATTGTAGACCACCGACTGGTTGTAGGGGATGACCAGTCGGTCTACGTCGTCCGGCAGATGGTTCGCCCACGCCTGCGGATCGTAGTCACGGGTGACGAAACAGCTGTAGTGGGTGGGCACAGCCGTCTTGAGGCCAAGAGCGCCGGCGATCCTGCCCGAGCCTTCAAAGAAGGGGAACTCGCCTTCGTCGGGGTGGTTGGTGAGGAATCCGATGTGGGGCTCCAGGTCGCGGATCGGCGACAACAGTTCCTCGTGGTCAGCGAAGTTGTTGATGGGGTCGCCGGAGACGTAAAGGCGCACATCACCGCTGTCGATGACGTACCCCAGATGCTGCACATCGGGTGGCTTGATGTCGGCGTCAGTATCCCCGTCGTGCGGTTTGGCCAGTACGGTGTTGGCGGTGAAGGAACCCATGGTCCGTGAGTCGCCCGCAGTGACCTCGTTGACGAGGTCGGCGGCGATGCCTCCTTCCCGCAGGCGGTTGCAGCTTTCCGGAGGGCCGACGAAGCGCAGATCCGGATAGGCGCCGCGCATGCGGTCGATGGACTCCATGCAGGTGTGGTCACCGTGATCGTGGGTCAGCAGGACCCAGTCGGTGCGCAGGGCTTCCTCCATCAGGGGTGCACGCGCGTAGATGAACCGATCCGCCGGGCGTTGGCGTGGGTAGTAGGGGTCCACCTGAAGGATCGTGCCATCGGGGTGCTTCAGGCCCAGGGAGCTCTGGCCGAACCAGTGGATGCCGACGTGGCCGGCGGGGACATCGAGGTCTTCGAAAGGATGCATCGGGGCTGGCTCCGGAGTCGCGAAATGGTCGCAAGTGTCTCGAAAATCGTAAGATAGCGATTGCTGTAGGGTGGGCAAAGACGTATCGTACCCGGCAACCATTCCGATCCACCCAGGAGTCGCCACGATGGCCCGAGTAGGCTTCAAAATGCAGTTGAAGGCGGGCAATGAAGTCGAGTACAAGCGTCGCCACGACGAGATCTGGCCCGAGCTCGCCGATCTGCTGCACGAAACCGGCATCCGCAACTACAACATCTGGCGCGACGGTCTGACGCTGTTCGCCTGCCTCGAGATCGATGATCCTGCAAAGATGGATGAGGTGCCCGAGGAGCCGATCGTCAAGAAGTGGTGGGCGTACATGGAACCGCTGATGGAATGCAACCCGGACAATTCTCCGGTGGTGATCCCCCTCGAGGAAGCTTTCTACATGGCCTGAGCGCCCAGCCACGGCGTTCGGTCCGCTGCTGTCATGTC
Source organism: Candidatus Latescibacterota bacterium (assembly GCA_036011085.1). Lineage (GTDB taxonomy): Bacteria > Latescibacterota > UBA2968 > UBA8231 > UBA8231 > UBA8231. The sequence goes on from DASCMS010000156.1 coordinate 2,939, forward strand.
CACCGCAACCCTGTTCGATTCCCGATACGAGTCCCGCAAACGGGATCTGCTGCAGCAGACCGTCGAGCGTCTGCGACCCGTCTATACCGACGAGGAAATCGAGGCGTTGCGTATCGATCGTGTCGACCCGGCGATCCTGTCGCAGCGGTCGGGCCGTGGCTTCGTCAATCGCGACATCCTGGAGACCGTGCTCGGCAATCTGCTCGAGTGTGTGGCCCCGGGGTCGCACAACGCGTTGAATCCCCGCGGCCAGGCCGACGACTTCACCAGCGCCATCGGTGAGATGGCGGATCAGATCTACGCCATGGTGGCCCAGTCCTATCTGGCTGTCGGCGTCGACGAGGATCTGGAGGATCGGGCTCTGGCCGCCGCCTGCGCGGTGTTGTGGGAACTGCCGGCACTGAAGCGGCGTGCCCTGTGGAATCGCTTCGCGTCATTGAAGGATCCCGCCGTCTGGGACGCGTACCTGCTGTCGGCCTGCGATATCGAGGATGAGGACCTGAGAAAACTCGACTTTGCCTCCTGCATCGACAGCGCCATCGCCAGTCGAGAGACGACCGAGTACCGCGAGTTCCTGAAGCAGTTCAGCTGTGATTACGTCTTCGACTACCAGATGCAGCTGGTGATGAGCACGTATCCGGGATGGCGGGTCCTGTTTTACCACGATGTGGCGCACGAACTGACACGGGGCGACGCGTTCGACGGCGAGTCCAGCGGACTGTCACGCCGGCCCGTGCCGTTGTTGCCGCGGGCGATCTCCGAACTGGGCGGGCGTTACTACCAGGCCGATATCCATCCGGAAACACGCATCGGGGACGCCAACTTTCTCGATCATCCACACCGCGGACTGACGACGGGACAGACCGGGGTGATCGGTTCCGGCTGCCATCTGCTGCCATGCACCTTCGGCGGCCTGTCGCGGCGTCTGCACCAGCGACATCCCGTGATCGGTGACTACGTGTTCGTCGGCACCGACGCCGACCTCTTCGGGCCCGTGCACATCGGGGATCACTCCGTCATCGGGCCGAGCGTGGAGATCTACGGGCTTGTGGAGACGGGACCGCACTGCCGCGTCAACGCTTCCGTTGTTATCGGTACGGTCAAGAAGGGCACGACACGCCCCGGTCGTATCGTGCTGGGTGAGGGCGTGTTGGTGGGGGATGGGACGATCATCGAGAATCGTCTGGAGACGGACCTCGTGATTCCCGATCGCGCCGATATCCCGGCGCGCAGCCTCGTCGTCAACGACGGCTGTGGTCAACCGAAGTTTATTGGCCAGTAGCGTCGAAGGACAACAAAAAAGGGCCCGACGCTGATCAGGCGTCGGGCCCTTTTCTGTGTACGGTCAGGGAGACCGCGTCAGTCGTTGCTGGTACGCGCTACTCCTACAGGCCCATTACCAACGTGGCGATGATGCCGAGATCGTCTGCCTTGGCGTCACCCACCGCGCCCAGGGTCACACCCACATTGACGACGGCCGCATCGCTGATCGAAATGTCGGCATTCGGACCGATATCAATCCCGAGGTGGTCGCCGGCGATATCGTCGGTGTTGGTCGAGACAAGGATATCGAGGTAGCCGGTAATCTTGTCGCCGAAGGCCTTCGTGGGCTCGATGAGAAGGTCGACATTGACGCCGACGCCACCGGTGGCCCCGTCCAGAAGGCCTATCTGCAGCCAGTTGTTGATCATCAGATCGCCGGACGTGATCGTCTTCATGACGCCCAGGGACAGTCCGGGATCGTCGGCATCACCAGTCGGTATGAGAAGGCCGGCGGTGAGAGCCATGTCCTCACCCATGCTGTACTTGGCGCCAGCAGTGATGGTGGACAGGGTGCTGAGGGCGTCGTTGAGCAGACCCAGTTCGGCGAGAGCGCCAACCTCGATCTGATCGCTGAGAGAGTACTTGCCACCGAGATTGACGACGCCGACGTCGCCGATGCTGCCGACGTCCGCGGCGGCAATGCCGGCCTCGATGCCCTTACTACCCGCTTCGCCGGGCAGCACATAATACAGGTCATAGCTCTGCGCCATGGCACCCGTGGCAAACGCCAGGGCCGCCAAGGCGGACACAATTACTCTGCGCATCAGATCCTCTCGAGACAGGATGAGTAAAAGAGACTACCAGACACAACTCTAGGTAGTGGTAGAGCTCTATGGCACAGATGGGGTAGTTGATTAAATGCTTCCGGGCCGGGGAGGCCCGCAGTGCTCATTCCAACAGGGGCGAGCTAAGATAGCCAGGGCGCCGATATCTGGCAATCACCATTGTCGGCGAGATCCGCCAACAGAGCGACTCGATCAAAGGGCCGCTAAAACCCGCACCGCTCTGCCGCTCTGAAGAACGGCTCGGAAACGTTCATGGCCCCGCGAAATACCAGATCACTGGTGAAGGGATGTGCACAGATGAGCCGCGCCCCGTCCTCGATGGCGCGCACCATGGCATCCTCGATGTCCCCGGGATCCTCCATAGATCCCGAGCCGACGACGCGCCCCATGTAGAGACCCCGATCGGCGGCAGCGCGGAACAGCGAACTGGTAGCGTCTTCCATCTCGGGGATCTCGCCCTGGCGGAGGATGGCGTCGAAGGGACCGACGAAGCCACAGGCTTTGTTGCGGCCCTGGGCCTGCATCAGATCGAGGACCCGGTCCCGCAGGTCGGTATCGAGGATGTATTCCGCCGTCTCGAACTGGATCCATCCCTGGGTGTCGACCTCGGCGCCCCGCAGTTCATCGGGAGTAAAGGCGAACTTGCGGTCGCCGAAGCGGACCGGGTACCCGCCGCGGTCGTCGGCCGTGGCCTGTCCGGGGGTGGGAAAGTTGACGGCGCGGAAGAAGCGCTCGGCGTCTTGATAGGTCGTGCCGTACGGCTTCATCGTCGCCCGGGCGCCCAGCTGGAACACATCGCCGTGGGAGCTGAAGGCCTCGCGGTGCAGGCGCTGGCACTGGAGCAGGCCGACGCGACCCTCCATGGCGTTCTGCTGACGTCCGTACCAGCCCTCGCGCTGAGTGTGCTCGGCATCGTTGACGATCCAGGTGAAGCCGGCCTTCGCCCACGAGTGGGCCTCGTCCTCGCGCACCTGGTACCAGGGCACGTCGTTGAAGATGCCCAGCAGTGGGGGGGTCGTCTCCACCGAGTCGTAGCCGTCGAGGACCTCCTTCACGGGATTGCGCTGGGGATTGAGGGCGTAGGCGTGGGCGCGGCGGGCGTATTCTTCCGTCTGCAGCGGGCGATTGCCGCCAATGGTGTTGAGGGCGGTCACGATGGTCTCCTGGATGGCAGTGGCGGCAGCACCGCCGAGGTTGGTTGTCCGGTCCGGACGAACACTGGAAAAACGGTCACGTGCACCCGCCAGGCAAGGCCCGGAAACGGCGGTTGGTCGGCTCCTCACCAGTGACTACTCTTGCCGGTTCAACCCAAGGGAGGAGCTCAACGTGGCCCAACGATACCGCGCCGCCGCCATCGGTCGCACGGGCGCCGGCAACTACGGACACGGCCTGCATGTCGCCTATGCTGAGATCGGCAACGTCGACTTCGTCGCTGTTGCCGACCCCGACGAAGCCGGACGCGAGCAGGCTCGCGAGCAGACCGGAGCATCGACCGCCTACGCAGACTATGAGCAGATGCTGGCGGCGGAAAGGCCGGACCTGGTCAGTGTCTGTCCGCGCTGGACGGACTGTCACCTCGACATGGTGATCGCCTGCCTGGAGGCGGGAGCTCATGTCTATTGCGAGAAGCCGATGACGTGGAACCTGGCCGATGGTGATACGATCGTGCAGCGCGCCGAGGCGCTCGGCCGCAAGGTTGCCGTCGCCCACCAGGCGGTGTACCTGCCCCGGATCCAGCAGCTGCGGCAACTGCTGCACGACGGTCGCATCGGCCAGGTGCAGCAGATTCACGCCCACGGCAAACAGGATCGCCGCGGCGGCGGCGAGGACATGATCACCCTGGGCACGCACCTGTTCAACATGATGCGCTACTTTGCCGGCGACGTGCGCTGGATGAGCGGCCACGTGACCGTTGACGGGAAAGAGCTGGGGCCCGACGACGTACGGGAGGCGACCGAACCGGTGGGGCTGGTGGCGGGAGACTGCATCGAGGCCTACTACGCCTTTGACGCCGGCGTAGCCGGGTTCTTCGACTCCCGGCGAGATCAGGTGGGCTCCAGCCAGCGGTACGGCATGGAGATCGTCGGCAGTGAGGGCACTATCTCTCTCCGTGGCGGTGCCGGGTCGGAGCTGATGATCTACGCCCACCCGGCCTTCCGACCCGCCGCGGTTGACCAGCACTGGCAACCGATGGATGGTCTGCCCGACGATCCGTTGGGCAGGGGGAACGAACTGGCCATCGTTGACCTGATCGAGGCTGTCGAGCAGGATCGGGAACCGACGTCGAGCGCCCGCGATGCCGTGGCCGCCCTCGAAATGATCCTGGGCACCTATGAATCGCAGATCTCCGGGGCCCGGGTCGCCATGCCGATGGTCAGGCGTGAACACCCGCTGCAGGCATGGCAGCAAGCTGCCGGGCAACAAGCGTGAGCGACGGCCATCCCGTTCCCCACGAGGTCATCCCCTGCGACAAGCTGCCGCCGGCGAGCTATCGCGATCTGCCCGAGGCGCCATCGTGGAAGAAACTGCTGGGTCCGAGCGTGCTGTTGCTGGGCCTGTCATTGGGCAGCGGCGAGTTCGTCCTCTGGCCGTACATCACCTATCAGTTCGGTTTTGTCGCCTTCTGGGCCTGCATGGTGGGTGTTACCACCCAGTATTTCATCAACATGGAGATCGAACGCTGGACGCTGGCCACGGGGGAGTCGACGATCACCGGTTTCTGTCGTCTCTGGAAGGGCTGGGCTTGGGTCTTTCTTGTGGCCAACATCGTCCCCTGGATGTGGCCCGGCTGGGCCTCCGGGGCGGCGACGGTACTGACCTGGGAGATCGGCGGCGGTGAGACAGCGCGCACTGCCTACTCGATTCTCAGTCTGCTCGCCATCGGCGCCGCTCTGACTCTGGGACCCGTGGTGTACAACACCGTCGAACGGCTGCAGAAGCTGCTGGTGGCCTTCATCTTCGTGTTCATGGTGATCATCTTCGTCCTCGTCGTCGATCTGGTCCATGTTGGCGACATGGTCCGGGGGATCTCTCACTTCGGTACGATTCCCGACGGGATGGAATTGCCCCTGCTGCTCGGGGCGCTGGCCTTTGCCGGTGCCGGAGGTACGATGAACCTGGCCCAGAGCAACTACATCCGCGAGAAGGGCTACGCCATGGGGCGCTTCGCCGGCCGGCTGACCAGCCCGATCACGGGACGGTCCGAAGCGGTAGCCGACATCGGCCTCCATTTCGAACACACGCCGGACAATCTGCGTCGCTGGCGAGACTGGTGGCGCCTGGCGGATCGTGAGCATCTGCTCAACTTTTACCTGCTGTCGGTGGTGTCGCTGATGATGCTGTCGCTGATCGCCTACAGTACGGCACGGGGCGCGCCCGATCTGGAGAAGGGCTTTGGCTTCATCCGTGCCGAAGGCGAGTTCATCGGCTCTCTGCATGGCGCCTGGATGCAGCACGCCTTCCACTGGATGGGCATCGCCATCCTGCTGACGACGGAACTGGGCCTGCTCGACGCCTGTGCCCGCATCTCCACCGATATCATCAAGGTGAACTGGCTGCGCGACAGCGCCACGTGGACGGACAGCCGGCTCTATTTCTGCCTTCTGTGGGGGCAGATCGGCATCGGCTGCCTGATCATGCTTCTCGGTCTGGCCCTTCCGGATCTGACCAAGCCCCTCGTGCTTCTCGTCCTCAGCGCCGCCCTGAACGGTGGCGTCATGCTCATCTATTCGGCCCTGCTGCTGTGGCTGAGCAAGCGGGTCCTCGGGGGCAGTCTCCGCCTGCGACCGATTCGCTTCCTGGCAATGATCTGGGCCTGTGCTTTCTTCGGCTACTTCACGTTCATCACGCTGAAGAACGAGCTGCCCAAGCTGTTCTAGGGTCTCGAGGATCGGGCCAGGGCGAGCCACGTACGGACGTCATGTGTCAGCGATGTACCCAGGACGTCCGGAGGAAGCCTGGCGATCGCACGGGCGGTCGAGGTCGTATCACCTGCGGCGATGCTGAGGGCAAGGTTGGCCAGAAGTCGGTCGGCATCGGAAGCTGCGGACCGCGAGAAGTGCTGACCCGCCTCTCTCGCTCGAACATCTAGCGGATCTGTCAGCAGACGAGCAAGAACCAGACGGACAGCGTTGCGCTGTTCACCGGCGTGCCAACTCAGGAGGCTGCGGGCAGTCAGGGAAGCGCTCTCTTCCGGTAGCAGTTCTCCCAGGCGGTCGAACACGTCGAGAGCGCTGTCGATGTCGCCTCGCTCGTAGAGCAGAAATCCCAAGTTCCGGAGCGACACCAGACGGGCGTGCAGTACGGCCCCATCCGTATCGTCTTCCTTCGACCGCAGGGCGGCGATGTACTGCCGAACCGCAGCGTCATCGAACCCGCCGTCCTCGAACTTGACGGCCAGCTTCATGCGGCGCTCGGCATCATGGTGCGGATCGTGGCGGACCATGGCTTCGACCATGTCGGCCGCCGCTGTCGGATCGTGATTGACGAGAAACCAGGGCGCCAGGTGCAGCAGAGAAGCGCCGGCCATGACGAGGAGTCCCGGCAGGCGAAGGCCGGGCGGCAGATAGCGTCCGGCACCCACCGCTGTCAGGGCGGCCAGGGGTACGCTGAACATCGACATGAGATCCCAGTCGAGAGCCCCGAGGACGGGGTTGACGGCCGCCATCGCCAGAGCGCCGGCAACTGTGAAGAGGCCGAGGGCGACGACGACGGGATCTCTCAGCATCCCTCGACGGGCGGCGGCGGCGGTGCCGATCACGACAGGGTGCAGGGGAGCCATCAGCAACAGTCCGTTGGTCGCATCCATCAGGTGTCCGAGCCCGAACACACCGTAGGGCGCCTTCGCCGCGAAGGGCAACAACAGCGAGGCTCTGTCGTGCAGGACCCAGCCGGCAAGGGCGAGCCCCATGGCACCCAGGCCCAGACCGAGGCCGATCAACGCGCGTGTCGACCATCGGTGTGCGTGGCGCAGATGGAGCAGAGTGGCAAGAACGAGAGGAGGCAGGCAGAAGGCGGCAAGGTGATGAGCTACGGCAGTGAAGAGACCCGCCGACCAGCCGAGGAGCAACCACGAAAGATGCCGTCCGTCCCAGGCGACGATGGCCGCGGCGACCAGGACCAGGCCGGTGATGACCGGGGCATAGTGCTCCGGGTACCCAAAGAACAGCAACAGGGGGGCGATGCTGACCATCAACAGGAAAGCGAAAATCCTTCCTGCCGCATCTGTCCCGCAGCGTCTGGCCAGAACCAGGGAACAGAGGACGTAGAGACAACCGAGAATCGCCGTCACGGCGATGAAGAAAGCCGACGTGTCGCCGTTCCGGCCGATACCCCAATGGGCATACAGCCAGGAAAAGACCTGCACCGACAGCGAGTCTGCCCGCACACCTGAAGCGACCCAGCCGGCGCTGAGACCACTGTCTCCCAGCAGTCGGTGGGCCACCGGATAGTGCGTGAAGAGCCCACCCATGGAGGCCACCAACAGGACCATCGTCCCCCTCGGGCCGACAGGCCAGGCCTGCAGTTTCCTGCCAATCCACGCACAGCTTTCAGCGTGCAGGGACAGGGCCAGGGTGGCGGCCGCCACCCCTGTGAGACCCAGGGAGACGGTCGAGGGCAGGAAGGCGAGATGGTGGATGCCCCACAACCGCTCAGGGAACTGAACGGCGAGCCATTGCAGACTCAACAAGCCGATCAGGCCGACTTGAAGTGGTTTCACGCTGAAAGACTCAGGAGAGTCGACGAATCGCTCGTCGCAGACCGACGGCGGTTCGCAGGAGCGGATGGCCGAATCCCTCCGTGGCGAAGTAGGGGACCAGCAGGCCACCGAAGCCGCGCTTGAAGAAGGCGATGGCAGCGAGGTTGGCGCCGACGAAGTCGAATCGCGAACAGGGCGAACTCTCCATCACTTTCCAGTAGAGCAGCGACGTGGCCCCCGAATCGCGCTGGGCCGGGTCGGCGCCCGCCACCCAGGCGTAGAGCGTGTCGCCGTCGGGAACGAAGAACACGACTGCAGCTGTCGCACCCGAGGGCGCCTGGCAGCGCCAGCCTTCGGCCCGTCCCGTCTCGAGGGCCAGCTCGACCATCTTCTCCACGATGTTTCCCGCTACGGGAGCCCGCTCTTCGCCCCCGTAGACCTGACCATAGAGACGCCGCAGTTCTACCGCATCATTCGAGGCTTCCACCCGGAAGCCGGCTTTCTCCGCCTTGCGCACCGCTGTACGAGTCCGTCGCTCGAAACCGTCCCAGACCGGCGTGCGATCTTCCGGCAGTTCGATCTGATAGGTGTATCTCGGCTGCACCTGCCAGCCGGCCCACACGAATTCGCGAGCGTCGACGAGACTCGGGGAGTGGGTCAGGTGGATTCGGGCGTTGTTCGCCTGCAGGTGCTCGAGCAGAGCCCCGGTGGCACCGGATCGCTCCGACTCGATATGGGCCGGCCGGTCCGTCGTTGACGGTCGGAAGAGGAATCCCGTATGCGGCGAGAGGTCGGGGGTCGAGAACCGTCGACGCCAGCCCGATCCGGTGCTCACACCGGCGACACCGGCGACAAGATGGTCGCCGTCCCAGGCACCCAGCAGACGCGATTCCGCTCCCGATGCCTGCGCCGCAGTTGCCATCCACTCGGCATGGCTGAAGATGGTAGCGCCGTCAGCGGTCTCGAGGAACCGGTTCCACACATCCGGCGCGACGATGTCGATACGGAAGCGCTCAGCAGGGGCCAATCAGTACCACCAATTCTTGACATTCGTCAGAGGCAGTTCTATATTTTTTGATCTGTTCCGATCGATCTGCAAGATCAACGCAAGTCCTTGTTGGACAACAATATGCAATTGACTGCCACGCACTTGTCAAGCCTTCTTCGGCCCGTGCCCATCCTCGGGAACGGCGTCTTTGTGCGTGTTCTGCTCATTATCGGGCTCATCGCGTAGGCTCCGCCGCTTTTCTTCCCAACCCGCTCAACAAAATCGAAGAAACCGGACGGAGCCTCTGAACGACTTCACAGGCTGACCCAAAGCTATGCCTGTTCACCAGATCCTGCACCCCGCAGCACTCTCGTAGAGGAGATGTACCATGCAGATGTACTATGACGACGATGCCAACCTGGACCTGCTGAGCGACAAGACGGTCGCCATCATTGGTTATGGCAGCCAGGGCCACGCTCATTCTCTCAACCTGAAGGAAAGCGGCATCAACGTCGTTGTCGGACTCCGCGAGGGCAGCTCGAGTCGCGCCGCCGCTGAGAAGGAAGGCCTGAAGGTTGCCAGCGTCGCTGAGGCCGCCAAAGAGGGCGACATCGTCATGATCCTGATCAACGACGAGGTGCAGCGGGCCGTGTTCGAAGCCGACATCCGACCCAACCTGAGCGCCGGCAACAGCCTGGCTTTCGCCCACGGGTTCAACATCCATTTCGGCCAGGTGGTTCCCCCGGCAGACGTCGACGTCTTCATGGTCGCCCCGAAGGGCCCCGGCCACCTGGTGCGCCGTGTGTACAGCGAGGGTGGCGGCGTCCCGGGCCTGCTCGCCGTGGAGCAGGATTCCTCCGGCCGCGCCCACGAGGTCGGGCTGGCCTACGCCAAGGGTATCGGCTGCACTCGCGGTGGTGTCATTCAGACCACCTTTCGTGAAGAGACAGAGACGGATCTGTTCGGCGAGCAGGTCGTGCTCTGTGGCGGCCTGACCGAACTGATCCGCGCCGGTTTCGACACTCTGGTGGAGGCCGGCTATCAGCCCGAAGTGGCCTACTTCGAGTGCCTGCACGAGGTCAAGCTCATCGTCGACCTGATCTACGAGGGCGGCATCGCCAACATGCGCTCATCGATCAGTGACACCGCCGAGTTCGGCGACCTGTCACGCGGCCGGCGCGTGGTGACCGACAAGACGCGGGCCGAGATGAAGACCATCCTCGCCGAGATTCAGAACGGCAAGTTCGCCCGGGAGTGGCTACAGGAGAATCAGGTGGGTCGCCCGTTCTACACGGCGCAGAAGCGGATCGACTCCGAGCACACGATCGAAGAGGTCGGAGGTCGCCTGCGCGCCATGATGTCATGGCTGGACAAGAAATAACCATGGAACAAGCAGACTCACAGGCTGAGCGGGATCGCGTCGTCGTATTCGATACGACTTTGCGGGACGCCGAGCAGACGCCCGGTGCCTCGCTGACCGTGCGTGACAAACTGGAGATCGCCCATCAGCTGGCGCGTCTGCAGGTCGATGTCATCGAAGCTGGGTTTCCGATCTCGTCGAATGAGGATTTCGAGGCGGTACACCGTATCGGCCAGGAGGTCGAAGGGCCGACGATCTGCGGCCTGTGCCGTGTCGTGCTCAAGGACATCGACCGTGCTGGTGAGGCGCTGAAGGACGCCGCCAGACCACGCATTCACACCTTCGTGGGCACCTCCGACGCACACCTGCAGGGACAGATGCGCAAGAGTCGGGAAGAGGTGTTGGATCTGGCCGTGAAAGCCGTGACCCACGCCAGGCGATTCGTCGAAGACGTGGAGTTTTCGCCGATGGACGCCGGTCGCACCGAGTTCGGCTATCTGGCCGAAGTCGTGCAAGCCACCGTAGAGGCTGGAGCGACGACGATCAACATCCCCGACACGGTGGGCTACACCGTACCGGAGCAGTTTTCCGCTCTGATCCAGCGGCTCCTCGACGAGGTGCCCAACATGGATCAGGCCGTCATCAGCGTGCATTGCCATGACGACCTGGGGCTGGCCGTGTCGAACACGCTGTCGGCACTGAAGGCGGGTGCCCGCCAGGTCGAATGCACGCTGAATGGTCTGGGCGAACGTGCCGGCAATGCCTCGTTGGAAGAGGTCGTGATGGCGTTGAAGACGCGCTCCGACTACTTCGGACTGTCGACCCGGGTCGTGGCGAAGGAGATCCTAGCCACCAGCCGTCTCGTGAGTCGTCTGATGGGTATCAACGTACCGCCGAACAAGGCCATCGTCGGCGCCAACGCCTTCGCTCACAGCTCCGGGATCCATCAGGACGGTGTGCTGAAGGCGCGCGATACCTTTGAGATCATGGAGCCCACCGATGTCGGCTGGGAGGCGACGTCGATCGTGCTGACGGCCCGCTCCGGGCGCCACGCTTTGCGGCACCGCCTGCAGGAGCTGGGACACAAGCTGACCAAGGAGGAGCTGGAGGAGGTGTACGAGCGCTTCCTGGCGTTGGCGGACAAGAAGAAGGAAGTCTTCGACGAGGATCTGATGGCCATCGTCGGCGACGAGATTCGCGACGACGAACAGGGCAGGTTCACCCTCGAGTATCTGCACACGATCAGCGGCACGGGAACGGTACCCTCTGCCACGGTGCGCATCTGCGTCGACGGTGAACAACGGGTGCAGCAGTCAGCCTGGGGGGACGGGCCGGTGGACGCAACGTACGAGGCGATCAACCAGGCGACGCAGACGAAGGCGAAGGTCGACGAATACGTCATCCAGGCGATTACCAGTGGCAGTCAGGCCATGGGTGAGGTCATCGTGCGTGTTACGGATGGTGAACTGAAGACCACCGGCCGGAGCACCTCGACGGATGTGATCGAAGCGAGTGCAAAAGCTTACGTCGATGCCATCAATCGACTGGAACTGCGTCGTGGCAAACAGGTGAGAACAGACCAGGACCCGGCAGTGTAATCTGATGAAGGAAGAGAGATGAGCAAGAATCTGTTTGAGAAGGTCTGGGAGGCACACTCGGTGCGGGAGCTGCCTTCGGGGCAGACGCAGCTGTTCGTTGGCCTGCATCTGATCCATGAGGTGACCAGCCCGCAGGCGTTTCAGATGCTGCGCGAGCGGGGGTTGAAGGTCATGCACCCGGAACGCACCTATGCCACTGTGGATCATATCATCCCCACGGACATGCGCGACCGGCCATTCCTCGATGATCTCGCCGAGGAGATGATGGTCGCCATCGAGGGCAATGCCCGTGAGTTCGAGATCCCGCTGTTCGACATGAACGACCAGCGGCAGGGAATCGTTCATGTCATCGGTCCCGAGATGGGATTGACCCAACCGGGCATGACGATCGCCTGTGGTGACAGTCATACCTCCACCCATGGGGCTTTCGGGGCTATCGCTTTCGGCATCGGCACGAGCCAGGTGCGCGACGTCCTCGCCTCGCAGTGTCTGGCCATGGCCCGACCGAAGGTGCGTCGAGTCGAGGTCGACGGCAGTCTGGGCGAGGGAGTCTATGCCAAGGACGTGACCCTGCACGTCATCGGCGCTCTCGGTGTGAAGGGCGGCGTCGGTTTTGCCTACGAGTATGCTGGTCAGGTCCTCGATCGTATGTCGATGGAGGAACGCATGACGGTGTGCAACATGTCGATCGAGGGCGGGGCCCGGTGTGGGTACGTCAACCCCGATGAAACCACCTTCGAGTACCTGGAAGGTCGCACTCATGTGCCCCAGGGCGGTGACTTCCACAAGGCCGTCGAGTGGTGGAAGAGCACTGCCTCCGATGGCAGCGCCAGCTACGATGACGTGGTGAAGATCGACGGGGCCGCTATCGCGCCGACGGTGACCTGGGGCATCAATCCCGGTCAGTCGTGCGGTGTCGACGGGGTGCTGCCCCACCCGGAGGACGCCAACGGCGATGGCGTCTCGATCGCTGAAGCCCTCGACTACATGGACTTCGAGCCCGGCCAGCCGATCGTCGGGACGCCCATCGATGTCGCCTTCATCGGCTCGTGCACGAACTCACGGATCTCGGACCTGCGGGAAGCGGCGAAGATCATCAAAGGCCACCAGGTGGCCGGCGGCGTCAAGGCCCTGGTGGTGCCCGGATCTCACGATATCCGTGACCAGGCCCAGGCCGAGGGTCTCGACCAGGTCTTCCGCGATGCCGGATTCGAATGGCGCGAAGCGGGCTGCTCCATGTGCCTGGCCATGAACCCCGACAAGCTGCAGGGGAGGCAGATGTGTGCCTCGTCGAGCAACCGCAATTTCAAGGGCCGTCAGGGCAGTCCTACGGGACGCACCTTGCTGATGAGCCCTGCCATGGTCGCCGCCGCCGCCATAGACGGCGAGGTGAGCGACGTACGTGAGCTGATCAGCTAGTGTCCTGTCGCAGAGATCTCTTGCGTTTTCGAACGCCGATCCATCGCGGCTCGCGACGTTGCGCTCACTCTGTGTATTCCACTGATACGCATCGCTCGCGCGCCTTGCGAGCCGCGTGTCTCGACGCTCAAATTCCACAAGCTATCTCTGCGACAGGACACAAAGGACGGAAATGACACAGACGGAAAGCTCCACTTCGACCGTACGCAGCAGAATCACAGGAACTGTTGTGCCGGTGCGCGGTAACGATATCGACACCGATCGGATCATCCCGGCGCGGTATCTGCGCACGGTTACTTTCGACGGACTCGGTGAGCATGCCTTTGAAGATGATCGCGCCGGAGGCGGTCACGCCTTCGACGATCCCCGCTTCGGTGGGGCGTCGGTGCTGGTGGCGAATGACAACTTCGGCTGCGGCTCGTCCCGCGAGCACGCCCCGCAGGCCCTCATGCGATGGGGCATCGAAGCTTTCGTGGCGCAGTCCTTCGCCGAGATCTTCTTCGGCAACTGCGTGTCCCTGGGGTTGCCATGTATGGTGGCCGAGGCGGCCGACGTGGAGCAGCTGATGGCGGCCGTCGAGGCTGACGCTGCCATCACCGTGGAATGTGATGTCGAGACCCAGCTGGTGCGTTTCGGCGGCCAACAGATCCCCGCAAGTGTACCCGCCGGTCCACGTCAGCAGTTTCTCAACGGGAGCTGGGACGCCCTCGGGCAGCTGCTCGACGACCCGTCCGCCATCGCTTCGGCCGCAACCCGACTGCCTTACATCAACGGCTTCTGAGAAAGGACACCACGTGGCGTACAAGATCGCGATTCTGCCCGGAGACGGGACCGGCCCCGAGGTTGTGGCCGAAGGCCTGAAGGTGCTGGAAGCCGTGGCTGCCAAGGTGGGCTTCCAGTACGAGACGGAAGCGTTCGACTTCGGTGGCGAACGGTACAAGAGCACCGGTGAGGTGCTGCCGGATTCGGCGGTGGACGAGCTGCGTCAGTTCGACGCGATCTTCCTCGGTGCCATCGGCCATCCGGACGTGAAGCCGGGGATCCTCGAGAAAGGGATTCTGCTGAGGCTGCGCTTTGAGCTGGATCAGTACATCAACCTGCGCCCGGTGAAACTCTACCCCAATGTACCGACGCCGGTGTCGGGCAAGGGGCCGGAAGACATCGACTTCGTCGTCGTAAGGGAGAACACGGAAGGGCTCTACGCCGGGGCAGGCGGCAATCTCAAGAAGGGCACGCCCGACGAGGTCGCGGTGCAGGAGTCGATCAACACGCGCAAGGGGGTGGAGCGCTGTCTGCGCTACGCCTTCGAGTACACGCGACGGCGCGACAAGGACAAGACGCTGACTCTCTGCGGCAAGACGAATGTCCTCACCTATGCCTTCGATCTGTGGGAGCGGGCCTTCCACGAGGTGGGCGAGGCCGACTACGGGGACATCAAGCGGGACTACGCCCACGTGGACGCCATCTGTATGTGGATGGTGAAGAACCCGGAGTGGTTCGATGTCGTGGTCACCGACAACATGTTCGGCGACATCATCACAGATCTGGGGGCGATGATCCAGGGCGGTATGGGGATCGCCGCGGGGGGCAACATCAACCCCGAAGGTGTGTCGATGTTCGAGCCCATCGGCGGCTCGGCCCCGAAGTACACCGGGCAGAACGTGATCAATCCCATGGCCGCCATCGGTGCCTGTCAGTTGATGGTCGACACCCTCGGCGAGCACGAAGCAGGAAGGATACTCGAGGACGCCATCGTCTCGACACTGCAGAAGATGAAGGGAATGGGAGCCGGGCAGATGGGGTATTCGACGACCGAAGTAGGCGATCTTGTCGCTGAAACAGTGGCTTCATCCTGAAGCCAGGTGAATCACAGATGGGAGCTTGTCATGTCTGACACAGTAGAAATCTATGACTCCACGCTTCGAGACGGGGCGCAGGCGGAGGGGATTACCTACTCGCTGCAGGACAAGCTGGAAATCGCCCGTCGCCTGGATGAGCTGGGCGTGCACTATATCGAGGGTGGCTGGCCGAATCCGACGAATCCAAAGGATCTGGCATTCTTCGAGCAGGTCGGGCACCTGGACCTGCGGGCCACGGTAACCGCTTTCGGCAGCACGCGGCGGGCCACCAACGCTCCCGAAGATGACGCGACGCTGAACACGCTGCTGAAAGCCGATACGTCGAGTATCACGATCTTCGGCAAGAGTTGGGATCTGCACGTGACCGAGGTACTCAAGACCACCCGGGATGAGAACCTGACGCTCATCGAGGACTCCGTGGCCTACCTGATATCTCAGGGGCGGGAGGTGACCTATGACGCCGAGCACTTCTTCGACGGCTACAAGGCCGACGCCGACTTCGCCCTGGAGACCCTGCGTGCCGCCGAACGTGGTGGGGCCCGGATCGTCGTGTTGTGTGACACGAATGGTGGCACCCTGCCTGCAGAACTCCAGCAGATGTGCACCGCCGCGAGCCAGGCGGTGAATCTGCCCCTCGGTATCCACGCTCACAACGACTCCGGCCTCGGCGTGGCCAATACGGTGGCCGCCGTCGAGTTGGGCGCCATTCAGGTGCAGGGCACGTTCAACGGCTACGGCGAGCGCTGCGGCAATGCCAACCTGTGCACGGCGATCCCCGTGCTCGAGCTGAAGATGGGGCGCTCGACCATCGGAGGCGACAAGGTCGCCGCGTTGATGGATTTTTCGCGCTTCCTGAGCGAGACGGCCAACGTCGCCCACGATCACCGTCAGCCCTTTGTCGGCGAGAGCGCCTATGCCCACAAGGGGGGCGTGCACATCGACGCCATGACCAAGAACCCCGCCTGCTACGAACACGAAGACCCGGAGGCGACGGGAAACCAGCGGCGCTACCTGGTTTCAGACCAATCCGGGGGCAGCACCGTCGTCACCAAGCTGGAGCGGCACTTCCCGGAATTGAGCAAGAAGGATCCCGCCGTCTCCGAGGTGCTCGGCGAGGTCAAACGTCTCGAACACGAGGGCTATCAGTTCGAGGCGGCAGAGGGCTCCTTCGAGTTGCTGGCGCGGCGCACGATGGGCCTCTATCACGATCTGTTCAAGCCTCTCAGCTTCCACGTGTCAAGCCGCAAGAACGCCGAAGAGGAATCGGAGGTAGCAGAGGCCATCCTGAAGATCGAGGTCGACGGTGTGGAGTATCATACGGTCGGCGAGGGCGATGGGCCGGTGAACGCCATGGACCGGGCCCTGCGCAAGGCCCTGGAAAACTCGTTCCCGAGCCTGCAGACCGTCCATCTGGAGGACTACAAGGTCCGGGTCATGTCGAGCAGCGACGGCACGGCGGCCCGCGTGCGTGTGCTCATCGAATCCTCCGACGGGCAGGACGTCTGGGGTACGGTGGGAGTGTCGGAGAATATCATCGAGGCCAGCTGGATCGCTCTGGCCGACAGTCTGCACTACAAGCTGATGCGGGATGCCATGGGAGCCGGCGCCGCGCAGCAGGACAGGGCGGCGACGGCATGAGGCAGATCGAAGGGGGCAGTGTCACCTCTCCCAAGGGGTTCCGGGCGGCGGGAGTTGTGGCCGGGATCAAACCGTCCGGGACGAAGGACCTGGCCCTGATGGTGTCCGACGTGCCGGCCGCGGGCGCCGCGGTGTACACCACCAACCGCGTGCAGGGCGCCCCCATCGGGGTGTGTCGCCAGCATCTTCTGGATGGCAAGGCACGGGCGGTCGTCATCAACAGCGGCATCGCCAACGTGTGCAACGGAGACAGCGGACGGGCCGACGCGCATCGCATGTGCGAGTTGGTGGCGCAGCAGCTGGATCTGCCGGTAGGGGATGTCCTGGTATGCTCCACCGGCATCATCGGCGTTCCCCTGCCTATGGATGTCATCGAGGCGGGAATTCCCAAGGTGGTGTCCGAGCTGAGCACCGATGGCGGCTCGGCGGCAGCAGCGGCGATGATGACGACGGACACCGTCGCCAAACACACCGCTGTCGAGGTCGATCTCGATGGCGTGATGGTTACCGTCGGGGCAGTGGCCAAAGGGGCGGCGATGATCGCACCGAACATGGCGACCATGCTGTCGGTGGTGACCACGGACGCCGCGGTTCCCGCCGATCAATTGAAGCAACTGCTGGTGCGGGCCGTGGGACGCAGCTTTAATTGCTGCACCGTCGACGGTGACATGTCTACCAGCGACACCGTGATCGCTCTGGCCAACGGTGCCGCCATGGGTGGTATCGACGAGGTGACGGCTCTGTCGCCGCAAGCCCTGGACACGCTGGCGCAGGCCATGGAACAGGTGTGCCGGAAAATGGCGCGCATCATGGCCGCCGACGGCGAGGGGGCGACGAAGTTGATCACGATCCGCGTCGGCGGCGGCCGCTCCGAGGCGGAAGCGCGACAGGTGGGGCTTTCGGTGGCCAATTCGAGTCTGGTGAAGACCGCCGCCTTTGGCAATGACCCCAACTGGGGACGCATCCTGATGGCCGTGGGCAACGCTGGCGTCGAGCTGGACCAGGACAAAGTGGCAGTGTCGCTCTGTGGTACCCCCATCTACGGACAGGGGACGGGTATCCCCTTCGACGAGGAAGTTGTCAGCGAGGCCATGAAGGCGGAGGAAATCGACATCGGCGTGGATCTGCAGTCCGGGACGGCAGACATCGAAATCTTCACCTGCGATCTGACGTACGACTACGTACGCCTCAACGCTGAATACACGACCTAATGCCCTGTCACACAACCATCCTTGTATTCGGGCGCCGAGCCAACCCGGTTCGCGGCGTTGCGCTCGCTCAATGGGTCCAACCGACCCACCTCACTCGCGCGCCTTGCGATCCGGGCGCCTCGACACCCGAATTCCACAAGGCTACTTGTGTGACAGGGCACAGGCGAGAGTCATGAACGACCGACTGTCAGCATACATACAGGCAGTGGCACCGTCACCGACGATGGCGATCACGGCCAAAGCCGCCGAGTTGCGCCGCCAGGGCGTCGATGTGATTCCCCTGTCGGCGGGTGAACCGGACTTCGACACACCGGAGCACATCAAGGCGGCTGCCAAACGGGCCCTCGACGAGGGTTTTACCAAGTACACCTCGCCGCCATCGGGTATCCCCGAGCTGAAAGCGGCGGTGTGTGCCAAGTTCGCCCGTGACAATCATCTGGAATACACCCCGGACGAGGTGGTGGTCAACAACGGTGCGAAACATAGTCTCGCCCTCGGTGTGTCGGCGGTGATCAATCCGGGCGACAACATGATCATTCCCACGCCATACTGGGTGACCTTCACCGAGCAGCCAAAACTCGTCGGCGGGTCGCCTGTCATCGTCGAAACCACGCCGGAGAACGGTCTCAAGCTGACGCCGGAGCAGTTGCGTACCGCGATCACGCCCCGGACCCGCATGGTCCTGCTCAACAGCCCGTCGAATCCAAGTGGTGCCGTCTATTCGAGAACAGAGATGGCGGCTCTTGGCGAAGTCGTACTCGAGCACGATCTCTATGTCCTCGGCGACGAGATCTACGAGAAGCTGATCTATGACAGCGCCGAGCACGTGTCGATGGCGCAGATCAGCCCCGAGCTGAAGGCCCGTACCATCGTCGTCAACGGTGTGTCGAAGACCTACGCAATGACCGGATGGCGCATCGGCTACGCCGCCGGGCCCCGGGAGGTCATCGGCCTGATGGACAAAGCCCAGAGCCAGACCATATCACATCCATCGTCGATCTCACAGAAGGCCGCCGTGGAAGCACTGAACGGCCCGCAGGACATGGTCGAAACGATGCGCCTCGAGTACGACAAGCGCCGGTGTTATGTTGTGGGGCGCCTCAACGCCCTCGACGGTGTGCAGTGTGACCTGCCGTCTGGCGCGTTCTACGTGTATCCTGATCTGTCCTGCTACTATGGACGGAGCACGGGCGAACGGCCCATCAAGGATTGCAGCGACATCTGCGACTACCTGTTGGACGCGGCCCGGGTGGCCTGCGTGCCCGGCGTCGGCTTCGGCACGAAACCGCACATCCGCATGTCCTACGCCACCTCGATGGAGAATCTGGCGACGGCTCTGGACCGCATCACCGAGGCCCTGGAGAAGCTGACGTGAGGCATGCCCGAGTGAAGAACACATGCCAGGGCGGTGTCTGTAGACAAGCAGAAGTACCTTCGCCGATCCCACCATCCGCCGAGAGCAGCCGATGAACGACAACAGCATCTACCTAGATTTCGAACGCCCCATCGT
This sequence comes from Candidatus Latescibacterota bacterium, assembly GCA_036011085.1. Taxonomy (GTDB): domain Bacteria; phylum Latescibacterota; class UBA2968; order UBA8231; family UBA8231; genus UBA8231. Next base: position 22,328 of record DASCMS010000156.1, read on the forward strand.
CGAACTCGAGAAACGTATCGACGAGTTGGAGAATCAGGCCGAGACGGACGGCCTGGACTTGAGTCGCGAACTGCGCAGCCTCGAGGAGAAGGTGGAGAAGCTCCGCCTGGAGATCTATTCCAAGCTGACGCGCTGGCAACGGGTGCAGATATCCCGCCATCCGCAGCGACCGTATGCGCTGGACTACATAGAGCGCATGTTCACCGACTTCACAGAGCTCCACGGTGACCGCTATTACGGGGACGACAAGTCGATCGTTGGGGGGCCGGCTCGCCTCGAGGGAGAGCCGATCATGGTCATCGGCGTGCAGAACGGACGCGACGTGGACGAGCGCAAGAGGCGAAACTTCGGCATGCCGCACCCGGAAGGGTACCGCAAGGCGCTACGGCTGATGCAGATGGCGGCGAAGTTCAATCGGCCCATCCTCACGCTGGTCGATACGTCAGGGGCGTTCCCCGGCATCGAAGCTGAAGAACGCGGTCAGGCCGAGGCGATTGCGCGCAACCTGTTTGAGATGTCTCACCTGCCGGTACCCGTCATCGTGGCCATCATCGGCCAGGCCTTCTCCGGAGGCGCCATCGGCATGACGGTGGGCGATCGAATCCTGATGCTCGAGCACGCCGTCTACTCGGTGATCGTGCCGGAGAGTTGTTCCACGATTCTGTTCCGCACGCGGGATCGCAAGGAGGAGGCGGCGGAGGCGTTGAAGCTGTCGGCTGAGGATCTGCTTGCGGAGAAGATCATCGACCGAATCGTACCCGAGCCTTTCGGTGGCGCCCATCGGGACTTCGACGAGGTCGCCGCCGGGCTCAAGCGCCACATCCAGGAGGCCCTTGCCGAACTCCGAGGGCTGTCTTCCATCGAACTCGTCGACCAGCGGGTGGAGAAGTTTGGCCGCATGGGCGTGTTTGAGGAATAGGCGCAGAACGGAAAAGGCCCCCGCCTCAGGATGGAGGCGGGGGCCTTTCTTTTTTTTGCTGTGGATTTCAGCCCCGACGGATGCGGTCGAACAGTCGTTCCAGGCGATCGAAGGCGAGTCGGATCATGTCGTCGTCCCAGTCGCCGTCAACGTTGACCCGCAGGACGGATTTCAACGTGTCGAGATAGGCTCGCTGCGCCTCGGTCAGGGGGCGGTTGCTCGGTACGCGCTCGGCGTCGCGATCCTCACGGTCGCCGCGATCATTGCGGTCACTGCGGTCACGTCCGCCACGTCCCCCACGACCACCACGTTCACTGCGTTCGCTGCGGTCCTCACGCTCTGAGCGTCCGCCACGATCCTCACGGTCGCCGCGGCCACCTCGCTCGCCGCGGTCATTGCCGCCGCCACGCTCGCCCCGATCATTGCCGCCGCCGCGCTCACCCCGATCACTGCCGCCGCCGCGCTCACCCCGATCGCTGCCGCCACGCTGAGGTCGGCGCTCGGACTGGCCGCCCCGTCTGCTTTCCGCCGGAGCAGGTGTGGGTTCTGGTTCTGGTGCTGCTTCCTTGGCTTCGGCGTCGCCGGAACTGTCGTCAGCTGACTCGCTGTCGTCGGTCTTCGCCGTTGCCGTCTCTGTCGCCGCGGCGGCACTGTCGTCGGCCTCGGAAAGCAGGTACTTGAAGAACATCTTCATCTTGTTCGCCGAGTCGTTCCCCATACCCGTCTCGTTGCGGAAGAAGGTGACGATGTCACGGTCGGCCATCTCACCGTCCGCTTCCTGCATCTTCGCAAGAAGCGTGGGATAGAGATCGCGGACGACCTCGGCCAGAGCCTGCTTGCGCGTTTCCTTGTCCACGAGGCTGCGCAGGCGATCCGTCGGCCGCTGCTCATCGTCGATCAGGCCCATGGCCTCGACGCCACGCAGGAACCGGTAGATCATCGACGGCGTGCGAATGATGGCACGTACGTAGTCCCGGTCGATCTCGTCGGGGATCTTGCTCTGCAGGCGGGACAGAAACTTCTCGAACTGCGTCTTGGTGATGTAGGGATACCAGGGCTTCTCCTTGCCGTTGGCCTCGTCACCGTCCTCTGTGACGGTTTCGTCCTCGTCCCTGGATTTCTCTGCCATGGAAACGCTCCGATCGGGTTGTGGAGTGGAGCCGCTCCGTGATGTAGTCGCTGCCCCGGTGCGCCGTCAGGGCGCGGGGTAGGCGGCCGTGACCTTCGTGGTGATGCCTCCGCGCGCGGAAAAGTCTCCGGTGACGGTCATCCGTCGAGGTGCACAGGCGGTCACGAGGTGGTCGAGAATCACGTTGGTAGCGGCTTCGTAAAAGATGCCCCGTTGACGGTACGACTGCAGATACAACTTGAGAGACTTCAGTTCGATGCAGCGTTCGTCGGGGACATATGTGATGTGGATCGTGCCGAAGTCGGGATGCCCCGTCTTCGGACAGACCGAGGTAAACTCCGGACAGTCGATGTCGATGGTGAATTCCCGCCCCGGATTGGGGTTGGGGAAATGCTCAAGAAGCTCTTCTGGTGTATCGCTCATATAGGTATGTGTTGAAAGGCCAAAGCTACTCGTTTTCGACAGTCATGCAAGGGGCAGACAGTTGCCTGGGTCAGCTCGTGAATCTTCGCAGGACGTTGGCCGTCATGGCAGACACGACGTCGTCCACCAGGACCGAGGCTGACCAGGTGATGGAGCCCACGGAGAACACCTCGCCGCCACTGTCGGTGTCGAAGTGGACGATCTCCGCACCGCCTCTGTCGGGATTCATGCCGCGTGCGATGAGATGCGTATTTGCCGGCGAACTGGGGGAGCGCTTGTCCGTTTCGTGGCCGCTGGCGCCCCCGGGGATGCGCATGTGCAGGCTCCGACTGCCGAAGACATCGCCAACCTTCACCTTGGTGCCGGCCAGCGACCAATGGTCGGCATCGATCACCTCGTACGGGGCGGCCGTCATGATGCCGGGCTCGCTATACACGACACCGAGAAGGCTTGCCTCTGATTCAGCGTACAGAGAGAAACGGCTCTCGGCCCCCCGATCGAGCAGAACTCGGCCGTCACCGTTGAAGAATTGCATCGTCGTATCGTCAACGAATTCTACCTTGCAGTTGAGGCCATTGCCACCGAAATAGGCGAGCCGGCCACCCCGTTCGAAGACCCACTTCTTGACGCCGAAGTACATCTCCTCCGACCAGTACTCCGGATGCGTGGTGATCACCAGCACACGATAGTCGTCAAGCGGCGGCAGTCCCCTGTGCAGTTGGCTCTCGGACCAGAGATCGTAGTCGAAGCCCTCGCGCTCCATCCAGGCCAGAAAGCGCCACTCCGCCTCGGCGACATGACAGGCGGCGCGGCCCTCGATGGGATCGGTGGCCTGCACTTGCAGCGGGATGTGGTTGATCGGCTCGGGGCGATCGAAGGACAGAGGCGCGTAGTCTTCGGTTTCGTAGTTGATGTGGTCGGGGTTCGTGTAGCGATTGAGCTCCAGCCGCGCGTTCACCGTGGGTGTCGGCGGGAAGCGATCGGGATGGATGTAGTTGCTGCGGCCGCCGAAGTTGTTGTAGGCATTCCAGACCATGTCGTTGGCCAGAACGGCGATGGGAGCAGTCGGCTGCGCCGGGGCCACGATCCAGGGGAAGGAGAAGAACCCCCCGTCGGCGGTTGACGCATGGAAATAGTAGAGACCGGATCGAGTCGGTGCCGTCTGGTACTGCTTGTGAGCCGGGTTGGCGTAGCCGAAACGGTTCCACTGCACGCCGGTCTGTGTGTAGTCGCCGTCCGGGGTCATCTGCACCGTGGCTCGCGGGCCGTGCTCGTCATACCAGCCGATGGTCTGGATGAACTCCTTGTCGATGCCGTAGCGGAACAGTTCCAGCTTGTAGGCTCTGTCGCTGTGAATACGGAATTCAGCACGCTCACCAGCCTGTACACAGCGGGGCCAGGCGTAACCGAGCAGGCCGTCGGCGAGCAGGCGGAACTGGTATGGTCGGCCTTCGGTCACGTTCATCCGCACTCGCTTGGCGCCGTAGCCGTCACGGGCCAGAATGACCTCGTACGGCCCCGGGAGAAGGTCGGCGTACACGGCGCCCGAGGCCCGTGACCTGGTCGCCACCGAGCCCTGCTCGTTGACGAACTCCAGAAGGGTGTCGGGCAGGGCCACGTAGCGTTCGTCGCTGACATATCCGATGAGCATGGGGTCAGTCTCTCATGATGGGGTCAACGTGGCCCGCGGCGGCGAAGCCCCGGGCCCGCAGGTCGCAACTGTGACAGCGCCGGCAGGGCCGGTCCTGTCCTGCGTAGCAGGACCACGTCAGGTGCAGGGGGGCGTTCAGATCCAGCCCGCGACGCACGATGCCGCCCTTGTCCAGATCGAGCAGGGGAGTGCGCACCTCGATGCGGGTGGCTGCGGCGGTTCCCTGCCTGGCGAGTTCGTCGAAGGCGGCAAAGAACGCCGGTTGGGTATCGGGATAGGCGGAATCGGCCGCATGGGCGCCGCAGAAGATCTCCGTGGCCCCGAGCACTTCGGCCCAGGCCACCGCGGCGCTGAGCAGGATGGCGTTACGGAAGGGCACGTACGTGCTGGGCACCGGGTCTGTGTCGGCGGCGGCGGGCACCGGCAGGGATGTGTCCGTCAGGCTCGAGCCACCCATGTCGCGCAGCCAGGTCAGGTCGATGTCACGCCGGCTCGCCAGACCGTAGTGGTCGGCGATCGCGTTGGCGGCACGAGCCTCACGGAGTGCCGTTCGTTGGCCGTACCCCGCGTGCAGAACGCCGACCTGCGGTCCGTGGCGGGCGATGGCCAAGGCCAGCGTCACGCAGCTGTCCAAGCCGCCGCTCAGCAGGGCGACGGCTCGAATCTCGGCATCGCCACAGTCGGGATTCTCCGGGGGATCGGGCATCATCGGGGAGTAAGTATAGGTAGATTGACACCCCTAAGGGGTTGCATAGATTCTCGTGCCATGGCTTTCAGGCAGTTCGACCGCGTGCCGAATCACTATGCCGGACAGGTGATTCAGCGTATCAAGGATTTCCGTCAGGACGAGGGCAAACGCTCGCTGACGCCCACGGTTCTGACCCTGGGCGGGCTCGAGGTGCTGGTGCCACGCCACTTCGGATTCTGTTTCGGTGTGGAGCGGGCCATCCATATGGCATTCTCGGCCCTCGAGAGGCATCCCGACCGGCAGATCAACCTGTTGAGCGAGATTATCCACAATCCCCTCGTGAATGACGACCTGGCCCGCCGCGGCATTCGTTTCATCCACGACAGTGACGGTCAGCGACAGATTCCCGAGGACGAGATCTCCACCGACGACGTGGTTCTGATCCCCGCCTTCGGTACCACCCTCGAGATCGAGCAATCCCTGCAGCACAGCGGTATCGACACGGCCACACAGGAGTTTCGCGAGCATTTCGATACAACCTGCCCTTTCGTCTCCAAAGTCTGGGACCGGGGCCAGGAACTGGGCCTCGAGGGCTACACGATCGTCATTCACGGTAAATTCCTGCACGAAGAAACCCAAGCCACGCACTCGCACACAAAGGCCTGTGGCAAGACCCTCGTCGTATTGGACAGCGCCGAGGCGCAGCAGCTGGCTGACTTCATCGCCGGGCGCATGAGCCTGGAGCTGTTCCGTGATGTTTTTTCCGGGAAGTGGTCGAAGGGTTTCGATCCGGAAACAGACCTGCAACGCGTCGCCGTGGTCAATCAGACCACGATGTTGGCTGAAGAGACGAGGGAGGTAGGCCGGCTCCTGCGCCAGGCCCTGCTCGAACGTCACGGCGACAGGGACATCAGTTACCATTTCGCCGACACCAACGACACCCTCTGCTACGCCACGAACTGGAACCAGAACGCGACGAAGGCACTGCTCGACGCCGAACCCGATCTGGCTGTCGTCGTCGGGGGATACAACAGCTCCAATACATCTCATCTGGTAGAGATCTGCGAACAGGTCATGCCCAGTTTCCTGATCAGTTCGGCCGACGAACTGCTGTCCGACAAGCGCATCCGCCACTTCGATATCCACTCCCGGCAGAGCATCGTCACCGAGGACTGGCTACCCGCACAACTGCCGGCCCGTATCGCCATCGCCTCAGGGGCGAGCTGCCCTGACGTGTTGATGAACGCCGTGTTCGAGGCCATCGCGGGGTTCTACCAATACGGTCCCGATGACATTGACGCCGGGCTTGAATCGCTGTCGTTGCACGAGCCGATGGCCGCGGTCACCGCGGGATGAGATCCTCGTGATCCTGGCACGCGTGAAAGGTCAGGCGGTTGCTGCCGCCAAGGTAGACAATCTCGAAGGGCACAAGCTGCTTCTCGTCGAGTTGCTCACCATCGATGAAGAGGGCATCGTATACACTCGAAAGCACATGGTCTGCGTCGATGCGGTGGGAGCCGGCGAGGGCGAATTCGTGCTTGTCGTTCAGGGCAGTTCGGCCAGGCAAGCGCCCGATATGCGCGATGTCCCGGTGGATGCCCTCATCGTCGGGATCGTCGAATCGGTCTCCGCCCTCGGCCAACGATTGACGGCAGAAGCGCTGGCGGCATGAGAGTCTGTCAGGTTATCGGCACGGTGGTCTCCACCGAACATCATCCGGCCCTCGGAGGCAGGAAGATCCTCGTCGTCGACGACGGCGACGGTGGGGCCGGCGGCGTGCAGCTTGCCGTCGATGCCGTAGGCGCCGGTGGGGGATGCCGCGTGCTGGTGTCGGACTCCGGCGCCGCCGGCAGTGACGTGACGGGCCTTGAATCGCCGCCGTTGCGCAGTGTCATCGTCGGAATCATCGATCAGAATACTGCGGATCAGAGTACTGCGGATCAGAGCGCCACGGACGGAGAATCCGGGGAGGCGATATGAAGCTGGCGCGAGTGCTGGGGCACGTCGTACTGTCACGCGCCATCGAGCCATACGCCAGCAAGGCGCTGCATCTGATTCAGGACGTGGACGCCAGCTTGCAGCCGGTAGGTGAGCCGGAGGTCAGTGTTACCTGGCAGGCAATGAAGAAGGACGATCTTGTCCTGGTAGAGGTATCACGTGAAGCGTGTAACGCCTTCGACGCAACGATCCCGGCCGACGCGGTAATCATCGGACGTGCCGATCAGGTGCGCATCGAGAATCACAAGAACGGGGACAGCGCCGAAGGTTAGCGTGGCGCTGACGATCACAGGAAACGAGCGAACATGGCAGAGGCATTGGGCATACTGGAGACCACGGGTCTGACGGGGATCATCGCCGGCGCAGATGCGATGGCGAAGGCAGCAAAGGTAGAGTTGGCGGGTTGGGATCGCGTCGGCTCGGGAATGGTGACGGTCTTCTGCCGCGGCGATGTGGCGGCGGTGAAGTCGGCGGTGGATGCCGGAGCGCAGGCGGCGTCGAAAGTCGTGGAGGTCGGGGCCGTTCATGTGATCGCCCGCCCCCACGAAGATCTGGGTGTGCTGATCCCGTCCCATGCCGGGGGTGGCATCAGCGGCATCCGGGCGCTGGGGATGGTGGAGACGCGGGGCGCCACCGGTGTGATCGAGTCTGCCGACGCGATGGAGAAAGCGGCGGAGGTGGATGTGGTCAATGTGCAGGACATCGGCGGTGGTTTCATTACGGTCCTGGTGACCGGTGATGTGGGCAGTGTGCAGTCTGCGGTCACAGCAGGGTCGGAAGCGGCTGAGCGCGTCGGTGAAGTGATTACGCGTCACGTGATCGCCCGTCCGTCTGAACAGATTCTTTCCCTCTATCTAGGTTGAATGAACAATGAGCGCACTGGGCATGATTGAGACACGGGGACTGGCGGCGGCGGTGGAGGCACTGGATGCCATGCTGAAGACTGCGGATGTCACATTCGCCGGTCAGAAGCGGGTCGGGGCGGGACTGGTGAATGTGATGGTGGAGGGGGATGTGGCGGCGGTGAAGTCAGCGGTAGACGCTGGCGCCGAGGCAGCGCAGCGGGTCGGTGAGTTGCGCAGTGTGCACGTCATTCCGCGGCCCATCGAGAAACTCAAAAGCAGCGTCGGCATCTGACCAGGGTGACTGAATCGTGACCTCCTCCGTAGACGAACAGCAAGTTCGACGTATCGTCGAAGATGTCGTGGGGACGCTGCGCGCCCAGCAGGTTGTCGGCGCCGGTGGGCCGGCACCGTCTCGCGGCTCGGGCAAGGGTCTGTTCGCCACGGCGGACGAGGCCGTGGCCGCTGCCGATCGGGCGCAGAAAGCACTCGTGGCTGGAACGCTGGACCTGCGCAGACAGATTATCGAGGCGATTCGGCAGACCACTCGGGATCACGCCGAGTCTTTCTCCCGCATGACGTACGCGGAGACGGGCATGGGGCGTGTCGAAGACAAGATCAAGAAGCACATGCTGGCGGCCGACACGACGCCTGGTGTCGAAGACATCCAAGCGGTCTCATGGACCGGGGACCACGGCCTTACCGTCGAAGAGGGCGCCCCCTACGGCGTCATCGCCGCCATTACGCCTTCCACGCATCCGGTGCCGACGCTGGTGAACAATGCCATCAGCATGATCGCCGCGGGGAACTCGGTCGTATTCAACGCCCATCCAAGCGCCAAGCAGATCTCGGCGCATTCGGTTGAGGTCCTCAACGATGCCGTTGTGGGTGCCGGTGGCCCGGCGAATCTCATCACCTGTATCGAGAGCCCCACGATCGAGAGTGCGGATCAACTGTTCAACCACAGAGGCGTGCGCCTTATCCTGGTCACGGGGGGGGCCGCCGTGGCCCGCGCCGCCCTCGGGGCACCGAAGAAATCGATCGTCGCCGGGCCGGGGAACCCTCCCGTCGTCGTCGACGAGACCGCCGACATCCGCAAAGCGGCACGGGACATCGTCGATGGCGCCGCTTTCGACAACAATGTGCTGTGCATCGGCGAGAAGCAGTGCTTCGTCGTGGCCGGTGTCGCCGATCAACTCAAGCGCGAGATGGTCGCCTACAGCGCCGTCGAACTCGACACCCGTCAGATCGATGCCCTGACAGCTGCGGCTCTGCCCGTGGGTGACGACGGTGAACCCCACGCGAGCCGTGACTTCATCGGCCGCAATGCCAATGTCCTGGGCCGCGCCATCGGTCTAGACCTTCCCGACGAGTTGCGCCTGCTCATCGGCGAGACCGGCGTCGATCATCCCTTCGTCACCGTCGAACAGATGATGCCCTTCCTGCCGATCGTGCGCGTCCGTGATGTTGACGAGGGTATCCGTCTGGCCATCGAATCGGAACACGGCCACCGGCACACAGCGGTGATTCACTCGAAGAACATCGAGCACATGCACAACATGGCGCGAGCCGTGGACACGACTGTGTTCGTCAAGAACGGACCCTCCTTCGCCGGGCTCGGAGTCGACGGAGAGGGCTACTCGACGTACTCCATCGCCGGTCCCACAGGCGAGGGGTTGACCACGGCCCGTACTTTCACCCGCCGGCGGCGCTGTGCCCTGGTGGACTACTTCCGCATTACCTAGGGACACTAGATGCTCCTCGCCCAGGTGAAGGGCCACGTCGTATCGACGGCCAAGGTCGACAATCTGAACGGCCGCACGTTGCTGCTCGTCGAGGTGGTGACGGTGCGGCCCGATGGTCTCCATGGCACAGGTCGTGACCTGGTCTGCGTCGACGCGGTGGGCGCCGGCAAGGGCGAGGTGGTCCTGGCCGTGATGGGATCTTCGGCGCGGACCGCGCCGGAGCTCGGCACGGTGCCGACGGACGCCGCGGTGATCGCCATACTGGATGTCCTCACGGCTGACGGACAGCGCCTGGATCTGAATCAGGTCGCCGAGGCGGCCGGGTAGGAATCGGGACCATCGATGACGACGATTGCAGACAGGGCCCAGGTGGAGGCTCTCGTCCGGCAGGCGCTGCAGCGCCATCTGCCCGATTCGGGTCCGGCACCCGCACCTGAGTCGCCGCGCCTGATCGCGAACATTTCGGCAAGACACTGTCACCTCAACCAGTCCTCCCTGGATGTGCTCTTCGGGCCCGGGCGGCGCCTGACAGTACTCAAGCCGCTCCACCAGCCGGGGGCCTACGCCGCTGAGGAGACGGTGACCATCTTCGGCCCCCGCAAGCAGATGATCTCCAACCTGCGCGTGCTCGGTCCCTTGCGTGATGCCTGCCAGGTGGAGCTCGCTTTCTCTGACGCTCGTTTCCTCGGAATCGAGGCGCCGGTACGCGTCAGCGGCGACACCGGGGGGTCTGCCGGATGCTATCTGGTCGGTCCTCACGGCGGGATCGAACTGCCCGAAGGTGTGATCCGCGCCGCACGACATGTGCACATGAGCCCTGCAGACGCGTCGCACTATGGCGTCGCTGATGGCGATCGCATGCGCCTCGTGATCGACAGCGAACAGTCGGCTGTCTTTGACGATGTGACCGTACGCGTGGGCCTGGACATCAAGCTCGAGGTGCACCTCGACACGGACGAAGGCAACGCTGTGGATCTGGTCAACGCCCGAAACGTCACCCTGAACCGGAACGGATAAAGCAAGAAATGGCACAGGCATTGGGGATACTGGAAACAACGGGCCTGACCGGGATCATTGCGGGGGGTGACGCGATGGCCAAAGCCGCAAAGGTAGAGCTGTCAGGCTGGGATCGTGTGGGTTCGGGGATGGCGACACTCTTCTGTCGCGGCGATGTCGCGGCCGTGAAATCGGCGGTGGACGCCGGGGCGCTGGCGGCGTCGAAGATCGTGGAGGTCCGCGCTGTGCACGTCATCCCGCGCCCACACGACGAACTGGGTGTGCTGATCCCGTCCAGCGGCGGCGGCGAGGTGAGTGGCGTTCGCGCCCTCGGTATGGTGGAGGCCCGTGGTTCGACTGGCGTCGTCGAGTCAGCGGATGCCATGGAGAAGGCAGCGGCGGTGGAGGTGGTGAAGGTGCTGGAGATCGGCGGCGGTTTCATGACGGTGCTGGTCACCGGCGATGTGGGCAGCGTGCAATCGGCGGTGACGGCGGGGGCCGAGGCGGCCGAACGCGTGGGGGAAGTGATTACCCGTCATGTGATAGCCCGGCCGTCCGAACAGATCCTTTCCCTCTATCTAGGCTGAATTGACTCAGATACTCGACATTGCCGCGGCGGTGATCACCGAACAGGTGCTTCGCGCTCACCATTCCGGTGAGGACGAGGTGATGGTGACGCCAGATGCGATCATCACGCCGTCGGCATGGGATTACCTGCGGTTTCATCGCTTGCGGCTGAACCGGGGCAGTTCGGCGGGAGCGCCAGCGCCAGATCCGCAGTCGCCAGCCGGTGAGACGGCCATCGCCGAAGTGTTGCCCCCCGGTTCCGAAGCTGGAGTGCTCTCGCAGGGGCGGTGCGATCATCCCGACCGGGCTTATGGCTGCCGCACCGAGGAGTTTGGTTCCGGCTTCGTCGAACCCTCGTGCTGTACCGAATGTGCGGTCCGCAAGGCCCAGAATACCGGTGCCGGGGGGTGCAGCTGCGGCGGCTGCAACAGGAACGGCACCGACGCCGGCACGGAAGCTCTCGTGCAGCAGTTGACGGACGAAATCATGAAGCGATTGGGACAGAGCTGACGTGGCTGACGCGGTAGGCATGATCGAGGTGGAGGGGGTGGCGGGTCTCATCGTCGGCGCCGATGCAGCGGCGAAGGCGGCTGCCGTCGAGTTGCTGGGCTGGGAGTCGATCGGCGGCTTCACGACGTTGTTTCTGCGCGGTACCGCAGGTGATGTCGATACGGCCCTGGTCGCCGGGGTCGACGCGGCCAGGGAGGTGGTCGATCACGTCGTCAGTGCCACCATGCACCAGCCACAGCCGGAGACTCTGAACTTTGTCGGCTCACCCCTGCCTGAAGGCGACGACGAGTCACGGGCTCTGGCGCTGGGGATGGTGGAAACCCGGGGCTACGGGTCTCATGTGACGACCAACGACGCCATGATCAAGACCGCCCACGTGCGCATCGCCAACGTCCTGACCGTGCACAACCGTGTTGTCTGCACCGTGGTGACCGGATCCGTGGACGACGTGGAGCAGGCGATCGCCACAGCGCGCCAGGCACTGGGTGACAGTGAGTGGCTTATGGGTGTGGCAGTGATCAGCCAACCATTGGCTGAGGTGGTGCGAGCCTTCGCGCACACCAACGCCGTTGCCGGGGCCAGCTGATGGCTTCCGTCGCCATCGGGATACTCGAAGTACGTGGCATGGTCGCCCTGGCCGCGGCGGTGGACGTCATGTTCAAGGCCGCAACGGTTCGTCTCGCCGGGCGTCACATGATCGGGTCAGGTTGGCTGACCGTCGTCCTCGACGGGGCTACCGGCGACGTGCAGACCGCCATCGACAGGGGCCGCGAGGAGGCCGCACGCCACGGCGACGTGATCACGGCAGCCGTCGTGCCGCGGCCCGAGTCAAGGGCACTCGAGCCCATGCCTCACGGACGGGCGAAGCTTGCAGGCAGCCACGACTACGAAGCACTCGGCATTCTCGAGACCAAGGGCGTGGTGCCCCTGGCGGCTGCCGCCGACGCCATGGTCAAGGCTGCAGATGTAGAGCTGGCGGGCTGGACCGCGATCGGTGGGGCCCTCGTCCACGCCTTCGTCACCGGCAGCGTCGGTGATGTGGAAGCCGCCATCGCCGCGGGAGAGACGGCCGCCCGTCGCGCCGGGGAATTCCACGGCACCCTCCTGCTGAGCCAGCCCGAAGCCGAGATCGGCGCTCTGTTTCCGCCGCAGCCGGCCGGTGCATGCCGCGCCGTCGGGGCGCTGGGAATCGTCGAGACCACTGGCTACGTGGGCTCGGTTGCCGCCAGCGATCAGATGGTCAAGGAGGCGGATGTCGATGTAGTGAGTCTGACCATCGGCAGCGGCGGCCGGGTCGCCGCCCTGGTCGACGGCCGGCTGGACGAAGTGGCAGCCGCCGTACGGCGGGGGGCCGATGCCGCTGCCGAGACGGCCGAACTGAACGGCGAGATCGTCATCTCCGGCCCGGATGGAGCGGTACTGGCGGCATTCGCCCATCCTGCGCAGATCACGCCGGGTCGCCCCCGCGCCGCCGAAGCGATGGGGCTCGTCGAGACACGCACGACCATCGGCCTGGTCAAGGCACTCGACGAAATGCTGAAGAATGCCGACGTGAGCTATGAAGGCCGCTACAAGGTCGGCTACTTTCTCACTGCCTGCATCGTGCGCGGTGAAACGGGCGCCGTGGAGACCGCTCTGGACGTGGCTCGCAGTACGGCGGACCAGTACGGAGAACTGGCCGCGGCGCATATCATTCCCCTTCCCTACGACAATCTGGAAAGAAGACTGCCGCACCAATAGCGGCCGTCCTCCACTGAGCGAACATGGTTCGAATCGACGATCCCGTAGTGACTGCACAGCTGCTGGCCAGCCGTCTTGGTGAGACAGACAGGCAGGTCGAGATCTGTCCCCGTGCCAAGATCACCCCGTCGGCCCGCGATTTCCTCCGCGACCACGGCGTTCAGGTCCTCGACAGACACGCTGACGACCGAGAGCCACAACACACCACGGCCGGATCCATGGCCCCCACCCCAGGCGTACCTGCCGCCCCGGGTGGCTCCGAACGAAGTCGTCGCTTCAGCGGCATCTTCACGCCCAACATCGTCATCTACGACGCGCAGGGCGCCATCAACTACAAGGAGATGGAGCGCTACATCTCGTGGCTCATCGATGCCGGGATCCATGGCCTCTACCCGAATGGTTCCACGGGGGAGTTTGTCCGACTCTCTTCCGAGGAGCGCCGTGATGTGGTGCGCCTCATCGCCGACGTCAACCAGGGACGCGTGCCGATTCTGGCCGGAGCCAGCGAGGCCAACGTCCGCGATGTCATCCAGATGGCAGAGTTCTATACCGAGATCGGCGCCGACGCCATCTCGCTGGTACCACCCTACTACTACAAGATCTCGGAAGCGAGTCTCTACGAGTACTTCGCTGAGATCGCCCGCAATTCACCCCTCGACATTCTGCTCTACAACATCCCCCAGTTCACCCAGGAACTCACCCTCGATATCATGGAGGAGTTGCTGGCCTTCGAACGCATTTTCGGCACCAAGGATTCCAGTCGGGATCTGTCACGCATCATCAACACGATGGAGCGGCTGCGTCGTCATCGCCCGGACTACGTGGTTCTCAACGGCTGCGAGGAGATTCTGTTGCCGTCGATCGTCATGGGGGCCAATGGTGGTACCATCGCCACGTCCGGGATCATCCCCGAGATCATCGTCGAACTCTACAACCGGGCCCTGGCGGAAGATCTCGCACGGGCCCGCGAGTTGCAGTACCGCATTCTGCCGCTGATCAACCTCATGCTTCTCGGAGTCAACTTCCCAGAGGGTTTCAAGACGGGCGTCGGGGTACGCGGCTTCGATGTGGGTCCGGCCCGCACGGTGCTCAGCGGCGGGGAGCGGGAGTATCTGCAGCGTCTCGAAGCCGAGATCGGCTGCGTCCTCGGCGACATGGGCTACTCCGTGCGCGGAGCCCGCGGCTGTCCGGTAACACACCTGCCGCCCCTGGTCCGGTAAGTGGGGCAACCCCCAGGACTGCACACACCAAAAGTCCTCGTCATCGGCGCCGGCCTCGTGGGCAGTTCCGTCGCCTACTACCTGGCGCTTGCAGGGGTTCGGGTCACCCTCGTCGATCGTGATGCCCAACCGTCTAGGGCAACGCGAGCGTCCCTCGGCGTGCTGGCCCATGCCCACGGCCGTGCCGATCCTCTGTCCTGTTTCTACCGTGACAGTCTTGCCCTGCACGCTACCCTGGCCGACCAACTGCGGCAGGAGACCGGCATCGACGTGGGCTGGCGACCAGTGGGCGGGATCGACCTGGCCTTCGACGAGCAGGAGGCGGGCTCTCTGCGGGAGTGGATCGAGTTCAACCTCGGCCGCGGTGCACAAGCCGAATGGCTGGATGAGGCCGCCCTGCGCGAGGCCGAACCGGATCTGTCCCGCCGTGGGGTTGGGGGAGCACTGTTTTCGGAGGATGCGCGCGTCGATCCAGTCAGGCTGGGCCAGGCTCTTGTGACCGGGGCGTCCGCGCGCGGCGCACTGCTGTGCCTGAATACCACGGTTACAGGACTGACGCCCCGCAGCGACGGCGTCGAATGTGAGTTCGCCGGAGCCGGGGGTGAATCGACGGAGACATTCGATGCGGCCGTCGTCACGGCCGGCTCCTGGTCGGGTGAGTTGAACCCTGCCATCCAGGTGCGCCCGGTACGTGGTCAGAGCGTACGGCTCGGCGGCATGCGGGTTGGCCATGTGGTCCGCTGGGATGGACGGCACGCACTGCCCGACGGGGACGGTGTTCAGGTGGGAGCAACCGTCGAGGAGGTCGGCTTCGACCTGTCGACGACGGAGGCCGCAGGTGAGGCGCTGACCACGTGGTGCGGACAGGTGTTCGAGCCGACGCCGGTTCTGCGCGAGATCCGTGCCGGCCTGCGCCCCAAGCCACGTCACGGCCGGGCCGTGATCGACGCGATCGACGCCTGCCTTTTTGTGGCAACCGGTCACTACAAGAGCGGCGTGCTCATGGCCCCCCTCACGGGGCAGGTGGTGTCACGCTGGATCCTGGAGGGAGACCCGGGACGCGACATGTCACCTTTCACCATCAAACGCTGACCGCGGTTTCCGTTGACAGTCACAGACGGCTGCCCGTACCCTACGGTCAGACCGACCACGAGTCCCGGACCGGAGAGCGAATGTCACTGAGCAACGAAGCCCTGCTGGAAGCCCTCGATACCGTCGTATCGATCCCTGTCGTGCCCTTCAGGGAGGGCGCTATCGACTACGCCGGACACGGCAAGAATATCGACTATCTGTTGAGCAACAATCACCTGGAAGGGGACCGCACCCGCGTCATATCCATCGCCGGTACGAGTCTCGTGCATCACATCAGCGTGGGCGAGCAGTTGCGGCTGATGGAGGCCACGGCCGCGCAGATCTCGGGCAGGGGGATCTTCATCTCCGGCGTGGCACCCAATCCGATCGCCGATGCTGAAGGATTGATCGCGGCGCAGTGCCGGTTGAGCGCTCCTCCCGATGCGTTTCTGCTGATGCCGTTGACCGGTGTCGCCGATCCCGAAGGGTTATATGCGGACTACATGGCTCTTGCCGAGCGCCTCGGAAAGCTGGGGGCACGGTTTCTCTACTATCTGCGGCAGCCGAACCAGGCATCCGTCGCCGTGCGTCTCATCAACGATTCACCACACTTCATCGGCGTTAAGATCGGCACCTCCCAGGATGAGGTGAAGCCGATTCTCAGCGATGTCCGGGACGGTGCCGGTATCGTCATCTGGGGAATCGGCGATCGCAGTACGGATCCGGCCGAGGCCGGTACAAGAGGCCACACGTCGGGAATAAACGTCGCCTTTGCCAGGGCTTCCGACGAGATCAACAACGCGCAACGCCGCGGCGACTGGGCGGCAGCACGAGCGATCGAGGAACTGGTGACGCCTCTGGAGGAGATCCGCTTCCGTAATGGCCGGACCTACAATTACTCGGCAGTGGTCGAGGCGATGCACCTGAGCGGGTTCGATGATATCGAAGGGGGGGAAGGCGGGCCATTCAATCCCCGGGTCCCGAAGGCAGTGGCGGCAGAAGTGGAGAGTGCCATCCAGCCGCTGCTGGAATTCCACTAGGAAGCCATGCCGCGTCGCCGCCGCAGACGATCCCGAAGTCGCTCCAGCTTGCGGCTCTACGCGCTGGTCACCCTGGCATGCGGTGTGCTGGCGGTGCTGGCGCACTACATGTTCGAGGCCCCGGCGGCGGTGCGCAGTTACGCTGAGGACCAAGTGGAATCGGCGGTGCGATCCGCCGTGCGTTCGGAAGTGAAAGCCGCCGCCAGTGACCAGCAGACGAAGTTGCCGCCGATACCGAGGTAGTCCGCCCAGCGGGCCTACTGACGGAGGCGGGCCAGATGCTCCTCCCACTCGATGGGCAAAAGGTCACGCTTGGCGGAGTTGCACTCCTTGCAGCAGGGCACGACGTTGCCCTTTTCGGTGAAGCCGCCGCGAGCCAGGGGCACGATGTGGTCCATGGTGAGTTGGCGGGGTGGGATGGACTGGCCGCAGTAGTGACAGCGGCCGTGGCCCAGGCGGTTCTTCCACCACTGACTGCCGCGCAGATCCCTGGCCCTGTCCTTCTCGCGAGCGATATGCTCGTCCGATGCGGGTGTGTAGTAGTCTCCCATTGGGCGTCTGAAGCTACCTGATCTCGACACGACCGGCAATGCAAGAGCAAACCATCCCTCTGTTCCCGCTGTCCCTCGTGGTCTTCCCGGGCCATCTGGTGCCGCTCCACATCTTCGAAGAGCGATACAAGAAGATGATCGCGGACTGTGCCGATGAGGGTGGTCGGTACCGCCCCTTCGGTATCAGCTACGACAACGACGGCGATGTGGCCGGCGTCGGCTGTGCTGTCACCGTCATGCGTCGCGCTGAAGCCAACGCCGACGGTTCTTTCGATATCGTCTGCCGGGCGCAGTCCCGCTACCGCCTGCTGCAGGTGTTCGAAGACGAGGCATATCTGCGTGGGCGGGTGGAGTTCTTCGAGGATGAGGAAGAGGACGAGGCCGATCCTGCTTTGCAGGAGCTGGTGAGGATGCGATTTCGCGATCTCGTCGAACTGGCCGCCCAGGAGGCCGGGGCGCAGATCGTTGACGGCGAAGGAGTGCAGGAGGATGCCGCCCGGGGGCTGGAGGAGGGGGACGCCTGGGCGATCGCACAGCGCACGGGTATGGAAGCGGCGCGCAAGCAGCAGATGCTGGAGTTGACGAGCGAGAACGCTCGACTGCAGGCCCTGGCACAGTACCTGGAGGAGTTGCTACCCGTACTGGAAGTGCGTCTGGCGCGCCGGAGGCAGGTGAAATCGAACGGTCACACGTCCGAGAACTGAACTAACCCGCGTTATTTCTCGATGACATCCACGTAGATCGCCTCGGCGGCATCGAGGCCGATGTGCTGCTCGCCTCCCGCGTCGATGTCGAGTCGCAGGGGTCCCCGGAAGGGGGCTTTCTCGGCGACGCGGACTTCGGTTCCCAGCACGAGACCGCTCTTGTCGAGGTAGCGCAGCAGCTCAGGGTCGCGATCGCTGACCTGACGGATACAGGCGCGCTGTCCCTCACTCAGTTCTGACAGCCGGGCGTACTCAGGCTCAGCGATACTGCCATCCTTCGTCGGAATCGGCTCGCCGTGGGCGCCGACGGTGGGATAGCCGAGGGCCTCGTCGATGCGGTCCTCGAAATCTTCGGAGATGGCGTGTTCGAGGCGGTCGGCCTCGGCATCGACGGCGTCCCAGTCGTACCCCAGAGCCTGGCGCAGATAGAGCTCGAGGAGCCGGTGATGGCGTACGATCTCGAGGGCTATCTTGACCCCTGCTGGCGTCAGCACGACGCCCTGATAGGGGCGATGCTCGAGAAGACGCATCTCGGCGAGCTTCTTGATCATGTTGGTCGCTGAGGCCGCCGACACTCCCATACGTTCGGCGATCAGTGTGGTAGAAACCATGGTCTCCACCTCCGGCGATCGACCCAGTTTATAGATCGATTTCAGGTAGTCCTGTACCGCCTCACTAAGCATATCCTCTCCGTCGTCTCCTGGAATCTTCCCCCCTGTTCAAACTACGCCACCCTCGAGAAAATTAGCAAGTGGTTGACGGCGAGTTTAGTCCAGGCTAAACTAACGGTCGACCTTGGCTCCATAACATCTCATCGCCCGACAACAAAGCCGGCTACTATGGACTCCGCCTTCCTTTCCTACATCGCAGCGCCTCTCATCCTCGCCGGACTGGCCGTACTTCTGTGGCCGAAGAGAGGATACCTGTGGCGCTGGCGACGACTCGCCCGATTGAGCGGCCGAGTCATGCTAGAGGACGGGCTCAAGCACCTGTATGACTGCGAGTATCACAGGCGGACCGCCAGCGTAGAGAGCCTGGCCGGGGTCCTGGAGATGCCGCGCGGCAAGGCCGCGTCTCTGCTGATTCAACTCGAATCCATGCGCTTGGCCTCCACCCTGGAAGAAGGTGTGGCCCTGACCCACGCCGGTCGCGACGAAGCTCTGCGGATCGTGCGCATCCACCGTCTGTGGGAACGCCACCTGGCCGAGCGGACCGGCGTCAGCCGGGCGCGCTGGCACGAGGAGGCCGAGCGTCAGGAGCACCGCATGTCCCCTGAGGAGACCGAAACCCTCTCCCAGGAGATGGGACACCCGGCCTACGATCCGCATGGCGATCCCATTCCGACGGCCACCGGCGAGGTGCCCCCCAGGAGTAGCCGGCCACTGACGACGTTGAAGGAAGGCGAACTGGGCCGGATCGAGCATGTGGAGGACGAGCCCGAGGACGTCTACCGGCGCCTGACGGAAGCGGGCCTTCACCCTGGTGTGCGCGTGCAACTGACGCAGATGAACGAGGAAGAGGTGCGGCTCGTGGCCGATGGCCAGCCTCACAGTCTGCCGCCCGTGGTGGCGGGCAACCTGTTCGTGCACCCCGTGGACGAGGCGATGCCGGGACCGTACGACTCTCTGGACGATCTCGAAATGGGTGAGAGTGCTCATGTCGTGCGTATTTCGCCCGCCTGTCGCGGCCTGGAGCGACGGCGGCTCATGGATATGGGGCTTGTTCCCGGTACAGCCGTCTCGCTGGAGATGCGCAGTCCGACCGGAGACCCCGCCGCGTATCAGATACGCGGCGCCACCATCGCCCTGCGTCGACACCAGGCCCGGCACATCCAGGTTGAACGCGTTCTTGCCGAGCAGAGGGTTGCCGGCCAATCGACATCAGTTGAGGTGAAGACATGAGTGCAGAAGAGGCGGCTCCGCCTGCCACTGCCGGGGGCAGCGCCTGCGAGGCGTGCCCCGCCCACCACGCCGGAAACCTGATCCGTCTCGGCGTGAACATGGCCAACTGGGATTTCGTTGTGGCCCTGGCGGGCAATCCGAATACCGGCAAGACGACGGTCTTCAACGCCCTCACCGGGTTGCGTCAGCACACGGGCAACTGGCCCGGCAAGACCGTCGTCCGCGCCGAGGGTGGGTTCGCCTACGCCGGGGGGCGCTACAAACTTGTGGATCTGCCCGGCACGTACTCGCTGCTGTCCACCAGCGACGACGAGGAAGTGGCACGCGACTTCATCCTCTTCGGCAGCCCGGATGTGACCGTCGTCGTCGTCGATGCCACCGTGCTCGAGCGCAACCTCAATCTGGTGTTGCAGGTGCTGGAGATCACCGATCGCGCCGTCATCTGTCTCAACCTGATGGATGAGGTGCAGCGCCGCGGCATGGAAGTGGACGACCGCAGACTCGCCCGTGACCTCGGTGTTCCCGTGGTGCCGACGGTAGCTCGCCGTGGCGAGGGAATACCGGAGCTGCTGCAGGCCGTGACCGACGTGGGCGCTGGCCACATCGTCTGCAAGCCACACCGGATCGAGTCGCCGCCAGGGCTGAAGGAAGCCCTCGGCGAGTTGACCGATGACGTGGTATCCGCTTTCCCCGGACTGCCCAACGCGCGCTGGGTGGCACTGCGGTTGCTGGAAGGAGACGCACGTATCGCTGAGGCGGTGCGTTCCGGAGAGATCGCCGATCTGGGACGCCATCTGTCGACCCGGGCCGCCTCTGAGACCGGGCCGGCACTGCAGGAGGCGAAGTGATGCCGGAGCAAGCAGAACCCGAACAGATTCTCGAGCGTGTGGGATCCGTGCGCTGGAAAGCAGGCCGCAACTTCCACGACGAGCTCGTCGAGTCGATCTACACCGATGCCGCCCGTATCGCCGACCGGGCAGTTACCCGCAAGGGCGAGCGCGGACGCTTCGACATGGACCGTTCCATCGACAGGCTCGTGACCAGCCGTTGGCTCGGCTTTCCGTTGATGCTGCTCATGCTGACCGTCGTGTTCTGGTTGACCATCGAGGGGGCCAACTATCCGTCAGCGATGCTGGCGACACTGCTGGTGGAAACGATCCACCCGGCCCTCAACAGTGGGGCTGAGAGCATCGGCGCGCCCTGGTGGTTGAGTGGCCTGCTCATCGATGGGATTTATCTGGCCATGGCCTGGGTGATCAGTGTCATGCTGCCACCGATGGCGATCTTCTTCCCGCTGTTTACCCTGTTGGAGGACTTCGGCTATCTGCCCCGCGTCGCCTTCAACCTGGACGGCCTGTTCCGCCGCGCCGGAGCCCATGGGAAGCAGGCGCTGACCATGGCCATGGGCTTTGGCTGCAACGCCGCCGCCATCGTGTCGACACGTGTCATCGACAGCCCGCGGGAGCGCCTCATCGCCATCATCACCAACAATTTCGCTCTGTGCAATGGTCGCTGGCCGACGCAGATCCTGGTGGCCACCATCTTCATCGGTGGGCTCGTGCCGGCCCATCTGGCGGGTCTGGTCTCCGCTGGCGCCGTGGTGGGCGTCGCCGTGCTGGGGATCTTTCTGACCTTCGTCGTCTCCTGGGCCCTGTCGCGTACGGTGCTGAAGGGCGAGGCCTCCGCCTTCAGCCTGGAGCTGCCCCCGTACCGGCCTCCCCAGATCCTGCGCACGATCTACACTTCGGTGATCGACCGCACCCTCATCGTCCTGTGGCGGGCCGTCATCTTCGCCGTGCCTGCCGGCGCCCTGATCTGGCTGGTGTCGAATGTTCACGTCGCCGGGAGGAGCCTGGCCGAACACTTCATCGATCTCACCGGCCCCTTCGGAGCCTTTCTCGGCCTCAACGGAGTCATCCTGCTGGCCTACGTGGTGGCCATCCCCGCCAACGAGATCGTCATTCCCACGATCCTGATGCTGACGGTGCTCAACGCGCGGATCACCGGCGCCGGAGAGGGAGCGGGAGTGATGTTCGAGCCCGACTCGCTCGCAGCCAACGCCGACGTGCTGCGCGCCGGTGGATGGACATTGCTGACGGCGGTGAACCTGATGCTGTTCAGCCTGGTTCACAACCCCTGTTCGACGACGATCTACACCATCTACCGTGAGACGAGGAGCGCCAGGTGGACGGTGGTTGCATCCCTGCTGCCGGTGGTCATGGGCTTCGTTCTGTGCTTCGTCGTTGCCCTGGTGTGGCGTCTGCTCACATGACAGGCCAGGAACTGCTACTACCGACGATTCAATATGGAAACCGGTGGCCTCGAGAATCGAGACCCGTAGTCTGAATGTCAGATGAGCCAGTGACTCCGGTTGCCCCGAAATGGGCGGGGCGCGTGCACAAGTGGAAGCGGTCCGCCAACGAGGCGACAGGCTCATGACGGTCACCTACCGAAGCGACCTCGACGGTGTAGATTGGGAGGCGCTGAAGCAAGATCTCATCGCCGATGACTTCCACAACGGTCGGACCACGGCGCAAGTGCGGACCTCATTCGAGAACAGCGGCGCCGTCGCCATGGGATTCGAGGGTGATCGGTGTATTGCCAACGGTCGACTGCTGAGTGACGGTGTGGGCAATGCCTACGTCATCGATGTATGGACGAAGAGCGCCTACCGCCGGCAGGGCATCGCTCGGACAATCATGCACATGCTGATCTCGACGGTTCCGGGACAGCACATCTATCTGCAGACCGATGATGCCAGCGGGTTCTATGAGAAACTGGGATTCGTCGAACAGCCCAAGGGTATGATGTTCATCGCCGGACGGTATCTCAACCGCCGAGCGGGCACCACGTCAACAGGAGCGTGATGGACACCAGGAAGTATCCGGCTACGCCACGACATCAGGCTCTGCTCCAGGCCATCGCCTCCTACTACGAACACGATTCGCGAGTTCTTGCCCTGTCCGTCTTCGGCTCGCTCAGCCGCGGCGACTGGGATGAGTTCTCCGACCTCGATCTCGATGTTGTGCTGGCCGACGGTATGCAGCTCGTCGCCACCGAGGAGCTGCATCAACTGTGCGAGGTGCTGCACGAGGAGCGGTGTGCCGCCATCGTCCCCTCAGGACAGGAGGCCGGTGACGTGCTCTTCGAGTCACTGATGCAGATGTCGGTGCGGTACCATACCCTCGAGACGACCAACTGGAAAATCGTCGACAGTCTTCAGGTCCTGGTCGGCAGCATTGATACGGCCACCGTCGCGGCTGCGGGTCGGACGAACCGCCCGACAGAGAAGACTGCGCCTCGGGACCTGCTGGACCGGTTGCTGCGTTGTGTCGCCCTCGTCGACACCAACCTGCAACGAGGTTGCCTCTGGGAAGCCGAGGAGTCGCTCCATCGCACCCGACAGGGGTTCATGGAACTGTACTGCCTGGCCCGAGGCGGCCAGCGCCCGGAGAAGTTCTTCCAGACAGATGCGGATGACGGATGGCAGCACCAGCTCGCGCGGACGATCCCGCAACATGATCACCTGTCAATGCAAGCCGCGTTGAGGCAATGCATCGAGATCCTGGAACAGGATCTGGCGAGACTGGCAGATGGGCAGGCGAAGCTGGCAGGCGGTCATCGGGTCGTGTTGGCGAACATCCGGACACGACAGGGCTGGCCGACGGCGACCTGAGCGGCCCCAACGCTTGTCACCGGAACCGGCGACGGCGAGCTTAGGGGGTTTGGGAGACATCATTGAGCGCGAAAGAGCCGGAAGCACCGGCGAACCCCATTGCGGCGATGCTCGGAGGGGGCGGCAAGAGCCGTGTCGCCGAGTTCGTCGCCGATCCCCGCAGAGCCGTCTGGAAGCTGTCGGTGCCCGTCATGGCGGGTATGGCGATCCAGACGCTCTACAACATCGTCGACATGATCTTTGTCGGCCGTCTCGGCGGCGACGCCGTGGCGGCGTTGACCTTCAACATGCCCATCGGCTTCTTCGCCATGGGTGTGGCCTTCGGCCTCGGCACGGGGGCGACGAGTGTCATCGCCCGCTTCATTGGCGCCGACGACAAGAAATCCGCCGACAACGCCGCCGAGCACGCCCTGCTCGTGGCGCTGGGGTTTGGTGTTCTGGCCGTGGTCGGCGCTCTGTGGTTCAAGGTGCAGATCTTCGCGATGCTCGGCGCTGAAGGGGAGGTGCTGCGCCTGGCGACGCAGTATTTCGAGGTCGTCGTGCTCAGCTTCCTGTTCCAGATCCTCAATGTCACCTTCCGCTCGATCATGGGTGGCGAAGGCGACACACGCACACCCCTGGCTCTGCAGGGAACCGGCACGCTGCTCAATATCGTCCTCGATCCGATCTTCATTTTCTGGCTCGACATGGGAGTACGAGGGGCGGCGCTGGCCACCGTGGCCAGCCAGATCGTCGTATTCATCGCGTTCATCCTCTACATCTTCGTCCGCAAGGGGACGTATGTGGAGTTCCGCTTCGCTGACTTCAAGCCGTCGGCACGAATCACAGCGGACATCCTCAACGTCGGGCTGCCGGCGTCAGCGTCCATGGTCATTATGTCGGTGGGAGGCATGTTCTACAACCGCATCGTCTCCGCTTTCGGCGCCCAGGCCGTGGCCGGTCTGGGGATCGGGGGCCGCATGGATGCCGTCTTCTTCCTGCCGATCTTTGCCCTGGCCACCAGCCAGGTGACGCTCGCGGGCATGTTTGTCGGGGCCAGACGGCCAGACCTGATACGGGAGACGGTCATCTACACGATCCTGCGCGCCGAGATCTTCGCTGTGGCCCTTGGCGTGCTCTTCTGGATCTTTGCGCCGCAATTATCGGGATGGTTTACCGAAGATCCGGTGATCATCGGTATCGCTGCCGAATACGTGCGCGTCATCTCCTGTGCCTTCCCTTTCATCACCATCGGCATCATCAGCGGCCGTGTGTTTCAGGGGCTCGGCAGTGGCATGCCAGGACTGCTGCTGACAGCCCTGCGGATCGTGTTGATCTCGGTACCGCTGGCGTGGATCCTCACACAGGTCTTCGACTATGGCCTGCGGGCGGTGTGGATCTCCTTCGCTGTGTCAGGGTTTTTCACGTCCATCGTTGCCGTGGCGTGGGTGCATCTGCGGCTGCGACGCGTCGAAGCAGATCTGCAGGGGCGGGGGCCGGCTGGTTCCTAGTTGTGGTCTAGACCTACCGCTGGCTCGCTGACCCGCGTTGCAGGGGTCGTCCCCACCAGGCGCTTCCGTCAGGCTCCCGAGATTCTGCTGGCACGGCCCTTTCTCGACGTATCTCTCTGGTGTACCACCCCCCCTGTCGTCTAGCTTCTCGCCGGAACCCCCGAAAGCCAGACGGTGCTGCCGCGCTGGAGGTGTTCGCTCCAGGACGGTTCGACGTAGCACTCATCGATCTGGGAATCCCCACCGTCGCCGGTGACAAGGTCGCCGCCGACATGCGCCTGCTGGATCCGGCCCTGGTGGCGGTGCTGGTCACCGGTTGCGTCATGGAAGAGGATGACCCCCGTCTGGCAACCTTCGACCTTTTACCTTCAGAAGCCGGTGCTTGGACAAGCCCTGGACAGGATCGTCGCCGAGGCGATCGCGTTACACGATTCGCGGTCGTGATCGGTATGTTGGCAGCGCCTACTCGCTGAACAGTCGGACATAGGGCTGGTAGACAAAGCGTCGATTTCGGGCGTGCCCCGTGACCTCGTCCAGAACCCCTATCTGAACGAGACGGACGACCAGGTTGTTTGCCGCCGCGTACCCCGTGTCATTCGTCTCTTGCACATCAGAGACTGACACGATGGGCCGGTCGAACAGCGATTCCAATACCCTGTGCCCATTGGCGGCGGCGCGCCCGAGGTTCGCAGTGATGGCGGCACGGTGCTCTTCACGAAGCGCCAGGATCTGTCGAGCCGTGTCGGTGGCTTCATTGCTTACTTCCACGACACCACGCAGGAAGAACTCCAACCAGCCTTCCCAGTCTCCGTCATCACGTACAGCCTGCAGGCGATCATAGTATGCCTGCCGGTGCCTCTTGAAGTAGTGCGACAGATAGAGCACTGGCTTCAGCAGGACGCCCTGCTCAGTCAGCAGGAACGTAATCAGCAGTCGTCCGATGCGGCCGTTGCCGTCGAGAAATGGATGAATGGTCTCGAACTGACCGTGTGCGAGTCCGATTCTCACGAGCATTGGCAGGTCGTCTGTCTTGTGCAGGAATCTCTCGAGCTGTCCGAGTGATTCAGGAACCAACTCCGGTGGCGGTGGCACATAAAGGGCGTCCGCCAACGTATAACCAGCCGGCCCGATCCAGTTCTGCGACTGGCGCATCTCGCCCGGTGTCAGCCGGCCTCCGCGGACCCCCTCGACAATACCGCCTCTTTGCGTACATACATGAATACAAAGAGGTCAGGATTAGGCAATGTCCCCACAGTGCCGTCCAGTCGTCCCAATGCCCTGCCAGCCTGTGACAGGAGACCCTGAAGCGCAGTCAAGGCAACAGGAGGATGTGGCGGCAGGGGCGCGGCGTATATGTTTCGCTGCTGATAGTATAGCTCAGTTTCCCATCCATACTATTCGCAGCGTGGCACATGAAAGCAATCAGCGTCTTTGTTATCCATTAGGGATAACATGAGCCGAACCAATTCATCGCCACGCAGAGCGACAGCACGCCCAGCCTGCCGTATGCCGCTTGGCCCACCTGCGCCGCAGGTGGAGCATCAGTTCGCCTCCGCCTTGCTGAGGGCGGCATTGACGGTCTCGATGAACTGCTCCACGCGAACCGGCTTTGGCAGGACAGCCTTCACGAAAGAGGGCAGTTCGTCATCGAGATCCTCCGTCCAGCCCGAGAAGATGATGACGGGAATCTCCTGGTCAAGATCCTTCATGGTGCCGATCAGGTCGCTGCCCGAGATGCTGTAGGGCATGCGCAAGTCAAGTATGACAAGGTCCACCGGTGGCCGCTGCAACGCCGCCAGCGCCTGCCAGGCATTGGTGGCCTCGATGACGACGAAGTCGTGCTTCTTCAGGATGGTGACCACCAGCGCCCGTACCTGCTCATCGTCCTCAACAACCAGTACCGTGGCGCCCATTCGATTCGTCCATCGATCTTTGGAGTGCGGTCAGTTCGCTGGAAAATAACCACTGCCCGCCCCGGGGCGATGGCCGAATGCGGAAGTATTGACCATTCTCGTTCGCTTTTGTCGGTATTTTGGTGACACTCCGCACCTCGTTGGGTGTTGTACTGGCTGAACGAACTGGATCGATCCATGGACGTCGAAGCACTCTATGAGACCTACGGTCCCATGGTGTTGCGGCGATGCAGGCAGCTGCTGAAGGAGGAAAGCGACGCTCTCGACGCGACCCAGGACGTCTTTGTCCAGGTCCTGAGGCGCCGCGACCGCCTGACGGCGGAGTACCCCTCGAGCCTGCTCTACCGCATCGCCACGAATCTCTGTCTCAACCGCATCCGTGATCGGGGTCGCCGCCCCGAGACGGTGGACGATGAACTGGTCCACCGCGTTGCCGTGGCGGACGAGACCGAGTCGCGTGTGGCGGCGACCTCGGTACTCGGCAGGCTGTTCGGCGGCAGCCAGGAGTCGACTCGGACGATGGCGATCCTGCACTACGTGGACGGCATGACGCTCAAGGAAGTGGCCGACGAGGTTGGCATGTCGGTCTCTGGTGTGCGCAAGCGGCTGCGGGGCCTGCGGGCTCAGCTGCACGACCTGGTGAACGAGGAAGAAGGACTCGAGATGTCGACATGAGTGCAACCGACGACCGCCCGACCCCGGTACCCATGTGGAAGCTGGAGCGCTTCGTCCTCGGTGAACTGCCGGCGGAGGAGCTGGCCCTCCTGCGTGACCGCGTGGAGGCCGACGCCGACCTGTGCCGTCAGGTGGAGACGCTGCGTCAGGGCGACGCCGATGTCCGCCTGCAGTACCCGGCGCCGTGGATGGCCCGACAGATCCTCGCGCGGGCCGCCGGGGTGGCACCGGCACGTTCGAGATGGAAACAAATCCGCTGGTCGCTGGCGCCGGTTGCGGCCGTGGCCCTGCTGGCCATCGTCGCCCTCCCGGGCCTGCGTGACGGTGAGTCGACCCGGATCAAGGGCCCAGGTGCGTCGCTCACCGTCCACCGCCGCACAGCAGACGGCAGCGAAGGCCTGCGCGATGGCAGCACCGCACAGATGGGTGATCTGATTCGCCTGCAGTACGTCGCGGCGGGGGCAGCGTACGGTGCGATCCTGTCCGTCGACGGTCGCGGCGCGGTGACTCGACACCTGCCACTGCAGGGAGATACGTCGCCGCGGCTGGAGACCGGCGGGATCACCCCTCTCGAAACCGCCTACGAACTGGACGATGCCCCCCGGTGGGAGCGGTTCTTCCTCGTGACCGGCATGCAGCCCTTCTCCATCGAAACCGTGACGGCTGCCGCCAGAGCCGCAGCTGTGGAGTCGAAGACCGGTCCGGCCCCGGAAAGCCTCGACCTGCCCGAGGGACTCGAGCAGTCGGCCCTGACCCTGATCAAACTGGATCAGGCACCAGGCGCAGGAGCGCCATGAATCGCGCCTGTCACTGGGGCTGGCTGACCTTCCTGCTGCTTCTCGGAAACCGGGGCGTTCAGGGCCAGGCGCTGGCAGAGGAGCAGACTCCGACGACGACACGATTTGTGCTGGCAGCCGGCGCCAACGATGGCGGCGCCGGACGTACGCTGCTGCGGTATGCCGTGTCCGACGCGGCCAACTTCGCCGACGTGATGGTCCAGATGGGGGGAGTTGCAGAGGCTGATCGGGAGTTGCTGTCCGAGCCAGATCTCGGTGGATTCAAGACAGCACTGAAGGGTCTGGCCCGACGGGTACGCCGGGCCCGGGAATCGCGAGCCCGTACGGAAGTACTGGTGTACTACTCAGGCCACGCCGACGAGGACGGGCTGCTGCTGGGTGACGAGAGACTGGGGTATGGCGAACTGCGCCGCATGCTGGATGAGGTGCAGGCGGACGTGCGCATCGCCGTGCTCGACGCCTGCGCCTCCGGGGCCATCACACGTATTAAGGGCGGGCAGCGACGAGCGGCCTTTCTACTGGACACACAGACGGATACCCGTGGATACGCGTTCCTGACATCGAGTTCGGCGGAGGAATCGGCCCAGGAGTCTGACCGCATCGGGGCTTCGTACTTCACCTACTACCTGGTGACGGGCATGCGTGGTGCCGCCGATGTCACCGCCGATGGCCGGGTCACGCTCAGCGAGGCCTACCAGTTCGCCTTCGACGAAACCCTGGCGCGCACGGTGGAGCTGTCCGGGGGCGCCCAGCACCCGGCGTACGACATGAATCTGAGCGGTACCGGTGACGTGGTCATGACCGACGTACGTCGCGTTTCGGCGGGCGTATCACTGGCCGACGATGTCGAAGGGCGTCTGTTCGTGCGCGCCGCCGATCGGCGGCTGGTGGCTGAACTCTACAAGCCCGCGGGTCGGGCCATCGAGCTGGGCCTGGTGCCCGACGACTACGAGATCTACCTCGAACGGCGACGCGAGCTGTACGTGGCGCACCGGGAGCTGGCCGATGGACAGCGCCTGCAGCTGGCCTCTGCGGATTTTGCCGCCACACCCCGTCAGGCAGCCATGGAGCGGGGTGGTCCGCTATACGCCGGGCCGGAGTCACCGACGTCTACCTCGCCGAGGGGCCGTTTCCGGTTTGAGTTCCACTTCGGTGGCATCGGCCCCGAACCCGGGGCCCACCGTGTGCTGGCGGAGGCGGCGGCGCCGGCGGATGAGTTGACCGAGGACTCCAGGTTGGGGGCCATCGTCGAATCTGCGGCACAGGTGCAGCCCTGGGGCACCCTCACCGGGTTGACGGTGGGCTACGAGATGAGCCGCAACTGGGAGGTGACGCTGTCCTGGGGAGCGCTGACGAGCGATATCGACGAAGATCTGGTGACGGGCACCGTCGAGCCGAAGACGCTGCGCCAGGTCCGCCTCAGCTCCGTGCTGCTGGGAGCCCGCTGGTTTCCCCTGCAGCACGAGCGCCTGCGACTCTTTGCATCTGTGACAATCGGTAGCTTCGAGGGCGTGGAGAAGGGTGTACTGTTCGGCGGCCAGGACCCGTGGTCGAAGAGTCAGAGCTCCTTCGGCAGTCAGCTCGGAGGCGGCATCGATCTCGACCTGTTGCCGCAGGTTACCGTGGGCGTGCAGCTGGCATACGACTGGATGGCCCGCTTCGCCGAAGATGTTGGCGGCCGGCGCGACTACCGTGGCGCCGAGTTCCGCCTCGCTGCCAGCTGGCGCTTTGGCGGGCGAAGTCAGTCTGCAGTGCGGGAGGCCAAGTAGCGGCCTACCTTCATCGCGCACGGCCGCAGTGAGCTTCCGGGCCGCCCACATCCAGGAGGGATCACATGACCTACCGCGCCGGCGTCATCGGCTGTGGCCGCATGGCCGGCACGATCGACGACGAGATCAAGGATGAACACAACGACTTCATCCTGCCGTACGGCCACGCCAACGGCTACGCGGCAATCCCCGAAGTCGACCTCGTCGCCGCCACCGACACCGCGCCCGAAAAACTGGTCTCCTGGTGTGACCGCTTCGCGGTGCCGGGGCGCTACGGTTCGTACAACGAGATGATCGCAGCCGAAAAGCTCGATGTCGTGTCGGTGACGACGCCGGCTCACGCCCGGGCACTGCCACTGGTGCACGCCGCCGAAGCGGGAGTGCGCGGCATCTATGCCGAGAAGGCGCTGTGCGTGTCGGCTGCCGAGCTCGACGGGATCGTGACAGCCTGTACGACTCACGGCACGCACATCGTCTATGGCGCCATGCGGCGCTACTGGGCGGGCTTCGAAACGGCACGCACGTTCCTCGAATCCGGTGTGCTCGGAGCCCCGAAGGCGGCCCTCATCGGCGCCACCTCGGGCAGTGCTCTGCACACACATTCTCACATCGTCGACGCCGCGCTCTACTTGCTGGGTGATCCGCTGCCCGTGGCGGTGAACGCGCGGTTGCGCAGTCGCGACGGGGCGGATCTGCCCCTGCTGGTGGGAACGGCAGGGCTAGAAGTTGCCGACGATCCCAGCATCGTCCACGCGGTCGTTCACATGGACGATGGCCGTCGGCTGGTCTGCACGGATCTGCCGTCGTTGGATATCGAGATCGTCTGTGAAGATGGCACCCTGCGCAATTCGGGGGATTCGTCGTACTGGACTCCCCGCAAGAGCAAGACCCGCTACGACTGGCGCGAGATCTGTTTCCCGGACTGGGAAGCACGCAGCGGTACGGTGGCCATCATTCGCGATCTGCTGCAGGCACTGACTACAGGTGCCACACAGCGCAGCGGTCTGGAGGTGATCCGGCGCGGCATGGAAATCCTCTTCGGCCTCGTCGCCTCCCATCACATGGCCGGCGCCACAGTCGATCTGCCGCTGGTCGACCGCAATGTCCGCGTCATGTCACACTGACGATCGAAGGCCACTCATGCCCCCGAACATCCTCTATCTTCATTCCCACGACACGGGCCGGTACGTGTCTCCCATGGGCCATGCCGTGCCCACGCCGAATGTGCAGCGCCTGGCGGAGCAGGGAACGCTGTTCCGTCGGTGTTTCTGTGCTGCTCCCACCTGTTCTCCCAGCCGGGCGGCACTGCTGACCGGACAGAGCGCCCATTCCAGCGGCATGCTGGGTCTGGCGCACCGGGGTTTTGCCCTGTACGACTACGGGCAGCACCTGGTGTCGACGCTGAAGGCGGCCGGGTACCACACGGCGCTGGCCGGCATGCAGCACGTCGGTGAGGGTGTGGGCTACGATGAAGAGCTGGCGTCGGAGACGCGCAGTGCCAACCACGTATCGGCCACGGCCGCCCGGTTTCTCGACAGCGCCCCGACCCAGCCTTTCTTCCTCGATGTGGGCTACGGCGAGACACATCTGCCCTTTCCCGAGATGCCTGAGCAGGACAGCCGTTACGTGCGAGTTCCAGATCCACTGCCCGACACACCGGAGATCCGGAGGATGACAGCCGGGTACCACGAGAGCGTACGGCGTATGGATGAAGGGCACGGCCGTGTGCTGGAGGCGCTGGTGCGCAACGGTCTGGCGGACAACACGCTCGTCATCTGCACGACGGACCACGGCGTGGCCTTTCCCGGGATGAAGTGTCATCTCACCGATCACGGCATGGGAGTGTATCTGATCGTACGCGGACCGGGTGGCTTCGACGGTGGTGCCGTCAGTGACGCCCTGGTATCCCACATCGATCTGTTCCCGACGATCTGCGAGGTCGTCGGTATCGAGGCCCCCTCACACCTGCAGGGCGTGTCGCTGATGCCCCTGGTGCGAGGCGACACGGATCGGGTGCGGGAGGAGGTATTCGCCGAGGTGACCTACCATGCCGCCTACGATCCGGCCCGCGCCGTGCGCACCGACCGCTGGAAGCTGATCCGCCACTTCGATGACGACATGACGACGCCCGTTCTGCCGAACTGTGACGAGAGCGAGGCGAAGACGGTCTGGCTGGAGCACGGCTGGGCGGAACGACCCGTGGAGGCCGAACGGCTCTACGACGTGATCTTCGACCCGAACGAGACGCGGAACCTTGCCGGCGACCCGGACCACGGCCCTGTCCTGGAAGAGATGCGTGGACGGTTGCAGCGCTGGATGGAGGCCACCGACGATCCGCTGCTGCGGGGGCCAGTGGCGGCTCCGAAGGGGGCGCGGATCAATGACAAGCGGGGTCGATCACCGCGGGACGAGCCGCGCCTGGTCGAGTGAGCACTCACTCGCGGGATGGTGTGTCTGCGACGAAATCCGCCAGGGACACCGCCAGTTCCGGGAAAGCCGCCACGAGCCGCGCGTCCGAACTCACCAGTGTAGCTGACAGGTCGTGAGCCAGTGCGGCGAACTCGCAATCGTAGGCCGAGCGCGACGAGCGCGACACCAGTTCCAGCACGTTTTCGCAGGGCACGCGAAACTCGCGGCCCCCTAGCAAACGCAACGCTTCACCAACCAGCGCAACGGCGCCTGCCAACTCCAACTCGCCCTGGCGCATGTAGAGGGACAGCACGCTGTTGAACTCGCTGCGCCAGAGGAGGGGGGCCGCCCACGCCGCATCCTTGCGCAGTGCTCTGCGCGCCAACTCCGTGTGCTCGCCCTGAATGAGCAAATACGCGATGAGGTTGGTATCGGCTACGATCACGGACGGCCGTCGTTTCGTGCCCGTGCCAGCATCTCGTCCGAGAGAGGGGTGAGGTTCTGCCGGAAGCGCAGGCCGTCAGCGCGTGCCAGAATCTCGTCGGCATCGACCGCCGTGCTCAGCAGAGCACTCTCGAGGCACACGATTGCCTCCTTATTGATGCTGCGGCGATGTACCTGGGCGCTGTGCTTGAGCCGCTCGTAGAGAGCGTCAGGAACACTCTTGATACTGAGGGTGGGCATGGTGTACTCCGTAGATAGGAACCATTATGGAACCATAATGGAACCTACGAAGTCACGACAGGGAGTCAAGCCGGGCTCTCGTGGCCAGCGGCACAACTGAGGCTGGGTCACTCACATGGCCGGCGGCACCGACATCATCGTGAGTCCCAGCCAGGCTTCTCGAGCAGTCCCCGCTCCTCCAGCCATACCTTCAGCGGCACATCTCCATCTCGCGGTTGCCACCAGCCAGTCATGGCCGAGCCAGCGCCGAGCAGCTGCCGGCGGATCGGGTCGCAGCCTTCGAGGATCCGGGCCGGCATGGCATTGTAGTCGAGGCCGCGCAGCCAGCGGTAGCTGTAGCCGAAGAACAGCACCTTGCGTGTCACGTCCGACGTGTTGTGGCTGCGCGAGTGCCACATGCGGCGATCGAAGAGCACCGCCGTTCCCGGCGCGACACGCACCTCGACTGTCCCCTCAGGGGTCCCATCGGGGCCGGAATCCGGCAGCTCATCAAGCCGATGTGAACCCGGAAGAATCATCAGGGCGCCACGATCATCGCCACGGGTGTCGCTGAGCCAGTAACTCACCTTGAAGGACAATCGTGGGTGGGGCCGTTCCATCTCCTGCACGGGGCGGCCGCCGTCCTGGTGCCAGCCGCCGAAGAACTTGCCTGGCTGCACGACGGGTTCCGGCGGGAAGACACTCAGGTGGGAGATGTAGAGCTGAATGTTCCAGCCGAGAATATCCCAGGCCAGAGGCAGTGTCCGGGGCCAGTCGACGAGTTCGACGAGAGCCGGATCTTCAACGACACAGCAGAACTTGTCCACGGGCGCGTGGGGAGGCAGCTCCCGTCGCTGGCGCTCCGCCTCGGCGATACCGTCGACGACGGTCTCGAGCCGGGTCACGTCCGACGGCGACAGGGCGTCCTCGATGACGAGATACCCCTGCTGGTCGAAGCGCTCCAGCTGTTCGGGTGTGGCGCGGTGTTCGAGAATCGAGTCATCCATGTGAGCAACGTAGGCCCAATCGCCTTGACCATGCCAGGATGGCCGATAGATTGCGCCGCTGACATCGGATCAAACTCAAGGAGAGACGTGGCATGGCAAAGGGCAGGATCGACATCGGCTTCATGTGGAACGGCACCGACGAACAGCTGCGCTGGCTGGCGCAGGCCGGTGTGACCGACGCTGTCGGTCACGTGGCGCCCAAGGATCGCGGTCCCGTCTGGACCTATGATGCCATGCTGAAGCAGCGGAACCGGGTGGAGAGTTACGGCCTCAAGCTTTCGGTGTTCGAGGGAATCCCCATCTCGGATCGTATCAAGCTTGGCGCCGAGGGTCGGGACGAAGACCTCGACAACTATCTCGAGTCCCTGCGCAACATGGGACGCGCCGGGATCCCCGTGTTGTGCTACAACTGGATGGTGCACTTCGGCTGGCTGCGTACGTCGGTCTCGACGCCGGTCCGCGGCGGCGCCGTGGCCACGACGTACAATCACGAGGAGTTCCAACGCGGTCCGAAGACGGAGTATGGCGATGTCGCCGAAGATCTACTGTGGGATACCCTCGAGTACTTCCTGAAGGCGGCGGTCCCCGTGTGCGAGGAGTATGGCGTCAGGCTCGCCATGCACCCCGATGATCCGCCACTGTCCCCGATTCGCGGCATCGGACGCATCATGCGCAATCCGGAAAACTTCCAGCGCATGCTCGACCTGGTGCCGAGCCCCGCCAATGGCATCACGTTCTGTCAGGGCTGCTTCTCGGAGATGTGTGTCGACATCCCGAACACGGTGAAGAGCTTCGCCGACCGTATCCATTTCGCCCACTTCCGGAATCTCTCCGGCACGGCGGAGAACTTCACGGAGCAGTTTCACGACGACGGACAGCAGGACATGTACGCGGCGATGAAGGCCTACATCGACAACGGCGTGTCCTGCCCCATGCGGCCCGATCACGCCCCGACCATGGAAGGCGAGGACAACAACCATCCCGGGTACGCCCATCAGGGCCGGTTGATGGCGGTGGGCTACATGCGGGGTCTGATGGAGGCGATCAATAAAGCAGACTGATATGACCCGCCGTCGCTTCAGCCGTCCTCACCAGAGACCGCCGCTTCGGCAAAGGTGGCAACTTCGGTGAGCAGGCGGGCAGCGGCCTCGACCAGGGGCATGGCGAGGGCGGCGCCCGTACCCTCGCCGAGGCGCAGATCGAGATCCAGCAGAGGCTGCCTGCCCAGATGGTCACACATGGCCACGTGTCCGCTCTCGGCGCTGCGGTGGGCGAGGATGACGTAGTCGGCTGCCGCCGGGCTCAACAGCGTGGCGATCAACGCCGCCGCCGTGGAGATGTAGCCGTCGATGATGACGGGTCGTCGATGGGCGGCGGCGCCGAGGATGAGTCCCGCCAGGCCACCGATCTCGAAGCCCCCGACCTTCGTCAGTACATCCAGTCCGTCCGTCGGATCCGGCGCATTCACTTCGAGAGCGCGCTGCACGGTGGCGACTTTCTGCGCCCACCTGGCATCGTCGATGCCTGTGCCGCGCCCGGTCACCTGGTCGGCTGGCAGGCCGCTGATGCAGGCGGCGATGGCAGCGCTCGGGGTGGTATTGCCGATGCCTATGTCACCGGTACCCAGCAGGTCGTTCGTCGACGCCAGATCGGCCGCCACGGCAATACCCGCCTCGACGCAGGCACGGGCCTGCTCAGGGGACATGGCCGGCCCGAGGCTGAGATCGGCCGTGCCGGCGGCGATCCGGTGATCGAGAACCGCCCCGGACTGCACCAGGTCGGCAAGGTCACCGTCAACGCCCATGTCGACGACGACGAGATCGCTGGCCGCCGTCCTGGCCATGGCGTTGATGGCGGCGCCGCCGGCGGCGAAGTTGCGCACCATCTGCGGGGTGACGTCCGCCGGGTACTGGCTGACGCCCTGGCTCGTGACGCCGTGATCGGCGGCCATGACGACGACGGCACGCCGCCGGACGGGGGGGGCGAGGCTGGCCGTCATACCCGCCAGGTCGGCGGCCAGATCCAGCAGGCGACCCATGGCCCAGTGGGGCATGGTCAGTTGCTCCAGGCGTTCCACTGCCCGTGCCCGAGTGCCTGCGTCTGCCGGCTCGATCGCCGCCAGCGTTGTTTCGAGAGGGTCCATCGGTGCAGATCCTTCCTGGTTCAGGTCATTTCACGGTCAGGGGGAGGCCGCTCACCATCAGGATGACGCCGTCGGCCGCAGCCGCCATCACCTGGTTGCAGCGGCCCACGAGATCCCGGTAGCTTCGGGCCAGGGCGTTGTCCGGAACGATGCCCTGGCCGACTTCGTTGGTGACAAACACGACCGTGCCGGCTCGCGATCTGCAGGCAGCCACCACTTCTCCGCACCGGTCCGCCACGTACGTCTCATCGATCCGGGGTGAATCCGGATCCTCACCGGCGTGGAACATCAGGTTGCTGATCCACAAGGTGAGACAGTCGACGACGACGACGTCGCCGCCGACGGTTCCGAGAGCGCCGGCCAGGTCGACCTGTTCTTCGTGGGTCTGCCACCCCCCGGCCCGACGTTCCTCGACATGGCGCTCAATGCGCTGCTCCATCTCTTCGTCGAGGCGCGGGCAGGTGGCCAGGAACAGTCTGTCCCGGCCACGGGCCTCGCCCAGCTCGAGGGCGTGGCGGCTTTTTCCGGAGCGGCTGCCGCCGGTGACGAGGAGTATGTCAGCCATGTCGATTGACGAACAGGGCTGTCCACTTCCCGGCTACGGGTCGCAGAAGAGTGACACCACCACAGTCGATGGAGAATCGAAATGCCTGCTCCAGAGACAGGTCCAGCCACGTGGCGAGAAGGGCGCGGAGCGTTCCGCCGTGGCTGACGACGGCGATCCGACCCTCGATCACAGGTACGTCCCGCTGCCATTGCGCGGCGCGCTCGGCGAGCTGGGCGTAACTCTCCCCGCCGGGGCAGGGGGTGTCGACATAGTCGTTTCCCCAGGCACGCAGTTCCGGGCCATCGAGGTCATCCCACCGGTGGCCCTCCCACTCCCCGAAGTCGAGTTCGAGCAGTCGACTGTCGGACTCCGGAGCAGGTCCTTCGAGTCGCTCGGCAAGCCGCAGGCAGCGTTCTGACGGGCTCGTATAGATCCGGTCAAAGTCAGGCAGCCCGGCCACCACTTGAGCCGAGTCCTGCTCGAAGGAGTCGGCAAGGCACACTTCCGTTCGACCGTAACACAGGCCCGCTGCTACGGCGACGGTAGTGTGGCGGACGAGGTATACGTCCATAGGGCGATAACTCCCAGGTAGAAGGCCAGTTCACATACCTGCTGCAGCGCGCCGAGAGTGTCCCCGGTGTAGCCGCCTAGACGGCGGTGGCAGTGGCGGGTGAGCCAGGCCCCCGTGACGGCCATGGGCAACAGGGCTGCCCACAACAATGGCTCGAGAAGCCACAACGGCAGCAGGCCCGGGACCGCGGCGATGACGACCTGCCAGCCGCCGATGCCACGGGCCACCGGACGAGTCTTGCTGGTCTCGTCCTCGCGCACGTATTCGAGCCGGGACATGACGACCACCGGAACCAGGCGACTGGCGGCATGGCCGCATATCAGCGCCGCGGGAACGAGGTGCACGGGCACGGCGAGCAGAGCGCTGTACTTGAGCAGCAGCGCCAGCACGAGACCGACCGCCCCGTACGTGCCGAGCCGGCTGTCCTTCATGATGCGCAGCACATCCTCTTTCGACCAACCGCCGCCAAGTCCGTCACAGGTATCGGCCAGGCCGTCTTCGTGGAAGGCGCCGGTGATCCAGATGCTGGCACCCATGGAGATGACCACGGCGATGGACGTGGGCAGGACCCTGTCTGCCACGAGGAACACGGCCGACACCAGGCAACCGACGATGATTCCCACCAGAGGGAAGTATCGCGTTGCCAGATTCAGCCCGGTCTCGCTGTGATCGGCGAGACGGAGGCCGGGCAGACGCGTGTAGAACGTAAGGGCGGTGAAGAACAGACGGATCTCACGCATGTGACATCGCCGCCTTCATATCCGGATCACCGCCAGGAACCCGAGCATGCACAACAGGCTCAAACCAAGGGTCGTCCACACGAGCCGATTCACCGCAGTGATGTGATGGGGTTGGAGAGGAACCAGGGGATCACCGAGAAAGGGTCTTGAAGAGGGTACGCCCTGGTAGCGGTTGACGCCTCCCAGACGTACTCCGAGTGCGCCGGCGACGGCGGCCTCCGCGTGTCCGGAATTCGGACTCGGATGCTGCGCCCGGTCTCGTCGCCAGACGCTCCAGGCGCCCATACCCGACAGGCCGAGGAGGCCGGCTGCGAGACAGATCAGCGGTGTCGTCACCCGGGCCGGGAGGTAGTTGGCCGCATCGTCCAGTCGGGCCGAGGCCCTGCCGAAACGCTCATAGCGCTCATTGCGGTGACCGAACATCGAGTCGAGAGTGTTGGCCGCCCGGTACAGGATTGCCGCCAGCGGCCCCAGCACACATGCCCAGAACAGCGGCGCCAGAACACCATCGACGATGCTTTCGGCCACACTCTCCACAGTGGCCCGTACGATCTCGCTTTCGCTCAGGTGCGCCGTGTCCCGACCGACCAGCATGCCGACCTGAACGCGAGCCCGTGGCAGGTCGCCGGCCGCCAGGCAGGCCAGCACCGCGCGGCTGTGGCGAATCAGATCACGGGCAGCGATGCTGACATAGATGAGGATGGCGCCGAAGAGGAGTCCCAGTGCGGGGTCGGCCTCGTTGCATAGCCGGAGGCAGACCCAGCAGAGGCCGCCGACGATGAACAACACACCCGTGGCAGTCGTCGCACCGGCCACGCCAAGATGCCCTGGCCAGGCAGCCCGCGTGGCGCGCTCCAGGGTTGCCGCCAGCCTGCCGATGCCCCGTACCGGGTGTGGCAGCCAGCGGGGATCCCCCAGAGCTGTGTCGGCGAGGACACCCCCGAACAGGGCGACGAGTCCGCCGGATTCCATCATGGAGCAACCGGGAGGAGGCGCGCTGTCAGAGCGGAGCAGAGCCGTTCATGGTTCTCAGGCGTGCTGACGGCGACACGGAACCAATGACGTCCCAACCCTCGAATCCTGGCACAGGGCCTGATGACGATCGGTTCCTGCAGCAGGGACTCGTAGAGATCGACGGCGTCCAGCTGAGGATCCGTCAGGTGCAGCAGCAGGAAGTTGGCGCATCCGGGAACCGGATGAAGGCCGGGGAAAGGAGCGAGGCGCGCCAGCAGATCGCGCCGCCAGTCGCGCACTGCGATCCGGGATCGGCGCACGTACTCCCCGGCGTCTGCCACCATGAGACCGGCGCGCAGCGCCAGCGCATTGACCGACCAGGGAGGCTGATGTTGGCGGCACATCTGCACGAGATCCGTGGCGCCCACGAGGTAACCGAGGCGGAGCCCGGGAATCGCGAAGGTCTTGGTCAGGGAGCGCAGTACGAGGATGTTCGGGTGATCCGGGGACAGGGTGGTGGAGCAGCCGGCCAGATCGGCGAAGGATTCGTCGACGACGAACAGGGCCGACGGCGCGGCGGCCGCAACGGCGTGCAGTGCGGACACATCCAGGGCGCACCCGGTAGGGTTGTTCGGATGTCCGAGCAGAACGAGGTCTCCCGGCCGAAGCTGCTGACCGAGTCGCGGCAGATCGAGACAGAAATCGTCCTCGGGAAACAGCTCGATGAAGTCCAGCGTGCCGCCGGCGAGGAGAGAGGCACGCTCGTAGTCGACGTACGTCGGCACCGGGATCAGGGTCCGCTCATGGGGCAGTGCGGCGGTCAGCAGAAAGAGCAGTTCCGTGGCGCCATTGCCGACAAGGACGGCGGCCTCTTCGGTCTCATGATGGCTGGCCAGAGCCTGGCACAGATTCCGGCTGTAGTGGTCGGGGTACCGGACCACTTCGTCGAGGCCGGCGCGCAACCGGTTCAGCAGTCCCGGCGGCGGGCCCAGCGGATTGAGGCTGGCGCTGAGGTCCAGCCAATCCACCAGTGATGTGCCGGTGTGGCGTGCCAGCTCGGCGGTGTTGCCCCCGTGGCCATAGGCTGATGATTGCACGTTGGGCGTCATCATGAGGTGGTCCGGCGTGG
Organism: Candidatus Latescibacterota bacterium; assembly: GCA_036011085.1. Taxonomy (GTDB): domain Bacteria; phylum Latescibacterota; class UBA2968; order UBA8231; family UBA8231; genus UBA8231. The sequence continues at coordinate 62,506 of DASCMS010000156.1, forward strand.
CGCCGACAGCGCCACGCCGGGGATCCTTCCTACTTCAGCAACATGACTTTCGTCATCGAACGGCGCTCGCCGGTGCGCAGGCGCATGAAGTACGTGCCGTTGGCGACGGTTTGCCCAGCCGCATCCGTGCCATCCCAGGTCACCGAATACCCGCCGGGAACGAGCCGTCGCGACATCAGCGACCGCACACGGCGACCCAGCAGGTCGTAGACATCCATCTCCACGGCACCCCCGACGGCGATGTCGAAGGGAACACGCACAGTCGCGTTGAAGGGGTTCGGATAGCCCGAACCGAGGGCGGTGTCCTGCGGCAGGGCGGCCCCCAGTTCCTCGCGCACAGCCGTGATGGCCGAAGGGCCGAGCACGACGATGCTGTTCGGGGGCAGACCCGTATCGATGGGGCCGGCCAGCAGGTCGCCGCTCGTGGCGTCAAAGATCTTGAGGCCGGCGCTGGTGGGATCGCCGAAGCTGCCCTGATCACCGATCAGCAGACGGTTGCCATCGATGGCCATGGTGGCGATAAAGCCGCCGCTGAGGCCCTCGAGCGGTGCTCCTACAACACCCGTCTCCAGGTTCACCGGTACGACGGTATTGGCGAAATTCTCGTCGAGGACGACGGCGAAACCCGCGTTCGACGTGCGCAACACCAGGGCGGACAGATCGCCGCCGAGTACCTCTTCGGAGATCACCAGTCCCGTGCTCATCCCGGTTCGCGTGTCAATGTGGTCGATGCCGCCGGCGCGATCGCCGAATCCGGCCGTGCCGGAGACGATGATCTGATCACCAACAACGAGGACACTGTTGGGGTTGTCGGCGCTCAGGGCGATGTCGCCGACGACGGTGTCGCTGTTGATGTCGATGACGACGAGGACGCCGTCTCCCGGTGTGAAACCGGCATCGCGATCGAGGCGCTGGCAGCTGACGTAGACGCGATCACCGATGCGGACGATCCGGTCCATCTCCGGCAGGCCGTCGGCGTCGGCGTAGGCGCTCAGGTCGATGGTACCCAGCTCGGAGCCGTCACGGGGGTCGACGACGAGCAGGTCGGTGGAACCGTAGCGTGTCACGTAGGCCTTGCCCTCGGCGAGGATCTCGATGTCCCGCGGGTTGCTGCCGTTGCCCACCGAGAACTGGATCACCGGGGTGGCCAGGTCCGCCGGATCGAGGACGAGGATGTTGTCCGCCCCGAGGCGATTGACGATGTAGACACGCCCTTTCTGGTAGTGTCCGGAGGCATCGCTGTGGATGCCGATGACGTTGACCTGTGCCGCGTCCGCGTCCGCCGGCAGCAGGGCCGTACTGCCGGTGGCAAAGTCGGAGGTGAGGATGAACAGGTCGCTCTGAGCGACGGCGCCAGTGGTGAGGAGCGCCGCGAGGGCAAACTGCAGGGCGATTCGTGATCGGTTCATGACAGGTGAACTCCGTGGAGTGTAGGTGAGGGAACGACTCAGTTCCCGGAAAGGGAGAGGTCCAGGTCGATGGCGAGGAAGGCGGCGCGGCCGGGCAGGGGGTAACCCCACAGGTCAGCCACCTGGTTGTCTGTGAGGTTGCGGATCTCGGCAGCTACGGTGACGGTGTCATTCACCGGTAGGCGTGCACCCAGGGTGTGCACGGTCCTGGCCGGCACCGGCTGCAGGTTGGCGCGGTCGAGAAAGTGTCGACTCTCGTGGCTCATCTCATAGTGCAGAGCGGCATGCCCGGCATCCACGCCGACGCGGCCCCGCAACTGACGTCGGGGTGCACCGGGCAGGTCGTTGCCGTGCTCGAAGGAGAAAGGGGAGCGATTCTCGGCTGACTGCACCGCGTAGCTGCCCTCAAGATGCAGGTGGCGGCCGATCACCCCTCGGGCACGGGTCTCGATGCCGCGCAGACGGGCGCGGCCGATGTTGTGGGGCCGCGACACACGCTGGGAGTTCTGAATGAAGCGGATCAGGTCATCTACCTCATTGTCGTAGAAGACGACCTCGGCCAGCTGCACGCCGCTGGGAGCGGGCACGCCATGGTAGACGACACCACCGTCGAGATTGCGTCCCGTCTCCTTCACCAGGTCGGCATTGCCCATGACGGCGCCACGGTCGCCGAAAAGCTCGAAGAACCCAGGTGGACGGCCGTAGCGACCCGCGTGCGCCTGGCCAGTCCAACCGCCGCCCAGATCGATGGACAGTCCCAGGCGGGAGCTCCACACCGTCCGTGTCAGGTGACTCGCCGTCGGTTTGGTGTCCTCGGCGTCGACCACGTCATCGTTGAGACGCTCCACCTGCAGGCCGGCATTGGCGACGAGGCGACCAGCCAACCCGGTGATCTCGGCTTCGCCTCCGGCGGTGAGGCCGATCCGCCGGCTGGACGCCGGCGCCGCGAGCGGGCCGAGCAGGTCCTCGGGTGAGAAGCGCTCGTGGCGGGCGCCACCGAAAGCGGTGGCCAGCAGCGGTCCCACCAGGGCATTGCCTTCCAGGCGGCTGCCGATGACCGTCGTCGTATTGCGGTCGTGCTGCGTGCCGATGCCGACTTCGCCCAGCAGATCCTTGTATTCGACGCGCTCGGCGGAGCGGAACAGCTTCAGACGGTACCCGGCCCGCCCCTGGGACAAAGGGCCGAAAAGATTGGCCTCGCTGATGCCGCGCCGGGTGTCGAGTCGGGTCTGCAAGGACTGGTAGTTACCGATGCCGGGCAGGCCGCGGTGGCTGATGTCCTGAGTGTGTGACAGCTGCAGCCGGGAGGCGCCGAGATGGCGAGCCGAGCGCAGCAGCAGGCGCACGGCGCCGAAGTCGCTGTTGCGACGTTTCGCCCACTCGTCGTCCCCGGTGTTGTACTCGGTGCCGTTGTCGTCGAGAAAGCGGAAGTCGTTATCGCTGCGCGAGTAGTCGACGACGACGAGGCCATCCCAGTCATGTCGACGGCCGGCGACAGAGGCGGACAGCTGGCGTGTGCCGAAGGCGCCTGCCTGGCTGCGCAGTCGGACTTGCGGGTCGCCGCCCGGGGGGCGGGTGCGCACGTGAACGACACCGCCCAGGCTGTTGCCGCCGAAACGCCCTGGAACGGCCCCGCGATAGACATCGATGGACTCGATGCCACCGGTGAGGAGCGTACCGAGATCGACCCCGCCGCCGACGGCTCTGTTCAGGGGCACACCGTCGAGATAAACGAGAACCTGCTCGGAGGTGGAGCCGCGGATGGACAGGCTGCTGAAGGCACCCAGGCCGCCATAGCGACGGATGTCAACGCCACTGGCCTGCTCGAGAATGTGCGGCAGATCCGCTCCCGGGGCGGACGCCTCGTCCACCTTCAACCGTTCGACGAAGGCAGCCGTGTGCCGTCGCTCATCCTGGCGGGCGCGGACCACGACCTCGTCCATCACCAGCGGCAGGGGTGAGAGTTCGAGTTCCACGTGCACGGTGCTGTCGGCCATTTCGATGGTGATGGACGCCGGGTGAAATGCCAGAGAGCGAGCCTCCAGCCTCCAGGACCCGGAGACGAGGTCCACCAGCTGGAACCGTCCATCGGCGTCGCTGATGCCGTGGATATCAGCTGCCTCAGCAGTCCGGGCGCGCACGACGACGCCGGCCACCGACTCGCCCGAATCGGCGTCGAGGACCCGACCCAGCAACTGACCGGCATGCGCCGGCACCGTCAGGGTCCAGACCAACAGGAGAGAGACAACAGAAAACCCCGCCCTGCGAAGAGGACGGGGTAGGGCTACGCGATTGCGCAGGCGAACCACCTTTTCGTCGAAGGTTTTCGTTCGACGGCGCAGGCAGGTCTCCTGACTTCCGGCACTCGCTGCAGGCCCCTTCCCGACCGTCTGTCTGTCTCGACGATCAGTGGGTGTTGCCCTTGAAGCGTAACAGGCGAACCAGCATCAAGCTTGCTCGCCGTTGGCCGGTCACAGTGGCGGGACCGCGGCAGATTCTCACTGCCTTCCCTATTCTCCAAAAGATCGCGAGGGCGACGGCAGTTCTGTCGCACTCGTGAGCTTCTGGCACCTGTGCCGTTATGTCCCGTTAGGTTACGGCGGGCGTCAGGGGCCGTCAAGCTCCGGGCAGGACACTTTGTTATCTTCATGCCCCCGAACGGCAATCAACCACGAGCCAAGGAGCGACATCGGTGGTCATCGACGAACTGCAGCATGCGGCACAGTACCATGCGCTGGGAGCCCGTTTCGAGAAGGGCCTGCGCTGGCTTGCCGACAATGACGTGGCGGCCATGACGCCGGAGCGCTACGACATCGACGGTGACGACGTCTTCGTCATGGTGCAGGAGTACGATTCCAAGTCGAAGGCCGATGGCTTCTGGGAGGCGCACCGCCAGTACGCCGACATCCAGCTGGTCGTATCCGGCGCCGAACACATGGGCTACACTCCGACGACGTCCCTGAAGGCCGGAGAGTACGACGACAGCCGGGATTTTCTGCCTCTCGACGGGGAGGGCATGTTCATCGAGATGCGTGCCGGCACGTTCATGATCCTGTGGCCCCAGGATGCCCATATGCCGGGTATGGAGATCGACTCCTCATCGCCGGTGAAGAAAGCCGTCGTCAAGGTTCGCCTCTAGTGTTCTGTTAAGGAGCGAACCTTGTATTCGGCCACCGATGAATCCCGGCTCGCGGCGTGATGCGCGTAAACGCGCCCACATCCCTGTGTTCGCTCACTCGCCGGGTCCACTGACCCGACTCGATCGCGCGCCTTGCGACCCGGGTCCCTCGGCGCCCTCATTTCACAAGGTCTACTCCTTAACAGAGCACTAGGCCGAGGACAAATGTGATGAAGATCTCATCGATACAGACGATTCCGATCACCCCGCAGGGACACGGCACGCTCGGCTATCTCGTCATCGTCCGCACCGAAGACGGTCTGGAAGGTGTCGGTGAGATCGCCTCCGACTGCCATCCGGCAACCGTCGCCCATGCCGTACGTCGTCTGCCGCTCACCGGCAGGGACGCGTCGCGGATCGAGGACCTCTTCCAGTCGCTGCGCAACGGCGCGTTCTGGAGGGGGGGACCGATCCACACCAGCGCCGTGAGTGCCATCGAGCAGGCGCTGTGGGATCTGAAAGGCAAACGGCTGGGCGTGCCGGTGTACGAGCTGGCCGGCGGCAAGGTGCGCGACCGCGTCCGACTCTACACGCACACCCGCTTCGGTGACGACAGCCCCGACGAGTTTGCCGCTTCGGCCCGTGATGCGGTGTCTCTCAGTTTCTCGGCGGTCAAGTTCGACCCTCTCGGTCTGGCTGTGCAGCAGCTGGACGGGCCCGATCTGCGGCGTGCCGTCGAGCGCGTGCGTGCAACCCGCGAGGCCATGGGCATCGATGGCGACATCCTCATCGAAGGCCACGGTCGCCTGAGTGCCGCTGCCGCCATCCGCTTCGCTGCCGCCGTCGTCGATTGTGAGCCCTTCTTCTTCGAGGAGCCCTGTCCCCCGGAGAACCCGGCGGAGATCGCCCGTGTCGCCGCTGCCACAACCATTCCCATCGCCGCCGGCGAGCGCTGCTATAGCCGCTGGGACTTCCGTCCCCTGCTCGAGGCCGGCGCCCTGGCCTACGTGCAGCCGGACCTGTGTCACTGCGGTGGATTCTGGGAAGGGCGCAAGATCGCCGCTCAGGCTGAGGTTTACGGCGCCCGCGTCATGCCGCACAACCCCAATGGCCCGATTTCGACCCTGGTCGGCGTGCATCTGGCCGCATGTACACCCAACTTCGAGATGCTCGAGTATCCCCGACAACCGGAAGGGCGACCGCCGTTGCTGCGTGGCCTGCCGGATGTGGTCGACGGCCATATCACCGTCCCCGATGCCCCGGGCTGGGGCGTCGAGATCGACGAGGACATTCTGCGGCAGTTTCCGGCAGAGACGGACTGAGGCAGAGAGGGCAGCTGATCCGTTACGCAGACTTCTGCTGTAAGTGCTCCTTCATTTTAACCACGAGTTCGTCGTCATCCACGCAGGAATCCACCAGTTTGGTGAACGCGTCAGCCGACATCTCCGCTCCCTCCAGGAAGCGCTCGTCCGCGCCTCACGGATAGATGTAGGCGCCGAGACGCCCCGCAGCCCGCGCCCGGGCCTTGTCGGCAATACGCGCCAACCAGGGGATGTCCCCGATGATGAGGCCCCGGGCCCGCGGCTTGAACTCCAGACTATCTGATTCACTCATTCTCCCTCTCCTCTCTCGCATGGTTCAGGTGGCACAATGAACGTGTTCGCACCGGTTACTTCAAGAAGGGCCCGACGATGATCCTTGGTCGTTTCGTAGAAGGTCTCGGCGAAGTGCTGGTCGCCCCGGGCGGTGTTCCCTTCTACCCGTTGCGGGCAGACCGCACGGCCTGGGCCCGTCTGCTTGCCGATGCCAGGTCGGCGGTTCTCGAGGCGGGGGAGGCGCATCTGGGATTCGACTGGCCCGCCGTACAGGCACGGCATTTCCTCATCTATCAGCGCCAGGGACGCCAGACCGACTACCTGGATGTGCGTTCGGCCCGGCGTGTCGCCCTGTCGGCGCTGGTACTGGCGGAGTGTGTCGAGGCATCGGGACGGTTTCTCGATGACATAGCCAATGGCATCTGGGCGACCTGCGAGGAGACGTACTGGGGGAATCCCGGAGCACTTTACATGCAGAAGGCGGGTCGCGGTTTTCCCGATCCCGACGAACGGATCGTCGAACTGGGAACGGGGGAGACGGCCGCCCTGCTGGCGTGGACCCACGCCCTGCTCGATGAGGCCCTCGACGAGGTGTCACCCATGCTGCGCCGGCGCATCGACCACGAACTGCGCACCCGCGTTCTGGACGTCTGCCTGGCACGGGACGACTTCTGGTGGAGGGGACTCACCGGCGTGCCGGTGAACAACTGGACGCCGTGGGTGTGCGGCAACTGGCTGACCACACTGCTGCTCATCGAGAAGGACACGGAGCGGCGATGTCAGGCCGTGGGCAAGATTCTGCGCAGTCTCGACATCTTTCTGGATTCGTACGCTGAGGACGGGGGTTGTGATGAAGGACCGGCGTACTGGAATCGAGCCGGCGCCAGCCTGCTGGAGTGTCTCGAGTTGCTGCACCACGCGTCGGGTGGAGCCATCGACGTCTACGACCATCCGAAGGTGCGACAGATCGGTCGGTTTCCGGCACGGGCGCAGATCGCTGACCACTGGTTCGTCAACTTCGCCGATGCCCCGGCCACCGTGTCGCCCTCTGCCTCGGTGCTCTACGCCTACGGCAAAAACATCGGCGACGACGGCCTGATGCGGCTGGGAGCATGGGCGGCCAGCATGGGCGATGTACTGCCCGCCGGGCCCAATGCCGGTCTCGCCCGGCAGCTGCACGCCCTGTTCCGGCTGGAAGAACTGGGATGCCATCACCCCTCCTCACCACCCTATCCGGCCGCCAGCTGGCTCCCCGGCATCCAGGTGCTGACGGCCCGCCGGCACGAGGGAACCACCGAGGGGCTCTTCGTCGCCGTCAAGGGCGGTACGAACGCCGAATCACACAACCACAACGACGTGGGCAACGTCATCGTCTATGTCGACGGGCGGCCCGTGCTCGTGGATCCGGGTGTCGAGACCTACTCGGCCAGGACCTTCAGCGACGAACGGTACGAGATCTGGACCATGCAGTCCGCCTACCACAACCTGCCCGAGATCGGCGGACACCAGCAGCTGGCGGCGCGACGGTACCTGCCTGGCGGCGTGAAGTACACTGAGAACGATCGGCGTGCCGCCCAAAGTGTCAGCTGCGACCTGTCGGACGAGAAGGCGTGTTTCCGTGCTGATATCGGCGGCGCTTACCCGTCGGAGGCCGGCGTGGTGTCATGGGTCAGGGAGGTGACGCTGGACCGGGTGGGAAAGGGAACTGTGTCAGTACGTGAGAGTGTCCGTTGCACTGGACCCAAGGAGATCGTGTTCAATCTCATCACGCCCTGCGAGGTCACCGTCGAATCCGGGGTTGTGCGCCTTGGTTCCCGGCCACTGCCCGGGGATCGCCTCGCCGGCGCTGCGACTCTGCACCACGACGACGAGCTGGCTGTTGAAACCGAATTTATCACCATCGACGATCCCCGTCTTCGGGAGAGTTGGGGAGACAGGCTGCACCGAGTTCGCCTGCGTCCCGCCGATCCGGTGACTGTGGGGGAGTGGGTCTTCGAGGCTCACGGTGCCTGAAGGACTGACTACACGTGGCCCAGGCCCCGACCGACAGCTTCGAGCAATTCGTGGTGATGGGCGGGTTTCGTCAGGATGTCCGAAGCGCCGGGCAGTTGCTCGAGATCGACATTCTGGCCCGTGAAGATGAGCACACGCAGGTCAGGAAACAGCGGGTGCAGGTTCTGCAGCAGTTCCACGCCTGACATCTTCGGCATCGACAGGTCCAGGATGACGAGGGAGATCGCCGGAGCCTGATCGCGCATCAGCTGCAGAGCCAATTCGCCATCCTCGACATCGATCACACAATACCCGGCGCGTTCGAGGACAACCCGCAGAACGTGGCGTATACCGGCTTCGTCTTCTACCAGAAGGATCGTCTCGCCCTTTCCGGTGAGTGACCGGGGCGACGCCAACTCCGGCGTTGCTGACTGGTCCTCACCAACGGGCAGGAAGACGGAGAACTGTGTGCCGCTACCGGGTTCACTGTCGATTTCGATCCGCCCCCCATGATCGCGGACGATGCCGTAGACCGTTGTCAGGCCCAGTCCCGTACCCTTGTCTGCAGCCTTCGTGGTGAAGAACGGCTCGAAGACCCTCTCGCGTGTGGTGTCATCCATGCCGCTGCCGTTGTCGCGAACACGGACGCGTATGCAGCGCCCGGAGTCGGCGACGACATCGTGTACCTCTACGTCGATGCGAGGTGTCGCCACATCGATCGCCTCGATCGCGTCACGGGCATTGAGGCAGAGGTTGACGACGATCTGCTGCAGCAGGCTGGCATTGCCGTGCACGCTCGGCAAGACATAACCGGGCTCTGCCAGGTACAGTTGAGCGGCCTCGCCGATAGTTCGCTGACACAGGCGGACCGCGGTTCGCACGATCGCCACCACGTCCACGGAGACCATCTGCTTGTCATCGCGCCGGCTGAACTGCATCAACTCGCGGATCAGATCGGCCGCCCGAGTGCTGGCGTCGAGCGCGTCGTCGATGAACTCGCGTGCGTCGCCGGATGTCTCCGACCGGGCCAGTTCCAGGTTGCCCAGGATCATGGTCAGCATGTTGTTGAAGTTGTGCGACACGCCGGCGATCATCTCACCGACGGCCTCCATCTTCTGCGATTGGCGCAACTGCCCTTCCAAACGGTCACGCTCGACGATGTCGAAGAATCTGGAAAACCCCTCAGTCAGCAACCTGGCGAAGCGTTCGATCAGGGCGATCTGAGCAGGATCGAAGGCGTTGACCCCAAGCCGGTTCAGCGCCAGGGTTCCGTGGCTGAATGCCGCATCTACCAGTGACAGGCCCTGGGGCAACGGCGACGTGTCGTCGGTGCAGGGTACGTAACTCGACCTCCCCGTGCGCCAGACGTCACAGACCCAGGGGTAGCGGCTGACGTTGTCGGAGGCGGGTTCCCAGGAGAGACTGTGCAGGATCTCGAGTGGACGCAGGTTGCTTTCGCCGGCGTCCTTCCGTGAGCAACTGATAAAGTCGGTGCCCTCGGAGTTGATGATCTGGATCGTGCAGGAGTCATGCTCCACGTGCAGAGCCGAGAGCTGATCGCCGATCGCGGCGACGACGCCGAACAGGTCGCGGGCGTGGTCCATGGATGCGATGCGCAGACGCACGACGGTCTCGGCATCGGCGATGCGGCGTTCGCGGGCCAGTTCCTCCTCTGCCTGTTTCCTCTCCGAGATGTCCTGCAGGACCACCTGGATACTGCTGACGCGGCCGCCATCACCACGCACTGGAAAACAGGCAGCCGAGGTCCAGCGGTACGAGCCATCACGGTGGAGGAGCCGGAACTCCTGGTGTTGTGAGGCGTGACCGAGAAGCGCCCGGCGATAGGCTCGCATGCCGACGGCCTGGTCGTCGGGGTGCGTGATGCGGAAGCCGAAGCGCGGCATGTTGTAGAGTTCGTCGGCGGTGTACCCCGTCAGTTCCTCGATCTTGGCGCTGACATAGAGGCAACCGCCGCTCGGGCCAAGGAGGAAGACGCCGAAATTCGGATTCTCCACCAATGTGCGGTAGCGGGCCTCCGATTGCGCGAGGTCCTGGTACGCTCTCGGATCGGGTGGGGTGTCAGCGGGGCTCACGGGGTTGTTTCTCCAAGATGACAGATGAGGCCAACGATAACCGATCTGCCGGATTGCGGCCACGCGGATCGTTCTTGAAGTGAAGCGTGCGACGTCCTACTGTCTGCACTCACGAAAGGTCTGCACAGATGAAGATCACCAACATCTCCGTCGAACGATTCCGCACGAAGGGCCACACCGTGGCAGATGTCGAGGGGCACGGTCATCCAGCAGCCGAACCGTATGAGACGACCTCGTCACTGACGAGGATCCGCACCGACGCCGGGGTGGATGGCATCTGCCTGGGAGGGAGCGCCGCCGCCATCGACGGCATCATCAAGCCCCTGCTCGTCGGCCGCGACCCCTTCTTTCGCGAGGCCATCTGGCAGGCCATGAACGAACGCCAGCGGCTGCACAAAGGCACTCTGTCAGACCGAATCATGGCCACGGTGGACATGGCCCTGTGGGATCTGGCGGGCAAGGCCCTCGGGCTGCCCGTCTACAAGCTGCTGGGGGCGACGCGTACCAAGGTCCCGGCCTACGCCTCCACCATGTGCGGCGACGATCTCAAAGGTGGGCTGTCGACTCCGGAGGAGTACGGGGCGTTCGCTCTGGCCTGCAAGGAGCGGGGCTACCCGGGCTTCAAGCTGCACACGTGGCAGCCACCCATCGAGTGGGCCCCCGATCCGAAAATGGACATCGCCGCTTGTGCCGCAGTGCGCGACGCCGTTGGCCCTGACATCAAGCTGATGCTCGACCCATTTCACTTCTACAGCCGCGATCAGTCACGGTGGATCGGCCGGGAACTGGAGAAGCTCGACTACCATTGGATGGAGGAGCCCATGGACGAGCAGTCCATGGGCTCCTATAAATGGCTGACCGATGAACTCGATCTGACCATCGTCGGTCCAGAAACGATGGAAGGCAAGATGTTCACCCGGGCGGAGTGGATCGTCCACGGCGCCGCGGATGTGAGCCGCGCAGGTGTGGGAGACGTAGGTGGGCTGACCCCATTGATGAAGACGATCCATCTGTGCGAGGCACACGGAGTGGCCTGCGAGATCCACGGCGGGGGACCGGGCAACCTGACCGCTCTGTGTGCGATGAACATCCCCGGCGAGTTCTACGAACGGGGGTTGCTGCATCCCTTCGTCGATTACGACGAGCCGCCGCCACACCTCAATTCCATCGCCGATCCGCTGGATGACGAGGGCAACGTGACGATCTCGGACGAACCCGGGCTGGGGTGGGATGTGAACTGGGACTGGGTCGAGGCGAACCGCGTGGAGTAGTCCCGCCGTTACTCCAGGTGCGATGCCACTCGTGAGAGGTCGTCTCGCATCTGCCCGACGTCCGCCTGCAATACGCCCACGTCGGATCGTATCTGCACCATGTCCGTCTGCATGGCTACCATGTCTCCCCGCATGGCTACCATGTCTTCCTGCATGGCTACCATGTCTCCCTGCATGGCTACCATGTCTCCCTGCATGGCTACCATGTCTC
>DASCMS010000157.1:0-36049 GCA_036011085.1 Candidatus Latescibacterota bacterium
CCCTTCAGTGAGTGCGCGGCTCTTTCGGAGCCTGCTGAGTCGTCCTCCGAGAGCAGATTGCGGATGGTCTCCACCGCTCTCGCTTCATCGCCATCGACAAAGTTCCGGATGAGCCTTTCGTAGAAGTCCTGTTTCGCCATGACCCGCTTGAGACCCTCCTCAACATTGAGGCCGGGTACGGCCTTCAGTGAGGACATCGCGTCGGTAACGAACCCGCCGGCCTTCTGCTGCACCGAATCGCTCCCGACTGATGCGTCGGCGGCTGGATCTGGCAGCTCGCGCTCCCCGGCCGGAATCCATTCCAGCAATGTCCTGAACATGCCCGTCGGATCGATGGGCTTGGCGATGTGGTCGTTCATGCCGGCGGCGATACACCGATCCCGGTCACCCGCCATGGCATTGGCGGTCATGGCAACGATCGGCAGGTCGCCAAAGCGTTCATCGGACCGGATTTCGAGTGTGGCAGTCTCACCGTCCATCACGGGCATCTGCATGTCCATCAGCACGAGGTCGTAGGCCCTGGCGCCCACCATCTCAACACCGATGAGACCATTCTCTGCCAGGTCTACGTGGAAGCCTGCCGACTCGAGCAGTTCCAATGCTACCTGCTGGTTGAGTTCGTTGTCCTCGACGACGAGGAGGCGGGACCCCTGAATCGGAGACAGATCGAGTCCCTCGGTGGCCGACGTTGATTGTTCCTCTACCCGGCCGTCATGGTCGCCGTGGAGTGCCTGCCGGACCGCATCGTGCAGCTGTGACGGGTTCACCGGCTTGACCAACGTGATGACGATTCCGGCCTCATGGGCAGCCTCGATGACCTCGGTGCGACCATAGGCTGTAACCAGAACCGGCTGCGGCCGTCCTGGAAGATCGAGGTCGGCAATCCGCCTGATGGTCTCGATGCCATCGATGCCGGGTGTCATTCGCCAGTCGATGAAGATGATGTCGTACGGGTCTTCCGGATCGGCGGCACGGACCAGTTCGAGAGCTTCCTCACCCGATGGCGACTCATCGACGCGGAAGGTCATGGACGTCAGCATCTCAGAGATGATGTGTCGCGCCTGCGGATTGTCGTCGACCACGAGGACGCGTCGCTCCCGGAGATCGACCTCGATCGAGCGTACCTTCTCCTTCGACTGTCCCCTGCCAAGCAGCGCCGTGAACCAGAACGTGCTCCCTTTGCCAACCTCGCTTCCGACGCCCACGTCGCCACCCATCAGGTCTGCCAGCTGCTTCGATATCGCCAGCCCGAGACCCGTACCGCCGTGCTGACGGGTCGTTGAGGCATCCGCCTGCTGGAAGGAGCGGAAAAGCTTCCGTTGAGACTCCTGCGTCAGGCCAATGCCGCTGTCCTGCACCTCGCAGCGGATGAGCACATTATCCCCGATTTCGCGTTCCAGCCGAACTCGGACCACGATCTGCCCTTCCTCGGTGAACTTCACGGCATTGTTGGCATAGTTGACGATGACCTGCCCCACTCGGAGTGGATCGCCACGCAGGTCCGGGGGCAAGGCGGGGTCGATGTCGAAGAGAAGTTCGAGTCCCTTGTCCGTCGCCTTCGATCCTATCAAGGCAGCGACATTGTCCAGGACGTCCTCCAATGAAAAGTCGATGTGCTCGATGTCGAGCTTGCCGGCTTCAATCTTGGAGAAGTCCAGAATGTCATTGATCAGGCCCAGCAGGTGCTGTCCCGAGCCCTGGATCTTGCTCACGTAATCCTGCTGCTTCGCGTCGAGGTCTGTGCGCAGCGCCAGATGTGCCATGCCAATGATGGCGTTCATCGGCGTGCGGATCTCGTGGCTCATGTTCGCCAGAAAATCAGCTTTGGCCTGTGAGGCCCCTTCTGCAGCTTCCTTGGCTTCCATCAGATCTGTGCTGTACTTCTGAATGCTGGCGCGCATCGAGTTGAACGAGCGGGTCAGGTCGGCGAGCTCGTCGTCGCCGACGACCGGGATGTCTTCCTCCCGGGCGCCACCATCGGCGGCCAGGTCATGGGTCGCATTGGCGAGTGTCTCGATCGGCCCGGTGATGCGCTCCGAGCCCCGGCGAGAGACGACCCACGCCGTCAGGATCATGGCCGCAATCAGGATCACGAGGAGACCGGTCGCCAGGTTGCTGATCGCTACAACCCGCTTCCCATCCTCGCGCATCAGGTGGTCCTGATTCACCGACATCTCACTGAGCAGGTCGGTGACTCGGCGTGCCAGCGGCAGGGCCTGCGTACCCATCAAGAGCTGGGACACGTTCCAGCGAGGAGATTTCCGAATCGCGATCGTCCTCTCTGCAAGGCGGCGATAGAGGGCGAATTCGTCCTTCAGCCAGACGAGGCGATCATGCTGGTCATCGGCGAGGAGATCCTGCTTCGACCAGGCCTGGTCGATCCGGTCTGCGGCGATGTCGACAAAGGCGACATATTCTGTCTCATACTCGCTTCCCGCGTCAGCCACGAAGTTCGTAAGCTGAGCCTCACTGGCGGCGAGAGCTCCGCGGAAGTCGGCGAGCTGACCCAGCAGTGGGGTCCGGTTCCCGGTGCGCGTTTTCTCTTCGTTGATCAGTGATGTGACCGTCAGGAGGATTTCGCGAGTCAGCGGCTGCAACTCCCCCCGAAGCACCACTCGTGCGGCTTCGTTTCCCGGCGTCTGGGCCACATCTTCGATCCACCACTGCCACTCTTCCAGGTCCTCCAGCAGACGGGTGATCTCCGTCAGCCGAACGAGGTTCTGAGAGTTCGTCCAGCCGACGCTGAGGGCCTGGAGGGAGTCCACCGCAGGTTTGACCTCGTCCGCCCAGGCGCTTCGCCTCTCGACCTGAAAGGTGGTGTCCTCCAGGGCAACCCATCCCCTCAGTGCGGCCAGCGAATGCTGCACGCCACTGAGGGCAAGCGTCGAGGAGCGCACTGTCGGTCCCCGCACGACCGATAGTCGCTGGGCATTGGCGCGCAGCCAGAAAGTCGAAACCAGGGCCACCCCGAGCAGGCCAACGCCGATGGCTGCCACCGTCAGGTGAGAACTCAGGAGCTTTGAACGAATCCCCCGTCGTGATGGCGGCGGTCCGACCGGGCTGCTCACACCCTCACTCCTCACCCAGCAGGCGTTCGGGAGCCTGCTCTACATGCCTCAGCAACTCCGCCAGCTGCTTCTTCAGCAGTCCGGCACGCTGGTAGACGTGTGAGGGGAATTTGCGTCCTGGGTAATACATCTCGACAGGGGGATCAGCGTCGAGCACGTGGCTGTGAAGGTATGCCAGATCGGAGACCAGAAGGGACGCGATGTAGTAGACGTCGCTCGGTATGATCCCATGCTCGGTTGCATCCAGTGACCTCAGCTCCAGTGTCTTGAGCCCCACAAGTTCAGCGATTCTCTGGATGACTTCGAAGCAGCCGACCAGGCGGCGATGCACGTCAGCTGGACGCTTTCCCCTTTCGTAATCGTCGGAGGCTGGAATCCGCGTCCCGCCAGGAAACCGGGCGAGCAGGCGCGACGTGTAGCTGATGGCCAGCGTGACCTGCTGAAACACGTCGCTGTGAGATACCTGATTGTCGAGCATCAGGTTCAATTGACGATTCGCCTGAATGATGGATCGAAACACATCCGTGGGTGTCCTGCTGTCATCGCGGGTGGGCTCGACGGCCCTGTCCACCATACCGATCGATGTACCCACCAGATCCAACCGTGCCAGAGAGGCATCGACCACCGCAAGGACGTGCGCTGGCCTGATGACCTCGTCCGGAATCTCCGGCGCCGAGGCATGTCCTCGAGTCTGCTCGAAACAGAGCCGGTCGGCCTTCAGAAACAGCGCCAGGGCCTGTGAGTATACCTCGCGGGGGACGACGTTGGACACCGCAAGATCAGACTGAACGCTGCGCGGTCTGCCCATCTCGAAGCGAATCATCTCTATCTTCTCGCGCAGGAGGGCAACGCGGGCAAAGACGTGTGGTGCGGTGACTCCGTCACCAGCTGCACCAGACCGACCGGGCACAACCGAGTGGATGCAGACGAGAGCCAGAAAGATCGCTTCTGGTGATTTCCTGACAAACTTCACTACAGGTCTCCTTCGGGTCCTCAGTCCAAGGGCGCTCAGCTATCGAAACAGATGCTATAAATAACCAAGGTACAAAGGGCAGGACTGCTCACGAGTCAAGCATCTTCGCGCCTCTCGCAGGAGAAACAAGTATGCGTACAGTACGTCTTGGTTCGACCGATCTCGAAGTTTCCGCCATCGCCTACGGTGGCATGAGTCTGACCGAGGAGCGTGCCGGCGACGGCAAGGCCGCCGTGGCGCGCGCCCTCGAGCTGGGCGTCAATTTCTTCGATACCGCTGACGTCTACGGTGATGGCGAGGCCGAGACCCTTCTCGGCGAAGCCCTGCGTGAGGCCGGCGCCGACCGCGAGCAGGTCGTGATTGCCAGCAAGTGCGGCATCGTCTTTCCAGGGATGGAGCCGGCCTATGAGCGCAAAGCATATGACCTGTCTCCCGACTACTTGAAGGCCTCGTGTGAAGCCTCTCTCCAGCGTCTCGGCATGGAGTATCTGGATCTGTACCAGCCGCATCGCATCGACTACCTCACGCATCCGCAAGAGACGGCGCGGGCACTGCAAGACCTGCAGGCGGAAGGCAAGATCCGCCACGCCGGTGTGAGCAACCACACAGTGGACGAGATCCGAGCGCTGTCCGCCTACACTCGGATCGAATCACTGCAAACGCAGTTCAGCCTGCTGCATCTGGAGCCGCTGGAGACGGGACTGGCAGCCGTGTGCCATGAGAAGAAGATGAGCGTCCTCTGCTTCAGCCCGCTGCACCGAGGGGTGCTGACGGCGAATTCCGCCTTTGACCACGGTAGCTGGCAGCAGCAGCGCGAAGCCGGTGTGGCCACCCCAGCTGGGCGCCCTGGCCAGTGAACTGGGGGTGACGCCCGGGCAATTGGCGCTGGCGTGGCTGATGCGACTGCCCGGTGGCGTCGTGCCTCTGGTGGGTACGGCGAATGCCGAGCACATCACGGAAGCCGCAGCGGCAGCGGATCTCGACCTCGACCGCGACGACTGGTACGAACTGATGGTCATCGGCCGAGGTCGGCCCATGCCGTGGGGCCAGCAGCCCTTCGCCTATCTCAAGGAAAGGTGAAGTGGACCGCTACCAGTACCGCATGGCATCCTCGAACAGCGCCGTCAGCTCCTCCGTTCCGGCCTCCCGCGGCGACAGCTTCGTCACGCGATGCTGGGGCAGTGTGCCTTCAACCAGAGCGGGAATGTCTTCGGCCGTGTAACCCAGAGCCTGCAGGCCGTTGGGGGCGTCGAGGCTGCGCATGAGATCGATGATCGTATCGGCGAGCACGCGTCCGGCGTCCGCTTCCTGCACGGAAGCGACGTCAGCCCCCAGGACTTCGGCGGCCCGCAGGTGGCGCCGTGGGTCAGCGCTGGCCGTAAAGCGGAACACGGCCGGGGCGTTGACAATGACGGCGTTGCCGTGGGGGACCATGGCGTGATCGGCGTCGTAACCCGGCGGCAGGTAGTCGCGCACCCTGCCGGCCACTGGATAGGACATGCCGTGGGGCAGGTGGACGCCGGCATTGCCGAAGCCGATGCCGGCGAACGAGGCGGCCAGCAGCATCTGTCCGCGGGCCTCGTCATCCTCTGGATCGGCGACAGCGCGGGGCAGAAAGCGCGCCATCATACGCAACGACTCCAGAGCCCACAGGTCCGAGATCGGGTTGGCGCCCTGGTACGAGGGCCGCAGGATGGGGCGTTCGGGACGTGGTCGCTGGTCGAAGGGAATCGCGGTATAGGACTCCAGCGCGTGACTGAGCACGTCGAGGCCCGTGGATGCGGCCACCGCCGGCGGCAGACTCTTCGTGTTGTCTGGATCGATCAACCCCAGCGTCGGCTTCAGACGCCGGTGAGCGATACCGGTCTTCGCCTGCATCTCCACCAGGTCGAAGATGGCGACGCCCGTCGTCTCGGAGCCCGTGCCCGCCGTGGTGGGTACGGCGATCAGTGGTTTGAGCGGTCCCGGTACGGGCAGCCCCTTGCCGATGGGTGCGTTCACATAATCGAGGAAGTCCCCCGGTGGATGGGAGGCGTAGAGGTTGGCCGCCTTGGCAGTGTCCATACTGGAGCCACCACCGACGGCGACGTACCCGTCGTAGCCACCCTCGGTGGCCACGCGGATGGCGTCCTTGAAGGAGGCATCCGTGGGCTCTACGTGCACGCCGTCATACAGGTCATGGGCGACGCCGGCATTGTCGAGCGACTGACGGACCACGGCCACCGGTTCGAGACTGGCGAGACGGCCATCGGTGACGACGAGCACGCGTGCGAGGCCCACGTCCGCCAGATCCATGCCGATCTCGGCTGTGATTCCCGTACCGAAACGGATGGCGGAGGCGGCCATCTCGAAGGCGGTATCGCGTTCCATCAGTCGACCACCGGCCCGGCCACCTTGCTGAAGTCGCGGAAGAAGCGGGCGACTTCTGCCACGGCGACGGCCAGCAGCTTCTCCCCCAGTTCCGCCGTGGCCGCGGCGGGGTTGTCGGTGTGTCCGGGACCCTTGCCCCAGGCCCCATGGGTCTGCACGACAGCGCCGGTGAGATCGACGTCGAGGCCGGAACCTTCGCCCTCCATGTCGGTCACGGCAGCGCGCGCCTTCTCGTCGACCCAGTCGGGACGCAGGGACAGGATCGCCGACGTCTCAAAGTGACCGGCATGTCCGGGGATCCGCGGCGCCGGCAGCAGGCCCGCCTCGACCATAGCGGGTTTGGCGATGTCCCAGTAGTTGGCCGAGGCCACCGTCGCCGGATGCCCGAGACGGTTGACGAAGTCCTGGCTGGCCATACCCACCAGATCCTTGTTGCCACCGTGGCCGTTGAGGACGATGAGATGGCGGAAACCGGTGATCACGAGGCCTTCGAGGACCTCGAGAACGACACCGGCGAAGGTCTCGCTCGTCAGTGAGATCGTGCCGCCGAAAGGGTAGTGGTGATGGGAGCTGCCGAAGGCGAGAGGTGGCGTGATGACGACGGGCACGGTGTCGGCCGCAGCCAGCGCCGCGCGTTCGGCGACGGTACTCACCAGCAGCGTGTCGGTGCCCACGGCCATGTGTGGACCGTGCTGCTCGGTGGCGGCGGTACACAGAACGCCAACCGCTGTGGGCGCCACGGCCTTGATCTGCTCCCGCGTCATCTCCTGCATAAGGACGGTCATCTGTTCTCCCATTACGTTGAGGCGTCGGCCGCATCCAGCAGGCGACCGACGATGGGGATGGAGGCTTCGAGCAGCCGGCGTCCCTCGTCGGCGGTGGCGTCACGAGGATCCTCGCCGCCCACGCCCTGGGGCCAGATGTTTCGATCCGCGTCGAGGCACGACAGATCGGCCAGCTCGGGACGCAGGGCCATGACCAGCGACGTCTCGTTACGGGCGGCGTGATCCATCTGGCTGCGCCATTGATCGCGCACCTCGGTGGTGACGCCCAGCAGCTTCAGGCCGAAGCGTTGTTCGCGTTCTGCCAGGTTAGCCACCCACGAGCTGCGCGACGGTCCATGGCCGTCGGCGAACACGGTGCGGAACCCGGCGCGCTGCAGCTGCGACAGGATGGCGTCGATGATCTGCAGGAACAGTCCCTGGCTGACCCAGTAGCAGCTGCCGTCGAGTTGTCGATGGGGGTCGGTGACGCCTTCGGCCGTATCCATGCCGACGAGGACGCCGCCATCCGGTTGGCGGCTGGTGCGATCCGGACCGAGATGAACCGGCGGCATGACGATACCACCGAAACGTCGAGCGCATTCACACATGAGCCCTTCGCTGATAATGGCGTCCGAGCCGAGGGGCAGATGCTCACCGTGCCATTCGATCGTTCCCAGCGGCAGATAGGCGACGGGACGATCCTGGATTCGTTCGCGGAACTGGTGGGGTCGCAGGTCGGTGTAGCGTACGGGCGTGCTCGCCATCAGAAGTCCTCTCCGGAGTAGCCCATCTCCCGCCAGACTTCGCGCCCGCGGGAGAGGCCGTCGGGATTGGGGTCGCGGAAGCCGCGAATGCTGGGCGGTGGCTGACCCGGACCGGCATCGTCCGGCCAGGGAGACCAGTGGTCATCCTCGAACCGACTGCGGCTCGCCTCGTCGCGGAAGTCGGGCAGAGCCACCGGGACCCCTTCTTCGAGGGCGCTCTTCCAGGCCACGATACCTACCGACGACATGGCCACGCCGCGGTAGACATCCAGGAACGGCGGCTCACCGGAGCGGATGGCGTTGGCGAAATGGAAGGGTGTCCAGAAGTCTCCCCCCCCATGCCCGGCCTTCTCGGCAAGATCCCCATGCTCCGGCCACTCCGGCTCATACACGCGTTCGGCTTCCACCCCATCCGGCGTGTCCCACTCCTCGTGCCAGACGCGAACCTGTCCCGGGCCGAAGTAGCCTTGGCCGCGAGTGATCTCCATGGCGCCGCGATCACCGTGGACCCGATACCAGCAGCTGTGTCCCGGCAGGATCAGTCCGAACAGGCGGAACACGGCGCCGTTGTCCATACGGCAGAGGATCACCGAACCGGGGTCCGAGACGCGGGCACCCCTGCGCTCGACCCGTTCACAGGACATCGACAGGGCGTTGACCTGCACCGGCATGGTGTCGGTGATGGACATCAGCGGCGCCAGGGCATGGGTGCAGTAGTAGGTGGAAGGTAGCCAGTTGCGCCAGTGGTTCCGGCCTGGCGCCAGACGCAGACGCGACTCCTGCGCCATGGGGTGATTGTATTCGCCCTCGGCGTAGGTTACCTCGCCGATCTCGCCGGTGCGGTAGACGCGTCGCATCTCCTGATTGAAAACGGTATACGGGTAATTCTCAGCGAACATGTAGGTGAGGCCGGTCTCCTCGACTGTGCGACACAGCTCGACACCTTCTGCGAGCGTGCCGTTGGCGGCGGTCTCGCTCATCACGTGTTTACCCGCCCGCAGGGCCTTGATGGCGAAGGGGGCGTGTTGGTGGAAGTAGTTGGCCAGCACGACGGCGTCCATGTCGTGCTCGAGGAACTTGTCGAAGTCGGCATAGGTGGCTACGCCGAACTGGCGGCCTGCCTCGTCGAGTTTTTCCTCCCAGCGATCGCACAGGGCGACGAGCTCCATTCCCACTGTTTCGGAGGCACCGCCGGCGAAGGAACGACCCCGTCCGACGCCGATGACGCCGACTCTGATCTTGCGTTCGGGCATGCAGGCGAAGAAAGCGAATCATGTCGGTCCCCACCAGCTTGCTGGTCCACCTGGTTGCGGCTGCCCCGAGAGGGTGCGTACACTGACCTTCATGTTGACTCTTGACGATCTGCGGAGCCATATCGAGACCGGCCAGGTGGAGACCGTGCTCGTCGTGTTTCCCGACCTCTACGGACGCCTCGTGGGCAAGCGGGTCACCGGCAGCTTCTTCCTCGAGGAGACCGTCGATGGTGGGATGCACGCCTGCGACTATCTGCTCACCGTCGACATGGAGATGGACGTCGTCGAAGGGTACGACTTCGCCAACTGGCAGAAAGGCTACGGCGACGTGCACTGTGTGCCGGACTGGTCGACGCTGCGTCTGGTGGACTGGCTCGAGAACTCGGCCCTCGTGTTCTGCGACCTGCATCGCGGCAGCGGACATGAACCGGTGGCTATCGCGCCTCGAACGCTCCTGAGGCAGCAGGTCGACCGCCTCGCCGCGGCGGGGTTCAAGTCTCAGGCGGCTTCTGAGCTGGAGTACTATCTGTTCAAGGATTCCTACGACGAGGCGCGTGAGAAGAAGTACGACGGCGACCTGCTCTCGACCGCAGGGGCGTACATCGAGGACTACCACATGCTGGCCGCGACCCGGT
Organism: Candidatus Latescibacterota bacterium; assembly: GCA_036011085.1. Taxonomy (GTDB): domain Bacteria; phylum Latescibacterota; class UBA2968; order UBA8231; family UBA8231; genus UBA8231. The sequence continues at coordinate 9,828 of DASCMS010000157.1, forward strand.
CCGAGGGTTACCACGGCGCCGTGCGACGTCACATGAGCGCCTCCGGGATCCCGGTGGAATCGAGCAAAGGTGAGTGGGGGCCCGGTCAGCACGAGGTCAACTTCCGTCACGGCGAGGCCCTCGAGACGGCGGACCGGGCCGCACTCTTCAAGCACGGCTGCAAGGAGATCGCCCTGCAGCAGGACTGCTCCGTGACCTTCATGGCTAAATGGCGGGCCGATCTGGCCGGTTCCAGCGCCCACCTGCACATCAGCCTGTGGGATGAGGCGGGCACGACGAACCTGTTCGCCCATCCCGATTCGGGAGATGGGTCGGACGTCTTCCGCCATTTTCTCGGTGGCTGGATGACCCACGCCCGCGCCATCACCCCCTTCTATGCACCCAACCCCAACTCCTACAAGCGCTACGTCTACCAGTCGTGGGCGCCCACGGCGATCGCCTGGAGTCGCGACAATCGCACCGCCGGGTTCCGGGTGGTCGGCAAGGGGAGTTCGCTGCGCATCGAGTCGCGCATTCCCGGGTCAGATTCAAATCCGTATCTCGCCCTGGCGGCCACCCTCGCTGCCGGTCTCGACGGGATTCAACAGCGTATCGAGCCACCGGTGGAGTTTGTCGGTGATGTATACGACGGCGCCGATCTGCCCCGCGTGCCGGACAACCTGGCGGAGGCGACGGCCGAGCTGTCGGCATCCACCATGCTGCGTGAGGCTTTCGGTGACGATGTAGTCGAGCACTACCTGCACTTCTTTCGCACCGAGCAACGCAAGTTCGACGAGACGGTCACCAACTGGGAACGGGCCCGCTACTTCGAGCGCGGATGAGGGCCGGGACGACCCCGGTCATCGGACTGACCACCTACGGGCGTGATCCCGCAGGTGGCGGTAACTACACTCTTCCCGCCGACTACTGTGATGCCATCGTCAGGGCGGATGGCATACCGGTGCTGCTGCCACCGGCAACGGACATGCTCGGGGCGGTCGAAGGCCTCGACGGTCTCGTCCTGTCCGGTGGCGGCGATCTCGATCCGGCGAGTTACGCCGGTGAGAGTCACGACTCGGTCTACATGGTGGATGCCGGACGCGACACGGGGGAACTGGCCCTGGCCCGTTTCGCCCTCGACCGGCAACTTCCCTGCCTCTGCATCTGCCGAGGCACACAGGTTCTCAACGTTGCCCTCGGAGGAACGCTCATCACACATCTGCCCGAACGGGTGGGCGATGGACTCGCTCACCGCGTCCCCCCCCGTCGCCCCGCATATCACGACGTTGCCATCGAGCCCGACAGCCGCCTGGCAGCCGTCGTCGGCGCCGGGTCGATGTTCGTCGCCTCCTGGCACCACCAGGCCGTCGATGTCGCGGCGCCACGGCTGCGTACTGTCGCCCGCGCCGCCGACGGTGTCGTCGAGGCCCTCGAGGCAGAGGATCACCCCTGGCTGCTGGCAGTGCAGTGGCATCCGGAGCTGACCGCGATCCAGGATCCCCGCCAGCAGGCGTTGTTCGGCGGACTGGTAGCCGCCGCGGCCGTCGGTCGTGTCAGCGACCCGGTGTTATCGTGACGGGGGGACGCCTGCAGGACAAGGTGGCCCTGATCACGGGAGGAGCCAGCGGCATTGGTCGACAGAGCGCCCGACGCTTCGTCGCCGAAGGGGCCAGTGTCGTCATCGCTGACGTCAGTGACGACGAAGGGCGTGAGGTGGCAATGGATCTCGATTCCAATGGCGGCCGCTGCCTCTACGTACACGCCGACGTCTCCCTCGACGCCGACTGTGCCGCCATGGTCGAGGCGGCCGAGTCCGCCTACGGGGCCCTGCACATCCTGTTCAATAATGCCGGCATCTCCCACATTGACGACGCCGGCGCCGACACCGACGAAGCGGTCTGGGACCAGACGATGGCGGTCAATCTCAAGGGCGTATTTCTCGGCTGCAAACACGGAATCCCGGCCCTGCGTCGGGCTGGCGGCGGCTCGATCATCAACATGGCGTCCTTCGTCGCCCTCCTGGGCGCGGCCACGCCTCAACTGGCCTACACGGCGAGCAAGGGAGGCGTGCTGGCCATGTCCCGCGAACTGGCGGTGATCCACGCCCGCGAGGGCATTCGGGTAAACGCTCTGTGTCCAGGTCCGCAGCATACGGAAATGCTGATGAAATACCTCGACACCGAAGAGAAGCGGCAACGGCGGCTGGTACACGTACCCATGGGCCGCTTCGGCGCCGCCGAAGAGATCGCCGACGCGGCCCTGTACCTGGCTTCGGCGGAGTCCTCCTACGTGACCGGTACGAGTTTCACCGTCGACGGGGGAGCAACCGCCGCCTATGTCACCCCTGAAGCGTAGGTCGAGATCCGTGACCACCAGCAGAGCGGACGCCGTCATCTTCGATCTGGACGGCACCCTGCTCGACACTCTGGCCGACCTGGCCAACAGCATGAACGCGGTGCTCGCGGCGGCCGGCTACCCAATTCACCCGGAATCCGCCTACCGTTACTTCGTGGGAGAGGGTATGGAAACCCTCGTACGGCGCACGCTGCCGCCGGGTTCGCGCGGTGCCGAACAGGTCGCCAGCCGCTTGGCCGAGATGCGGGCCGAGTATGGCAGACGCTGGGCGGAGACATCGAGGCCGTATGCAGGAATCGCCGAGATGCTCGACGGACTGACCAAGTGCGGTGTGCCCCTGGCGATACTGTCGAACAAGCCCGACGACTTCACCCGGCTCACGGTGGAGACGTTGCTGCAGTCATGGTCCTTCGCCGAAGTCCGAGGCATGCGGCAGGGGACCCCGGCCAAGCCGGATCCGGCCGGGGCCAGAGAGACGGCCGCATCGCTGAATGTCGATGTCGACAGAGTGGTGTACGTAGGAGATACGGCAACGGACATGAAGACGGGACGGTCAGCGGGGATGTTTACCGTGGGTGTCACCTGGGGTTTCCGCGAGCGCGAGGAACTCGAGGCCAACGGCGCCCAGCTCATCATCGACACACCTGAGCAATTGCTCACCATCTGCCGTAGGAGAGAAGAAGGATGAAGGAGTATTTCAAGGGAATCGGGAAGGTCAAGTACGAGGGGCCGGGCTCGAAGAACCCGCTGGCCTTCAAGCACTACAACGCGAAGGAGAAAGTGGGCAAGAAAACGATGGCTGAGCATTTGCGCTTCTCCGTCGTCTACTGGCACACCATGAAAGGGGGAGGCACCGATCCCTTCGGCCCGACGCCGGTCTACGATCGGCCGTGGGAGACGTCGAGTGATCCCATGGAGATCGCCGAGGACACCATGCGGGCGGCTTTCGAGTTCATCGGCAAACTCGGCGCCCCGTTCTGGGCCTTTCACGATCGCGATATCGCCCCCGAAGGGGCGTCACTGAAAGAGTCGAACGACAGACTCGACAGGATCGTGAAACTGGCAAAGGGACTGCAGAAGGACACCGGCGTGAAGCTGCTGTGGGGGACATCGAACTGTTTCTCCAACGCCCGCTTCACCCATGGCGCCGGCACCAACCCGGATCCGCACGTATTCGCCTGGGCGGCGGCGCAAATCAAGAAGGCCATGGAGTGCACCGTCGCCCTCGGAGGTGCCAACTATGTGTTCTGGGGTGGCCGTGAGGGATATTCCAGTCTGCTCAACACCGACCTGCCAAGGGAACAGGAGCAGATGGCGCGCCTGCTGCACATGGCGGTGGCGCACAAGAAGAAGCTGGGTTTCAAGGGAAAGCTGCTGGTCGAGCCGAAGCCAAAGGAGCCAACCACACACCAGTACGACTACGACGCGGCGACGGTGCTCGGGTTTCTTCGCGCCCACGATCTGCTCGACGAATTCAGCCTGAACATCGAGGCCAATCACGCCACACTTGCCGGACATACATTCGAGCACGATCTGACGGTGGCCAGTGCCGCCGGCCGTCTTGGCAACATCGACGCCAACCGTGGCAACCTGCTGCTCGGCTGGGATACGGATCAGTTCCCCAGCGACCTCTACAGCGCCACGTACGCCATGATGGTGATTCTCAAGCAGGGTGGGCTGAAACCCGGGGGAGTGAACTTCGACGCCAAGGTGCGGCGCGGCTCATTCGACGTGGAGGATCTGTTCTACGCTCACATCGGCGGTATGGACACCTTCGCCCGGGGACTCAAGATCGCGCAGAAGATCATCGACGACGGCGTCGTCGGAGACTTCGTCAAGCAGCGCTACGCTGGCTGGCGTCGGGGGTTGGGTGCCAGGATCATGAAGGGACAGGCGAGCTTCGCCGACATGGAGGCCTATGTCCACAAGAACGGCGAGGCGGCGCGCACGAGCGGTCGTGAGGAGTGGCTCGAGAACGTGATCAACGACTACCTGTAGAGGCGGTTGTCCAGTGCTCTGTTAAGGAGCGAACCTTGTATTCGGCCACCGATGAATCCCGGCTCGCGGCGTTGCGCTCACTCGACGGGTCCACTGACCCGACTCGATCACGCGCCTTGCGACCCGGGTTCCTCGGCGCCCTCTTTTCACAAGGTCTACTCCTCAACAGAGCACTAGGCTCCGATCGTATCGGCCACCGCCGTGCGGATGTCGGTGTACTGCAGCCCCAGTTCCCGTTCCGCCCGTGAGCCGTCCGCCTGAATGCTGTGGGACACCGTGCGGGCCACGTCGGTCGACAGGCCCCACACAGGGGGTCTGCCGATCACCGTGGACAGCCCGGTGAGCACTCGTGCCGACAGTCGCGCCATCCAGTCGGGCATCTCCAGTCGTGGTGGGCGTACGCCACTCACGTCCTGGATCACTTCGTTGATCTGATGCAGGGTCAGTCGGTGCCGTCCGATCACATAGCGGGCCCCGGCCGCATCGTCACGCCCCAGGAGGCGGGCGATGGCGTCGGCCACATCGCGCACATGGACCCACGTCAGGACGTCGTCGCTGAATACCGCCATGGGCAGGCGCCGATGAACGATATCATCCACGTACCGCCCCGACGATTTGGCGTCGCCAGGTCCAAGGACAGAGCCGGGGTAGAGGATGGCTACGGGCAGACGGTGGCTGACGGCGAATTCCTCGACGACGCGGTCGGCCTCGAACTTGGTGCGGGCATACTCGCTGAAACGTTCGGGACCCGGAGCGCAGCGCTCGTGGAAGGGCACTTCGTCCGGGCGACCGTAGACTACGACGCTGCTGATATGAAGAAACAGATCCACTCCCGATTCGGCGGCTGCCTGAGCCACGCGCCGAGTCCCCTCCACGTTGACCCGTCGGTAGATGGCCGGGTCACGTTCCCACATGGAGTAGACGTTGGCCAGGTGGACGATAAGGCGACAGCCTTCGACGGCAGCGCATACGGCATTCCAGTCGGCCACATCCCCCTCCACGAGATCGACGCCGAGATCCCGCAGTTCGGCGGCGTCGCTGGTCGACCGTACGAGGGCCCGCAGGTTGTGACCGTCCGCGGCCAGCCGGCGGGCGGTGTGGCGGCCAATGAAGCCCGTGGCGCCGGTGAGGAGGGTGGTGTCGTTCACAGCCATGTCTCAGCCAACGTGCGTCAATCCTTCCTGGATGGCGTATTTCGTCAGGCCTGCCACCGAGTGGATGTCAAGCTTGTCCATGATGTGCCGTCTGTGAGTTTCGATGGTGCGCACACTCAACGCCAGGCGGTCGGCGGTCTCGCGGTTGCTGAGACCGCCGGCGATCAGGGCCAGCACCTGACGTTCGTGGGTGCTCAGGTCGGTTGACTCCCGCTCCTGGCTGAGTTCGGCGGCGCCCCGCGCCACTTCCTCGAGAACCAGTTCCGTCAGCTCGGCGGGATAGCACAGACGCCCTTCGTGAACCCCTTCGATGGCCTCCAGCAGGTGCGCCGACGGCGAGTTCTTCACCAGGTACCCGCGGGCCCCCACCCGGGCGGCCCGCAGGACATACTCGCGATTGTCGTACACCGTAAGAACGATGACGCGGGCCTCGGGCTGGCTCATCGTCAGCTGTCGCGTCGCTTCCAGGCCGTTGATGTCCGGCAGGCCGATATCCATGATGACCACGTCAGGGCGCAACTGCTCTGCCAGCGCCACCGCCTCCAGTCCGCCTGTGGCGCTGCCGCAAACGGCAATGTGAGGGACGCCGGAGAGCATGGAACTGATGCCATCACGAACGACGGGATGGTCATCGACGAGCAGGACCTCGATGGGAGTGTCCTTCACGGCAGTGTCCTCTCCAAGGGCCAGGGCAGGTGAATGGAGAGCCGCGTGCCGCCTTCAGCCGGAGACTCGATGGCGACGGTACCGCCGAGGAGGCCGGCGCGTTCACGCATGTACTGCAGAGCGTCCACGCTGATGGCCCGATGGAGATCGCCTTCATCAGCAAGTTCCGAGACCATGGCACCTGACTCGTCGGTTCTGATGAGGATCGTGATGCCACCCGGCTCTTCGAGGCGTTCCCGATAGTGGAGGGCCTCCTGCAGCATGCGATACACGGTGATGGCAATCTCCGGCGGGATCTGCTTCGGGACCTGCTCCAGGCTGTGGGTCACTGTCAACCCGGTCCGCTGTGCGAACCCATCACACAGACTGCGGATCGCGGGGGCCAACCCCAGGTCGTCGAGAACACCAGGGCGCAGATCCTGAGATATGCGGCGCACTTCGCGGATCGTGCGGTCGAGCAGTTCCCTGGTCTGGTCGAGACTGGCTTGTGCCTGGTCGCCGACCTCGAGTCCGGCCGCCTCCAGACCGAAGCCGACGGCACAGAGAAGCTGGTTGACGCCATCGTGCAACTCGCGCGCTACACGCCGCCTCTCCTCCTCTGCCAGGCCGACTGTTCGTTGAGAGAAGTCGCGCAAGGTTTCCTCGGCCTGCAGGCGCCGCGAGACCTCCTCACGGAGGCGCCCGTTGAGGTCATGGAGTTCGCGGGCCTGATCACGGACGCGTCCGTGGGTCAGCGCGTGGTCGAGGGCCACTGCGGCCTGCTCCAGCAGAGGTGCCATGGCTTCGATCCTGCCCAGAGTCTCTTCGCGGTCCTCTATCTGGCTGCCGGTGGCGAGGACGGCCAGGACGCGACCTTCGCGCTGGACAGGGATGAAGTAGGAAACCGACCCGGAACGCAGCTTCTTGTCTTTGTGTTCGAAGCGCTCGTCAAAGCGTTCATCCGGGCCGTCAATCACGGTGAACTCGCCGGTCCGGGCGACGGTGGGTGTGATGTTATCGTCGTCGAGGTCGTACGTAGTGCCGATAATCCGCTGGTCGCTGAAGACGAGGCGCTCCCCTTCGCGGTGGGCAACCGTCGGACTGGGAGTGATCTGTGCCCCCGGTCGGACATGGCCGATGCCCTCTTCGTAGCTGCCGTCAAAGCTCAGGTAGTTGCGGGCCACACGGACCACATGGTTCTGGTGATCGACGAGGGCCACCATCAGGCTGCGCAGGATTCCGGCGCGCACCACCTGATGCGCCAGGGTGTCGAGCACATGGTCGAGTTCGAGAGACTCCAGCGTTTCCGTACCGATCTGGTGGAGAGCCTGAAGCAGGTGTCTGCGCTCCTCCACTGAGACGGAGGGGCGTTCGGACCCCTCGAGCAGATGTCTGTAATTGGACACATCGCGCACGATGCCTTCGAGGGCGACCAGTTCACCTTGCGGGCCATAGCTGGGCAACGCCCGTTGCTCCACCCAGACGATCTCACCATCGGGCCGACGACAACGCAGTGCCAGGGGCCGGGAGTAATCTGACTCGTCGATGTACTCCTGCAGCACAGCGCGGTCATGGGGATGGACGATGTCGAGAACGAGATCAGGATTGGCGTAGAATTCTGACGCCGAGTAGCCGCAGAGATCGGCCACACCCGGACTGACATACTCAAAGCCACGAGGGTGGAAGCCATAGCGAAAGACGAACTCGTGACCATGCTCGATGAGCAGACGGAAGCGCTCGCCACTCTGTCGCGATTCCTCCTCGGTGTGACGGGCTCGAGCGAGGTCGCTTTCGAGTTGGGCGAGGCGGTCGGCCGAATCTACGACGAAGGCACGATATTCCATGACACCAAAGAAAGACCGTTCCCGGTCCTCGGCAAAGACGTCACTTCAATGGTGTGATGTCCTGCGAGACGGCGTAGCGAGTGAGTTCGGCGACGCTGCGCATTTCGAGCTTGCGCATCAGGCGCTCGCGGTATGTCTCCACCGTGCGCACGCTGAGGCAGAGCCTGTCGGCGATCTCTTTGTTGAGCAGCCCTTCGGCGAGCAACGCCAGCACCTGGCGTTCACGGGGGGCCAGGGACGGATCCTTTCCTGGCCCTGCGCCTGTACCCTTCTGCAGGAGAGCGTCCGCGATCTCCTCATCGAAGAAGACGTCTCCGGCCATCACCGTCTCGATGGCCTGCTGAATCAAGGCCGGATTGGAACTCTTCAGAACATAGCCACGAGCACCAGCCTGAGCCGACTGGCGAACGTACTCAGCATCATCGTGCATCGAGAGCATGATCACTCTCTGGCTGTCATCTGCGCCCAGCAACCGTCGCGTTGCCTCGATGCCGCCGATTCCAGCCATGGAAACATCCATGAGGATGATGTCAGGGTGCAACTGTCGGGCCAGGTGCAGAGCCTCCTCACCGGTGACCGCATGTCCCACGATCTCGGCACCTGCTATCCGTGATACTTGCGCCTGGATACCCTCCAGCAGCAGTGGATGGTCGTCGGCAACCAGAATGCGGATCGGATCGGAAGTCTTGTCGGTGCCCATGCGCCTCGCCTCGTCAATCGCAAGCGATTGGCTACACGAACGTATCATCGCTGTCGCCGCGCACGATGGTGACCTGACCCTGCTCCTCGAGCTGGCGCACCTGCTGGACGATGCGCAGCTGCACCTCCTCTACTTCGCTCAGGCGCATGGGACCGAGAAACTCCATCTCCTCCGAGATGAACTGGCGCACCCGCTCCGACATGTTGCCCAGGACCTTGTCCTTCAGCTCGTCTTCGGCCGCCTTCAGGGCCACCACCAGGTCCTTCTGGTCGACCTCGCGCAGCAGGATCTGCAGCTCGCGGTCCGTCAGTTTGTTGATGTCGGCAAAGGTGAACATCAGGTTGCGCACCGACTCGGCCACCTCCGGATCCTGTGCGTCCATCTGATCCAGTACGTTCTTCTCCACCGACGAACCCGTCAGGTTGAGGATGTCGGCAACCACCTTGGGACCACCCACGTCCTGGTTGCCACCGAGGATATCGCGCAGGCTGGCCTCGAGGGCCTCCTCGATCTCCTTGAGCACGGCGGGGGTGATGTTCTCCATGGTGGCGATACGGTAGGCCACGTCGGCTTGCTGACGCTCGGGAAGCTGTGCCAGGATTCCGGAGGCCTGCGGAGACTCCAGCTGCGACAGGATCAGGGCGACGGTTTGCGGATGCTCGTGACTGATGAAGGGCGCCACTTGCTCCGGGCGACGTTTTTCAGCATATAGAAACCAGAGGACACGGTACTGGCGACGCGGTCGAGGATCTCCTGCGCCTTGCGTGGTCCCACGGCACGTTCCAGGGCGCCGCGGGCGAAGTCCATGCCGCCCTGGCTGACCCACTCACCGGCCAGCAGGTGCTGCTCGAACTCGTCCAAAACCTTGTCCTGCATCTCGACGGAGACTGCCTTGAGGCTGGCGACGGCCTGCGTGATCTCCTCGATCTCGTAATCGGAGAGGAACTTCATCACCTCACCGCAGGTCTCCTGACCGAGGGCGACGAAGAGGATCGCCACCTTCTGCATGACGGGGAGCTCGGGCTCGCCTTCTTCTTCTTCCGCGGCGTCGCCGTCGCGATCCTGGTATTGCGCCATGGCCTGTGGTTTCTACTGGACGTTTCCGGTGACCTGTCAGCACTATAGAAGCCATCGCCACGGATGCGCGCAACACGATCGAAACAACACAGAAAGGCAGAAAATGATCGCCAGCACACTTCGCTTCGCCAGCGTCGCTATCATCTTGAGCACTGCCAGCCTCCATGGGCAGGGGCCGGGAACGATCCTCTGGGATCCGGCGAATTCCACCTATGATGGCAAGGCTTTCACCGAAATCGCAGAGGGTGTCGGTCTGACCAAGTTCGGACTGCCCGGAGCGTCCAACCCCGCCGGGGCCGGTGGCGGCAGCGGCGGCGTCTACCTGTTCGGCTTTGCCTCGGCCGTTCCGGGAGAAGACGGGCCGACGATCCAGCAGATGGAACTGGGAGACTCCGACCTGAAGGCCGGAACAAGACTGGTGCTGGAGTTTACCAAGGCCGAAGAGGACCGCATCAGTTTTGCTGCCATGCTGGCCGACGCTTCACAGCCGGGCAACGTCGGCGTCCGTGTGCTCTCACCGACACGTTTCCAGGTGACAGCGACGATCGTTGATCCGGTACTGTCGGAGACCAACGACCCGGATGATCTGGACGCCGCTTTCGGCCTGATCGTGCAGGCTTCGCAGGGCGACAACGAACTGTTCAATTTCCGTGGTACGACCTTCATCACCGACATGGTATGGACCGATCTCGAGCCGCTGGCACTGAGCGAACTGCCGCAACTGAGTGATCCTGCCGATATCGGTGGTTTCACCACCGGCCTGGCCGCCCGCGGTGTTTCTGCCTCCGGAGGCACGGCGAGCTTCTCGGCCTTCATCCCGGAGGCGCTGTTTGCCGCCGGTCGTGAGCATGGCGTCGACGTGACCGGCGACAACTGTCTCGGGTATCGTTCGTATGTGGAACTCACCGGTTCCGACGATGGCTTCTTCAAGCTCAACGTGCCCGACGATGAGCCGCAGGCATACGAGGCCTTCGATGTGGACGGTGATGGCAACGCCGATCCCATGTGGAGCTACCGGATCACCAATTCCCAGTGGTCACGGCAATCGCTCATGTTCGGCAAGATCGAAGCGGAGTCTGACCCGGACAGCCCGACGGTGGTCGAAACGGACGCCTGGGGGCGGGTCAAGGAGAGTGTTTCGTCGCACTAGGAGGAACAAGAAAGGGGGCCGTACCTCGGTAGGTACGGCCCCCTTCTTACTGTGTCGACTTCGCCGGTATCAGTCGTCGCGGGGTACGGCCAGCATACGATCGAGGGCGCGGCGCGCCCTGCCGATCACGTCGTCGTCGAGTTGGATCTCGAAGCGTTCGTCCGCCAGGGCGAAGTAGACATCCTGCAGGCCCGTCACCTTCATATACGGGCAGTGCAGACGGCAACCGATGCAGCCGTCCGCGGGAACGAACTCTTTGTCCGGGTAGCGTTTCTTCAACTGGTGGATCATCGCTTCTTCGGTGGCGATGATGAAGGTGCCGGCGTCAGGGTATTTGCCGACGGCGCTCAGCATGCCCGTCGTCGAACAGACCTCGTCGGCGGCAGCGATGACATCCTCGCGACACTCTGGATGAGCGATGATGATGGCGTCAGGGTGCTCCGTGCGAGTGCGATCGACACTGGCGTAGCGCAGCACGTCATGGGTCGGGCAGACGCCGTCGTAGGCGACGATTTCCTTGTCGGGCACCTGTTCTGCCACCCAGCGGGCCAGGTTCTTGTCGGGGGTGAAAAGCACCTTGTCGGTGTCGAGGCTGCGAACCACGGACACGGCGTTGGCGGACGTGCAGCAGATGTCCGATTCAGCTTTCACCTCGGCCGTCGAGTTGACGTAGGTCACGACCGTGTGTTCCGGGTAGCGTTCTTTCCATTCGAACAGGCTCTCCACCGTGATGGCGTCGGCCAGGGCGCAACCGGCCCCGAGGTGCGGCAGAAAGACGCGTTTCTGCGGACTGAGAATCTTGGCCGACTCCGCCATGAAATGGACGCCGCAGAACAGGATGATGTCGGCGTCCGTCTTCGAGGCCTCCATCGACAGTCCGAGTGAATCGCCGGTGACGCAGGCCAGGTCCTGTATCTGAGGGATCTGGTAGTTGTGCGCCAGAATGACGGCATTCTTCTCCTGGCGCAGGCGATCGATCTGCTCGATCAGCTCACCCTCCGGAAGATGGTTGAAAGGCGAGGGACCGGTGGCCGGTTGCGAGACCTGTGTCATGATTCGCTCACCTTTGCCCCGGCATCCAGGAGAACGGTTTCAGTGCCGTTGGGGAAGACACGCCAGAACTCCTTGCGAATCAGGCCGGTGACCATGGCACTCCTGCTGGTACCGTGGTAGTGGGCGACCGCTTCCAGCATCTGGAAGTCACGATCCGTGGAGGAGAAGGTGCGGGGTCTGGCGCGATCGCTTTTGGGTTTTGCGGGTGCGGGCATGGCTCACGTCACAGGTGGTAAGTGGAAAGACTGAATTATTAATTAATAATTAATAAATGAATGGTAAATTTACATCAAGAACAACGATGGGTCAAGCAAATACTGCCAGGATGTGGAAGGTCAGTCGGCGTCTGCACCGGCTACGTGGAGTCGCATGAGGTTCGCGCTGCCGGTGACAGTCGCTGGCGTGCTGGAAGCGAGAAACACCAAGGGATCACCAGTGGTGATCACGCCTTCCTGACGCAGGCGCTCATCGGTCTGGGCGATCATGCGACTCGTGTTTTCCATGACTTCGGCCTGCCGTGGCAGTACGCCCCAGAACAGGGCGAGCTGCTGGTAGACCCGGGCATCCGGTGTGACGGCCAGAATCGGGCATCGCGGACGGAACTTGGAGATCAGGCAGGCGGTGAAGCCGGTCTGCGTGAAGGCGATGATGGCCCTGGCTTTGATGTCGGCGGCAGCGCCGCTGGCGGCTTCGGCAATGGCGTCGTCGAATGAGGCGGTGTCATCCTGGACCCGGCGTCGACGTCCGAGGTGGACGAGGTAGGAAGCGTGGGTCTCGGCTTCGACGACGATACGCTCCATCATGCGCACGGTCTCCACCGGGTTGTGGCCGATGGCGGTTTCGCCGGAGAGCATGACCGCATCGGTGCCGTCGAGGATGGCGTTGGCCACGTCCGAGGCCTCCGCCCGGGTCGGCCGTGGATGGTCGATCATCGACTCGAGCATCTGCGTGGCAGTGATGACGGGGACCCTTTTCTCGGCTGCCTGTCGGATGATTTCCTTCTGCAGGAAGGGCACCCGTTCCGGGGACAGTTCGACGCCCAGATCGCCACGGGCAATCATGACAGCGTCCGCTGCCACCAGGATGGCGTCGAGATCGTCGATGGCCTGTGGCTTTTCCAGCTTGGCAATCACCGCGGCGAGAGATCCGGCGGCATCGATTCGTGTTCTCAGATCGAGTACGTCTGTGGCGCGCCGTACGAAGGACAGGGCCACGTAGTCGACCCCCAGCTCCAGACCAAAGGCAAGATCCTTCAGGTCCTTGTCGGTGAGGGCGGGTGCGTTTCCCCCCGTGCCTGGCAGGTTCATGCCGGCCCGTTCGCGCAGTGTCCCGCCCTCGACGATTTCGCAGGTCACATCCTGGTCTGCCACCCCAGCCACACGCAGGCGGATCAGTCCGTCTGACAGCAGGATGTCGTCGCCGGGAGACACGACCTCCGGTAACTCATCGTAGGGCGTGGAGATCCGCCCCGAGTCACCCGGCACACTGGCCGTGGTGAGGGTGACGCGGGCACCCACCTCGAGATGGACAGAACCGTCGACGAGGGTGCCGATGCGGATCTTCGGCCCCTGCAGGTCCTGCAGTATGGCGACGGGTCGCCCGAGCTCTTGGCAGATCTGCCGGATGTGGTCGAAGACCCGTCGGTGATCGTCGTGTGATCCGTGCGAAAAGTTCAACCGCGCCACATCGACACCTGCCTCGAACAGGCCGCGCAGTACGTCGGGTTCGCTGGAGGCGGGCCCGATGGTGGCGACGATCTTGGCTCGGCGCGGGGCCATACTACTACAACTCTCGAATGCGCTTCAGCGCTTCGGCTACACTGTCCCGTTGCTGGAAGGCGGAGAGCCGGACATAGCCTTCTCCGGCGGAGCCGAAGCCGGCCCCGGGGGTGCTGACGATGTGAGCCTGCTGCAACAGGACATCGAAGAATCCCCAGCTGTCCTGCCCGGGCGGGCAGACGATCCAGAGGTACGGCGCATTGTCGCCGCCATGGACGGTGTAGCCGGCAGCGGTCAGTTCCGACTTCATCAACGTGGCGTTGCTCATGTAGAAGTCGACGAGTTCGCGTACGGCACGGCTGCCCTCGGGGGTGTAGCAGGCGGCGGCTCCCCTCTGGACGGGATAGGAAACGCCGTTGTACTTGGTCGCCTGACGGCGGCTCCAGATCCCGTGCAGCGCGACCTCATCTCCAACCTGTGTGCCCACCATCAACTCCTTTGGCACGACGGTGTAGGCACAGCGTACACCGGTGAATCCCGCCGTCTTCGAGTAGGACCGCATCTCGATGGCTACGTCCCGGGCGCCGTCAATTTCATAGATCGAATGCGGGATCCCGGTATCGCTGATATACGCTTCGTAGGCGGCGTCAAAGATGATGACAGCTCCTTCACTGCGGGCATATTCCACCCATCGACCGAGGTCCTGGCGGGACATCACCGCACCCGTGGGGTTGTTCGGCGAGCACAGATAGATCAGGTCCACGTGACCTTCCGGCAGCGGCGGAGAGAAACCGTTCTGTGCCGTGCAGGGCAGGTAGACGAGGCCCCCGTAGCGTCCCGCGTCGTCAGCCTCTCCCGTACGGCCCGCCATGACGTTGGAGTCGCAGTAGACGGGATACACCGGGTCCGTGAGGGCCACCACCTGGTCGACGCTGAAGATCTCCTGAATGTTGGCCGAATCGCACTTGGCCCCGTCGGAGAGGAAGACCTCATCCGGAGAGATGGTGACCCCACGGCTGCCGAACTCGTGCTCGACGATGGCCTCCACCAGGAAGTCGTAGCCCTGTTCGGGGGGGTACCCGTGGAAGCTCTCGTCGTGGGCCAGTTCTTCACAGGCCGCTTTCATGGCGTCGGCCACCGGCCGAGGGATTCCCCGCACCACATCACCGATACCCATCTTGATGATCGCAGCTTGCGGGTGGCTGTCGACGAACGCCTCGGTGCGTCGTCGGATCTCCGGAAACAGGTAGCCGGCCTTGAGCTTGAGATAGTTCTCGTTGAGGAGGGCCATCATACTCTTTTCTAGTTAGTTTCTGCGGTTGAGTCGGGTAGAGACTCGGAATCTACGCCACCACCCACGATCAGCAACAGGACGACAAGACGGGGAACAAATGGATATCGGCTTCTTCACCAACGCGGGCAGGGAGAACACCTGGAGTCTGGACGAGTGTGGCGCCTGGGCCAAAGCCAACGACTTCGACTGCGTGCGCCTGGCCGATGCCGGGGCAGCCGATACTCAGAAGATCCTCGACCAAGGACCTGACGAACTCAAGGACGGGCTGGCAGCGAACGACATCTACCTGTCCTGCCTGACGGCTCACTGCAATCTGCTCGACGATGACGAGGCGCAAGGGCAGGCTGAACAGCAGCGTCTGCTACGCGCCATCGATGCCGCCGCACTGTTGGAATGTCCGGTGGTGCTCACAGGCTCCGGCGCCCCCGTACGTAACGGAACCTTCTACGGCATGTTCTCGTCGCCGCCAGGCAATGCGTCCGACCGCTGTGACGAGCTGGTGGGTCGCTACAAGGACATGTTCACGCCTGTGGCCAAGCACGCGGCGGACAGAGGGATCCGTATCGCGCTGGACGTGGCGGTGCGCATGGGCAACATCGGCTGCAACCCGGAGATGTGGGACAAGCTGTTGGATGCCGTCCCGGACGAGTCCATCGGTCTCTCGTGCGATCCATCCCACTGGGTGTGGATGGGGATCATGCCGGCCGAGGACGTGATCCGCGAGTACGCTGGCCGCTGGTATTTCGCCGATCTGAAGGACTGCGAAGTGAGTCCCCGCATGCGCTATCGCCAGGGTGTCATCGGCAACTGGTGGTGGCAGTACCGGGTCTGCGGCAGAGGTGACCTGAACTGGGCCACGGTGATCCACGCCATGAGTGAGTCCGGTTACAACTACGTGCTCGATGTGGAGAACGAAGACCGCGGCATGCCCGGCCTGGCCGGGTTCGCCTACGGTGGACGGCACCTGCGACAGCTGTTGCCCGACGCCGAGCAGTTTCAGCCGGCGAAGGATGCCTGGCGCATTCGCTAAGAGGGCGGGGCGCCAGGTTTGCTTGCGTCGGCATGACGGATCGACGTTGTGACCGTCACTTCCATCCACCAAGAATCGAGACCATGACAACAGAGACAGAAACGGACGATGCCAACGCGGCAGATCGGTCGCGGGATTTTCTGCGCGAGGCCATCGCCGCTGACCTGGAGGCAGGCAAGGCGACCGAGGTCGTAACCCGCTTTCCACCCGAACCCAACGCCTACCTGCACATCGGCAATGCCAAGGCGATCTGCATCAATTTCGGCATCGCCGCGGAATTCGGTGGCCGCACCAACCTGCGCTTCGACGACACGAACCCAGTCAAGGAGGAGCAGGAGTACGTGGACTCCATGCTCGAGGACATTCGCTGGCTCGGGTACGATTTCGGCGAGGCCCTCTACGCCTCCGACTACTTCGAGCAGCTCTATGAGTGGGCCTGTGAACTGATCGGCAAGGGCCTGGCCTATGTCGATGACCAGTCGGCGGAAGAGATCAGAGCAAACCGGGGTACCCAGAGCCGTGCCGAGGCACGGACAAAGCCCACACAGACCGAGCCGGGCCGCAACAGTCCGTACCGCGACCGTTCACCAGAGGAGAATCTCGATCTCTTCCAGCGGATGCGTGCCGGAGAGTTTGCCGACGGCGACAAAGTGCTGCGGGCGAAGATCGACATGGCCTCGCCAAATCTGAACCTGCGGGATCCCGTGATGTATCGAATCCTGCACGCCCATCACCACCGTACCGGCGATACCTGGTGTATCTACCCATTGTATGACTGGGCTCACGGGCAGAGCGACTCCATCGAAGGTGTAACCCATTCGTTGTGTTCGCTGGAGTTCGAGTCCAACCGCCCGCTCTACGACTGGTACATCGAGCAGCTCGGTATCTTTCCGTCGCGGCAGATCGAGTTCGCCCGGGGCAACATCACCTACACGGTCACCAGCAAACGGCGCCTGCTGCAGGTGATGGAGAGCGGCCACATGTCGGGCTGGGACGATCCGCGCCTGCCGACACTGCGAGGCATGCGCCGACGGGGCGTGCCGCCCGAGGCCATCCGTCGATTCTGGTCCGAAGCGGGGATCGCCAAGCGGGAGAACAACATCGAGGTATCGCTGCTGGAATTCTGCATCCGCAATCATCTCAACAAGGTTGCCCCAAGGGTGATGGGTGTTGTCCATCCGATCAAACTGACGATCACCAACTACCCGGAGGGGCAGTCGGAGGAACTCGACGCGGTGAACAACCCCGAGGACGAATCCGCGGGGACGCGCAAGGTTCCTTTCGGTCGCCAACTGTGGATCGAAGCCGAAGACTTCATGGAGGAGCCTCCCAAGAAGTTCTTCCGCCTGGCACCGGGACGCGAAGTGCGTCTGCGCTACGCCTACTTCATCACCTGCGACGAGGTGGTCAAGGATGACGACGGCAACATCGTCGAGTTGCGCTGTACCTACGATCCGGCGACCAAGGGCGGCGATGCTCCTGATGGCCGCAAGGTGAAGGCCACACTGCACTGGGTCTCCGCGGCACAAGCCGTGGAAACCGAGGTGCGACTCTACGACCGCCTGTTCCGGGTCGAGAACCCCGCCGACGTCGAAGAGGGACAGGACTGGCTCGACAACCTCAACCCCGAGTCCCTGACGGTACTGCCGACCTGCTATGTCGAGCCCGAAGCCGCACGCCTCCCGGTGGGCGCCTCGTGTCAGTTCGAGCGTCTCGGCTATTATTGTGTCGATCCGGAGTCAACCCACATGAAACCCGTGTTCAATCGAACCGTAACACTGAGAGATGTTTGGGCGAAACTGCAGAAGAGGGGGTGAAGATGCTCTGGGTCTACCTCATCGCGTCCGTAGGATTGGCTGGCATCATCGTCGAGACCTGGTTCTCACATCGTAAGGCAACGGCCCAGGTCCGTGAGGACATCACCCGCGTGCGCACTGGAATCCGGCAACATCAGTCGGCGACGACCGCCATCGAAGACAAGCGGAAGGCGGCCGAAGAACACTCGCGGGAGCTGACAGCGGAGCGGGAGAAGTACGCGCCTGAGGTGGAACTGAAGCGCCAGGAACTGGAGGAGCTTGTGGAGATCTGGCGCAAGCACCACCCGGTCGATCCCTTCGACGACATGCCCAGGATCTGAAGCGATGGACGGACTTCTCATTCTCTGTCTGGCCCTGTTGCTCGTCGCCGTAGGACTGAAATTCAAGACGATTATCGACCTGCGCCGAGCCACCAGAGAACACACCGAGGTCATCACCGAACGTCAACGTCTGCACGACGCCCAGACGCAGTCACAGATGGTTCTCGAGAGGGCTGAAGTCCTGGAACGGGAGTTGACCAATGACGTGCGTGATCTGGGGCCTCGACCCGGAAGGGGCCAAGAAACTCGATCTGCTGAATCGCAAGCTCGATGAAAGCAACAAGCACATTGTCCGCCACCTGAGCCGCTTCAATCTGAAGAAGCTGGATGTGAAGGCAATCCAACAGCGTCTGGCCGCCTCGACAGGTCCGCAGAAGAAAGTCCTGGCTCGTGCGGCCAAGCAGTTGGGCGAGATCGTACAACTGCATCAGGGGCTGTTGAGGGAGCGCCAGGAGATCGAGGCGGGTGCCGCCTCCGGCGGTCAGCGCACGGCTTTTGTCGAGGCGGAGAAAGCCTTGTTTCCCGGTGTCGTCGTGCGCATCGGTGACAGCAAGCGGGAAGTGAAAACACCGATGAAGACGTCGCGCTTCCAATTGCAGGGAGGCGTCATGGCCATCCGCTGACGGATTCCGCTCAGCGGCGACTCCAGTCCTTCTCCAGCTTCTTCGCTTTCTTCTTCGAGATACCGCCCAAGGCCTCGATCGCCTCCAGCAACCGCGTCCGTGTCAGGTCCACGTCGAGAAGGACGATTGACTCATACAATGGAGGCCCCACGGGCTGACCCATGATCGCCGTATACAGCGGACGAGTCACGTCCCGAATCGCCCACTCCCAGAATTGCCCCACCCGCTTCACCGCCGCCTCGATGGCGTCGCGTTGCCACGGTACCACCGTCTCCAGAGACCAGACCGTCGTCTGCAGCATGGCGGCAACGTCGGCGGCTTCACGGCCCTTCGGCAACAGGTCCTCGACCTGGGGAGCCACCTTCCGGCTGAAGAAGAAGGCGCACTTCGGCATCAGGTCACCCAGGGTTTCCATGCGGGGCTGCATCAGCGGGATCACCTGTGCCAGAAAGTCGTCATTCAGTGCCCAGTCCCTCAGGGCCACCAGCAACTGGCCCGGCGTCAGATCCTCGCGCAGGTACCGTCCGTTGAGCCAGTTCAGCTTTTCCAGATCGAAGACCGAGCCGCCCAGGTTCACGCGAGTCAGATCGAACCGACCGATGAGATCGGCGAGGGGCTCCTTCTCCTCGTCGGCACCATCTGCACTGGTGGCGGGCGGATAGGCCATCAGCGCCAGGTAGTTGAGCAGGGCCACCGGCAGGTACCCGGCACGTCGGTAGTAATCGATCGACGTCGGGTTGCGCCGCTTCGACATCTTCGAGCGATCCGGGTTCAGCAGCAGCGGCAAGTGGGCATGCTGCGGCACATCCCAGCCGAACCATTCGTAGAGCAACAGATGCTTGGGCGTGGAGTTGATCCACTCCTCGCCGCGGATCACGTGGGTGATACCCATCAGGTGGTCATCGACAACCACGGCCAGATGATAGGTCGGGAAGCCGTCCGACTTGAGCAGCACCTGGTCGTCGAGTCCGCCATAGTCGATCGAGATCGGGTCACGGAGCAGGTCATCGATGACGCAGGTGCCCTCCCGGGGCATCTTCATGCGAATCACGTGATCCTCGCCTGACTCAGCTCGCTGACATGCCGCGACCTGATCAGCTTCCCGTTCGACATCGAAGGGCGCTGGTTCGCCGGCTGCCTGGCCTTCGGCTCGCCAGGCAGCCAGTTCGGCGGCCGTGATGAAGGAATAGTAGGCATGCCCGGCTTCGACGAGCTGCTTTGCGTGGGGCCGGTAGTGGTCGAGACGCTCGCTCTGTCGATAGGGGCCGGCGTCGCCACCTACATCCGGGCCCTCATCCCACTCGAGGCCAAGCCAGCGCAGGGCCGAGATCAGCCGCTCTTCGTGTTCGGGCCGGGAACGTGCCTGATCGGTGTCCTCGGTGCGGAGCAGGAGGCGGCCGCCATGTCGGCGCGCGAAGGCCAGGTTGAACAGGGCGATGTAAGCGGTACCGACGTGGGGTGCCCCCGTGGGAGAAGGAGCGACACGAACGCGCACGTTGGACATGGGACCAGGGCCTGGTAGATGACGTAAGTGATGATTCTGAAAGGAGATGCCTAAGATAGGCCAGGCAGAGACTGGGGCAACGGATCACCTTGGACCAGATCGGCCGAGCTGTGTGTCAAGATTGCGTAATTTCAGAAATTTCATAGCTTTAGGGGTGTTAACGCCGGGCGGCCCCACATTCGCCGTGCGGCGCATCCACCCCCGCTCCGTACCCGCTCAGACGCCGCGGGACGTTTGAGCGAGATGTCCTTTCCTATCAACCTCTGACGGAGGAATCCCGCAACTTGAAGTTTACAGAGACCGACCTGAAGCCCGAGATCCTGTCCGGGCTCGCCGAGATGGGCTACGAAGATATGACGCCCATCCAGGAGCAGGCCATCCCCCACGTTCTGGCAGGACGCGACGTGGTGGGTCTGGCCGAGACCGGATCCGGAAAGACCTCGGCCTGCGCCATCCCCATGGTCAACATGACCGACACCGACAATCGTGTCGTTCAGCATCTGATCCTGGTCCCTACCCGCGAACTGGCCCTGCAGTACGTGCAGGAGATCGACGATGTCGCCAAGGACTCAGATGTCGTCCCCTTTGCCGTATTCGGTGGCTTTGACATCAACATCCAGAAAGCCAAGCTCAAGCATGGCGTGCACATCCTCGTGGCCACGCCCGGCCGTTTGATCGACCTGATCTGGAATACCCGTCTCGACCTGCAGCAGGTGCGCACTGTCGTCCTCGACGAAGCGGACGAAATGCTGGACATGGGTTTCATCGAGGACGTCGACTTCATCCTCGATTGCATGATGCAGGAGCATCAGGTACTGCTGTTTTCGGCCACCATGCCTCCCGAGATCGAGAAACTCACCTCGAAGTATCTGACCGATCCCGTCAAGGTGATACTGAACCGCGACCAGGGGGCCCCCAGTTCGCTGCAACACCACTTCCTGCACGTGAAAGGGGATCGCATCGATCGCCTCCTCGACCTGCTGAGTGAAGAGGAGGACCTCGACCAGGTCATCGTCTTCTGCAACTCGAGGGACAAAGGCGGCGATCTCTACCGCACGTTCCGCCGGACTTTCCGCAACACTGAGTACATCCACGGGGGTCTCGATCAACCCCGGCGCATGTCGATCTTCGACCGCTTCAAGGAGCGCAAGATCAAGTTTATGATCGCCACCGATGTGGCGGGACGGGGACTCGACTTCTCGCACGTGACCCATGTGATCAATTTCGATTTCCCCTTCAACCCCGAGATCTACGCTCACCGCACCGGCCGCACCGGGCGCATGGGACGCACCGGTACAGCTCTGACCATGGTCACCGACCGTGATCTGGGGAATCTGAAGCGTCTGTTGAAGGTGCGGGAGATCAATCCTGAGTGGCGTGGTCGCGAACCGGACCTGACCAACGTGAAGGCCCGCAGCGGCGGCGGTCGTCGACGTGGCGGTGCCCAGGGCAAGGGCAAGCCTGCCTCAGGCGGTCGGCGTCAGGAGCACCACGGTCCGCCCCATCATCGCGAGCATCACTCCCGAGCCCGCTCGCGCTGACTGAGCAGCTAGCTGCTCAGCAACCATGGTGCCGGTTGCAGATGCGACCATGGTGCCGGTCGCATGTACACCATATCTTGGGCTGAAGCCGCCTGATCTCCCCCCGGCGGCTTCGTGGTACACGACTCTCTCCCCGGCTGTTCGCGGACCTCTCCGCTGATCCGTACAGAACAACTCCGAACCCATGCCGGGCGTGCGGCCAGTCCACGGGTCCCGCCCGGCTCGCTTCGACGGACGCGACCATACACCATGACGACCACTGCTGATCTGTTCAGTTCTTCCACCAAGGCCACGGGGACCAAGGCCCGCAACGGCAAGTCGCGGGCAGGTAAGGCCAGGACCAACGGCAACGGCAAAGCCGCCTACGACGAAAGCCGGATCCGGACACTGTCGTCGCTGGAGCACATCCGCCTGCGCACCGGCATGTACATCGGTCGCCTGGGTGACGGTTCCGATCCCGATGACGGGATCTACGTACTCCTGAAGGAGGTCATCGACAACTCCATCGATGAGTTCATCACCGGCAACGGCCGCAAGGTGGAGGTCAAGATCGAGGGTGACCACGTGCGCGTCCGTGATTTTGGCTCCGGCATTCCTCTCGGCAAGCTGGTGGAGTGTGTTTCGGTAATCAATACGGGGGCCAAGTACAACGACGAGATCTACCAGTTCTCCGTGGGGCTCAACGGGGTGGGGACGAAGGCGGTGAACGCCCTGTCACAGAGCTTTCGTGTCGTCTCCTATCGCAATGGCCAGTATGCTGAAGCCCTCTTTGAACGGGGTGACCTGAAGAAGGAGACCAAGAAGGGCAAAGCTGCCCGTGAGCCGGATGGCACACTGGTGGAATTCGTACCGGATGAGGAGATCTTCGGTGAGTATGAGTACAACGTAGAATACGTTCAGCGCCGGCTGTGGAACTACGCCTGCCTCAACAGTGGCCTGACACTGGTGCTCAACGGCCAGAAGTATGAATCCAAGCGCGGTCTTCTCGACCTGCTGCAGCGCGAAGTCGGCACCGACGACGCCAAGGTGACATATGAGCCGGCCCACTTCCGGGGCGAGCGGCTCGAGTTCGCCTTCACCCACATCGAAGGCTACGGCGAGACGTACTGGTCCTTCGTCAACGGTCAGTACACTTCTGACGGCGGCACCCATCAGTCGGCATTTCGTGAAGGTGTGCTCAAGGGCGTCAACGAGTTCTACCGCAAGAACTACAGCGGCGTCGACGTGCGCGATGGTATCGCTGGCGCTGTGGCCGTGAAGCTGCAGGAGCCGGTGTTCGAGTCGCAGACGAAGAACAAGCTGGGCAACACCGACGTGCGCGGCTGGATTGTCAACGATGTGAAAGGTGCGGTGGTCGACTTTCTGCATAGAACCGCGCCGCCGCGGAGAGTCTCGAGCAGCGAATCGCCAACAACGAGAAGCTGCGCAAAGACCTGAACGCGGTGAAGAAGGAAGCCAAAGAGAACGCCCGGAAGATCTCGATGAAGATCCCGAACCTGCGGGACTGCAAGTATCATCTGGGGGATCGCAAGTGCGGCGACGAGTCGACGATCTTCATTACCGAGGGTCAGTCGGCGGCCGGTTCGATCGTTTCCTCCCGAGATCCGAATACCCAGGCCATTTTCGTGATGACGGGGAAGCCGCAAAACGCCTACGGTCGTGGCAAGGCGGAGGTCTACAAGAACGAACTGCTCTACAATCTGATGATGGCCCTCGGTGTGGAGGACGGCATCGACGGGCTGCGCTACAACAAGGTGGTGCTGGCCACCGATGCCGATGTCGACGGCTTCCATATTCGTAATCTGCTGCTCACCTTCTTCCTCACATACTTCGAGGACCTCGTGGTGGCCGGTCACGTCTTCATCCTCGAGACGCCCCTGTTCCGCGTGCGCAACAAGAAGGACACCATCTACTGCTACTCCGATAAGCAGCGGGAGGCGGCGCAGAAGAAGGTCAAGGGGGCAGAGGTGACGCGCTTCAAGGGTCTGGGTGAGATCTCACCGAAGGAGTTCGGTCAGTTCATCGGTGAGGATATCAAGCTGGTGAAGGTGGCCATCGACAAGATGTCGGAGGTGCCCGAGACGCTGAATTTCTATATGGGGAAGAATACGCCAGAACGGCGCGAGTACATCATGGAGCACATGGTCTAGAGGCAAGGTGGGAGGGTCCGTTCGCCGTGGACCCTCCGCTTCATTCTCGCGGCGCCGTCCCGGCGCTGCTCCGACGACAGTCGCCTGACGCCACGTCCCTGTGGCGTCTGATCGGCGACTGAGAGCGCTACGGGTCCACGGCGAACGGACCCATCGAATTCTGTCTCACGACACCGCGTCGCATTGTGCTGAGAAGAACTGTCCGCTGTTTGCCGGTGGACTTGGATCCACAGGAGTGAGTCTGACTTGGCCTACATAAAAGAGCTCTACGACAAGAATTACATCGAGTACTCCTCGTATGCCATCAAGGAGCGGGCGATTCCGCATCTTGATGATGGGTTGAAGCCGGTGCAACGGCGGATCCTGCATACGCTGCATGAGGTGGACGACGAGCGCTTCCACAAGGTGGCCAATGTCGTCGGCCAGTGTATGAAGTATCACCCTCATGGAGATGCGTCGATCTTCTCGGCCCTCATCGTGCTGGCCAACAAGGATGTGGCCATCGACAAGCAGGGGAACTTCGGCAACATCTATACGGGTGATATGGCGTCGGCGGCGCGCTATATCGAGTGCCGGCTGACCCCCATGGCCCGGGAGGTCATCTTTGATCCGAAGGTGACCGAGTTTGTGGAATCGTACGATGGGCGCAACAAGGAGCCCGTCGTCCTGCCGGTGCGGATCCCGTTGCTGCTGTCTCAGGGCGCCGAAGGCATCGCCCCGACGATGACGACGAAGATCATGCCCCACAACCTGATCGAACTGCTCGAAGCGCAGGTCAGCTACATGAAGGACAAGCCCTTCGAGGTGTTCCCGGACTTTCCCACCGGCGGCATGGTGGACGTGTCCAACTACGAAGACGGCAACGGTAAGATCCTCGTGCGGGCCAGGCTCGATGCCTCGGACGAGAAGCGTATCGTCGTGCGCGAGATTCCGTACGGCACGACGACGGAAGCGCTGATCAACTCCATCGAAGATGCGGCGCGCAAGAACAAGGTGAAGGTTGCCGCCATCCAGGACTTCACCGCCGAGAATGTCGAGATAGAGATCAAGCTGCCCCGCGGCGTCTATGCCGCTGACGTGGTGGATGCCCTGTATGCCTTCACCGACTGCGAGATGTCGATCTCGGTGGCGCTCCTCGTCATCGATGGTGACCTGCCGCGTATCATGACCGTCACCGAGGTGCTGCAGCACAACGTCGACCGCCTCGTCGATATCCTCAAAGCCCAGTTGCGGGTTGAAAAGGGAGAAATCGAAGATCGGATCCACGCCCGCACGCTGGAGCAGATCTTCATCGAGCAGCGCATCTATCAGGGAATCGAGCAGGAGAAGACCCAGGACGGGGTCGTGCAGGCCGTCTTCGATGGCCTGAAGCCCCATGCGAAGCAGATCAAGCGAGAGGTCACGCGCGATGACGTGGACACGCTGCTGCGTATCCCGATCCGACGCATCTCCCTCTACGACATCGAGCGCGCCAAGAAAGAAATGCGCGAACTGAAGGCACGGCTCAAGCAGATCCGCCACGATCTGAAGGAGATCGTCCCCTTCACGATCGGTTACCTCGGGGCGTTGATCGACAAGTACCGCGACCGGTTTCCACGGCGCACGGAGATCACCTCCTTCGAAAAGGTCGATGTGCGCGAAGCGGCCAAACGGGATCAGAAGCTCTGCTACGACAAGGCCACCGGGTATCTCGGACACCAGGTGGACGGCACCTTCATCGCCGACGTGTCGCTCTACGATCGAATCCTCGTCGTGCGCAAGGACGGCACCTACTCGGTCGTCGACGCGCCCGACAAGCTCTTTGTCGGCAAGGGTATGCAGCACTGCGGTTTCCCCGACAAGGAGCAGATCTTCAACGTCGTCTTCCGCGACAAGAAAGGGGCGACGAAGATCAAGCGCTGCAAGGTCGAGGGGTTTATCCTCAACCGCGCCTACGAGCTGGTGCCCGCCGGTGGGACGTTGCTCAGGTTTACGCTTAATAACGAGGCCACGGTGGAGTTGGAATACAAACCGGCCCCACGCCTGCGCGTGCTCGAAGAGCAGTTCGCCATCAGCGAGTACCCCATCCAGGGGGCCAAGGCCAGTGGCGTGCAGTTGAGCAAGAAGGATGTGAAGTCCGTCCGTATGGCCTGAGTAACAGGTGAGAACCATGCGCCCCGAGGGGGGCGGTTGACGCGCAGTCGACCGTCCCCTTTTTCTGTATCGTGAAGTCTACGCCAGGGAGCAGATGATGAACTGGGATCTTGCCAGCTTTTTTCCCACCTTCGGTG
>DASCMS010000158.1:0-14581 GCA_036011085.1 Candidatus Latescibacterota bacterium
GACGTCTCCACGAAGACCTTGGCACACTGAACCAATCCGTGCATGAAACCTCCGATCATACCGATTATGCTAAGACCCTATAACAGTTAAGAATAGAAAGTTGAGGAGCTCCATGACGAATAACCCCTATCTCGACATCGAGCAAAAGATGCTGGGCGACATCCACACATCGCGGGAAATGATGGACAATCTCGAAATCCTCTGCGACGACTTTGGCTCCCGCTTCGGCGGCACCGAAGGCGAGCGCCTGGCGGCGAAGTTCTTCCGCGACAAGTTCACAGCCTACGGCCTGTGCAACGTATTAATGGAGCCCTACAGATACGCCGCCTGGACCCGCGGCGAAACCTCCTTGCATATCACCTATCCCATCCAGCGCGAAATCCCCTGCATCGCGCTGCCCTACTGCCCCTCGGCCACCATCGAAGCCGAACTGGTCAGCGTCGGCGACGGCACACCCGATGATTTTGAAAACGCCGGACGCCGCCTCAAAGGCAAACTCGTCATGGCTACCAGCAAAACGCCGCCCGGTGTAGGCCGATTTATCCACCGCTCGGAAAAATACGGCCGCAGCGCTCTGGCTGGTGCCGTCGGTTTCATCTTTATGAACCACTACGACGGCTTGGGCCCGGCAACCGGCAGCATCGCCGACAATCGCGAAGCAATAATGCCCGGCATCTCCGTCGCTAAAGAGTGGGGCGAATACCTACAGCGTTTGATTCGCCGCAAAGGCGCGGTGCGCCTCAAACTCAGAACCCGCAACCGCACGCAACAGCGCACCTCCTGGAATATCGTCGGCGAACTTGAGGGCAATACCATCCCCGACAGATGGGTCGTCGTCGGCTGCCACTACGACGGCCACGACGTTTCCCAAGGCGCACACGACCCCATCTCGGGGCTCGCTGCGATCATGGACGCCGCCCGCGTGCTGTCGGCCTATGCCAAGGGCCGTATCGACTGCGGCATCCGCTTTATCGCCTTCGGCACGGAGGAAATCGGCCTGATCGGCGCCAAAGAATATGTCCAAGCCCACCAACACGAGCTCGACCAGATCCGCCTTATGTTGAATATGGACGCCGCCGGCGGTGCCGGGCGCAAAGGCATCGTCATGCACTACTGGCCCGAGCTCGACTCTTTCTTCGATGCAGCCCGGGCCCAGATGCACGAAGACCTGCCCTATGGCAACAAGCTCTCCGCCTTCTCCGACCATTTCCCCTTCTTCGAAGCCGGCGTGCCCACCGCGGGTATGGGCGATGTCGATGCCGTCTCCTCCGGCCGCGGTTTTGGCCACACCGCCTTCGACACGCTCGACAAACTGCACTTGTCCAACCTGCGCAACGCCGCCTCCTTGGCCAGCCGCATCCTGCTACGCGTCGCATGCGCCAAGACATGGCCCGCCGAACGCCGTTCACAGAAAGCGGTAGATGCCATCGCCGCCGGAGAAAGCAATCTCGACAATCTCGCCGTCGACAAGGCGGTTGAGCGATTGTATCGGAAGGGGAAGAGGAGGCAAGCCACCTAGCCCCCGAACCCCTTCATCAGCACAGACGCCACCTTGGCGGCCGCTCGAATATCGTCATGTCAATCTCCGTGCGTTGCGCTAGCCGTGCCGCTCTCAGTGTGTGTCTTGTTCAAGGCCTGGTCCAGGTCGGCGATGATGTCCTCGGCGTCTTCGAGGCCGACCGACAGTCGGGCGAACCCTTCGGGTATGCCCTTACGCGGCTCGCACTGTCGCCCATAGACCAGTGAGCCGGTGTCGCCAAGACTGACCCAGGGACGCACCAGTTGCAGGGATCCTGCGAATTGATGTCCCGCGCTCTGTCCTCCCTTTATCGTCAGGCCGACCATGCCCCCGCATCCCTTGGGGAGCAGCTCTTCTGCCGTCCTGACGTCGGGATGGGATTCGAGTCCCGGGTATCGGACCTCGCTCACGGACGAGTGACCGGAAAGGAATCTGGCGACCTTCATGGCATTGGTGCCGTGCTGGTTCATACGTATGGACAGTGTTTCCATACCCCGCATGATAAGAAACGCGTTGAACGGGCTGATTACGCCGCCCTGAAGATTGCGCGAGCGGTAGACCTTGTCGTAAAGCTCAGGGTCGTCCATGACCGCTACCCCGCCCAGCGCATCGCCATGGCCATTGAGGAACTTTGTTGCTGAGTGCAGCACAATGTCGGCGCCATGCTCGAGTGGTCGCAGCAGGGCCGGGGAGAGAAACGTGTTATCCACCACAACCAGCGCGCCGGCATCGTGCGCGACGGAGACGATTGCGCGCAGGTCGATCAGATCCAGCCCAGGATTGCTCAGGGGCTCAAAGTAGACGATGCGTGTATTGGGGCGCAGGGCATCAGCAAAGGCTTCTGCATCGCGCAGATCGACCTGGGTGGTCTCGACACCGAAGCGTGGCATCTCATCGCGCAGCCACCAGTCGGTCCAGTCGTAGACACTGCGGTGACAGACGACGTGGTCGCCCGATTTGAGCAATGACAGCAAGGTCTGGGTAATGGCCGCCATGCCGCAGGCACAGGCAATCGCTTGGTTGCCACCTTCCAGAGCCGCAATGGCCTGTTCCAGGGCCTCGATGGACGGATTTCCGCCCCGCGTATAGTATCCTGCGGCTGTCGCGGCCACGTGAATGGGCGTGGACGAGTGTCTGGCATCTCTGCCGGCGTGAATGGCCTCTGTGTTGAATCCGTTGTTACTCATGTCAAATCCTCCAGGTATGTCCGCCACCAGTCGCCTTCGCCGGTGCGCCAGGTGGTGTCGTCCTCCTTGAGCCGCGCTTCTACGGTTACCAGACGGTCAAGGACATCCTTGTCGACGTGTTCGTCGGTATCGCGCCGGGCGAGGATCTGCTCAACCGTCTGATGAGCCCGGTCATAGACATCCATGAAGGAGTCTTCAGTACGCCCGGTGAAGGCGGAGTAGTGAACATCCCGCTTCATATTCGCCAGCGTGTGGTCGTCGGCAAGGAAGTTGCCGTCCCCATTGCAGACCCGGTCGATCACGTCCAGAGCCAGGCTGTCGGCATCGGTGGCCACGGGTTTGGTGATGTTGCGGACCTGGTTGATCAGTTCGTCCACCACGACCAGATGCTCATAGCTGATGCGGATGGTTGAATCGAGCAGTCCGGTCGTAATGATATTTCCACCGGCGGCCGCTCCGAGATATAACCCCATGGCGGTTTCCCCATAGGCCCGGGGGCCTGGACGCACCTGGGATGTATTGCCCGGAGATATGCGGGACGGCAAACCGTAACGGTCGGCCAGTTGCACGGCGGCGGCATCGAAAAGGGCCGTTTCAAAGGCCCCATGGTGCGTGTCGGCGGTATGCATGTCCATGGGAGCGCTGACACACCCGTAGATGCAGGCCGACCCCGGGCTGGCGAATTGGCTGAGTAGGACACCTGCCAACACTTCTGCATTGTGCTGCACAAGTGAACCGGCCAATGTCACGGGGCCCGTCGCGCCCCACATCACCTCCGGCGAGATCATGTTCATGCCTACACCTGAGCGCGCGGCGGCGATGATGGCGTTGGCTTCGGAGCCTTTGATGCGCAGCGGGCTGAGGGGGTTGCACCAGACAAAGCTCAGCTGGCGTTTCAGCAGGGCCTCGGTTGACTCAACCCCCTCAAGAATGGCTCGACCAAGAACGGTCAATCGAACTTCCTCCTGCGTCGTGTTGATACAGCCAAAGGGCATCGTCTTGCGGCCGGGCACGGCACGGCCGCGGACCCACTGGCGCAGAAAACGCGTTCCCGCTTCTGAGTTGTCGTACGGTCGGGCAACAGGGTCAGCGATGCCGCGATCGTGAGCCGTGAAGAGGTTGCAGCAGTCATAGTCGAAGTTGGGCAGGGAATCCAACACCAGAAGCTTGTCGTTGACGTCGGACTCCAGACAGCTCCGCGCCTCACCGGCTTCATAGTCGTGGATGGTGAACGCATTGCCGATCAGGCCGAAACTGACATCGCCCTGTCCTAACGAAACCGGTCCCGTAAAACCCAGGAAGTGGTTGTAGTAGTCGAGACTGTCCCGGTCGGGGATGCGTGCGAGCCCTTCCGTTATCACCTCGTGCGAAAAGTGAACCCGCTCGTCATCCACCCGGCAACCCGCAGTCCTGAAGATCTCCAGGGCTTGTGGGCTGTCCTTGAACCCGACGCCGGTCTTGGCCAGCACCTTCCGTGTCGCTTCGTGAATACTTCCCACATCCTCATCGGACAGAACCTGCGACTGCATCGAATGTCCCTCGTCTTGTGGTCGTAATTGGCGCACAACAGCCCGAAAGCACTGTGGTGCAGACGGTCCCGTTGCGCCGGGAATTGGCGCCACTTACCATACCGCTGTCGTAACCGTTGTGTGTATTGGTGTTATTGGAACTGAACTGTGGTCATATATGGAAACACCTGAACACCCCCGATGGTCAGTACCGCTACGTCTTGAGCCGGAGGCGCTCGCCGTGGGATACTCGCCCGTGGGAGTCGAGCGCGTTGAGCGATACACGCCGGCGCCCACCTGGCAGTTGGGATTGTTCGAAGGGCCGACATCGCTGGTGCTGAGAAAGGGCCGGCGGCGGTGGTGTCTGATGATCAAGACCCATGACCTTGTCATCATCCCGCCGGATTCGGACCGGATCTACACCACGGAACGACCGGTGAATCACTTCTACCTGGAATTTCGCTACGGTTCAGTGACCACGGCGTCGAACTCGGTCGAACTGCCGGCGATCATGCCCTGTGGGATGTCGGCCGACGCGATGCTGCGGGACTTCGCCGCCTGCATGGAATTGCGGGAGACCGACCGCCTCGAGAGTGACCTGCTGGCGCGGCTGCTGTTGTGGCGCCTGGTGCGGATTGCCCGGACGGCCGAGGCGGGACACCAGGACCGGGCGCACATAATAGAGGAGGTACAGAGGCGGATCCGCGAAAACACCGCCGACGCCTCACTGACACCCGAAGCGCTCGCAGAGGCCGTCGGCTACTCCCGGCGCCGGCTCGACCAGCTCTTTGCCGAACTCCTCGGCAAGCCGGTCTCGGCCTGCATCCGCGACCGCCGTGCCCAACTGGCCGAGGACCTGCTGCGCCAGAGCTCCCTGCCGATACACGCGGTGGGCGCCCGCGTCGGCATTCCTGACCGCCACGGCTTCAACAAGTTCATGCGCCGCAACCGCGGCCTGAGCCCCACCGCCATTCGTGCCGGCCAATAGTGGATGCGAGTGCGGCGGAGCGACGCCGGATCACGGCGTTGGCACATCGCTCGTGGCGCTTCGGGCTGGTTATCGAGCATGGCTCCGGGTCAGGGACGGCACTATCCTGGAGTCAGACCGCGAGCCATACACCGATGCGAAATCAGGACGATGGCAAAGAGAAGCCCCTACGCAATGCCAAGGAACGTCCGGAGCGCGTTCAAGAAGGACCTCATCCAGTTCGCGATCCCTGCGATGGCCGTCTTTGTCTTGGAGTTGAGTTTCCTGACCCGGGACGCGCTCAGCGGATTGTGGTGGCGACTCTGGGATTCGATCTCCCACCCGAGTAGCATGGCCGAACTACCGGCCCTGACGGTCACCGGGATGTTCCTGTTCGTCATTGGGTTGGGGATTATGTGCTGGGGGCAGATTACGCTGTACAAGAATTACTCCGCTTCGGTCGTCATCCGCGAAGACCACAGGCTGATCACACACGGTATCTACCGCATCGTCAGGAACCCGATGTACTTCGGCCTTATCGTTGGCGTCTGCTTCGGCCTGCCCGCCTATGGCCATAGCCTGACCGGTGCGCTCGCCGCGGAAGTCAGCGCCCATCCGGCTTGGGTCGAGATCATGCCTGTGGTGCGAAGTCGCTGACGTAGGGCCACTCGAAGTCGGGGTCGCGTCCGACATTGCGATCCTGGTCGCACACCCGGTCGTGAACTCTGCGGAAGCCCATCAGCTTCTCCGGGGCGAGGAAGGGGTCCTGTGTTTCCTGCCGCCATGTCAGGAGACGATCGATGAGCCCGTCGCGAATTGTGCACATGGTCGGGTCATCGGCCAGGTCGTGCCATTCACACGGATCGGTATGTAGATCATAGAGCTCGAAGGCGGGCGGGTTGCGCCAACGGGCGTAAGCTGCACCCACGTGACGCGGGGCGGCATCGATCTCCTGCTGCGTACAGCCAGTGTCGATGCGTTGCTGCTTCGTGTAGTATCTCTCCGTCGGGTTGGCTTCGCCGTGCAGCAGGTTGTGCACGAGTTTGTAGCGGTCGTCGCGAACGGTACGGGACGGGTAAAAGAGGCCCTGATCGAGTTTCAAGGAGTGGCTCACATTCCACTCCGCAAAAAGGTGTGTCCGCCACTGCACCGCCGACCCGCCATCGAGGAAAGGACGCAGCGACTCCCCGGATCCCTTTGCGGGCGACTGGAGGCCGACAGCGTCGAGAATGGTCGGCAGCACGTCGACCTGCGACACTAGAGGATCGGCGACGGTGCCCGGCATTGACACTCCGGGCCAGCGCATGATCAACGGGGCTTGCAATGCCAGTTCGGTGACGCAGCATTTGCCGCGCGAGAACTGCGGTCCGTGATCGCTTACGTAGATGACCAGCGTCTCGTCGGCCTTTCCGGAAGCCTCGAGTTCGGCAAGCAGAAGGCCGACGCCGCTGTCCAGCCGCGAGACGCAGTTGTAATAGTCGGCGGCGTGCTCGCGCAGGCGAGGCGAATCGCAGCCAACGGCTGACGGCAGGCGCACATCGTCGGCGTTGAGAGGGACGCGGGGAAGGCCGGCTTCCTGCCGCAGCCAGGGAAGATGTGCGTCGGCGTTACAGACCATCAGGAAGAACGGTTCATCGCCGTTATTGACGAAGGCACCCGCCTCCCGGGCGACCTCCGCCACGTCGCGACTGCCGAAGCTGTTGGCGGTGCTGCTGGTCCAGACGTGATCGAAGGCGAAAGCCGACTCGGGCAGCACGTGCAGCTTGCCGAGGCGGGCGGTGCGGTAGCCCGCCTGTTTGAGAAACGTGGGTACGCTGGGCCACGGGCGATACATGGCGAACTTGTGAGAGGCCAGGCCGATCTGACCGCACTCGTGCGGGTAGAGACCGGTGAGAATGCTGGCGCGGCCCGGCGAGCAGACCGCCTGGGTTACATAGGCGCGGGTAAAGCGGCAGCCATCTGCCGCCAGGCGGTCCAGGTGCGGCGTGCGGACGTTGGGGTCCCCATAGCAGGAGAGTTCGAGACCCGTATCCTCGGGGACGATGAGCAGGATGTTGGGGGGCATGGTCTGTTCCTCGTGGGCCGGCGGGGCGGGAGCCCTGGTTACAGTATTCCGAAGTTTGGCGAGCGCCTCAGGCTACGGTCAAACGTGAGGGTTCGCAGGCAGCCCGCTCGGGCCCCGATACGCCCGATCAGGTGGTCGGAGAAGTCCCCCTTGCCGGTCCGATAGTCGGTCAGTGCTTGCCAGAGCAAGTCTTTGTCCTCAAACCGGAACTGACCGGTACGGAGAATCTGCTCAAGTGCCGGCACGACCAGATCCTGACCGTAGCCGTAGGCACTCTCCATGACCCAGACCAACTCACACAGTACCACCGAAGTAATGTAGAAGGACGCCTCCTCCTCCCCCTTCTCGATGATCTGTGTGGCCTTGCTGGCCTGGGTGGGATGGTCCTGAACCAGATAGCGGACGAGAACATTGGTGTCCAGACCGATCATCACCTCCCACTTCCGCGCTTGCGGACCGCCCTGTCCATGTCCTCGATGGATACCGGTCTGGCCGGCTTTGGCAGGATGCCTTTCAGGGCCCGGACATCACTGACCGCGGGCCGGACGATGACCTCGCCGTCGTCCTGGATCAGGAAATCGACACGATCTCCTGGCTGAAGGTCAAGGTGTTGCCGGACCGGCTGTGGAATGACCAGCTGTCCCTTGGAGGTGAGTTTGGCGGTGGGCATGGAGTCACCTTGATCTTACCTGAGTTATGAATTCTTACTTAAGCATAAGAATCTGCTCGGGCCACGGCAAGGGGGATGGTCTGTTGGCGACCGGTCCAGCCCTGCCCGGCGCGGGCTGCCAGCACGCCGAGCAGACAGGCACCCAGGGCCAGACCGGTAAGGGCCATCGTCAGAGCCGCGGCGTAGACGAGGGGAACCCAGCCGCTGATGATGGCCCCACAGCCCAGCACGAGAGTCAATGCGTGCAGCCAGTAAGCGACCGTGGCGCGCCCCACAGGCAGCATGCGCCGCATGGGCGGTACCGGTTCCAGGCCGACAAGCGCGGCGAAGCGATGGAACCAGACGAGAAACGGGACAATCCGTGTCAGCATCCCGTGAACGATCATCCCGGCCCAACCCCAGATCGCCAGCCACCCGAAGACCAGGGGCCAGCGCGGGTCGTCGAGCCAGAGCGCGGCGAGAGCGGCAGCAAAGACGACGGGGGCACAGCCCAGTCCCGTGTACCAGAACCGCAAGCTGATGTCGGCCCGGCGTCGCCGCCGCCGTCTCAGTCGGATCGCCGCCACCACCGGATGGAGGAGCCAGATTGCCGCGGCGCCGGGTCCAACGGCCAGAGAGACCGTCTGCGCGTCCGCACCGATCAACAACAGCACGGCCGGGATCGTCGCGGCGGAAAACGTCAGCCATAGAGACAGGATCCGCGACACACGAGGCAGAGGGTCGGCCAGGTAGAACATGGGCAGCACTTGCCAGGAGACGGCCGTGATCAGCCCGCCGACCCAGACCACGAGTCCGAACGAGGCATGGGCGACGGTCCAGGCGAGCCAGTCGAGGTTCAGATCGGCGGTGAATCGACTGCAGACTGCTCGGAGCCCGAATCCGGAGACCAGGGCCAGGCCGATGACGGCGACGCGGACCCCGGTCACCGTGTGACTGCGGGTCGGCGCACGAATCAGGGCGATGGCGACGGGGATCAGGAAGAGGACGAGGGCCGCCGTGAGACTGCCGCCGGCAACCAGAAAGGCCACCTTGCTGCCGCCGAGGAATGCCAGGACCAGGGAAACGACGCCGAGGACGAGACACAGGTGGACAACGTGGGCCAGGCGCAGCCAGGGCACCGTACCTCCCGCCACAACGGGAATGATCTGATAGAGAGCGCCGAACATGACGGGGCAGAGAAACCCCAGAGTGCCCACATGGGTGAAGGCCAGAGTGGCCGGCACCCAGCGGTTCCAGATCACCGTGTCGCCATGGATCAGCAGCAATGCGGACGCCCCTACCATTGCCACTGGCGCCAGGAAGAAGAAGCTGAGAGGAACCGCCAGGGGAGGTCCCTGCTCGGGACTGAGTCCCGCCATCGGCATCGATCCACTCATCGCGGCTTTTTCACTCTCAGCAGGGCGGTACCGTCCGGCTCATCGTGGACCGCCCACAACAGACCACGGCCGTCGAGGTGTTGGATCAGCAACCGCGGATAGCGGGGCAGACGGGCGATGTAGACCTCACCTGCCGGCAACGTGGCCGTCACATGCAGCACGCGTTCCAACGGTTCAGGCGCTTCCAGCTGACGCAGGTCTTCGATCTGCCCGCCGTTGACGGAGATCTCCACCGACCACGTCTCCTGGTCGATCTGACGGTCGCTGACGACGTGGCCCTGCGCACCGAGCAGGGCCAGTAGGGGCTCGGGCCGAAATGGCACGGTGAGGATGACGATTCCCCGTGGTCCTGCCGCCGCGACACCGGCCAGGATCTGGCTCAGCGGATCCTCCCCGTCGGCAAGAATCGGCCGCACATCGAGCTCGACGATACCCTCTTCCCCCGGCTCCCCCTGGCCTGCCGCCACCGGTTGGGATCCGGTGGCACGGACACCATCGAGCCACAACGCCATCAGGGGACCGGCCTGATCCACCAGCGGTGTCCGGCCACCCGAGCTCTGCCACTGCAGGACCAATCCCTGAATCAGCGCAACGAAGGCCCGGCCAGCCTGTTGAGAATCGACGTGTCGATCGAAGGCCCCCTGCCGTTGCCCCTGACGGACGAGCTCGGCCACCAGCGACACCTGCATGGCGACCAGCTGACGCAGGGCGGTCGCCACCTTTCCTGGCTCGGGCAGGGAGAAGAGCAGCCGCGGCAGCCCGGGGTTCTGCTCCACGTATGCCAGCAGCCCGGCGGTCAGAGCATCCAGCTGTGACGCGGGAGATTGGTGACCGTCAATGATTGCCGCCGCCACCGCCCCGAGCCTGTCCCGGGTGCTGTCGACGACGGCCAGCATCAGTTCATCACGACTGCGGAAGTGACGGAACAGCGCCGGCTGAGAGATCCCCAGCTGACGGGCGATCATGCGTGTGCTCACCGATTCCAGGGGGGTGCCATCGAGCAACTCCAGGGCAGCAGCTACGATCTGCTGCGGTCGATCGATGGATGGCGTCAGCTTCTTCATTGCGCAGATGTTATCGAGTGATAACTTCATGCGCAACCCACTATGGAGACTGACTGATGAGCGATGCAGCGTCGAGTGACCCAAAAGCTTTCTTCACCGCCGATCACCACAACTGTGACGAGCTGTGGAGCAAGGTGGAACAGGCCGTCGACGAGGGAAAGCAGGACGAGGCCCGAGCGCTGTGGCAGGAATTCGAGAAATCCATCCGCAGGCACTTTGCCATGGAAGAGGAGCAGCTGTTCCCTGCCATCGAGGACGCGATGAACATGCACGGCGGCGGACCGACGGAAGTGATGCGCATGGAACACCGGCAGATGCGCGCTGTCCTCGATCAGATGGCTGAGTCGGTGGCCGCCGGTGATCTGCAGGGAATGGCGGATCACGGGGATACGCTGTTGATGCTGACGCAGCAGCACAACGTCAAGGAAGAGGGTATCCTCTATCCGATGGCGAGCCAGAGTCTGGGTGCGCAGTGGCAGGAACTGGCCGCCCGTCTCGGATCCTACTGAGTTGGCCCCCGTGATGATCCCGACTCTTCGACGACTGCCGAGTGGCGCGGAGCGCCTGCGGCTCTTTGAAGCCATGGAGGGTCGATTCTCACTGCAGGCTCGCGCCGTCACGCTCGTGACCGGCGGTGCCGGGTTCTATATGATGGTTGGGCTCGACGCCTGGAGTCGATACCTGGATCCGTCGCTATGGTGGACCCACCTGATGACGTTTGTCTGGCTCGTGTTTGCTCTCGTACTGTTCGTCTTCGAGCCCCTCTTCCTCCATCGGTGGTTCAAGGAGTTCGCAGAGCGCGACTCGGATCGGGCCTTTCGTCTGCTGCATCGATTCCATGTCCTGCTCTTGACTCTCAGCCTGCTGGCCATCGCTGGTGCTGTGGCCGGAGTGCGTGGGTTCCTGAGGTTCGACTAGAAGCGGGAAGGACAGACATGACCGAACTCTGGCAGCACGGCGCTGGCGAGCTCGCCGCCATGATCCGGGAGGGCGAGACCAGCTCCCTCGACGTGATCGACGCCCACCTTCGCCGCATCGAGCAGGTAAACGGTTCGGTGAATGCCATCGTGCGGGTCCTCGCCGACGACGCGCGCGCCGCAGCGCAGGCCGCGGATGCGGCCCTTGCCGCCGGCAAGGACCTGGGTCCGCTGGGCGGTGTTCCCTTCACCATCAAGGAAAACATCGACGTCGCCGACCTTCCTACCACCCATGGGCTTCAGGCGCTGGCCGACGCCATCGCTCCGCTCGACGCACCGGTGGTCGAACGGATGAAAGCCGCCGGCGCCGTCCCTCTGGCGCGCACGAACCTGCCTGACATGGGACTGAGAATCCACA
Source organism: Candidatus Latescibacterota bacterium (assembly GCA_036011085.1). Lineage (GTDB taxonomy): Bacteria > Latescibacterota > UBA2968 > UBA8231 > UBA8231 > UBA8231. The sequence goes on from DASCMS010000158.1 coordinate 11,692, forward strand.
CCGACAGCGAGCTCCACGGCCTGACGCTGAATCCCTGGCATCCGGAGCGAACCGCAGGCGGAAGCTCTGGTGGCGAGGCAGTTGCCCTGGCCACGGGAATGTCGCCCATCGGGCTGGGCAACGACCTCGGCGGATCGCTGCGAAACCCCGCCAGCTGCTGTTCGATTGCCTCCATCAAACCCACGCTTGGGCGAGTGCCATCAGCCAGCACCTACCCCGGGCCCGATGCTTCGATCACCTTGCAGTTGCTCGCGGTGCAGGGGCCGATGGCCAGGACCGTGGCCGATGTCCGCCTGGGTCTGGCCGCCCTGTCCGGGGCGCATGTGCGCGATCCGCAATCGGTTCCCCTGCCCCTCACGGCACCGGAGCCAGCAAGGCGTCGAGTGGCCGTCATGGCAGAGCCACCGGGTGGCACGACCGATCCCCGTGTCGCCGCAGTGACCCGCGCCGCCGCCGCCGCCCTTGAAGCGGCCGGGTGCCACGTCGAAGAAATCGACGGCCCCCGCTTCGACGAGGTCGTCGACTGCTGGCAAACCCTCGTGCTGGGCGAGGTCGTCATGGCCCTGCCGCTGCTGGAGCCGATCCTGTCGCCGGAGGCAACGGCGTTCCTGCGCATGGCCGGTGAGTTGAAGGCTCCGCCCACGCTCGAGAGCCTTGGCCTGGCATGGATGCAGCGTCATTCGCTCATGCGCGACTGGAATGTCTTCTTCAGCGACTGGGACGTGGTGCTCACACCGACCTGGACCGACCTCCCCTTCGTTCACGGCGTGGACGCCGAGTCTTCCGAGAGTTCGCTGGCCACCTTGGTGGCCGCCCGAGCGGTGACGCTGGCCAACCTGTTGGGCCTGCCATCGGCCGCTGTGCCCGCAGGCCTGGTGGACGGTCTGCCGGTGGGTGTGCTGGTCAATGGCCCGCGCTGGAGTGAGCTGCTGTGCCTCGAAGTGGCGGAGACCCTCGAGGGTGCGGGACTGGGGGCCATCACCCCCATCGACCCCACCTTCTGAACAGGAGACACGATGTCATCACAACCCTACGAGCCGACCTTCCCATCGCTGTCCGACTACGAATGTCCGGAGTGGTTCCGTGACGCCAAGTTCGGTATCTGGAGCCATTGGGGGCCGCAGAGTGTACCCATGTATGGCGACTGGTATGCGCGCCACATGTACATCCAGGGCCATCCCCAGAACCTGTATCACGTACGGCACTACGGGCATCCCTCGACCTTCGGCTACAAAGACATCTGTGCTCTGTGGAAGGCGGAACGCTTCGATCCGGAAGCCCTGATGGCGCTCTACCGGAAGGCCGGGGCGCGCTACTTCGTGGGGCAGGCCATGCACCACGATCACTTCTTCAACTACCCCTCGAAGCTCAACCGCTTCAACTCCACGCAGGTCGGCCCCATGAAGGACATCTGTGGGTTGTGGAGAGCCGCGGCGGACAAGGAGGGCATGGCCTTCGGCCTGACCGAGCACCTGGGCGCCACGTTCTCCTGGTGGCGGACGAACAAGTGGTGCGACACCGAGGGCCCCCACGCCGGCGTGCCCTATGACGGCAACGACCCGGAATACCGGGACTTCTACCTCGACAACTACGAGCACGTCGAAGGCGTGGACCGCACCCAGACACAGGCGCGCCCATGGTATACGCCGAACGAAGGCTTCCGCGACTACTGGCGTTCCGTCATCAAGGAGGTCATCGACCTCTACACGCCCGACCTGCTCTACTCGGACGGCTCGCTGCCCTTCGGATCACCCGACGTGCCACCAGGTGATCCGGACTTTCACCACGGTCTGGATGTGGTGGCCCATCTCTACAACACGTCCGCCCGGAAGCACGGCGCGTCACGGGCGGTCTACAATCACAAGGACCGCCGCACCGAGGTGAACTGCGTCGGCATGCTCGACATCGAGCGCAGCCAGCTGCCCGGTATCAACCCGGTGCCCTGGCAGACCGACACCTGCATCGGCGTCTGGTTCTATGACGTGCGTCGGGAGTTCAAGAAACCCGGCCATGTCATCGAGATGTTGATCGACATCGTCGCCAAGAACGGCAACCTGCTGCTCAATATCCTGCAGAAGCCGGACGGCTCGATCGACGATGAGACGCACTTCCTGCTCGATGAGCTGGCCGACTGGTTTGCCATCAACGGCGAGGCCATTCACGGCACCCGCCCCTGGCGCGAATCCGGCGAGGGCGACAGTCTCGTCGCCATCGACGGTTTCAAGGAGGAGCAGGTGGCCTGGAACTCCTCCGACTATCGGTTCACGCAGAAAGAGAACACCCTCTACGCCTTCATGCTGGCAGCCCCGTCGAACCGGGTCGCGGTGGTCAAGAGTCTCACGGAGGCTGAGAAGGTGACCGGCGTGCAACTCCTGGGCGCGGGGCCCTGCCAGTTCAGCCAGGCTTTCGGCACGCTCACGGTCCAGCTGCCGGAGGCGTTGCCCTCCACATATTCGAACGTGCTGGCCATCGATCTGGCGGAGTGAGCTGTTGAATCCGCTGGATCCGCTCACCGAGCAACTCGCCTACCCGGACGGTTATGTCGTGGCAGGCTGGCGGCTGAGCGCACGATCGACTCAGTTGACCATCTGCATCAGGCGCTGGGTGGTTGAAGCCCGCCGCTGGATGAACTTGGTCACCATGGGCCGTAGAGCCCTGGCCTTGGTTGCACTGTGTGTGTCGCACAGGATACACAGGTGGGTGCCGTTGACGGCAGCGAATGCTGCAGATGGGCGGTGGGTACTCTGGTGTCGCCGCTGGTCTCCGTCTTGCAGCCGTGGGTGGCATGTCATTCGCCCACACCCATGCCGATGCCCCTGCCTACCGCCGCCGCACGCCCGAGAAGGAGCCCCTCTACCAAGTCCTGGCTGAGCATCTGGAGACCTTCCTC
>DASCMS010000159.1:0-12093 GCA_036011085.1 Candidatus Latescibacterota bacterium
CTCATACTGGCCGGAAGCCGTCACTCCAGGTTCCAGTTCGACCTTGTGCATCGCCTGGATCGGTGTCAGAGACAGGCAGCCCACACCCAGCAGCAGGGCCGCGGCACCGACCAGGAGCCACGCTTTGGTTCGTTTCACGTTGATCACCCTCACAGATTCTCCAGGCGCAAGCGCGCGAAGTTCGAGATGTCGTCGGCGTCGCCCCCCCCGGACGAGGCGGCGATGAGCCGTTCGTAGGTGCGGCGCGCCTCATCACTGTTGCCCAGATGCTCAAGCGCAACGCCCTTGTTGGCTAGCGCCGCCAAAGCCGAGTAGCTGCTCGGATACTGCTCGTAGATCGCCTCGAAGCCATCCGCCGCCGTGGTGTAGTCACCCCGCTGGAAGTGCTCGAAGGCACTCTCGTACGCCCGACTCGCCAGATCCTCCTCGACATCGCCCAACAGCGCCTGCGCCTTGCTCGCCTCTTCGGTCCCCGGGAACAGGCGCACGACTTTTTCGTACGCGCCACGGGCGTCGAGAAAGCGCTTCTTGCTGTAGTAGTAGTCACCGATCGAGAACTGGGCGTAGCGCGCGAACCCACTGCCCGGGTACTCGTCCACCAGCCGCCGCATCGCCGCCAATGAGTCCTCTTCGCGGTCCAGATCCATGTAGGTCCAGCCGGCGGAGTAGAGCGCCTTCGGGGCCGGCTCGGCACCGGCGTGATCATCGACCGTGCGCAGGTATTCGACCAGGGCCTCCTCGAAGTGGCTGGCGTTGTACAGATTCTCGCCAGCACGGTAGAGCGCCTCGGCGACCAGACCATGTTGTGGGAAGCGAGTCGCGACATCGCCAAACGCTGCCGCTGCTCGCTCGTACTCGCCCAGAATCTCGTGCGCATAGCCCTTCTGGTAGACCGCCTGCGGTGTCTCCGACGTGGCCGGGTAGGCACTGGCGTAGCCGTCGAAGGCGGCTGCCGCCTTCTCATACTCTTCATTGAAGAACAGGGCGCGAGCACTGACCAGCATCAACGTTGCGCGGTTGGCAGATGCCGGGAACCGGCGCAACGCCGCCTGCGACGCCTGGTAGGCGTCGCCGTAGCGGTCCTGTTCGAGAAGCACCGACACGAGGACGAAGTAAGCCCGGTCGCGGATGGCGAATTCGGCGGCGGCGTCCTCCTCGAAGGTTCCGCCGATCAATTGCCGAGCTACCACCTTGGTGTCATCAAGGCGCCCCAGATCGTAGTACAGCTCCATCAGCATCAGTTGGAATTCGGCCCGTTCCAGAGGCGACGAGGCCGCGGCAATCAGTCCCTCGTAGGTTCGGACAGCTTCTTCCGAGCGGCCCAGTCGCGTCAGGGCGACGCCGCGCGTACGGAACGCGACGAGTCGAATCTCGTCCGCCGTTCCTGTGTCCAGCACCGCCTGCAGGTCGGCGATGCTGGCCTCAAATTGTGGCTCGGCGGCCAGGCTGTCACCCGTCGCATCCAGGGCGCTGCCGGCCTGGTATTGGGCGATGCCGCGGAAGAATCGGGAGAACGTCGCCAGGTCCGGGTTTGTCGAGATCAGCAGAACCTGCGAGAAGTGATCGATCTCGGAAACGCGATCCCCCTGTTCACGTGCGATCCGGCCGCGAACGTAGTGCAGTTCGGCGACACTTTCGTCATCACCTGCCTTGGCGGCCCGACGCAATGCCTCGTCGAGACGCAACACCTCGTCGATCCGCTCTGCACGCCCGGCGGCCAGCAGTATGTCGGCAGCCTCTGCCTGTACCTTGGGCCAGGATTCGAACGTCGGATCGACATGGGTCAGAGCTTCGACAGCGTCGTCGAGTTGCCCGGAAGACTTGTAGACCAGGCCCAGATCTTTCCACGCCTGTGGTGTCAACTCTGATCCCGGATACTCGTTCAGCAACCGCCGATACAGTTGTGCGGCCTGCGGGGCATCGCCCTGTTGAAAACGCACTCGCGCCCACCAGCTGATCGCGTGCGGTGCGACCGCCGCGGCGGGATTCTCGTCGACCGTGGCGGCGAACGTGCTGACTGCCTCGTCCAGGCGTCCACCAGTTACATGTGTGTGAGCCAGCCCGTAGAGGGCCTCCGACCGGCGGCGGCTGAAGGGATGCTCGTCGAGGACGGCTGTGTAGGCATCGTGGGCTGCCTGCAGGTCCTGCTCACCACCGTCGGCGCTGGCGGCCAGCTCGCGATACGCCTGTCCCTCTGAGAACAACACCTCGTCGAGTCCAACACCGATGGCACGGGATTGATCTCCGTATGCCCGCCGGTAGACCTGATACTCACCGATGGCGTCACGGTAGCGTCCGTCGCGGAACAACACGCCGGCGATGCGCAGCTGCGCCCGGCCGCGGAAATGGGTGTCCTCCACCTGCTCGATCGCCTGGCGCAGCACGCGCACGCCGGCGTCCACTCCCTGCTGCCCGAGAAGCATGGTGGCCATATTGTCGTACGACTTCTGCACGATCAGGGCTTCTTCCGGGTACGCTTCGGGGACCCGTGAATAGGCGGCGATGGCGTCGTCGATCCGGCCCTGCGCTGCGTACGAATCACCGATACGGATCTGCGCTTTGGCCACCAGTTCGCGGGTCGTCTCCTGCACCAGCCCCCGCAACCGTTGCGACTTCATCTCCCGTAACTCTTTGTCGCTCAACAGGCTGAAGTCGTACAGATCGACCAGTTTCTGATAGGCCGTCCGGGCCTCTTCCTGCTCGCCGAGTTCGCCATAGCTCTCGCCCATCTGGAACAGCGAGCGATCTCGCTTGAGGGCGTCGTCGCTGACGGCGAGCAACTCGTCGAACGTCGTGATCGCCTCCCGGTGCCGCTGCATATTGAAATACGCCCAGCCGCGGTCGTAGAGTGCTGCCTCTTCGTACTCCGACCCCGGAAAGCGCTCGAGCAGGACCTCCGTCTCGGTGACCACCCCAGGGTAATCCTCGGTCTGGTAACTGGCGCGGACGATCTGATACTGCGACATGACACGCACGTGCAACGGCGCCCGCTGCTCGTCGTCGACAAGGGTGCGGTAGTAGCCCCGGGCCTTGTCGAAGGCGGCGACAGACTCCAGCAGGCGCAGGTCGGATTCGTCGCGGTCCCCCTCGTCGGCCAGGCTGCGCGAGCGCGCCAACAGCGTGCGGCCCACATTGCGATACGAATTGCCCAACTGATAGGTTGCCGCCACACGCAAGGGCAACACAAGATCATCGATGGCGACTTCGATGCGATCCACGTCGAGCAGCCGGTAGTTGGGCGTACTCTGGATCTCGCTGAACACCTCGACCGAATTCTCATGATCGTTCGCCGCGTAGTACCGCTGGCCAAGAGCGAAGCGGTCTTGCAGCAACTCTTCGGTGGGTACCGGGCGGGACACGATGACCCCGGTGGCTACCGTGGCGATGACGATCAGGAGATGGAGCATCAGTAGAATTTACCCACTTGACCCGTTGATACCAAGCTGGATCTCGTCATGGATCAGAAGCCGAAATACATCTCGAGGAAGAAGGTCCGGTTGCTGACTTCGGCCCCCGGAGTGTCGATTCTCTCGTGCTGGAACCCCAACTCGGACACCGTCTTCCAGCCGATATAGGTGCCCTGCATACGGACCATGAAGACGTTCGTCCAGCGGTCGAAATCACGTGAATCGTCGTCATAGTCGGAGTGCGCGATTGGCAGCAGCCACGGTATCCCCTCCTGACCGGCGACCAGCGACGTCTTTTCGGTCAGTTTCAGGGACTGCTCAAACAGCGGCCCCCACGTCATCCAGTGCTGGCGTGTCGCCGCGGAGTAGCCGGCATCATGCCAGAACAGGTGGCGCAAGCGCGCGTACAGATGCAGGTCGTCTCGCAGGGGATAGACATACTCCAGCCGTGTCGACATCGTCAGGCGACTCAGCGTCCCATCCTCCTGCGCCGAACCGTCGGCAAACTCGTCCTCCTGCTGCAGGTTCAGCATCCATTTGTAGTTGGTGAACACCGACAGGCCGGACAGGGGCCCGAAATCGCTGTCGAGCTGCACCGTGCTGACCGTGCTCTTGCGCATCTGCATCGGATCTGGGTCGGGATCCTTGAGTGCCAGCAGGTTGTAGCTCGTCGGGTCCTGGATGACGTTCGAGTTGTCCCGCGGATTGGCCGTCTTACGCCAGATGAACACGGGATCCGGAATGGAGTCCTCGACGCTCTTCAGGTCGCCGCCCAGCAGGACATGGCCGTCGCCCTGCGGACGATAGCCCAACTGGTAGCGCACGTAGCGCACATCGCTGTCACCGCCGGCGGCGATGCTCTCGGCGCCATAGCGGCCGATGCTGAACAGTTCGACGTACGGGAGCGGATCCTTCCAACTGAGGAACAGGTGATTGCCCCGCGATCCCCTGTCGTATGGATAGTCCGGCCGGTCGTCGTTCTCAGTCAGGTCGGGAAGGCCATTGTTGTTGAAGTCGAGGTCGTAGATGAACTCGGGCGGATCGGCCCAGTAGAACAGAAACGGTTCCTCCCAGTCAGGAATGCCGTTGGCGTTCTGATCGGTGTCCGGCACGTTGTCGCGATTCTGGTCCAGCCCTGGGTACACACCCGCGTCATTGGCCCCGGACAGCGCCGTATCATTCGGCATCTCGTCCGGCCACTGGTCGCCGTCGTCATTGTCGTCGAACAGGTTGAATTCCTGCGTCAGCGCTGTGTTCGGCGGCGCCACGGGGACGCTGGTGTGGAATACCGCCCCGCCGCGACGGGAGTCGTAGTTGCCGGAGTAATCGGCGTCGATGCGGAACAGTTCAAGGCCCAGATGCGGACCCAGGCCGCCCAGCAGCGGCAGCGACCGCGTCGCCGTCATGTAGTAGGCCAGGGCATCCTTGTCGCTGCGGCGCCCCTCCTTGATCGGGAACTTGAAGTGCTGCGTGTTGAACGAGAGTTCGCCGTCGACGACAAAACCGCCGTAGTCGAGATGGCCGTCGATGCTGGCCAGAGATTGCGCCGTGGGGAAGCCGTAATCGAAGCTGACCTGCTCTGGCTCCTGCGTGCGCGGCACACCTTCGGCGCGCAACACCGTGTACGCCGGTGTCTCTTCGCCAAATTTGAAATCCGTCGGATAGCGCAGATCGCCGCCGTCGAATTCGTACCCGGCGCGCTCGAAGGAGGACGCCCGCGGTTGCGCCGGCCACTGATGATCGACTGTGGCGGCGCGCTCCCTGCCGGCGATGATCCGGGTGAAGGAGTGCTCGTGCTCCTGGCGCACCTGCACACGGTAGTCACCGCCAACGCTGGCGCTGAACCGGGCAGAGGTCGGCCGGAACGTCTCGGCGTCCGGGAACTCGAAGACGAACTCGATCTGCTCCTCGGCGCCCTCCGCCTCCCAATGGTCACCGAATCGACGGCCGGTGGGCGTTCCCGGGTCGAGACCGGCATCGTACCGCACATCCGTCGTGGCCAGGTCCGCATCGCTCGTCAGCGACACCTCGTTGCCGTCGGCATCGATGCCGGTCACGCGCAGCACTACATTCCACGCCGCTGCCGGTGATGCCGCCTGGTCGGGCGAGTCATCGACGATGCGCACCACCACTATCTTCGGCGGCGCCATATCATTGGAGATATCCCCCTTGATGATGCCGCCACGGCGCGAGCGTGTGTCGAGCAGGTGCTGGTTGACGAAGGTGGTGCCCAGGCGCAGCGCCGAGCCGACCTGTGTCTCCCAGTGGCCGCCCCACAGAATGACTGGCGCCGAGTCATCGGCGCCGACTTCGAACTGAGAAAACCGCTGGCGGTCGCCTGCTCCCTTGGTGTAGAGCAAGGTCGCTTTGCTCTTCGAGCCGCCCACGTCGAAACGGACGCCAGTGTAACGGCTCATGTTCAGCGTCAGCGGCGTAAACTGCGACTTCACTGGCGCCGTCGACACCTCACTGTCGGCCAGCAGGATCATCAGTGCGTAGCTGCGCCCACGGTAGGAATCCTGCAGCACCTGATAGTTGAAGTCGGCGCCTACCTGAAAGACGTTACCTGTCTCGAAGCGCAGCCCGTCGAACTTGCTCAAGCCCGGGCGCTGCTCGTCGGCCGACAACATCACTCGGCCCTCCATCACATAACGTCCCAGGCGATCGTAGCGCGGTACCTCCCAGCCGAGAATCGGGAACGGCCGGTACGGGGTTTCGGCGTGGTTCAGATACTGAACCTGCTGGCCTTCATTCAGAAAGTCGCGCTCTTCCCACGTCTTGGTGGTCAACTGCGCGCTCACCGGCACGCACGCGGCCAGCAGACATATCGCAGCCCCTCGAAGAGCACCCATCACTGCACCCCGAATATGACGTCGACGAAGAAGGCGGTCAGGTCGGTGTCATCCTGCCCGGCAGCCCTCGCATCCTTGTGCAACTTGCGGTCCTCGCGCCGCAGGCCGACATGGGCCACCAGCTTGTAACCGCCGTGCTCGCCGGACATGGCGACCTGGAGAATCGAAACGTTCTGCGTGAAGCTGCCGGCATCGAAGGTTCGATCAGAAAAGCGAGACCGCAAAAACGGCAGGAACAGGCCATGCTGGCCAAACTCGAAACGCGTCTTGCGCGTCAGCGAGTAGCTCAACAACACCTCTGGAGTAAACAGCGACCAGGACGCCTCATGGCCCCCGAGGCGCGGATCGAACACGGTCGGCGTCTCCGGATCACCATCGTCATCAACACGGCCGAAGGTCGTGTCCACGGGCGCGTACGAGCCCTCGTCCCAACGCGCCATCAGATGCTTGGCACGGGCGGTGAGCATCAGCTTCGGTGTCAGCTCACGTCCATAGGAGACGCGGTTGACCATCGAGAAATTGTGCTGCGTAGCAGCTTCCTGCAGCACCGTGCCGTCGTCCGCCTCGTCGTCCAGGCGGCGGTTGAGAGCGTATTTGAAGGTGTTGGTAACGCGTACGCCGTCGAAGGGCAGCCATCCGGTTTCGAGCCAGAAACTGTTGACCCACGAGTTGCGCATGGGTAGAAAGTCGCGCGGTGGCAGCCGGTTTGGCTCGTTGTAGACGGTGTTCACCTTGACGTCGGAGGTGAGCACGAGGCGGTACACATCGTCCGGAATGTCGTCCTGCACCCGCTTGAAGACGTTGCGCCCTGTGGTCCACCAGTTGGGGGCTTCCGTGGCGACGCTCAGCAAGGAGTACTGCACCTTGCTCTCGTGGCCGCCCTCGACCTCTTCGGCGGCGAACAGGCCGACACGCGCCTGGGTCAGCCACCAGGGGCGGCGTCCCAGATCGTAGAACAGATGCCAGCCGCTCTGGTCGCGACGGTACGGGTAGTCGGCGTGATCGTCATTCTCGCGGTAATCGGGGACCAGGTTGTTGTTGAAGTCCATCCCCTGATCGAATTCCGGCGGCAGAGAGTCAAATCCGAGAAACGGCTCCAGGTAGTCATCGACGGCGTTGCGGTTGCGGTCGAAGTCGACAATCTGGTCGCCATCCATGTCGAAGCCCGGAAAGACTCCACCTTCGGGCTTGCGTGCCACGTACGAGGGGCGTTGAAAGGCCCCCAACGGCATGTAGAGCGCATCACCTGAGCCAGGCACGTCGTCGGGCCAGTTGTCGTGGTCGTCGTTGTCGTCGTAGAAGCGGTACTCCTGGGTGCGGGCGTCGACACCGCGCCCTTCGCCCGCCTGAATGTCACCCGCCACGTCGGTGAACAGCACGAGGCCGCCACGCCGGCTGTCATACCAGCCGCCATACGTGGGAGCGATACGGAAGATCTCGGCACCCACGTCGCCACGTTCGTCGAAACGGGCCAGCGCTGTCAGATAGCCAGCCGTCGCAGACTCGCGCGAACGCTTGCCTTCGGCCGTGGGGAACTTGAAGTCCTGCGGGTTGTGGACGAACTCGCCATCCAGCTTCAGCCCTGCCACCTCGTAGTCGATGTTGACGCCGTAGAAGCTCTGCGCCGTGGGAATGCCGTAGTCGAACCGTACTCTCGTTGGCGTCCCATCCAGCGGTGGACTGCCAGGTGACCGCCTCACCGTGTAGAAGGTTTCGTCCTGGTCCAGGTAGTCCTCGAAGAACAGGCCGGCAAAGCCCTGCTGTGGCGGATCGGAGGGCCAGGTACGGTCCTGCGTCTGCGTCGAGCCCGGCACGTCGAAATCGTGAACCTGGCGCACTTCGATCAGGTAGTCACCGTCCGCCATGACCTCGACGTCGGCCTCGATCGTCGCCAGATCGGCGTCGATCTCGAAGACGATGTCGATGACCTCGTCGTCCCCTTCAGCCTCCCAGTGGGTGCCAACGCGACGCCCCGTGATCGCCTGCCGGCGCAGAATCCCCGGATCGAAGAGCAGATCCGCCGACGCCAGATCAGCATCGCTGGTATACCGCAGGCGCAGCGAGTCAACGACGGCGGCAATCGTGATATGCGCATCGTAGACGGCAGCGGCGCTACGGTCTCGTGGCGAGTCATCGCGCACGCGCACGGTGATCTGCTTGGGCGGCTGCAGTTCGAGATACGGCACATCGCCGCGCCACAACGATCCCGGCTTGGCCTTGATGTTCGATTGCAGCTGGCGGAAGAACGTGGCGCCCACGTCCAGGTCGCCGAAGTGGCCGATCCAGTTGGCACCACCGACCAGCACCGGGGACATCTCACGTGTGTCGCGCTCGTTGCCACGAAGATTCGACCACAGTGTCGTCTCGAGGGTCCCTCCTCGTGAAAACAGCAGGCTGAAGTCGTGCCGTTCCGAGGCGTAATCGATACGCAGACCGCCATACTGCATCTGCTGGAATACGAGCGGCGTAAACCCCGAGGAGAGGTTTCGGCCCACGACGATGCTCATCGCCTCCTGGCCGTACGTCTGCCGCGTCACGGCAAGAAACTGAAAGAAGTTGTTCTGGATCAGGGCGCCACTACGAGCATCCAGCTGCCCCACCGGCACGCCGGCATCGAGCTTGGCCTGGGTGTAGCTGTCACGGGTCTCCGTCCACTGCAGGCCATAGCTGCCATAGCTGACAAACTGTCCCAGACGATCGTAGACGGCGCGGCGCCCCTGCACGGCGGCGCCGTAGCGCACATAGCGCTCGTTGTACAGCTGCTCGTATGGATAGACATCATACGCCAGGTAGTCTGGACGCAGCCCCGTGTTGTTGCCCGGGGCGGTCTTCTCCTCCTCGGGCGTGGCCGCCACCGAGGACTGGGCGACCGCCGCGCTGGAGAGCAGCAGACAGAAAAGGAATGTGCAACGGAGCATGGCCTCAGTTCCCTACGATCACTTCGACGAATACGCCGAAGGAGTCGAAGTCGCGTTCCCGCCCCAGGCCCTTCCAGTCCTTCTCGTGAATCTCGATCCCGGTGCTGATGCTCAGGAACGAACCCTCGAAGTCATCGTCACGACCGTGCAACATCAGTACTGTCTTGCGCTCCTTGTAGCTGATGTTGGCGTTCTCGTTGTCCGTGAAGCGCATCGGCAGACCTGGAAAGCCCGACATGCCGCCCTGCAGGTCGATACCGTCCATAATCTCATAGGATGCCTTGAAGATCGGCGCGAACATCCGGGAAGAGACCTTGGGTCCCCTGCCGCCACGGCGCCCTTCTTTCATGGCGAATTTCGCCGCACCCCAGACCTCGAGATTGCCCCAGTATCGGCGTACCTCGCCGCGCGAGACCCACGACCATTCGGTGAATGTGTCGGATTCCTGCACGATGGCGCCGTCCTCTTCCACCTCGCTCTGGCTGTTGACGAAGTGAAGCACCTCGCTCGATACGCGCGCCAACGCCGAAGGCGTGTAGTGCAAACCGAGGAAACTGGTGTTCACCAGACTGTTGCGCATGACCAGCGGGTCGACTGGCGGCGGGTTGAGGATCGTGTAGACGTTGGCCAGCGACGAAGTGTCTCCCGTGACCCATTGATAGACGTCGTCGCGTACGTCGTCCTCGACGAGTTTGACGTCGTCGAACCACTCGATCTCGACGCCATCGGCTGGACGCCAGTGCGCCTCGGTCCGCGCGTAGAGCGACGTCGCGTCCCCCGGGCCGGCGATCTCTTCCATACTGTAGAAGCCGATCGACGTGCGCTCGACGCCGGGCAGAACGTCGAACAGCGTGGCAAACGCGTGACGGCCACGCTGATCCTTGCGGATCGGATAATCCGGATGATCGTCGTTTTCACGGAAGTCGGGTTGACCGTTGTTGTTGAAATCCATGCCGTAGACGAAGTCGGCCGGATCCGAGTCGTACAAGAGGAATGGCTCGCTCCAGTCGGGCAGGCCATTGCGATCACGATCGTTATCCGGAGACAGGTCACCGTCTGTGTCGAGGCCGGGGAATACGCCCCCTGTCGACCCCCCCGAGTAGTTGCCGTTGGGAACGAAGAACTGAAACCGGCCCTGGTCGTTGAACGTGTCGTCGGCGTAGCCGTCGTTGTCGTCGTTGTCCGCCATCAGCGGGAATTCCTGGGTAAAAGCTTCGTCCCCCGAGGAACTGCCCTGATCGGTGAAGAATACCGTGCCACCGCGGCGCGAATCGTACCCGCCGCTGTACTGTGGGTCCATGCGGAACAGTTCGCCGCCCAGTTCCAGGGCGACCCCCCGTACGTCGAGTGGGCGCCGCACGTTCAGCAGGTAGGCGACGCTGCCCTCGCTAAGGCGTTTGCCACGGACGTCGAGCGAATCGTTGGCGTACGGGAAGTGCGATTCGTCGGAACTGAAGGCGATCTCGCCCTCGGCGATCCATTCCCGCGCCAGCAGACGAAAATCCGTACCCAGCAAGGTCTTGCCGCTGGGAATGCCGTGATCAAAGCTGACACGGCGCAGGACGCCGATCGCCGGGCTTCCCTCGGCGCGGGCCACCGTTGAGTGCGGCTCAGTCTCGGCGGGCTTGAAGTCAAAGGGGTACTGCGTGTTGCCTGTCTGCGTGTGGCCCGGACGATTGACGAACGTGGACGGCCAGAACCGCTCTTCCGTATCCCCGTCGGCGTTGACGAAATCGTGCGTCTGCCGAACAGAGATCCGGTAGTCCCCGGTCACTTGCGCATGGAACCGTGCACTGACGATCTGGGAGCTCTGCGGCAGGCGGAACACGTATTCGGCGATCTGCGCCCCCGTGACCTGCGTGATGCCGTTGATCGGCGCCCCGCCACCACGTGCCGGTCCCGGCTCGAGACTGGCATCGTAGACGCGGTTGCCCGAGGCGGAGGCGTCCGACGTCAGGCGACGGCGCGTGCCGTCGTCGTCGACGACGACGATCTCGACATCGACATCGGCGACACCGGCAACGCTGCCCGGCTCGTCGCTCTCGATCCACACCGATACCTCTTTCGGCGCCTGCATCTGATACGGCTGCGAGCCGCTGACAAAGCTGCCCTGCGCCGACTCGACGTCGGTCTGGTGCTGATTAAAAAACGTCAGACCGAGGGTCAGCACGTCGCCGAGTTTATGGAAGTAGTGACCGCCGTAGGCCAGCACCGGACTCAGATCGCGGCGGGCGTCGAAGGCGGAGAATCGCTGCGGCGCACCACGTGTCAGCAGGGTAGTGAATCCCTGATCGCCGGTCCCGCCATCGATCCGCAGGCCCTGCCAGCGTGGCGAACGAACCGTCAGCGGCGACAGGCTGGTGCGGATCGCATCCCCTGCGGTGACGGAGATATCCCAGCCCCGGTAGGTATCCTGGGCGATCATCAGGTTGTTGAAAAAGTTGAAGAAGAAGTTCTCGCGCGCCACGGTGCTCGACTGCAATCCCACCGAGTCGGAACGCGTTTCACGCCAGGTGACGAGGGGGTACCCCCGGAACAGGTGCGTGCCCAGCCGATCGTACAGCTCGGTGGAGCGCACACTGTTCGTCTGCGGCTGGTAGGAGGTCTTGCCGAAGTTGTAGTACCCCGGCCACACGCCACGGTTGAGGAATGAACGCAGCGGTGAGGAGGCCGGGGTGGTCACCAGTTGCAGGCCGGAAGCGGGGCCGCTCTGGGCCCGCGCCTGTTGCGCGCCGGCCAACCACGAGACCATAAGAAGCAGGCACAGGAAGAACCCGACGCTCGGGCGCCGGGTACTGCATGAATCTCGTGCCGTAGCTGGGAACTCCACCGTCACATGCATCTCACAAACACAACTTCGGTTCGCCAAAGTCTACCGGACTGCAATGCGCTCTTATGGAAGGACACAAGAATAGT
>DASCMS010000160.1:0-51549 GCA_036011085.1 Candidatus Latescibacterota bacterium
ACGCCTCCGGCGACCTCAACGCCGGCCTCGGCTATCAGTGGAACAAGCTGATGTTCGACTACGGGTATCACATCCCGCTGGACCTCACCGAGACCAACGGTTCGCACCGGTTCTCGCTGGCCTGGCAACTGTAAGGACGCAACCGCGATCATGCTGGATCACATCCTGAGGAGGTCGAGTCAGTCATGACCATCTGGGTCGGACTTATCGCATTGGGCCTGGGACTGGGCACGAGCCTGTTCCTGCCGGTGCCCCAGACGCTGAAGACGAACTTCGACGCGGGACAGTCGCTCTACGCCCTCGGTGAATACGAGGGGGCGATCATCGAGTATTCGAAGATCGTGACATTCAAGAGCCCCGCAGTGCGTCCTGACAGCGTTCGTGTCGAATTCGGCAACGATCTCGAGTTGCCGGTGGTGGCGGCGGCGTGGTACCAACTCGGCAATGCCTACAAGCGTAGCGGCCAGCATGACAAGGCCGTCGATGCTTTCCGTCACGTTATCGAGATGGAAAGCGTGGCCGAGAACTTCCGCTCTCTCGTACAGTTCCAGGTCGCCGAGACACGGTTCCTGCAGAAGGAATTCGACTCAGCCGCCAAGGAATACAAGCGCTTCGTCGACCTGTTTCCCCGGTCCGACCTGGCGGGGCAGGCCTACTTCTACTCCGGTTGGAGCGAGTTCAACCAGAAGGCGTACGACGGAGCCATCGGCACCCTGCGGGGTATGCTAGAGACGTACCCAGAGGATCGCTATGCCTCCGATTCTCAGTTCCGTATCGCCAGTGCCTACTACGAGAAGGAAGAATACGAGCGGGCCGTGCAGGAGGCGGAGATCGTCTTCGAACGCTATCCCAACAGTCCCGTCATCGCCCAGGCGACCTACCTGAAGGCGCAGGCTTTCGACAAGATGGGTCGGGACGACGAGGCCATCGCCGGCTATCGCGAAGTGCGTGACCTCTACGACCGCATGTTCGAGCTGCTGCGGGCGTCATTCCGTGAGCGCAAGAACGTCGACTTCGATAACTACCGGCAGCTCTTCGAGACCTCGTCGTTGCGTGTCGCTGAGATCTACCGACGAAAAGGGAAATTCGAAGAGGCGTACAAGGAACTGATCACCGCCCAGGAGACGGCGGAGGAGCGCTTCTACAAGGCGAAGGTGCAGATGCGCCTGGGCGACAACTATATGGAGTGGAAACGCTTCGGTGACGCCTACGTTGCCTACAACCAGGTCATCGAGCTCTACTCCGACACCGGGTATCCTCCGATCGCCCAGTACAACAAGGGGGAGGCACGCTATTTTGCCGGTGACTACGAGTCGTCGCGCCGCGAATACGCCTCCGTCGATTCGATATATCCCGACAGCAAGACCGGACTGCGGGCCAACTCGATCTACAGTGCTGGCTGGTCTTCCGAGAAACTGGGGGATCACGAGACAGCCATCTTCTTCTACACACGCGTCGTCGACGAATTTCCACGATCCGATCAGGCGCCACTGTGTCTGCTGCGCATCGGTCGAGTCAACACCGAGCAGCAGCGCTTCGACGAAGCCGTCGAGGCCTACCGTGCCATCGCCGACAACTACGGTGAAACGAAACACGCCGCGGATGCCAACTATGGCATGGGTCTGCTGTTCAAGCAGCAGGGACGTGACGAAGAGGCGATCGCAGCGTTCTCCCACGTGGGACGTGAGGCGCGGGAGGTATACGTAGCCTCGCTGATCGAGGCGGCAAATATCCACATCGCCGCCGGGCGCTCCGTTGAAGGTCGCGAGGTCCTCAATGAACTGCTGGCTGGTGTCACAGGGGATCGGGTTCTCGAGGCGACGGCACATTACCAGATTGCCCAACTGGACCTGAACAATGACAACTATATCGACGCCATCAACGGCTACACGAAGGTAATCGAGGAGTATAGCGACACCGAGATCGTCCGTGATGCCCACTACGGCCGGGCCCTGTCGTATCACAAGGCAAATCGCTTCTCTCGGGCCCTGTCTGACTATGAGTGGCTCCTCGAGCAGAATCTGCCTGAGAGCATGAAGCTCAAGGTCGAGTTTGCCAAGGCTCTGTCGCACGCTGCCGAAGGCCAGGACGATCAGGCTCGCGAGCTGTTGAGCAAGGTCATCGATTCGGGTGACGAGACGCTGGCGCGCAATGCCCAGTTGCAGATGATTTCGATGGCGGAGAAGCAGGATCCGCAGGAAGCAGTGCGGACCTACGCCGACATGCTTACCCGCCTGCGCACGCAGGAAGACAGGGTGCGCGTGTTGATTCGCCTGGCCAGCGCCTACTTCCGCCTCGGGCAGTACGATCAGAGCGTCGAAGCGTCGCAGCAACTGTTGGACGTGGCCGTTGACGCCAACGATATCGCCAACGCGCTCTTCGTTCAGGGCAACTCGCACTTCCGCGCCGGGGAGTTGGCCAAGGCGATTCAGACATACCAGACGATCGTCGACAACTACCCGCAGATCGGTTGGGCCCGCAATGCCCAGTTCCAGATCGGGGCTACCTACAACAAGCTGTCAGGCGGTGGCAATGTGCAGTATCTGCCACGCATGGCGGAGTCCTTCCAGAAGTATTACACCGACTTCCCCGATGACGAGAAGGCGGTGTACGCATACTACTACGGTGCGTTCGCCCTCTATCGCATGGGGAAGTGGCGGGATGCTGCCGAGGTCTTCGGCGAACTGCAGAGCAAGCATCCCGGTTCTGATTTCGCCGCGCAGGCTCTGTTCCGCTCCGGCGAGGCGGTGTTCAACCTCGCTCAGGGCGTGTCTTCCGAGGACAAGGCCAAGATTTTCCACGAGGCCATGGACAAGTACGACGATGTCCTCGGCAAGTATCCCCGATCAGACTGGGTTGATGACGCTCTCTACAACAAGGCATGGGCGATTATCCATCTCTCCGATATCGAGGATGAGTACACCCGTGCCGATGCCCTGCCCTTCTTCGAGCGCGCGTCTACCGAGTATCCGGACGGTGATTACGGCGCCGCCAGTCAGTTCACTATCGGTGACTACTACTACGGCGAGAAGGAATATGACCTGGCAACCGCCAGTTACCAGAAGTTTCTGGAAACCTACCCGCCAGAGCGGTTGAAGGCCAAGGACCGCGCCCTGCGTCGCAAGGCGACAGTTCTGCTCGGCCACCTGTCAGAGATCGAAGCCTACAACGTTTACGCACAGGGCGAGGCCCTGTTCGACACCAAGCAGTACGACGAAGCGGTGGCGATCTTCCAGGATGTGATCGAGCGCTTTCCCGAGAGCGACCAGGCGGCGAATTCCGCCGTCAACATCGCCTCGGCCTACTTTGCCCAGGAGGAGTACCGCAAGGCGGCCGAGGAGTTTCAGAAAGTTGTCGAGAAGTATGGCGAGGACACTCGGTTCTCACCGCAGGTTAACTTCTCGCGGCAGCAACTGCAGGTGTTGGAAGAGGCCCGCGTTCTGTAGCTGGCCGACCTAGCCACAATCAGAAACCGATTTTTTAGGGAGGATGACCGATGCTCGAGTTTTTTAATGACGGCGGACCATTCATGTGGCCTCTGGGTCTATGGTCGATCATGGGCCTGGCCTTCTTCATCGAGCGTGTATTCACGTACGCTCGCATGCGGTCAGAGGATGAGTTGTCGGAGATCACCAACGACATTACGAGCCGGATTGACTCCGGCGCTTCCTTCGAGCAGTTGACCGAGTACTGCGGCGAGGTGGGCAAGCTGGAAGGGGAGGTCTACTCGGAGGGCATCGAGCGCTTCGAGCACCTGTCCCGCGAGCAGCGCAGCATCGAGGAGATGCGCGCCGAGATGAACGGCACCGTCGAACGCACCGCCGCTGGCTATCTCGAACGCTATCTGTCTGTCATTCAGTTTGTTTCCAGTTCCGTCGTCCTGCTTGGACTGCTGGGGACGGTGAACGGCATGATCGGCGCCTTTGAAGGCATCGCCGAGAAGGGACTCGGAGAGCCGACGATCGTTGCTGCCGGTATCTCGGAAGCTCTGATTACGACGGTGACCGGCCTCGTGATCGCCGTTCCGGCTCTGGCCATTTACACGTACTTCATTCAGCGGGCCGAGGCCAGAAACACACAGTTTGAGCCGTATGGTCACGGCTTCGTCGACGCGCTTCTGCGTCGCTGGTCGAGCACCAAGGCTGCCTGATCGGATTCCCAAACATCCAAAGGAGATTCTGACAGATGGCTGGCAAGAAGGAAAGAAGAGTAGAAGAGAAGCCGGATCTGACGCCGATGATCGACGTCGTGTTCCAGTTGCTCATCTTCTTCATGGTGACGGCCGTGTTTGCCGTGACACCTGGTCTCGACATCAAGTTGCCCGAGGCCGAGGAAGCACAGGCCCCCGAGAAGGAGAACCTTTTCATCGTGGTGGACCAGGACGGAAACATGAAGTTGAACCACCAGTCCGTCACCTTCGCCAACCTGAAGGACAAGCTGCAGGAGAAGCGGCAGCTGCTGGACAACACGACGATGATCATCATCCAGGGCGACGAGCGCGCCACACACGGACAGATCGTTCAGATCATGGACATCGCCCGTCAGGTCGGGGTTGTCGATCAGATCATCGCCACCGAGCCGCACCGGTAAATAGGTCACCCACCGCACTGCGACTCACCGGGACAGGGTAAACAGACCGTGGAAGAACAAAAAAAAGTCCTATACGGCTCTTTCGGGGCCGCGGTTTTTCTCCACGTCGTCATCGTCGGGTTCTTCTCGGTCAAGGCGGCGCTACTGCTCAACATCGTCCTTGCGTGCGCGCTGTTTGTCGTACTGTGGAAGTCGACCAAGGGGCGCCGCACGCAGCTCTTTGCGGCAATCGCTCTGGCTTTGGTGTTAGAAGCCGTCGCCTGGGGGGTGGCCTACTACCAGCAGCTTGGGGTCACTGAGGAAGAGCAGAAGCTGATTCGCTATCAGGCGCCACCACCGATTCTCGAGAAGAACTTCGACCTCGCCAAGAAGCCGGAGATCTCCGAGGTACAGATGGAGATGCTGGCCTCCCTGGCGCCGCCCGATCTGCCCTCTGATATCAACGCCATCGTTGATGTCAGCGCTGTCGGGTCAGATCTGCTAGGGGCTGTACTGCCCGGTGGTCAGGTGCTGGGGACGTATTCCGGTGCCAAGGCGGAGCAGTTGTCCTTCGATGAAGTCGAGATGATCGAGTTGACGGAGACGGCGGCTCCCGTGCAGGAGGCCCTCAGCCTCAAGCAGGAGTTGCTCAACGTGCAGGATCTGGATTTTGGCCGTTATCAGGCGATCATCATCCAGGACCCGGATAACAAGCGGGCCATCCGGGGGTTCTTCAACATGAGTGTCATCGACTACGATCTGGCCGACAAGAACGTCGACCGCTTTCCCACCGCAGTCGAAGAACTGATGCGGTACATGCGCGACCACACGCAGATCAATGCCCGGATCGAGGGCACGACCCTGCGGCTGAGCGATGCCAGCATATTCAAACAACCCTTCGTCTACATGACAGGCAACTCCGCGATCTTCCAGTTCTCCGATACGGAGAAGCAGAACCTCGGGGAGTATATCAAGGAGGGTGGATTCCTCTATGCCGAAGAGATCCGGAAGGCAGACGATGAGGGGAGTCTGGTCGGCAGGAACGCCGGCGTCGAGGGCACGATCTTCGATCGTCAGTTCAAGGATCTCATGCGCGATCCACAGGTGCTGGGCACCGACGGGTCACGTTGGCAACGGGTCGGGAAGGACCATCCGTTGTACTACAGCTTCTACGAGTTTGCCGATGGTCCGCCGAAGGGTGGGGCGCCTGGAGGCAACGTCTTCGATCTCGAGATGCTGGAGATTCGCGGCCGGGTCGCCGTCGTGTTCTCCGATCTCAACATCAGCTGGTACTGGGGTGACCCGCAGGCCGATGCCCGTGAACGTGGCCTGCAGTTCGGCGTGAACCTCATCGTTTTTGCCCTGACTCAACCCGGTGGAATCGCCAACGTCGGTCAGTACAGCCAGTAGACGAGAACGCTTTATAGAACACCGTGACGACCCCGCCTCCGCTCTGGAAGCGGGGTCGTCTTGTTTCTGTACGGTCGGCCGGACGTGCCACTCAGGGCGTTGCCGTTCCCTGTCTCAGTTCATGGTCGCCGACCGTCAGGGTCCAGCTGTCGGTGCCACCCCCCGGCCAATACACGGTGACCTGCGCTGAATCCGTCTTCCCGAGACCGACGTGGACCCGGGGCGGCCGGGCTGCCAGGTAACTGCCGCCACCATGCAACTGCCGGTGGAGGACGCGGGGGCCGACATCGATTGCGATACGGGCGCCCAGGCCATACCGGTTTCCCGGGGCCTTTGACCGCAGACGCAGGGTTAACCATCTGCCACCCGCAAGGTCGTTGCGCAACAGGCGAGGGGCAGCCCCCGATGATGTGATGAGCAGATCTTCGTCGCCGTCGTTGTCGTAGTCACCCGGGACGACGGTACGGGACACGCGCTCGTCCGACCACGCCTCGCCAAGCCTTGACGATACCTCTACGAATCCCGTGGCGTCATTGAGGAACAGCTGGTCGGGCTGCTCGTAGGAGGCACCCTTGTCAATGTCGGCAGCCCGGTCAAGGACGTGGCCATTGGCCACGGCCAGGTCCAGATCGCCATCAGCGTCGGCATCGAACAGGGCCGCACCAAATCCGAGGGGAAGGAAGCTGGCCTGCGCCAGTTGCAGGCGAACCGTATCGTCCACGAAGCTCAACCCTGAGCCTGAGTGCCGGTAGAGCGTGTTGGATTCGCGGGAGAAGTTCGCCACGATCAGGTCGGCCCAACCATCGCCGTCGATGTCGCCGAAGTCAGTACCCATGCCGGCCTCAGCACGGCCATCTCTGTTGAAGTGAACGCCGGCCTGCAGCCCTGTCTCCAGGAAACGCAGCCTTGCTCCCGCAGTATCGTTGCGGTAGAGAAGATTGGCAGTGCCATCGTTGGCCACGTACAGATCTGTGTCGCCATCGAGATCGACATCGTGCAGAGCGATACCCAGGCCGCGTCCCACGCCGGTAAATCCGGCTTCAGAAGTCACATCCGTCAGCTGAGGACCGCCGGCATCACTGTCGTTGCGGTAGAGCAGGTCACCCGTCGGATCGTAACGCTCCGGATCACAGTATGTGAGGATCGACCCGCGTCGACAGCCGATGTCGTCATCGAGACAAAAGGGGACATAGTTGATGACGGCCAGATCAAGATCGCCGTCGTTGTCGGCGTCGAAGAAGGCGGTGGCCGTGCCCCAGCGCGTGTCTCCCGCGCCGGCGGCTACAGCCTGGTCAGTGAAATGCCCCCCCGACTGCAGCAGCAGCGCATTGGCGCCGACATTGGTGACGAAGATGTCGATGTCGCCGTCTGCCTCGACGTCAGCGACGGCAACCCCCATCCCGTACCCGCCGTCATTGGCCCCCGTGCGCCTCGACACATCGACGAAGTCGACCGTCGGCTCCTTCGAGCCCGTGTTGCGCCAAAGCTGATTGCCGCCTGCCGCGGACGGAGCGGTCGCGAGGTCGCCCCCGTTCACCAAATAGAGATCGAGCCAGCCGTCGGCATCGTAGTCGAGCCACGCGGCGCCGGAACCGAAGGTTTCCGGATAGTGGTAGTCCCCCCGGGCCCCATGTGCGTGGATGAAGTCGATGCCCACGGCGGCAGCTACGTCGTGGAAGTCAGGCAGCGGCTTTGGGTCCTCGGGAACAGAGTCGGTGCAGCCCGGCAGAAAGAGAAGGAGCCAGTATCGGGATCGGCGCAGGTCGGTTTCCTCGGAGAGAGTCTGCCCGACCCCGGTTCACCAATGTTCACCGAGGTCGGGGTAGTGGGTTGGCAGGTGATGCTCAACGCCAAGATACGAAGCCAGGCGCCAGCCACCGACTCTGGATCAGCGACGACCCGCCTTCAGGCGCCCCCAGGAGGCGGCCGTCACCTGCGTGGCACTGGTCGCGTCAGGCTGCAACTGTCCCGGTATCGAGCCCGGCGTGCCAAGTTCCACGGCGCCGGAGTCCCAGCCGGCGGCTTCTTCTGCTGTGGACCACGATTCCGGCAGGCTGCCGGTCCTGTCGAGTGAGACGCGGACCATCGACGCTTTGCTGTCGCCACCGAGGCCGGCGAAGGGAGCGCCCCTGCCGTCATCCGCCTCGTCGACGACCCGACCCACCGAGGGGTCGGCATCGTAGAGCCGCAGCCGCAGCCTGGAGTTTGGCAGGGACACGGCGGCATCCACCAGATCGGGCGCCCAGGCAAGCCGCGAACGGTCGTCGTCCGCCTTGTAGTTGGCGATGAGGAACACCTCGCCTGGCATGATGACGGCCACGGGGATGAGGACCATGACCGCCTCGTCCTCGTCTTCACCGCGGGTGATCGTCCAGCCTGACAGATCCACAGGCTCGGCGCCGCGGTTGTAGAGTTCGATCCACTCATCGGCACTCGAGGCGTCACTGCCTGACCACATGAGTTCACTGAAGACGACGGCACCCGGTTCGGTCTGGCCTCGTGCAGGCGACAGCGTGGTCGAGAGGGCCGCTGCAACGCAGAGCAGACCGCCGAGGGTAGAGATTCGAATCGACATCAGGTATTCTCCCGGATAGGGTGAAATGATGGGAAGGGCAGGCGGGGGGACCGCCTGGCTCACACCGGGCTGCAAGGACCGTGCCGACTCTGGAATAATATCGTAAGTGAACAGAATACAATGAGTTAAGGTTTCACAGGAGGAACGGAAATGGAATCGATGTGGGAGGCAGAGCACCCGCTGACGGGTGCCAGAGGAGTCATGCGTGGGGCGCATATTCCTTGACGGGCGAGTCGCCGCCTGTACCTTCCGGGCATGATTCCGAAGAAGATTCTCGTCGTCGATGACGACGCCTATGTCCGGACGCTGGTGGTGAAGATCCTCAACGGTCGAGGGTACGTGGCCCTGCCGGCAGTTGATGCCTGGCAGGCGATGGACCAGCTGCAGCAGCACGATATCGACCTGATCATCCTCGATCTGCGCATGCCGGGACCCGTGGATGGCGAGCAGCTGCTCTTCACGCTGCGTGACCAGGGCAACGATGTGCCCGTCATCGTACTTTCGGGCTGGGTTGACGACGACATCCGCAAGACCCCTCCCGACGCCGTTCACGCCGTCCTGAAGAAGCCCATCAAGGTGGACAGTTTTGCGGAGACCGTCGCCGCCGTTCTCGGTGAGACCCAGGCGACCAGTTCCTGAAGAGAGCTGCCGTTACTCGTACTGCCGGGCCAGCACGTGACTGAGAACGCTGGTGGCCTGCTTGCGCACCGCCAGGCTGGGATGCGTCTCGATCAGCTGCCGCAGACTGGGGATCGACGCATGGTCCTTCACCCGGCCCATCGACTTGACCGCTTTGAGCACCAGAGTGTCCGAACTGTCCGGGTCACGGACCAGGGCGGCCAGGTAGGCGATCTGGCGTTCGTGGCGAAGCTCCAGGGCGCGCAGGGACGGCAGGGGGGGAATCCCCAGATGGCTGGCGACAGCGATGTTGGCTTCGATGACGGGGCGTCCAGAAGCGCCAGGAGCCGACAGGGACACCGCACCCAGGGCATCGATCGATGCCAGCCTGACCGTCTCCGTCAGGCTCTTGTCGAGGAGGGCCCTGCCAAGAGCCTCCGCAGCCTCCGGTGAACCGTTCTTGCGCAGCATCAGAACCGCCGACAGCCGTAGTCTCTCACTGCGGTCGGTCAGTTGCCGCTCCAGCAGGGGGACCGGGTCCAGCAGGTCTTTTTTTCCCGCCTCCCACAAGGCTTCGGTGGCCCGCAGGCGTACCAACTCGTTCTGTTCGTTGTCGTCGTCGGCGGCACTTCCCAGTGCCACCAGGGCGTTCCGATATCCAGGATACCGTTGAAAAGAGATCGTGCGCAGGGCACGGACAATCTCCAGTCTGACCTGGATACTCGACTCCGTGGGCATGGCCTGGTTGAGGATGCGGACGCTCTGATTCGTACTGGCGCGGCCGAGCCCCTGGGCCGCCTTGCGTCGCACGGACACATCCTTCGCTGTGAGCAATTCGTCGCCCAGACGGCGAACGCCGGTATCCTGCGCCCAAGCAGCGGTCACAAGAACCATGCCCAGGAGAAGACTGAGAGTGAGTCGCCGGTTCATAGTTTCATTGTCGGCACCCGGAGAAGATTCCTGCACTCGACCGCGATCCGGTGCCGCGCTCAGCATACTGCTGACTCGATGATTCGCACCAGACCGGCATCACCGTCGACATGGGTGCGAACCCCGATCGGGAGAACGGTGCGGCGTCGTATGTGTCCGTAGGCGACGCCGCCGACAACGGGCAGTTGGCGGTGGCCGACCGCGTCCTTGACGATCTCCACCAGCGTCGGGGAGTCTTCCATGTCGGCAGCTGTGAAGCAATCCCGGAAAACGCCCAGAACCAGGGCGGAGACTTCTTCGAACACCCCCGACAGACGCAGTTGAGTCAGCATGCGGTCGATGCGATAGGGGGCTTCGGCAACATCCTCGATGAGGAGCACGGCACCGTCGAAGCAGGGGGCGTAGGGCGTGCCCAGCAAGCTGCAGAGCAATGCCAGGTTGGCCGCCAGGAGGGGGCCCTCCGCCTGGCCTGGTTGAATCGCTGTGAGCTGTGCCTCTTCGCCTGGCAGTGCACCGAAAGGCTCGGTCCTCTCCAGAAGGCGCCAGAGACTGTCGGCCAGCAGGGGATCGACACAACGGCGACCCAGGTCGGTGTCGGCCAGGGCGCCGGTGAAAGCGACCAGGCCGGTCTGTCGGTGGATGGCCAGCTGCAGACCCGTGCTGTCGCTGAAGCCGATGAGGGGCTTGGGGTGAGCGGCGATGGCGTCGTAATCCAGCAGGTCCACCAACCGGCCGGTGCCAAAGCCGCCACGGACGCAGAGGATGCCGTCCACATCGTCGTCGAGGAAAGCATCCATCACGTCCCGGGCGCGGTCGGCGTCCCTACCCGCCAGATAGTGGTAGCGATCGTGAATCCGGGATCCCGGCTGGACCTGGTAGCCGCGATTCTGCAACCAGGCCGTGGCCACGCTCAGTCGCGAGGGCTCAGACGGACGGGAAGGGGCGATGAGGGCGAGTCGATTCCCGGGGCGCAACGCCGCCGGGCGCAGCGTCGGTGGCGGGCCCGGTTCAGACACGGGTTCGTCCTTCGAGTACCGCCAGCGTTCTTGCCTGCACACCACCGAAACCTCCATTGCTCATGAAGACCACGATATCGCCGGTCTCCGTCTGCGCCCCGAGATACTCTGAGATGGATTCGGCGTCGGCCAGAAACCACGCTTCGGTGCCATGGTCCTGCAGTCGACGGATGAGGCGCTCTGGTGAAAACGGCTCGTCATCCCGACTGCGTTCCGGCCGCACAACGGAGGCGATGATGGCGGCGTCGGCATGACGGAAGGCGTCGACGTATTCCGTCTCGAAAGTGGCACGAGCATTGGTCGAGCTCGCCGGTTCGAAGACTGCCCAGAGGCGGCTGTCGGGGTAGGCGGCCCGCAATCCGGCCAGGGTTTGAGAGACGGCCGTGGGGTGATGGGCGAAATCGTCGATCAAGGTGACACCCGCCGGTGAACCGAGGTGTTCCTGTCGGCGTCGGACGCCGATAAAACTCCCGAGGGCGGGTCCGAGCGTCGTCGGGTCGTACCCGGCAAAGGCTGCCGCCGCCACAGACGCGAGAGCATTTCTGAGGTTGTGCTGTCCCGTCAACTGCAGGCACAGCCGGCCGGCCTCTCCCTGCGGGCCGATCAGTTCGAAGGATTGCGAGCCGTGCTCCTGCCGAACGTCGACGGCGCGCCAGTCATTGTCCGGGCCAAGACCGAAAGTCTGCACCGGCGCCGGGGCCTGGTCGACGACGGCGGCGACATTGGCGTCGTCTCCGCCGGCCAGTATGAGTCCGGTTCGAGGAACCTGGTTGACGAGTTGGCCGAACACTCGAAGGATGTCATCCAGGTCGCGATAGATGTCGGCGTGGTCGAATTCGATGTTGTTGACGACGAGAAGATGGGGGCGGTAGAACAGGAACTTGGGGATTTTGGCGAAGTAGGCGCTGTCATATTCGTCACCTTCCAGGACGAACCAGTCGCCGTCGGCCACATGATAGGGGCGAGGAAGGTCGCGCGGCAGGCCGGCCACAAGCCACGACGGATCGGCCCCGGCCGTGCGCAGCAGGTGGGTGGTGAGGGCTGTCGTAGTCGTCTTGCCGTGTGTGCCGCTGACCACCAGGGGGAGCCGACCCGGCAGGAAGAGGTCGCGCAGGAGCTCGGGCAGATGGGCGTAGGGAAGTGCCGCGTCCAGGGTGGCCTCGAGCTCGACGTTGCCGCGAGACACGGCATTGCCGATGACGACAAGATCCGGCGCCGGCAGGAGATGGTTCGCATCGAAGCCGGAAAACAGGTCGATGCCCTCATTCCGGAGGAAGTCGCTCATGGGCGGATACACATGCGAGTCAGAGCCCGTCACCCGGAATCCCCGGTGCCGCAGCATACCGGCAAGGGCCCCCATCGCCGTGCCGCAGGCGGCGATGATGTGGATGTGGGCATTGGCAGACAGGGGAATCAAGGGCACTCCGGAGCTGTGGCGACCTGGAATGGAATGTGGTAACTTCGAAGTAAACATAAAGATACGACGGTTTACGGATTTGAATTCGAGGATTCGGGGTACGCGGTGAAATCACTCCCTCTCTACCTGGGCGGCCTGTTGATCGCCGCGGCTGTGGCCGGAGCGGCGATGAGTCTGTTGACGCCGCCATCGCCGGCGGCCACGCCGGCCCCTCCTCCCCGTCTCGTCATGGACACGCCGCCAACGCCGGCGAAGGATGAGTTGTCCCCTGAACAGGTCAAAGCCCAGGACGAGGAGGATATTATCAAGATTCTCCTCGCCCAGATCGAGGCGACGCCGGCCAGCATCGACGAGACGTGGCTGGCCGAGATGTGCAAGCATATCAACAATCCGGATTCGCTGGACGTGTTCTGGCAGGAGGTCATCGCCAGCGGCCAGTCCTACGGTATCGGTTACCGCTCCCGTCAGAAGTCAGGGACGGTCATGTCGCGCAACCCCCTCTACTACGTGTTCGAAGCGCGCGAGTTCATCTATGACATCGATCCCGAGGAGAAGAAGCTCCTGGGGCCGGCCCGTGGGTTGCTCGACATGGCGATCGCCAAGTCATGGGAGGCCAGCCGCAAGGAGATCCGTGACCAGCTGGCCAAGGAACAGCGAAGAAAGGCAGAAGACATCGTCGTGCCCCCCGAGGCGGGCAGCCTCGACGACGAGGTAAGGACCACCTACTTCAAGGAGTTTCTCAGACTGTACGCGGTGCTCAGCGAACTGGCTGCGGAAGAGGGTGGTGATCCGCGCCAGTACGTCACTCAGCAGATCCGCCTGCACGAGGCCACCGTCGTCGATCGTCATACGCGCATGATGGAAACGATGGCGAGCGCCCGTGAGCGCTACCAGGGCACGACGAACAGTTCGAAGCCGATGACGATCCAGATCACCCGCTGGAGCAATGCCGTCAACGAGCAACTGCTTTCTCTGGGGAAGATCTACATCGACGCAGCCCTTGCGGAGAAAGCTTTCCGCGGTCGCATGCAGGACTACGCCGATCTCGGTTTCAAGGCCCTGGCCATGGTCTATCAGCGCAGCCACTCAGGTGAGGCTCTGCGCGTGATGCGGGAAGCCAATCGCATCCAGCGTTACAATCTGTGGCAGATGGCCCGGGTTGCCTGGAAGAAGGCGAAAGCCCTGGCGGAGGCGGACCGGGTGGCGGAGGCCGATGACGAATTCCTCGTGGCCAAACACCACTACCTGAAGTGTCTGTCGCGGCTGGAGCGCAGCAAGAAACCCGTCGTCTTCGATGAATACCGTCGCCTGCAGGCCGATATCGCCGCCTGGGTGACGTCGCGCAAGCTCGAGAGCGTCGCCGCCGTCACGGACGGTTGAGTCAACGCCCGGTGACCATCGCCGTCGCCGCCGCTCTGGCGAACTGGAACGGCGCACCCTACCTGCCCAAATGCTTCGCCGCCCTCGAGGCACAGACGACGGGCCTGGACGAAATCGTCGTTGTCGACAATGGCTCCACCGATGGCTCCGACGCCTGGCTGGCGGCGCGGGGAGACGCTGTGCGTCTGTTTCGGTCGGACCGCAACGAAGGCTACTGTGCCGGTTACAACCGGGCCATCGCCGCCACCGATACGCCCTATGTCCTGGCTCTCAATACCGACGTCTATCTGGATCCCGGATTCGTCCGGGCCGCGGTCAGAGTCCTCGACGACCATGGGGAGGCGGCAGCCGTGACCGGCAGCTTCTACGAGGAAGCCACGGGCCGCACCATCGGCGGCGGGTTTCGCCTGCGTCGGCAGCTGCGCATGCGACCCGAAACGGCCGACGGTCCGGCACGCGAAGTATTCGGTGCCAGCGGTGCCGCCGTGCTCTTCCGACGTGCGGCCCTCGACGAGGCCGCCGATGTGACGGGCGAGATCTACGATGACCGCTATTTCAGCTATGGCGAGGACATCGACCTGGCGTGGCGTCTGCGGTCGCTGGGGTGGACGGTCCGCTATACTCCCGACGCGAGAGCCCATCATGTGGGCTCCGGTTCCCTCGGCGGTGCCCTCCGTTTCCTGGAGAAACCCGCCGTCTTCCAGCGCCATGTCCTGAAGAACCGCTACCTGACCTTGTTGAAGAACGCGCCGCCCGGACTCCTCGTGGAGATGGGCGCCGCCTTGATGTTGACCGATCTGGCGCTCTGGCCGTATCTGTGTCTCCGCCAGCCCCTGCGCGTCCCTCATCTTCTTGGCGGTATCGCGGACGTTCTCCGTCTCCTGCCGGGTACCTGGCGGCGACGACGGCTGTTGCAGGCTCGATCTCGACTCGGCAGTCGCGCCGTACGGCCGTGGCTCCACGGGCTGTAGGGAAGTGGCAGAGACACAGACCGTTCTCGTCACCGGCGGCACCGGGTACACGGGCAGGCGTCTGCTGCACCGCCTCCGCGGCTGCGGGGCCCATGTCCGTGTGCTGGCCCGTTCGACGAGCGATCTGGCGGGGATGCCGGAGCACGTCGAGATCATCCAGGGCGATCTCGAAGAACCGGATTCTCTGGTGTCTGCCCTCGGCGGGGTGCGTTACGTCTACCACCTTGCCCACGTTCGCTTCACTGCCAATCTGCTGCGAAGCCTGACCACCGATGTCGAGCATGTCGTCATCGTCAGTTCCCTGCGGGCCCTGTCACGGGTGCCTTCGGCCACCGTCGATCAGGTGCTGCAGGGGGAGTCGGCGGCCATCACCCCTGGTCCAGCCACGTCAGCATCGTGGACGATTCTGCGACCATCGATGATCTTCGGGGATGGCGACGATCGCAACATCAGTCGCCTCGTGGACCGTGTCCGACGTCGCGCCCTGATTCCCGCCGTGGGGCGGGCCCGACTGCACCAGCCCGTGTACGTCGAGGACGTGCTGGATGCGGTCCTCGCCTGTCCCACGAATTCCCGGGCACGGGGTCAGACCTACGCCATCGCCGGTGCTCGACCACTGACGTGGGACGAACTGGTCTCGACCATCGGCCATCTCGTCGGCGAGCGGCCGCGTACGGTCCCTGTGCCGGCTGCGGCCGCCGCGTCCGTACTGGGACTCATCGAAGCGTTGGGTCTGACGTTGCCGGTTCGGGCGGAACAGGTACGACGCATGCTGGAAGACAAGGCCTTTGATATCGAACCCGCACGCAGAGACCTGGGATTCTCGCCGCTGTCATTCGGCGACGCCCTGCAGCGAATCCTGGCGACGGAGGAGGGACACCCGTGACGGTGGCTGAAGTTCAGGCGGCGGCCCTCACCTTGGGGGTCACCGTCATCGTCACCACGGCAGTGCTGCAGGTGTCCCGACGCTGGCGTGTCGTCGACGTGCCGAATGAACGCAGCGCCCATTCGAGGCCAACACCCACCGCAGGTGGTATCGGCATCAGCGCCGGCATGGCGGCGGGACTGTTGTTGGCCCCCGTACCGGTAGCCTGGCGACAGGCGCTGCTGGTGGCTCTCGCCATTCTCCTCGTGGCGGCTGTCGATGACCTGGGCCGGCCGCTGTCCGTCGGGCGCAAGCTCCTGCTGCAGCTTGTCGCGGCAGCAGGCTGGGTCCTGCTGGCTCCAGCGACACCCGTCCAGTTGACCGGCGACTGGGTGCTGGCGCCGGGCCCCCTGGTGGCGGCGATCACCGTGGGCTGGCTGATGTGGCTGATGAACGTCTTCAACTTCATGGACGGCATCGATGGCTTCACCGTGACGCAGACGGCGGCTATGGGTCTGGCGATGGCGCTGTTGCTGGCATCCACGGACAGTTCCCTGCAGACGACACCGATCATCCTCATCGCCGCCTGTCTCGGGTTCGCTCTGTTCAACGCGCCACCGGCGCGCCTCTTCATGGGAGACGTCGGCTCCCTGAGTCTGGGATTCCTGCTGGGCACGATCACGCTGGCCGTCTCCGGCGAAGGCATCCCGCTCTGGCTGTCCGCATTGCCGCTGTCCGCCTACCTGGTGGACACGACGTACACGATGGCCCGTCGCTGGCTACAGGGTGAGAACGTCATGCGGGCTCACGATCAGCACCTCTATCAACGGCTTGTGCAGGCCGGCTGGAGTCATCTGCAGGTCGATGCCGTCGCCCTCGTGGTGACCGGGTTGTTCAGCGCCGCCGCCGTCTTCGCCCTCGACGACGATCGGATCCTGTCGGGATGTTGTGCCGCCACCGCCATGGTGCTTCTCGGATACGGCCTGTGGTGGAAGGAGAGCCGAGCGCGTGCCTAGCAGCCACGCTCAGCGCCTGTGCCTCGGTCTCCTGGCCACGTGTCTCACGGCTCTGTTCATGGGGCCGAAGGAAGCTGGTGCTGCCGACAGGCAACGCCCGAATATTCTGCTGATCACGGTCGACACCTTTCGGCCAGATCACATCGGCTACGATGGCTATCCTCACGCCACGAGCCCACACCTGGACAGCTTGAGCGCCTCAGGGGTCTTCTTCAAGCAGGCCTTCACCACATCCGGATGGACGGCCCCTGGCCTCGTGTCAATCCACACCTCGCTTTATGCTCCCGCCCACGGCGTCGACATCAGGGGGCGCAGCATGGACCCGTCCGTGACGACGCTGGCCGAAGCTCTGCGCGGCGTCGGGTACCGGGCGCCGGACACCTTCTTCCTCACCGACATTCCCAACTTTCAGCACTTTGGACTGGAGCCGTGGCCGGGTCGAAACCGCTACGTGGATGACGGCGACGAGCTGCTGTTCCGCTGGCTCGAGGAAGAGGCCGGCAGCAGCGACCAGCCCTTCTTCCTCTACTACCACTACCGTGATCTGCACCAGCCCTATGCCCCCGGGAAGGAGTACGAAGCCCTGTTCGCCGGCAACGCCTTCGGTCACCGGTGGAATCCGATGTCCTGGGTGCGGCGTTTCCTGGCCAACGAGAAGGTGAACCTCGTACAGACGCAGGTACTGTTGCCCCGAGGCACACTCGACTTCGCGCCGTGGGACAAGCGCTGGATCGATGCCTTCTACGACGGCGAGGTCCGACGCATGGACGACCGTCTGTTCCGCCGCCTCGGGCGCGTGCTGCGGGAGCAGGGACTGCACCACAATACGATCGTCGTCGTTTCCGCCGACCACGGGGAAGAACTGCTCGAGCACGGCGTCATCGGTCACGTGTCAACGCACAAAGAGGGCAGCCTCGTTGAAGAGGTGATCCGCATCCCCCTGATCTTCTGGGCACCCAGGCTGTTGCCGCCCGGCCTCGTCATCGACGAGCAGATCGTGCAGGCCATCGACGTCATGCCGACGCTCCTGGAGATGGTGGGGGCCCCGATTCCCGCCGGCGTACAGGGCCGCTCCCTGCGGCCGCTTTTTTCCGGCGGCTCCCTGCCATCTCGACCGGTGTATCTGGAGACCTCCCACGGAGGCTACGGCGCGGATATGGAACAGTACGCCTCCCGCACGCTCGCCATTCGCACCGGCAAGTGGAAGCTGATCTGGAGCACACCCGAAGGCGCGGTCGAACTGTATGACGTGGCCGCTGATCCGCGGGAGGACGACGAGGTCTCCCGGGATCATCCTCAGGTTGCTGACAGCCTGCTGACACTGCTGACCGCCTGGAGGCTGGCCAATCCCCGGGTCCAGGGCCCGGTTGCGGTACCTGCCCCGGCAGCTGAGACGTCGTCATCGGTCGGCGAGGCGCGGACTGACATCTTCTTTCCCGCCTCAGGCGATACCTTCGAGTACATCGGAGCCGGGCAGACGATTCAACTGGAGTGGAGTGGGGGTCCACGTGAGCCATACACGATCGAGTATGAGATCGGTCGCGGGGCCTATCACCTGGATGGCATGCTCGACGTGTCGTCGAACACGCCTTCCTACGGTCCCTTCCATGCTGACTTCTGGAATTCCCTCGTCCTGTACAATCCGTGGCGCTTCCGCGTCTACCCGAAAGGACAACCGTCAGCGGCGAGCGACTGGGTGACCTTCGACCTGGCACCCTCCGACGCTGGTGGATGGTCGTTCTCCGGGAGCTTGTTCCTTCTCGCCGGGGCTACGAGCCGGACAGCAGACGAACTCGTCAATCTGGCCTGCGGCCTGGCCCTCGGCCTGCTCGACCTCGGCCTATGGCTGGGGGGGATCCCCGTGGCCGATGCCACGGCGTGGGCCTTGTTGCTGGCCATCGCCGGGGCCCTTCTCTGGCCGCGTCTGCAGCGTTTCGGTGAGGCCAGGATCCGGGCCTGGGGACCCGCCGTGGCATATGTCATCTTCGTTTACGCCACCGTGCCGGTCTTTCCCGATGTGTGGCAGCGACTCAGAGAACACGCAGGCGCCGCCGGCATCTCCCACCTGGGGACGATCCTCGTCGGTGGCCTGGCGCTGGCCCTGGGTGCCCGATCCTGGCGCCGGGCGCGGCTCGAAGGCGTGCACTGGAGGCTGGCGGCGCTGGCCGTCGTACTTGGACTGTACGCCTGGCTGCTATCGGTTTTCGGCCGGTTTCCCGCCGAGCGCCTGCATCTGCTGGAGTACGGGTTCATGGCCTATCTGCTCTGCCGGGCGCTGCTTCTCGATATGAGACCCCGGGCAGCCTACGCCTGGGCTCTCAGCCTGACGGCTGCCATCGGCTTTGGTGATGAGACGATACAATGGGTGTTGCCCCAGCGTTTTTTCGAACTGAAGGATGTGGCGCTGAACGTGGCTGCCGGATCCCTCGGGCTCGCCTTCATGGGCCTGGCCAGCGGCCGGGCAGGGGAGGACGCATGACGGCGGATCGTCAGCGGTGGGCGATGATCCTGCTGCGGGCTTCGGAGATCACCATCATGGCCATGGTCGTCTCCGTAACGCTGCTCTACACGCCGAGGCTGGCAGACAACTTCCTCGGCAAGACCGCCTTGTTCCACATGGTCACCGGCGTTGCGGTGTTTGCCTGGGGTCTGGCCCGTCTCCTCGAGGGCCACATGGTGTGGCCACGATCTGCCCTGCACCTGCCATTCATCCTGTTGCTCACGATCTCTGCGGTGGCCGCCAGCGGCGCACGCAATCTCATGCTCGCCCTGGAGACCTGGCTGGCCTGGGCCCAGTGGTTGGCACTGTTCGTCGTCAGCGCCGATCTGGCTCGAGATCCGACCCGGTCACGGCGGCTCGTGCTGTGCCTGCTCGGCCTTGCCGGCGTGGTCAGTGCCATCGGTCTGCTGCAGGTGGTGGGCTACGACTTGATGTCCTTACCCACCGTATTCCGGGGAGTTCCACTGTCATCGTTGGGCAACACGAATTTCGTCGCCCACTACATCGAAATCGTTCTGCCTCTGGCACTGGCACTGTCGGTGTACGGCGGCTGGTCTGTGCCTCGGTGGTCGACCCGGTTCAGGGTCTTGGCCGGGTTCGTGGCGGCGATCTGTGCCGTGATGCTCGTGCTGGGGGGCAGTCGGGGCGGTTGGTTTGGTGTGGGCGTCGCCGCCGTTGCCATGGTCTGGGCAGCGCCGCGCGCCAAAGAATGGGGACGGCGCCTGTTGCTGGCGGCGCTCGCAGCTGGACTTCTGAGTCCGGTTGCCGGTTTTGTGCTGGAGTCCGTTCCTCTGACGGGGGGGGGCACGGCGGCGGACGCCATCGAGGAGGTCGTCGACGCCTCCTGGGCACGAGCCATGACGACATTCGACCCGGCTCACTTCTCGCGCGCCATGCGGCTGCTGATCTGGCGCGACAGTCTGGAACTGGTGGCTGACAGTCCCTGGCTGGGCGTCGGTCCCGGTCACTTTGGTCTCGAGTTGCCCGCACATCGCAGCACCATTGCCCAGAGGGAGTGGCAGCAGTTGATGGGACGGCGTGGCAACCAGCCGTATCACGCGCACAATGAATACCTCGAAACCTGGGCCGACGCGGGTGTTTTCGGCGCGGCGGCCCTCGTATGGCTGCTGGCTGCCGGTCTGTGGTCGGCGTGGCGGCTGGCACAGGTCGATCTCACCGACCGGGAAGTGGACCGATCGCTGGCGGTGGGATGCCTCGGCGCACTGGCTGCTGCCACGACCCACGCCTTCTTCAGCTTCAATCTGCGGGATCCGGTCTCCGGGACACACGTCTGGATTCTGTGCGGGCTCGTGGCTGGCGCTACGACTCACCTGGCCGGAAGCGAGGGGCGATTCTCACTGACCGGGCTGTGGCGTCGTGTCGGGCTCCTGACCACTATCGCCATCATCGCAGCATCAGGCATGTACAGCGGTCTGTGCATGCTGCTGGGAGACGTATATTTCCTGCAGAGCCAGCACCATCGGTCCGAGGGATATGGGAATCGTGCCATTCTCTCTCTACGCAACGCCGTGAGCTGGCGCGGGCACGAGTCTACCTACCATCATTGGCGGGGGAAGATGGCCCTCGATATGAAGCGCCATGGGGAGGCTGTCGAGGCGTTGACACGCAGCCTCGAGCTGAACGAGAACAACCCCGGGGCAAGCCGCCTGCTGGCCAGGGCCCTGGGGGCTACCGGGCAGTGGGCCCGTGCCATCGAACCACTGCGCCACGCCATCGGCATCGATGGACTGACGGCGGACAACTACTCTCTGCTGGCCGATGCCCTGAAGGGATCGGGGCAGCAGGCGGAGGCTGTGACGGCGCGGCGTCAGGCTGTATCGTTGCGCGGCGATCCGCGGCTGCTGCTGGCCCTGGGTCTCGACCATCTGGCGGCCGGCCATCTCGATTCGGCCATCGCCGTGCTGGAGCAGGCAGCGCACACGGCGCCGCAGGACGCGGTCATCGTCGGTAACCTGGGCGCCCTGCTGGTCAAGGCCGGTCAACCATCCGCCGGTGAGGCCAGACTGCGTCGAGCTCTGGATCTGGAGCCGGAGCGGTCGGACTGGCATGGAAACCTGGGGCTGGCGTTGGCCGCTCAGGGCCGATTCCCCGAGGCTCTCGAGGCGGCGCAGAGAGCGCGGCGAGCCCAGCCCGGGAACACGAAGTGGCAACAACTCGTCAGACAGCTCGAGATACTCATCAGAAAGGGACCATGACCGATCGAAGCAGCCACCCCGAAGGGGGCACCGACGGGATCTATCTGTCCATCGTCGTCCCCCTCTTTAATGAGGAGGAGAGCCTGCCCCCTCTCTGCGAGAAGATCGACTCCGTCCTGCGGGACCTGGGCCGGCCGGCAGAGGCGATCTTCATCGACGACGGCAGTACGGACGGCTCGTATGGTGTGATTGAACAGCTCGCAACCCGCTTTGACTGGCTGCGCGCGGTGCGCTTCCGTCGCAACAACCACAAAGCGGCGGCTCTCTCGACAGGGTTCCGCGAGGCGCGTGGCGAGTTGATCGTGACCATGGACGCCGACCTGCAGGACGATCCGGCGGAGATTCCAAACCTGCTGGAGGCGTTGTCGAAGGACAACGATCTGGTGTCAGGGTGGAAGAGGAAACGTCACGATCCGATCTCGAAGACGGTGCCCTCGAAAGTATTCAATCTGGTGACCTCGGCCGTCTCCGGGATCCGACTCCACGACTTCAACTGCGGCCTGAAGATCTATCGTCGCGAAGTCGCCGAGGATGCACTGCCCTATCTCTATGGCGAACTCTATCGGTTCCTGCCGGCCATCGCCCACTGGGCCGGATACCGCGTGACGGAGATTCCCGTCACCCATCACGCGCGTCAGTTCGGCGTCTCGAAGTTTGGCGCCAGGAGACTGCTCAACGGGTTTCTCGATCTGCTGTCGGTGACCTTCATCGTGCGCTTCATGACCACGCCGATGCACGTGTTCGGCAGTCTGGGCCTGCTGAGCACGATGGCAGGCAGCGCCATCGGTGCCTACATCACGTATCTGTGGTTTCAGGCAGGCAATATCCAGAACCGGCACCCGCTGCTGATGCTAGCCGTCCTGCTCATCATCGTCGGCATCCAGTTCTTCTCAACCGGCCTGCTCGGAGATATGCTCGCCAGCATGCACCAGCGGGGGGGACGCGCTCCGAGGATCTCGGCGCGCATCGACTGAGCCGGCAACTCTTTCCACCCCGCCCGCCAGCCGGGACAAAGTTCCTGTCCCCACTCTGATCATCCCGTCCGTGCAGAGCCTGGCGGGCCCCCGTAACTCATTGGCTCACAGTCTATTGCGATTTCCGCACCCCGGAAATGGCATAGGAATTGCTCCCTTCGCCCTCGAAGGACCATGCCCGGACCACGTCAAGGAATGGCGGTCCGAGGGACTCACCCACAGAGGACGGAGCGTATCGAGTCATGTTTCTGAACAAAGTCATCTTCAACAAGACGAAGATCCCCGCCCTCAACGCGGTCCTCGACGTCACCCAGCTGCGCCAGCGGGTGATTTCGAACAACATCGCAAATGTCTCCACCGCCGGGTACCGCAAGCAGGACCTGCGCTTCCAGGAATACCTTAACTCCTTTGTCAGAAAACCCGCCGTGGAGGGCACTGTGACGGATCCGCGGCACATGGAGGTACCGCAACCGGTGAGCGCCCCCGAGGTCTACGAACCGGAATCCGGGCTCAATGACACCGGCCTGAACAACGTTGACATCGACAAGGAAATGACCGATCTGGCGGAGAACCACCTGCACTTCAACGTCGGCGCGCGCCTGCTGTCCGGCGGCTTCGACGGACTGCGCAAAGCCATCACCGGTCGCTCAGGCTGACGGCCGCCAGACTCCAACCATCCAGTAACCGACAACCGGGACATCATCATGCAGATCTTCGACACGCTCGACATCAGCGCTACAGGCCTGAGTGCCCAACGGCGCAAGATGACGGCCATCGCCAGCAACATCGCCAACGTCGACACCACACGGACGGATGAGGGGGGGCCGTACAAGCGCCGCCGTATGGTCATGCTGGAGGCACCGAAGCTGACCAAGTTCTCCACCATGCTGGAGCAGAAGAAGAGTCGTCTCCTGCGAACCGATGGCAATCACATGCTCGAAGGCGAGCCTCGCCCGGACGAGATCTTCACCGGCTCGGGCGTCATGACCCAGGAGGTCCGCGAAGAGCCCATCAAGCCGCGCATGGTCCTCGACCCCAATCATCCGGATGCACGCGAGGACGGCTACGTCGTCTATCCCGATGTCAACGTGGTCACCGAGATGGTCGACATGATCGCCTCCTCCCGTGCCTACGAAGCCAACGCCACGGTCCTGTCCGCCGCCAAGGACATGATCAACCGGTCCCTCGACATCTAGCGCATCGACCAAATCATGAATGTCCGCGCCGCACAACCACCCCGGATTCCCGCACAGGGGTCCACACGTCCGGGTTTCGACGTCACCGTGGCTGACGATGGGGTGCAACAGCACTCGCAGGCGGCGCCGAAGATGGTGACCCCGCCGAAGGTGGCAGCCGCCACGTCGGTCCGTACCGTCGAGCCCACATCGACACCGGAACTGTCAGCCACCCTGTCAATCGAGGAGAAGGGCGCCCTGGCCGAACGTTTCTCGACGCTGCCGGAACAGGGGTTGACCGGCTCTGGCGTCTACGATCCCCGGGGCCGGACACCGACACTACCTGCCGCCCAACACGGGCGCCTGCTGGATATCACAGGTTGAGCGCGATGCTGACTCCGAGACCGTCCACCTCCACCTGTCGTCGGCTTCTGCGACCGGCCGTGTTGCTCGCCGGACTGCTGGCCTCCGAGGGCTTCGCCGCCTCGACCGAAGAACAGACACTGACCGCCATCGCCCGCCGCTCCTTTGGTGCAACCGAGGCCCTGGACATCGCCCGGCGGAGCCTCGGCGAATCGGGACGCAAACCCGTCGCCACCACACGTCGACGGATCGCACTGCAGCCATCGCCGGGCAGGACGCGGCGCCCGCCCCTCGACGCGGCCCGTCTCGAGCGCACGGCGCGTTACCGCGAGCTGATCGAGCACCACAGCCGTCTCAATCATGTCGATGCAGCTCTCGTGCAGGCCATCGTCTACACCGAGTCGGGCGGCAATGCCATGGCCGTGTCGTCGGCAGGTGCCCGCGGGCTCATGCAGTTGATGCCGGCCACGGCCGACGATCTGGGTGTGACCGATCCGCTCAACCGATTGACAATCTGGGCTATATTCCTTTCAATCGAGTTGTGCGTACAGCTGCCAAGGACCAGACTCCCTTCGTCCTGTCCTTTCCGTCTTCCCCGGCGGCGGCTGTCGTGCGTATCGCCAACCGGCTCGCCGAGAAACAGACTCTCCCTGCGTCACAGACAGTGGGGGCTTTTCTCCACCGGGTCCTGCGTCGTTTCGAGCACCCATCGTCACGCATCCGCCGCAAGCCACTCCAGGAGGTCTGGGCAACCCCATGAGCGCCAAGAACACTCCTGCTCAGCGCGCCAGTCGGCAATACGAGAAACAGTCGACGGGGTCTACCGGTCCCGGCAAGGGCGAGAAAGGCCCGCTGGAGGACTATCTCCCGCTGGTCAAGTACATCGCCGGCAGACTCGCCATCGGGTTGCCACGATCGGTGGAGATGGATGACCTCATCAACGCCGGAGTTGTGGGCCTCATCGAAGCCTATCACAACTTCGATTCGGACAAGAACGTCAAGTTCGAGACCTATGCCTCCCTGCGCGTGCGTGGTTCCATCCTCGACGAGTTGCGTGGCATGGACTGGGTTCCCCGATCCACGCGAGCGCGCTCGCGTGAGATCGAACGGACCATCTCCAGACTCGAGAGCGAGCTGGGCCGGAGTCCCACGGAGGTGGAACTGGCCGCCGGTCTCGGCGTCGAGTTGAAAGAGTACTACAGCATGATCGACGACGTCAGTTCCACGTCTCTGTTGTCGTTGGACGATGTGACCCACGGCGACGATGATGACAAACCCGTACCACTGGTGGACACCCTCAAGTCCCAGGAGAGTTCGACGGCCCTGACGCGACTCGAGGCCGAAGAACTGCGCAACCTGCTGGCCGACTCCCTGGGGCAGCTCACCGAACAGGAGCGACTCGTCGTCGCGCTCTACTACTATGAAGAACTGACGTTGAAGGAAATCGGTCAGGTCCTCGAGCTGTCGGAGTCACGCGTGTCACAACTGCACACCAAGGCCGTCCTCAGCCTGCGTGTAAAGCTGCGCAAGCGGTTCATGGCGTAGCCGACAACTCCATAGACACCGGACGCCAGGCTTGGACGAGCAGAAGCGACAGCGGCTGAAGCGTA
This sequence comes from Candidatus Latescibacterota bacterium, assembly GCA_036011085.1. GTDB lineage: Bacteria > Latescibacterota > UBA2968 > UBA8231 > UBA8231 > UBA8231. Next base: position 25,606 of record DASCMS010000160.1, read on the forward strand.
TCACCCAGAGCATCATCGGCCTGCCGACGTTGCCCACGGTGATCACCGAACTCATCAGCCTGATCGACAACCCGAAGACCAACGCGCGAAAAGTAGCGCAGCTGATCTCCACGGATCAGGCGTTGACGGCCAAGATCCTCAAGCTGGCCAACTCGGCCTTCTACGGGTTCCCGCGTGAGATCGCTACCGTCGATCTTGCCGTCGTCGTGCTGGGCTTCGAAACGGTGAAGAATCTGGGATTGAGCGTCTCTGTCCTCGAGCGCTTCTCCGGCACCGATGGTGGCGTCGACGAGTTCGACCGCCAGAAATTCTGGGAACACTCCATCGCCTGTGGCGTGTCGGCGCGTCTGCTGGCAGGAAAACTGCGCTACCGTATGCCCGGCGAAGCCTTCGCTGCCGGCATCCTGCACGACATCGGTCGACTGATTCTCAGCCAGTACTTCCCAGCAGAATTCTCCGAGGTCCTGCAGCTGATGCGCACAGAGGATCTCTACATCGGCCACGCCGAGGAAGAGGTCCTTGGCGTAACTCACGCCGAAGTCGGCAGCTGGCTGGCCGAGCGCTGGAATCTGCCCGATCAGCTGGAGAAGACCATCGCCATGCATCACGCGCCGGGACGCGTCGTCGGCACAGCCGAATTGCCCTCTCTCATCCACCTGGCCGACTTCCTCTGCCGCCGCGAGAAGATCGGCGACGGCGGCGGCGACAAGCTGCCCCATCTGGACCCTGCGGCCCTGCGTGTCTTCGGTATCCATGAGGAGCCTGTGGCGGCGCTGAAGCGGATCTTCGGCTACGGGGAAGAACTGCAGGTGGAGATGGCAAAGCGGAGGCTTTCACCAGCATCACCCGTGGTGGTGACGACGACAGCGAAGCCGAGCAGGAGGCTGCGTGACTCCAGTCACCGGCTGAATCTGAACTCTCTCGTGTCAACCACTCCCGAGCCAGGACCGGCAGATCCCCGGACAGAGACGCCGTCGGGATCCAACCGGGCGCGCGAGCTGCTGCATACCATCGCCGACGTCAATGCGGACGTCGCCTGGGAGCTGGGTCTGCACCTCGATTCGCTGACCGAATCAGAAAAGGAACTGCAGGTCCGCGTCGGCGCCCTGGAAGAGACCAATCGGCTCCTACAGGAACGCCTCACCAGCGGCCAGAGCGAGTACGCCCAGTTGCGGGCGTCGATGGACGAGCTGCTCAACCTGCATGACCTGTCCGAAGCCATCAGTACCAGCTTCGATGTCGAGGACATCCTCGATCAGCTGATCAGCCTGTCCGGCAGGGTCGTAGCCTACGAAGGGGCTGGTGTTTTCTCTCTGGTAGATGAGGACGCCCGCCTGGAGGCGATTTCTCTGCGGGGCGAGGGCGAGTTGTTGCAGGCGCGCGTGCGGACGCAATGGGAAGACGGTATCGTCGACTGGGTCCTGCGCGAGGGACGCCCCATCGTCATCGACGACCTGGAGAGTTCCGACGGCCACACCTTTGTCTTCGTGCCCATGCGCGTACGGGGCAAGCGGATTGGTCTGTACGCACTGCATTGCAGCAGACCTAAGGATGACTTCACGCAGAGTGAGATCGAGATGCTTGCCGTGCTGGCAAATCAGGCGGCGGCGGCTATGGAAAACTCCAGACTCTACACCGATGTCGAGGCCGCGCACCAACGGCTCAAGCAGCAACAGCGCCAGCTGTTGCTGTCAGCCAAGCAGGCTGCCATCGGTGAGTTGTCAGGGGGTGTCGCCCATGAGGTCAACAACCCCCTGCAGATCATTCTCAGCCGTGTGCAACTGATGCTGGTGCAACAGGCCCGTATCGAGGCGGACAACCCGAAGCTGGTGGATGGTCTGGAACTGATCGAGAGCAACGTCAAGCGCATCTCGCGCATCATTCGCGCTCTGCTCGGCTTTGCCAGTCACAACACGATCGAAGCGGAAGGTCAGCCATTTGGTATCGCCGGCGCCATCCAGCAGGCCTGTGCGCTGACGAAACACCAACTCGACCAGAAGATGATCGGCAGCCAGGTGCAGGTGGAGGCTGATCTACCCGATCTGTTCGGCAATGTGGGCGAGATCGAGCAGGTCTTCATCAACCTGCTACTCAACGCCGAGAACGCCATGACCGGGGGCGGCCATCTGGCCATCGACGCCCGCCGACAGGACGACTGGCTCGAGATCCGCTTCCAGGACAACGGCCCAGGAATTCCCGCCGACCATATCGAACGGATCTTCGAACCCTTCTTCACGACTCGTGCTGACAGCGGCGGCACCGGACTCGGTCTGGCCGTCAGTTATCGCATCATCGAAAACCACGGCGGTACGATCACGGTGGAAAGCGAGCCCGGAAACGGCGCCTGCTTCATCATACGTCTACCCATACCCGATTCCGTCGCCGCCTCCGACCCAAACCTGAGTGAGCCATGAGCCCGACCACAGACTCATCCCTGCAGTTGATCTTCGTCGATGTGCTGTTCCTGTGTCTTGCCGGAGGGCTGGCTCTCTGGTTCCGGTCCTGGTTACAGGAGCAGCAACGGGCGATGGACCGTCGGCTAGAAGCCCTCGAGGAACAACAGCAGGTTCTTACGCGGGTTACCGAACGCCTGACAAGCGCCTGCCGCGGTCTCGAGCGACCGTCCGCGGCCGTGGATGCCATCGCCAGGTCTGGCACAAGGACCGATCGTGTCGCCGCACCGGCGCCTCCTGTGGAGGCACCGATGGCTGTCGCTGATCGTCAGGTGCAGACGCCGCGGGTCACAGCGGTGGGCGGACCGAAGCACGTGGCCATCGATACGCCGGACGCAACCGGTCCGCGCGCCGCCTCCGGTGCGCCAGCGGGTCGTCAGCGAGTCGATACGCCGGCCGCCAAAGCGGATCGTCAATGGGAGGAACTGACCGACCGCAGCCGGGAGGCCTATCGTCGCGCCCGGGACCTGCTCGAGCAGGGCGTGCCGCCCAACGACATCGCCCGCCAGGTGGGACTGGGAGTCGCAGAGGTCAACGTTCTGAAGCGGATGCGGGACGCTGGTCGGCGCTGACGGTTAAGCATACCTGATCGCGGGTCGGCGCTGACGGTTAACCACACCCGATCGCGTACCAACGCCGACCGATACGGCATCGCTGCGCGATGCCTGCGGCAGAGTGGGGACGCTGACGGTTAACCACACCCAATCGCGTACCAACGCGGACCGATACGGCATCGCTGCGCGATGCCTGCGGCAGAGTGGGGACGCTGACGCTTAAACCATACCTGATCGCGTACCAACGCCGACCCATTCGGCATTGCTGCGCGATGCCTGCGCCTGGCCTGGTGCTGCCCCTGTCCTTCGCACGCCAGCGGTCCAGCGTGCCCCCACGCATTCGAGCCCTTCTACACCAACCTCTTCAACACCTTCAGCAGAAGATCCATGTCATCGTCCGTGCCGATTGAGATTCTCAGGCAGTCGGCGAGTCTGGGATTGTCGGGGAAGTAGCGGACCAGGATGCCCTGGTCGCGCAGGTTGGCGTGAAGCCGGCAGGCGTCTGCGCCGGTCGGTACGCGGCAGAGAATGAAGTTGGCTGCCGAATCCCAGACGTGGAATCCGAGGTCACGCATCCGGGTGGTCAGACGGCCGCGGGTGGCGATGATGCGCTCTGCATTGGACTGCATCCAGCCGATGTCGTCGAGGGCGGCCTCGGCGGCGATCTGGCTCAGGCTGTTGACGTTGTAGTGCTCCTTCACTTTCCAGAGGCCAGCCGCGACTTCCGGTGCGGCGACGCAGTACCCGATGCGCATGCCGGCCAGGGAAAAGGACTTCGACAGTGTGCGCATGACGATGACGTTGTCGCGGCGACGCACCAGGTCGAGGGCCCCCTCCTGGCAGAAGTCGACGTAGGCTTCGTCGATGACGAGAATGCCATCCAGATCTGCCGCCAGGTCGTCAAGGTCAGTGCTGGACACAGCCGTACCGGTTGGTGAATTTGGGTTCGGCACGAAGGTGACGGCGGCGTTCGTGCCCGACAGAGCAGGGGGCAGGCGATAGTCATCGCCGAATTCGACTGGTACCGCCTGTGCCGCCTGCAGGTCGATGAGCTTGGCGTAGTATGGATAACTCGGTGTTGCATAGGCGACGGTGTCGCCGGGACCAGCGAAACAGCGCAACGCCACGTTGAGTAGCTCGTCGGAGCCGTTGCCGATGACAAACTGCTCAGCCGGGAAGGCGAACAATGCTGCCAGGCGCTGGCGGATTCCGTTGGCACCGGCATCCGGGTACCGCCGCAGACCGTTGTCGACGGCGGCCCGCAGGCGTGCCAGCACCAGGGGGGAGGGGGCGTAGGGATTCTCGTTCGTGTTGAGCTTGATGACGTGGCTGTCGCGCGGCTGCTCCCCCGGCAGATAGCCCGCCATGCTGGCTATGTGGGGCAGGAAGGCAGATGTGTCGGCCATGGGTGCGGTTCCATCCTCGCATCGGAGTCGGTGCGGTGCCGGAGGATCGAACATACCTGGACGGCTCGATCGATGTCAACGAGCACGAGCGGACGGAGGAGGCACAGTGCACCTGAATTTGACGGAGCGGGAACTCCGCATGGTTCTTGACTGGCGCCGGCGTGGGGCCTTCTTCCCTGATGAGGATCGCGTCCTGCGCAAGTTACGGCACGCCCTCGACGCAGGTGAGCCCCTGGACTTGAGCCGTTTGCAGGTGCAGATCATCCACGGTTGGGCCGAGGAGCAACTCGGTGGGCCGTATGGTGGTGGTGAGATGACCAACCCCGAAGAGGCAGTCCTGTTCCGCAAGATCCGTGACGCGTTGGGATACAACGACTGAACAAGGGTCAGAGACGACTATACCGGAGGCTCCACCCAGTTCGACGGGTCGATTACCGCAGCGTCGGTCATGGACTCATCAACTCGCAGCACCTCGGTCACGCCCTTCACGCGCCGCATCTTCTTCAGCAGACCATGCAACTGTCTTGTGTCGTTCACGTCCACCCAGAACGTGTCCTCCGCAAGGTGGGCCGTCGTGCGTGTCGAGCAGCCGACGATATTGGCTCCCGTGTCCGAAATCACACGAGTGAGGTCGGCGAGGAAGAACTTGCGGTCGGTGCCGAGGGCCCGCAGTTGCACCGTGAATACCTGTTCTTCCTCGAGATCCCAGGCGACAGCCGTCATACGCTCGGGGTCTTCGGCCAGATCGGCGATGTTCGGGCAGTCGGTCCGGTGGACGGAGAGGCCACGCCCCCGCGTGATCAGGCCGATAATCGAATCTCCCGGTATCGGTGTGCAGCACTTGCCGAACTGAATCATCATGTCGTGCATGCCCTGAATTCGAATCCCCCGCCGGTCGCGGAACAGGGGCCGGATGACGCGACGCTTGGGCTGATCGGGCATGAGGCGGTTGATGATGCGGCTGACGGAGAGGTCACCCGAGCCGATGCCGGCGAAGAGGTGTTCGCTGTCGGCCAGTTCCAGATCGGTGGCCAACTCGGTCAGTGCCTCGGGGCCGAGCCGGTGGCGGTAGCGCTTGAGTTCCCGTTCGAGAATCTCCTGACCGAGCCGCACGCTCTGTGAGAAACGCTCCTCTTTGAGCCAGCGTCGGATCGCCAGGCGGGCCTTTGTCGTCTTCACCAGTTCGAGCCATGACTGGCTCGGTATCTGGTGCGGCGAGGTGACGATATGCACGGTGTCACCGCTGTCGAGGGCGGCGCTCAACGGTACGATCTGTCCGTTTACTTTCGCCGTCAGACAGTGCAGGCCGATATCGGTGTGGATGGCGAAAGCGAAATCGAGAGGCGAAGCCGCCTTCGGCAGCTGATGGAGATCACCCTTCGGCGTGAACACGAAGATCTCGTCCTGGAACAACTCGATCTTCAGGTTTTCCATGAACTCCGCCGGGTCGCTGGAGTCGCGCTGCCAGTCGAGCACCTGGCGCAGCCAGGACATCTGCTGATCGAGGTCCCCGCGATCGTCGAGTCCACCCTTGTAGCGCCAGTGGGCGGCGATGCCGATTTCAGCTGTGTGGTGCATCTCCCACGTGCGGATCTGCACCTCCACCGGCATGCCGCGGGGGCCGATGACGGTGGTGTGCAGCGATTGGTACATGTTCGTCTTCGGCGTGGCGATGTAGTCCTTGAAGCGGTCCGGGTGGGGCCGATAGAGTGTGTGCACCAGTCCCAGGGTGTGGTAGCACTCGCGTACCGTGTCGACGGTGATCCGCAGCGCCGTCAGGTCGTAGATCTCCTCGAAGGGCTTCCCCCGGGACCGCATCTTGTTGAAGATGCTGTAGAAGTTTTTCGGTCGGCCGGTGATCTCCGCCGTGATATCGTTGCGTCCGAGCTCTTCCACGAGGGGGCGTTCGAACTCGTCGATCAGGGCCTCGCGTTCCTCCCGGCGCATGGCCACCTTCTGGCGGATTTCCACGTAGGCATCCGGCTCGAGAAACTTGAGCGCACGGTCTTCCAGTTCCCAGCGGATGCGGGCCACACCGAGCCGATGGGCGAGTGGCGCGTAGACCTCGATCGTCTCATGGGAGATGCGCTGCTGCTGGTCGGCACCGAGAGCGTCGAGGGTGCGCATGTTGTGCAGTCGATCGGCGAACTTTACAAGGATGACGCGGATGTCCTCGACCATCGACAACAGCATCTTGCGGTAGGTCTCGGCCTGCCTCGCCTCGCTGCTCTCGTACTGGAAGCGCTCGATCTTCGTCACGCCGTCGACGAGGGCGGCGATCTTGCCGCCGAAGGCGTCGGAGATTCGTTCGAGGGTGATGGATGTGTCTTCGAGCACGTCGTGCAACAGGCCTGCGGCGATCGTCGTGGAATCGAGGCGCAGTTGGGCGAGGATGCGGGAGACCTCGACGCTGTGTTGCAGGAAGGGCTCCCCGGACTTGCGGATCTGACCTGCATGGGCGGTCAGGGCGAAGTGGTAGGCGCGCACGATGAGGTCGAAATCCGCCGATTCATTACACGAGGCCACCTCGATGAGCAACATCTGCAGCTGCAGATGGTCGCGGGCCTCCTCGAGGTGGTTGTCGAGATCAGCCCGGTCTGTCGCGCTGCCTGGTCTGCCCTCCAGGGCGGTCAGATTGACGGCGGATTCGTCAAGGGCCAAGTCGGCCAGGTTGTCTGAGGTTCGTTCGCTCATGATCAGTGTAAGCCCAATATACTCAACGCGCCTCGATCGACAAACGCGGGAAACGTCCTTAGATCAAGGCGGACAGCGAGTTAGGGTGTCTCGTCCGGGATCTGATAGACCCAGATACTGTGGCCGATTCGGGCGACGGGCTCATGATCATCCAGCCAATCGAACAGGCCTTTGCCATGGCCGTACATATCCATATAGACGCCGACCCGGTTCGTCACCGAAATGGCGATCCAGCCCGTAACAGGGATTTCCATGGTAAGGGGACCGCGATTTGGCAGCCAGTAACTCGGCAGCCAGTCGTAGTCGAGGTGGTAGAGGGCAGGATCAACGCTGCCGAAATAACTCAGCTTGACACGCGGGATGCCCCGCTCGTCCATCCACTCCTTCAGGCCCTTCAGGTCCTGCCCCCAATCCAGGTTGGAGTCGACCAGGATTCGGTGCCCACCGTCCGGCCCCCCGGCAAACTCGTTGAAGTAGGCCAGGTGATCTGGATGAATACGTGCGGTGCTGAGCAGCAGGCCAGCGCTGAGCCCGATCAGGGCCCGCTGCCGCCACCGCGGCGTCGCCGACCAGGCTGTCCGCAGGCAACCACCAGCCATGGTGCACAAGAACGGGTACACCGGCAGGAGATAGCGCAGGCCAATGTCCTTACCTTCAGACAGGGTAAAGGCGGTGAAGAACAACAGAGGCGAGATCAGCAGCAGACCGCAGTCCCAGCGGGCGGTACGGTCACTGATCAGGGCCGTCGCACCCCAGACTCCCAGAAGCAGCGATGGTACGGGTGTCTTCACCAGGAAGGCCAGCAGAAAGTAGTACCACCAACCCTCTGTCGAGTATTCGCCGAGTAGATAGGCTTCATGTCCATGGGACAGGTCCCACAGCTGCGACCTCAGGATCGTCAGGAACGGGTCGACTCTGAACCCATGAAGTGCCCACAGAACGACCAGGGCGACCAGGAGGAGGCCCGCACCGGCGACGGCCGCACCCAGCCACGGGCGCAGACGGGGCGCCGAGACCGATCCCGCCCAACATGACAGGCAACGGCGAACATCGGGGGGGCCGGCCAACAGCGTCCACAGCAACAGCACAGCCGCCGTGGGGGCCCAGAGCAACGCGGACAACTTGCTGGCCAGCGTCAGGCCGCCGAGAGAGCCGGCCAGCAGCAGACGGCGACCCGTGGGCGCCAACAGGAATCGACGCAAACCGTAGAAGGCACAGAAGTATGTGGCTGCGAGGGTGAAATCCGTTGTCACGAGACCGGCGTGGGCGAGCAGATTCGGCGACAGGCACGCCATACCGAGGGCGATGGTGGCTCCTGTGGTTCCGTGCAGGTCCCCGGCCCATCGCCAGAGGCAATAGAACAGGCCCGCCGCCGAGAGCAGGGAAGACATGCGGCAGAGCCACAGAAGGATCTCGCCATCGTACCGGCTGTCCATGAGAATGGCGTTGCCTCGATCGATACCAGCCGAGCGCAAGAAGGAGATGTCCTCCGACTTGCCTCCTGGATCGGACCAGTAGCGGCTGTCGAGGCGGTAGGCAGGACGGAGGAACGGCAGGCCCTGCAGGTAGTAGGCGAGGGGGGGATGGGAGCCAGCGCCGGGAACGTCCCACCGACCCTGGTCGATCAGGTACGGACCGAGGCCCAGGTAACCGGGTTCATCCCAGGTGGGAGATTTATCCCAGGCCGTGTGCGCCAGAAGACAGGCGAAGACCAACGGCAGGACGAGGCGAGGCCATGCCCGCAGGATGGAAGACCTCACCGCTACGAAAGGCCGGTGGTCAGGCGTCCGGGGACAGCTCGTCTTCTTCGAGCTCTGTCAGTGGAAAGTCGGGTTCAGGAACTTCGAGCTCACGCGATTTGAGACGGGGTACCAAGGCCTTGATGTCCTGACGGAGCCGTCGGATGCCCTGAGTCAGGCTCGTCTGGCTGCTCTTCAGTTCCATCTCCTGCTCTTCGAGACGGTCGCCCTCGGAGCGAACATCTCTCAGGGCCATATTCTTGATGGAGATGGCTTGCTTCATACGGAGGATCTTGCTCGAGCATAGATACTGAACGAGCAACGCTCCACAGATGCAGACAACAGTGATGATCCACCAGTACATTGCAGCGACACATCCAATCGTGCGGAAGGCGTGGTTAATTCATACCCGACAACAAGATACGGGCACTTTCATGGTCACCGGACATCATATGCGCCCTGACGACAGGTGTCAAGCATGACCGGTACCCGGCAGCCATCGTCGCCGCCGGCACCCACGACGGGGGATGTTCTGCTCGTCGTGGCCGCCCTGCTGACGGCTGTGGTCATCGCCTTGAAGGGAGCCGATGTAGCGGGGGCGGATTGGGTTACGATCGAGGTGGCCGGCAAGAGGTGGTACGACGCGACGATCGACAGTTCGCGGACACTCACGGTCGAGGGCCCGATCGGGAGTACTGTGATCCGCATCGACGAGGGCGGGGCACGCGTTGTGTCAGCGCCATGCCCGGGCCAGATCTGCGTCTCCCGCGGCTGGCTGCGTGCCGCCGGCGATGTGGCCGCCTGTGTGCCCAATCATCTCGTGCTGCGCCTGACGGGGCGTCGGCCACCCGCCTTTGACGGGATCACACAGTAGAATGTCCAGGACGTCTCCCGGTGGCGGGTCACGACGACTCACGCGTCTCGGGTTGCTCACCGCGATCGCCCTCGTCCTGTTCCTTGTCGAGCTCAACCTGCCCCGGCCGCTGCCCTGGATGAGGCTGGGGTTGGGGAATGTTGCCGTCCTGGTAGCCCTGTTGCTCTTCGGCGCCGGTCCGGCGCTGGCCGTCAGCCTTGTCAAGGTCCTGCTGGGCGGCCTGCTCAGCGGCGGCCTGGCCGGACCCGCCTTCATCATCGGCTCGAGCGCGGCCCTTGCCAGCCTGTTGGCCATGGTCCTTCTGGCGCGGTGCGCCCCGAGACTGCTCAGTCCGGTTGGGCTCAGTGTGGCCGGCGCCCTGGCGCACCAGTGCACGCAACTGACCGTAGCCACCATGTATCTGGGACACGTGGGGCTGCTTTCCCTGCTGCCGATGTTCCTCGTTGGCGGTGTCGTCAGCGGCCTGCTCACGGGGCTCGCCGCCTACTTTGCCCTGCAACGACTGGTCGTCGCCGACGGCGAGACGGGTTGACCGGACCGTGGTGGCGGCGTTCTTTGGCTGCCAGTTGGCCGTCCGGCCCGCCCCGGTCTTTTTGATCGACGGCGGGTCGACGTGTGTCACGGCGGACGCGATATCTCCATCCCCTGATTGCGGGCCTGTGAATCATTGCTGATTATTACACCGGCATGAATGGAAAACCCCACAGTCTGTACGACACCCACCTTCGCGTGAGAGCCTGCGCCATCGTGGTGAGTCTTGTCGCCCTGGCACTGCTGGGCGCCCTGCCGACGCCCGTAGTGGCGACGGTCGACTACGACGCTCTCCGGGAACTGGCGCCGGAACAGCGCCTGCGGCAGACAGTGGGCTTTTTCTCCGGACTCGGGTCGCGGGTTACCGGGTACCCAGGTGCTGAACAGGCGGCACTGCACATCCACCGACAGTTCCGCCACACCGGCCTGCACGATATCACCTTCCACAAATACGATGTCTCCGTACCCGTCGATAAGGGAGGGACTCTCCAGGTCTCGGGCGGCCCCACGGCACGCCTGCACGGCCTGTGGCCCAATCTCGTGCGTACGCCGACGCTGCCCGACGGCGGCATGGATGGTCCACTGATCTGGGGCGGCAAGGGTGAGTTCGAGGATCTCGACGGCCAGGACGTGGTGGGCAGCGTCGTCGTGCTCGATTTCAACTCCGGAGACAACTGGCTGAACACCGCCTATCTGGGTGCTTCGGCAGTGATCTTCATCGAGCCCGACTCCACGGTCTACCTGGAAGGGGAGCGCAAGTTCCTCACCATGCCCCTGGACCTGCCCCGGTTCTGGGTCAGTGAAGAAGACGGCAACGCCCTGCGGCGGTCGATAGATCGCCATGGCGGCAAGGTGGACGCCCATCTCGAGTATCGCATGGACTGGGAGCGGCGCCCGGCGTGGAACGTGATGGGGATGATCCCCGGCCACGATCCGCTGCTGAGAGATGATGTCATCGTCCTCGAGTCATATTACGATGCCATGTCCGTGGTGCCCTCACTGGCACCGGGGGCCGAACAGGCTGCCGGCATCACGACACTGCTCGAACTGGCGCGGTATTTCCGTCAGCACCCGCCGGCGCGCACGGTACTGTTTCTGGCTACCTCCGCCCACCATCTGGCCCTGCGTGGAGTCGATGACTTCATCCAGCGGTATCTGCGGGATGAAGACCCCTTCATCGATCGAATGGTGGTTCGGCGCGTCGTCGAGGCAGCCCTTGCCCGGGGGCTCGTCGAAGAGGCTGCCGACGGGATCTCCTATCGCCTCGGAAATCAGACATACACCGGCAAGGAAGCTCTGGTCCGCCAGGTCTCGGAGATGGATACGGTTCTGGTGCGTGCCATCGTCCAGTCGTCGCTGCTGGAAGGAGATGACATCATCCGCCAGAAAGATGGCGGTTGGAGTGTCCGTTATCGCGACGGTGACGAGGTAGCCCAACAGAGTTTCGATGATCGCGCCGCCCTCGAGCGCGAACTCGGTGCCGACGAAGATCTGCGCCTTGGATTCTACCGCGAGTGGGTGGATCCGAAGGTGGATTCGCTGGATGTGAAGCTGTTCATCAGTCTCGATCTGTCGACACAGACCGATGAGCTCGGCATCTGGAACAGCAACTCGAGCTTCTATTACAAGCGCTACTTCGCTCCCTTCGGCAAGAATTTCATGAACTACTCGCGGCAGGTGAGCCAGGCGCTCGATTACACGTTCCGCGATGTCCTCGTCAACGGCATCAGTCCAGAGGGAGGCAAGAGCTGGGAGACCTTCGTTCCCGGTGAGATCTCGGTAAACAGCGAACTGGTTCTCACCACCGGTACGCCGGCACTGGCTTTCGTCACCGTCAACGACGCCCGCTTTCTCGTCGACACTCCTCTCGACCGGCCACAGAACGTGCGCTACGACAATCTGGCACGGCAGATTCGCGCTCTGGCAGGCATGTTCCATATGGCCTTCGAGGACCCCGAACTGTTCCCCGATTTCAAGATGCGGTTGAAGGACACGCTGCGCTCCCTGAAGGCCAAGGCCATGGTCTTCCCCCGACGAAGCATCGTTCCGGATCTACCGCGCAACGGCGCCATCGGTGTCGTGCGCAACGGCAAGAAGAAGTCGTACAAGGGCGTCCGGGGGGAGTATTTCGAGGTCGTCGACGACGCCGGTGCGTTCTACGTCAACCGTATCCGTGTCAACTCGGTGCAGGTGGAGGGCTACTACACCGATCCGGCGACAGGACGCATCACGTACGCGCCGGATCGTGGCATCCAGGGCGACAAGGCGTACCCGATGAAGATCGCCATGGACTGGCGCGACAAGGAGTGGATGGTCGTCCTGTTTCCCTGTCAGGCATTCAACTTCTTCGACATCGTCGATCCCAGATACCTGACGAAGCTGTCGCAGGTCACCGTCTTCGACGAGACGAACACGGCACCGGTCGAATACGGCTACACCATCGGCGAAGGTCCCTCGGCCAGGGATGAGCCGGTGGGTGTACTGTTCGCCCGGCCCGGGGCGCTGGTGAAGATGGGTTTCGGCGCCGGTTTGCTCGGTTTTCGGTCACTTCTCCTCAACTCGGTCAATGCTGACGACAAGGAGGAGGCCCTTGGTACGGGGTTCGCCATGGAAGAAGAGACATCCTTCGCCCGGACCTCGTACCTGTCGGCGCGCGACATGTGGACGCTCGATGAGTCCCGCATGCGGGAGCTGGCCGGTTTCGCCATTGAGAATCAGCGCCTCAACGACCTGCACGCCCGGGCCGAAAAGGAACTGGAGCAGGCCGACAAAGCGTTCGATGACAAGCTGTGGAGTCAGTTCGTCAGGCACACGCGTTCAGCGATCGGCCTGGAGTCACGGGCCTATCCGGATGTGAAGGGAACGCAGAATGATGTCGTTCAGGGCATCATCTTCTTCATGGCCCTGGTGCTGCCCTGTGCCTATTTCGCCGAACGGCTGTTGATTACGGCCTCGACGATTCAGCGACAGATCATGGGCTTCGGCGCCATCTTCCTCGTCATCTGGATCATCCTGTCCATCGTCCATCCCGCCTTCGAACTGTCCAATCCCTTCGTCATTCTGCTGGCCTTCGTCATTATAGTGCTGGCGATCCTGGTGATGTGGATCATCTCCGGGCGTTTCAATGAGCAGATGAAGAAGCTGCGCACCGAGGTCGCCGTCATTTACGACACCGATGTGAGTCGCTCCAGCGCCTCGATGACGGCCTTCCTTCTCGGCATCTCCAACATGAAGCGTCGCAAGCTGCGCACGGTGTTGACCTTCCTCACCCTGCTGCTGCTCACCTTCGCCGTGCTCTCCTTCACCTCGATCCAGACCGCCCTGCGCTTCAATCAGATCGAACGCGACAACGAAGGTCTCTACGAGGGTCTCCTCATCCGTTCCAAGGCGTGGACGCCGCTGGAGGAATCGGTCCTCGAGTACGCGCAGAGCAACTTCGGTGATCGTGCGGCCATCGCCCCGCGCAGCTGGTATGACAACAAGAAAAAGGCGCACATCAAGATGAAGCATGGCGAGAACGCCCATAACGCCCTTGGGGTTCTCGGCCTCACGCCTGAAGAGGGCGCCGTCACCGGTCTCGACCGGGCCCTGATGGCAGGACGCTGGTTCCGGCCGGGTGAGGAGAAGGTCGTCATCCTGCCCAACGAAATGATCGCCGCTCTCGACATCGACGTTGCCGACGTCAATCGCGGCGATGGTTCGGTCCGCATCCGCGTATTCGGCGAGCAGTTCACCGTCATCGGCGTCATCAACTCGAAGCGGATGAAGAGGTTGCGGGATCTCGACGACGAGACGATGACACCCGCCGACTTTGCCGTGACGGGCGGTCAGGCCGTACAGGAAATCGCCGAAGAGGAACAGCGCGAGAAGCAGGGCCTCGAGGACTCGAAGGTGGTGATCAAGCCCTTCGTCCATCTCGAACCGGCCAACACGTTGCTCATGCCCTACCACACGTTGCGCAATGTGGGCAGCGGCAATCCGTTGCAGTCGGTGGGCGTTCGGTTCCACGAAGACGTGGACGAACGCGCCGAGATCGAGATGTTCCTGTCGCGCCTGGCGGTGACCCTGTTCGCCGGCATCCAGGAAGAGGGCGACGACTACGTAAAGGTGTCGATCTACAGTTCTCTCGGCATGACGTCGCTGTCGGGTATGGCCAACCTCTTCGTACCGATCCTGATCGCGGCCCTCATCGTCCTCAACACGATGATGGGGTCAGTGTACGAACGTTTTCGGGAGATCGGCGTCTATTCCTCCGTCGGCCTGGCGCCGGGGCACATCGCCTGGCTCTTCATGGCCGAGTCCTGCGTCTATGCCGTGCTCGGTGTCGTCGCCGGGTACCTGGTGGGTCAGATCATGGCTACGGCGCTGACGCATGCCGACGTGACCACCGGCTTCACCCTGAACTACTCGTCCCTGAGCGCGGTGCTGTCCTGTATCCTGGTGATGGGCGTCGTCATGCTGTCCACCGTCTACCCGTCGCGCAAGGCGTCACAGATGGCCGTGCCCGACGTGACGCGCCGCTGGCGGCTGCCGGTGCCGGACGGGGACGAGTGGCATTTCGAGTTTCCCTTCACCGTCGGCGGCCGCGACGTGCTCGGCCTCAGCGTGTTCCTCATCGGCTACTTCGACTCCTACAGCGAGGAGTCCATCGGAACATTCTACACCGACGGGGCCCAGTTGGGCCGCATAGACTCGGAGTTCGGAGAGGGCTACACGATCGACATGAATATATGGCTGGCACCTTTTGACCTGGGTGTGAGTCAGCATGTCGTCATCCGGGCCCTGCCCGAGGCAGAGCATGGCATCTTTCAGATTCAGCTCGACATCCAGCGGCTCAGCGGCGAGGATGCGTCCTGGCGGCGCGTCAACCAGCGCTTCATGAATGTCATCCGCAAGCAGTTCCTCATCTGGCGCACCGTCGACGCCGAGGCCAAAGAGTCCTACCGCGATCAGGCCCAGGCACTGCTGTCGGGCGAACAGAATCCTGTCACCACCGCCGGGGTGATCTGAGCCATGCTGGGTCGCAAGGGCAAGGCCAATCAGGAGATCGAGGAATATCGTGACCTGATCGCGACACCTACGGAATTTGCCGACGGCTTCACGAGCAAGGCCATCATAGGTGTGCTGTTCGTCGCCTTCGTCATGATTCCGGGGAACATGTACCTCAGTCTCATGGTGGGTGGCTCCCTCGGGGCCGCGGCGGAGTGGGTGACGATCATCCTCTTCGCCGAGATCACGAAGCGTTCCTTTTCATCTCTGACAAAGCAGGAAGTCTACGTCCTCTATTATGTGGCGGCAGGCCTCATCGCCGCCGAGACGGGCGCCTTCGAAGGTCTGTTGTGGAACCAGTACCTGCGGCAGTCACCGCCGGCCCAGCAATTCGGCATCGCCAATCTGATCCCTGACTGGTGGGCGCCGCCTCTGGAGTCTCCGGCGCTGTTGCAGCGAACATTCCTGCACCAGGACTGGATCATTCCCATCGTCATCCTGCTGGCGCACTTCGTGATCTCTCGCGTGTCCTGGTTCACGATGGCCTACGTGCTGTTCCGCGTAAATTCCGACTATGAGCGCCTGCCCTTTCCCTTCGCCCCTGTCGCGGCCCAGGGCGCCACGGCGCTGGCCGAGACAACCCAGGGCGTCGAGTCCTGGCGCTGGCGTGTATTTTCCGCCGGTGCCATGATCGGCCTCGTCTTCGGCGTACTCTACGTGGCCATTCCCGCTGTCTCCGGGGCGCTGCTCACCGAACCGATCCAGCTGATTCCGATCCCCTTCGTCGATTTTACGCAGATCACGGGGAACTTCATCCCGGCCACACCCTTGGGGTTTACGGCCCATCTGGGGCCGATCTTCGCCGGCCTCGTCATGCCCTTCTGGGGCGTCATGGGCACCTTCATCGGCGTCGTCGCCCACTCGGTGGCCAACCCGTTCCTGTACGATCTGGGATATCTGCAGATCTGGCAGCCGGGCATGGGGGCCATCGAGACGTTCTTTGTCAACTCCGTCGATTTCTGGATGAGCTTCGGCATCGGCACGACGGCGGCCATCGCCATCATCGGTATCTGGCAGGTGGTCCAGGGCGTTCGCGGCGCCGCGGCGCACAAGACATCGGGTGGACAAGGCCGCAGCTGGGCCGTGCCTCAAGGCCGTGGCGACTTTCCCATCTGGGTGGCACTGGGCCTGTACGCGGTGGCCTCCATGGGGCTCATCGCCATCGCCTGGATCTTCCTTCCCGCCTTCACTCAGTTCATCGGATTCTTCCTCTTCTTCGCTTTCATCTTTACGCCTTTCCAGTCCTTCGTCAACGCCCGCCTCGTGGGTATGGTGGGGCAGACGATCTCGATTCCGTATGTGCGGGAGGCGACGATCATCCTGTCCGGCTATCAGGGCGTCGACATCTGGTTCATGCCCTTCCCGCTGGGCAACTACGGGGCGCAGACACAGAAGTTCCGCGAGATCGAGCTGACGGGGACGCGGTTCACCAGCATCATCAAGGCCGAGGTCTGGATGGTGCCGATCGTACTCTTCGCCAC
The DNA here is from genome assembly GCA_036011085.1 of Candidatus Latescibacterota bacterium. Taxonomy (GTDB): domain Bacteria; phylum Latescibacterota; class UBA2968; order UBA8231; family UBA8231; genus UBA8231. The sequence continues at coordinate 42,387 of DASCMS010000160.1, forward strand.
CTTCCTCTACTCGTCCTACATCTGGAAGCTGGCGCCGATCCCGTCCGCCTCCTATCCCTTTGCCCAGGTCATGTGGCGATTGCGGGCGCTGCAGACCTGTATCTGGTTCACGGGAACGTTGAAGAGCGAGCTGGATGTCGCCCCCGACCGCGAGGAAGCCACCTGGGTTCCATCGAACCTGGTGGAGGGCGAGTGGTGGTACTGGCGGGTTCGCGCCGTGGAGGACGAGTGGGTCGAGTCCGGTGGCGCCCAGGGCGCGGCTGGCCCCTGGTCGTCGACGCATGCCTTCTACACACATTTCGGGGATGGCGAACCGCAGGAGATAGCGGCCATGCCGCCAGGTGCCCTGATGGGTGCAGACGCGGCCGCCCGTCGTGTGCCTGCCAACGCCTTCGCCGACAACAGCGAGGACACCGGGATCAAGATCCAGGTGCAGGGCCTTGGCCCGGTGACGCGGTCACTTGCCGGGGCCGGTGCCCTGATACGTGATGCCTTGGACGACACCAGCCTGATCCAGGGCCTCGTCAGCGGCGACACTCCGTTGATCGGCCTGGCCTCGACACCCCGACCGGCGCTGCGAGCGGCCTCTGATAAAGCTCTGCCTGACGGCTGGGTCTACTACTTCGCCGTCGACACAGATCCGAACTTTTCGAGTCCATGGATCCAGCGGTCCACCGACGAACCCTGGCTGTTCCGGGCGATCAAGCCGAATATCATCGCCGCCGGCACCATTGTCGGTCTCGGTAGCTACTTCCTGTTGTCGATCCTGGGGCTTCCGGTATTGCTCGTGTTCGGCTATGTGCGGGCCCTGACGACGATCCCTCACTGGATGGTGACCGAAGTCATCGGCGCCATGCTGGCGCGCTACTACTTCAACAAGAAATACGGCACCAAACAGTGGCGTACCTACGCTCCCGTGCTGGCCGTCGGTTTCGCCTGTGGCATGGCGTTGATGGGGATGGCCTCCGTCGCCATCGCCCTGATCCAGAAGTCCGTCTCTGTCCTCATTTTCTAGTCCCCTGCCTCAGGCCCTGACGTTCGCCCATGGCTGATTCTCACCACGACTTCAGCTGGCAGGGCGTCCGCCTGCGTGTCCCCGAAGAATGGGAACTGGGACGCGTCGACGGCGACGCCGATTCCGGCTACGCCCGACTGGATGATGCGCGCATGGTGCGGGCCGAGGTCGAATGGCGCGCGGCACCGGTGCGGGGCGCCCGCCGACCCGTGTCGGACCTGGTAGACCGCTACATCGAGCAGCTGCAGAAGAAAGCGGGCAAGTCCGGCATGGACTTTACCGTGCAGCGCCAGGCCAGGTTTCTGCGGGACAAGCGCTGGCTCGAGGGCAGCGAATACGAGACCTTCATCTGGGAAGCCGACTACCGCGCCTACAACCTGGCTCGGGCCTGTCCCGACTGTCACCGCATCATCCTGCTGCGCGTGCTGGCGCCCGTGGGAGAAAACGCGGAAGCTCTCGTCAACGAGGTCCTGCCGAGCCTCGAGGACCACCCACGCGAGGCAGACCACGAGCACACGTTCTGGAGCGTCTACGGTATGCGCTTCAAGACACCCCCGGACTTCACGTTGAGTGACCACCAGTTGAAGTCGGGCCATATCCGCCTGACCTTCGAAAAGGATCGTGGCGCCCGGGTCCTGCGGATCCATCGCCTGAGCATGGCTCAGATGCTGCTGCGCGACCAGGAGCTGGCAGACTGGTTCCCCTCCTTCTTCCACAAGGATCTGCGCGATTTCAAGCACGTCGTCAGCGGCAGGGGAGAGGATGGTCATGTCATCCACGGACACGACTGCGCCCGGATCCACGGGCAGCCGCGCAGCCGCTGGCGCCAGATCCTGCGGCCCCTGCCACTGGTCAATCCACGTCCCCGCCGCCACCTGGAGGGGGCCGTCTGGCACTGCCCGGACCAGAATCGTATCTGTGTCGTCGAACACCTCTCCAAGAAGCGCCCGGAGGGGGGAGACGACTTCCTCGAAAAACTGATCGACGGATATGTTTGCCACACGGAACAAGCCGCGGTTGACGCGCGAAGCGATGATGGACTCGCGCCCGGCGCGCAACGACCTGCTGGAGTGGGAGAAGACGGAGACCGGTGAGGCACAGATCAAGGTAATACGCCAGGAGACGTGGAAGACGCGCCTGCTGTCCAAGATCTTCTACATCCCCGAGACGCGTACGATCACCCTCGACGAAGTGGGCACGCTCGTCTGGCAGATGTGTGATGGTCACACCTCGGTGGCGACCATGATCGAGCGTCTCCGCGAGCACTACAAACTCGACCGCAAGGAAGCCGAGGTGTCCCTTCTGTCCTATCTCAAGACGCTGGGACAGAAGCGTTTCGTCGGATTTCTGGTGGAGGGAGAGACGTCGGGGAAGGGCAGAGGATCTTCCGGGAAACGTTGGAAGAAGAAGAACTGACGGCACGCCACGATTGACCACGCGGCCCATGCGTACATGCCGAAGGCCGGGAATCTGAGGATGATTCCCGGCCTTCGTGTTTTCGGATCGGCCAACTAAACTTCAGTAGAGCGCGTGCGCTCCGCTTACTGCAGGAGCGACAGGGCCGTCTGCGGCACGACGTTCGCCTGGGCGAGCATCGCCGTGGAGGCCTGCGACAGCACCTGGGCCCGCGTGAAGCGCGAGACTTCGAAGGCGATGTCGGCGTCGCTGATCGAGGCTTCCGAGTTCTGGATGTTCTCGATCGAGTTCTCCGTGAAGGAGATGGTGAAGGCGAGGCGGTTCATGACCGCACCGAGATCGCCTCGCTGACCTGACACCTTGTTGATCGCCTCGTCGATCTGGCTGATCGATCCCCGCGACGAGTTCAGTGTCGCCACCGACGTGGTGTTCAGGTTCAACCGTGGGCCGGACGCCCGCATGTCGTCGATGGAGACCTCGATGCGGTTGTTGATGCCGTCATCCGGACCGACCTGGAATGAGCCGCCGGTTCCGGCGCTGACAATCAGGGTCTGAGTATCCAGGTCGCCATCGACGTAGGACCCGGTGGCGTTGGCTACGCCGGAGCCGGCCAGGGTCACCTGGATCCCGAGGCGGTCGAAGTTGGCCACCGCCGTGGTCCCCGTGGCGACGTTCAGATTCGTGTCGAGAATCTGACCGACATTGATCGTCTGGGTAATCGTGCCATTGCCCAGGGTGATCTCGGCATCGCTGCCGTTGTCGATGAACGTGTAGGTCCCGGATGAAGCACCGGAGATCTTCACGCCGGCCACGCCGCTGGTGTCGCTGGCGGTGAGCACCGTCGACGTCGTGTCGATGGCGTTGCCGAAGCCGGTGAGCAGGACCTGATCGTTGTAGGTCGTCGACAGGGAGATCCGGTCGATTTCCTGGATGATCTGGTTGAACTCGGCCTGGATCGACTCGCGGTTGAGGCCATTGACCGTGCTCGACGCGGACTGGACTGACAGTTCGCGCATGCGGATGAGCATGGCGTTGATCTCGTTGAGCGAACCTTCGGCCACCTGCAGCAGGTTGCTGCCCTGCTCGGCGTTCAGCACGTTCTGCCGCAGGCCGCTCAATTCTGCCCGCATGCCTTCCCGTACCGAAAGGCCGGCCGCATCATCGGCTGCGCGATTGACGCGCAGTCCGGAGGACAACCGCTCGAGGCGGAGACCCTGATCCCGGAAGTTGGCGTTCATGTTGCGGCGGGCGTTCAACGCCGCAATGTTGTTGTTAATCCGTAACGGCATTCGATACCTCCTTGTATCTCAGTGCGCCTGTTTCGTCCTTGAAAACTTCTGTAGTGTTCAGATGGTCACATTCTCAGTTAACCGACAGTGGTGTATCGCAGCCTCCTTGTAACGGCTCCGGGTGAGTGCCTGGCGACTCCGGAGCCAACCTATATGAGAGATGATTCTTAATAGTCCAATAACATATAACACGATACTTCTTAGTAGTGTTACGTTTACTATCGACCCACTCCTAGCGTGTCTTGAAGTTTTTTGTCCCTGAATGAGGGGACAGAGTCCAATGCCGTGGTAGCACATGATATCATATAATGAATAAGGCGGATCTATCTCCCCATCTCTCCGAGTGGCGGGACCGGTGGGCGGTCGGTGTCTCACACACTCTGAGCCCAGCAGGGGTGGCAACCCTCGTTCTGGCTGCCATGGCCCTGAGGAGCCCGGACGGCGCGCCTGTGCCCCTCTGGGGGGCATTGGTGGGGATCGCCGTCTATGCCCTCGTCCCGGCCGCTGTCCTTCTGGTGCTGGCTCGACGCAGTGGTGCCGCCGATGTATTCGATCCGTCAAAGGCCGTGCGCCGGCGCATGCTTCTCGCTGGAACTATCTGTTATTTAATGGGATACGGCGTAATTGAGATCGTCGGCCTCGGATCGGGGATGAGATGGGTGGGGGCGACTTTCGCCGCCGGGGCCGCCGCGGTATGGGCGATCGACCGGGGCTGGAAGATCAGCATCCACAATACCGGGGCCGGCGGGGGGGCGGTGCTCCTGTTGGAGCTGTCTCCGGAGCTCTGGCCGTTCTGGGGGCTGCTGCCGCTCGTCGTCGGGTGGGCTCGATGGCAGCGGGGGGCCCACGATCTCGCCCAACTGGCGGCTGGAGCTGCCCTTGGTGGTGGTCTGGCGTGGTTTCTGCGGGGCTACTACCAGTGAATGGACGACAGGATCCTGGGGCCCCGAAGGAGAACACGGTCCGTCTCCGGGGGCAGGTGGACCATATCACTTTCCAGAACCCCGAGAACGGCTTCACCATCGCCCGTCTGCAGCCGGAGACCGAGGAAGGGGAGTCCACAGAGCCGGTCACTGTGGTCGGGCCGATGACGGTCTCCACCGGCGAGACGGTCCTGATGGAGGGGGAGTGGGTGACGCACCCCAAGTTCGGCCGTCAGCTGCAGGTGTCGACCTGCCTGCCGGCTGATCCGGTGACGGTGGACGGAATCCGCCGTTACCTGGGATCGGGGCTGATCAAGGGAATCGGGCCCGTCATGGCCGAACGCATCGTCGAACGCTTCGGCGTCGACGCCCTCGAGGTGATCGACTCCCAGCCCCGCAGGTTGCTGCAGGTGTCGGGGCTGGGCCGCAAGCGGATCCAGGCCATCTCAGAGGCCTGGAAGGAGCAGCGCCGGATTCGGGACGTTATGGTTTTCCTCCAGTCCCATGGCGTCGGCACCGGACACGCCCTGCGTATCTATAAGGAGTACGGCGACGAGGCCATCGAGATGGTTCGCCAGGACCCGTACCGCCTGCAACGGGACGTGCGCGGCATCGGCTTCCAGACGGCGGATTCGATCGCCGCAGACCTGGGCGTAGCTCGCGACGCACCGGAACGAGTGCGGGCCGGAGTTCGCTATGTGCTGGCCGAGGCGTCCGATGACGGCCACGTGTTCGTGCCCACAGAGGGTATTTCGAGCCAGGTGAGAGCCCTGCTCGAGATCGACGACGGACTGGTCCCGGCAGCCATTCAGCGGCTGCAGAAAGACGAGGAGATCATCGTCGAAGGGGGGTGGGGGGAGGACTCCCGGTGCTACCTGCGGCGGCTGCATCGGGCCGAGACCGGTGTGGCTCGGGCGCTGCAGCGCCTGCTGGAGACGGCGGGTCCTCCACTCGTGGCCGAAGCGGAGGAGGAGGTGGCAGAAACCCTCGACCTGGGTGCCGATCAGCTGCGGGCCCTCGAGGCGGTGGCGCAAAGCAAGGTCGTCGTCGTCACCGGTGGACCCGGCACAGGCAAGACGACGGTGACCCGGCAGATCGTCTCCCTGCTGGAGGGCAGCGGCCTCCGGGTTCTGCTGTGTTCACCCACCGGTCGCGCCGCCAAGCGTCTGGCGGAAGCGACCTCGCGTGAGGCGAGGACGATCCATCGGGTACTTGAATTCGCTCCCAACGAAGGCGGCTTCCGGCGCGATGAAAACCTGCCGCTGGAGACCGACGCGCTCATCGTCGACGAAGGCTCGATGATCGACATCTCCCTCATGTATGCCCTGTTGCGGGCCGTCCCCGATCACGCACGCCTGATCCTGGTGGGTGATATCGACCAGCTGCCTTCCGTGGGACCGGGATACGTGATGGGAGATATCATCGCCTCCGATATCGTCTCGGTGGCGCGGCTGCGTCAGATCTACCGTCAGGCCGGGGACAGTCGCATCGTCGCCAACGCCCATCGTATCAACGAGGGGGAGTGGCCCCAGGTCGACAACGATGCCGCCTCCGATTTCTTCTTCGTCGAGGAGGATGACCCGGAGCGCGTGGCCCAGAGGATCGAAGATCTGGTGGCGCGCCGGTTGCCCAAGGGACGGGGACTGGATCCACTGCGGCAGATTCAGGTGCTGTCGCCGATGTACAAGGGCCAGACCGGTGCTCTGAGCCTGAACCGACGTCTGCAGGAACGGCTCAATCCGGGGCGCAAGGCCCACGTGGTCGGAGATCGGGAGTTGCGCGAGGGAGACCGGGTCATGCAGGTGAGGAACAACTACGACAAAGGCGTCTTCAACGGTGATCTGGGGCGGATCGGCCGGCTGGAGAAGGGCGAGGATGAGGCCTTTGCCGAGGTCGTGTTCGAGGATGGCGTCGTGCAGCGCTACGAGTTCAACCAACTGGATCAGCTGGCCCTGGCGTACGCCATCAGCATCCACCGATCACAGGGCTCGGAGTTCCCCGCCGTCGTCATGCCGTTGACGACCCAGCACTACCCCATGCTGCAGCGCAACCTGCTCTACACGGGAGTGACGCGGGCCCGCGACCTGTTCGTACTGGTGGGCAGCAAGCGGGCCCTGAAGCGGGCCATCGACAACGACCAGCAGGCCAATCGTTTCACGAGTCTGGCGGAGCGGTTGCGAGGGTAGGGCAGGGAGAGCACTCGGTGGCGTCTACGAGAAGGCAGAGATCCTGCGGCGAGCACGCATGGGAACGTTGACTGACAGACGTAGAAACCCAGGCCTCGTACTGCTCCCGGTCTGCGGTTTCTCACTCCTGCATCTGTTGGGCGTGTGGGTTCCGGATCGGCTTTGGGGAACCGACCAGCTGCACTACTATCCCGCGAGCCTGGCCATCATGTCTCTGGCCCTGGTGGTGGTTCTTCTCCTGCTCGCAGCGCACGACCGCAATCTGCAGGTCGTCGATGAAGCCGCCGGTCGCTTTCTTGGTCGGTTCTGGCCAACAGGCCCGTCGGCGCAGGCGTAACGGTTCCTCTTCGCCGCCTTGATCCAGCCCTCGATGCAGCGCTTTATGGAGGATGTGCGCCAGGGCACGCTCGATTTCACGCTCACCAAGCCGGAGGATTCGCAGGTGCTGGTGAGCATCAGCGAGGTGCGGATATGGAAGTTGCTGGACGTGGTGCAGGGGATGGCGCTAATCGGGGTGGCTTTAGTCGAGATCGGGATCCGCACCGGTTTTGCGCACGCGGCGGGTTTTGCCATTGCGCTTATGGCCGGGGCGGCGATCGTCTACAGTTTCTGGCTGGTGCTGGCGACCTTTACGTTTTGGTTTATCAAGGCGGAGAATATTCTGGTCATCTTTCAAGCCGTTTACGGCGCCGGCAAGTATCCGGTGGCGATCTATCCGCGCTGGCTCAAGCTGGCGATGACTTTTCTGGTGCCGGTGGCCTTTGCGGTGACGGTGCCTTCGGAGGCGTTGGTGGGGCGGTTGTCGGGGGAGGTGTTGTGGGGGGCGTTGGCGATGGCGGGAGGGATGTTGGTGGGGCGCGGTTGTTTTGGCTGTGGGGGGTGCGGCACTACTCGGGGGCTTCGGCGTAGCTGGTGTTGAGGGTCCGGTAGGGGAAGCAGCGAATCGCTACAGAGGCGAAAGGGCCGCTACCTGCTGATAACGGTAGCGGCCCTTTCGCTCACTTGCAGCGGCCGACTGAGCCCGGCGCACACTCCGAGCCGTCGATCCAGATCGCGCCGGAGAAATTGGCGCCATTGAGGTTCGCGTCGTCGAGGATGGCGTCCTGCAGGTTGGCCTTTTGCAGCTTGGCCCAGGTGAGTTTGGCGTCGGAGAAGTCGGCGCCGCGCAAGTCGGCGCCGCGCAAATCGGTCAGGCGCAGGTTGGCTTCGACAAGGCGGGCATCGGCGAGGCGGGCCTTGGAGAAGTTGGCCAGCGAGAGATTGGCCTCGGAGAGGTCGGCCTGGTCCAGGTCTGCTTCGGGGAATTGTACGCGCATTAGGTCGACCCCACTCAGGTCGCAACCGGGGCAGGCGTTTTCTGCTGTTAGGTGGTCGACGGCCTCGTCGCCGGCCAGATCCAGACCCGAGTCGCCGTCTAGCGCCTCCTGACTGGCGACCAGGGCCACGGTCTCGACATCCATCACTTCGGTGGCCAGATCCAGACCCGAGTCGCCGTCTAGCGCCTCCTGACTGGCGACCAGGGCCACGGTCTCGACATCCATCACTTCGGTCCCTCTCAGTGAGTGCCGCAAAAAGCGGGTGACCTTCAGACCGGTCTCGCCCTTGAAGCCATCGAGGACCTCAAAGCGCAAGGTCCCCAGTTCGCCATCGCCGCTGGTGATTTTCTTGGAGAAATTGGCACCGCCGACCACGACGCTCATATCCCGTTCGCCGACCAGGGGGATCAATTCGGGGACGAAGGTAGAGGCCTCGAAGCTATTGCTCAGATAGCGGACCTGGTCGGGATCGTATTCGATGCTCACGCTCCAACCGTAGATCTCGGGTAAATCGAAGGCGCATAGTTGTAGCTCGACCTCATCGCCGGCACCCTCGACTATGGCCCGCCGCTGGCCCTGGTCGCCCTCGGCGGGGTCGAAGTCGATCAGGATCGACGCATCGTCGTCTGCTGCTAGGTGGGTGGTGACGGGCGGTTCGGCACCGCCTCTGAATTCCAACACCGTCTGCGCGCCCAAAAGGAGCTCGAATTCCCCCGGGCCGTCGACTTTGAGGTTATAGCGGCCGGCGGGGAGGTTTTGCGGACCAGTGGACGCATCGTCTGGATCCAGCCGCAGGACCTCGTTGCCCTGGGCGTCTTCGACGACCAATTCGGCGTCGGCGGCGAGGAGGGCGCTGGTGCACAGCGTCAGGACCAGCAGCGAGCAGATAGCGTATTTCATGATAGGTCTCCGCGAGTATGGGTAGTTCTAAATAAAAGCAAATTTTCGACGGTTAGGGCTCACGGATGAATAAGGGGTGCGTTTCATGGGTCTGCCGTCGGCCGGATGGTGTAGTTCC
>DASCMS010000161.1:0-77100 GCA_036011085.1 Candidatus Latescibacterota bacterium
TCCTTCAGCATCTGGATGTCGAGGGCCTGGTCGGCGACGATTCGCTTCAGACGGCGGTTTTCCTCGTCCATCTGCTTCAGCCGTTTGGCGTCACTGACATCCATGCCGCCATACTTGGCCTTCCACCGGTAGTAGGTGCCCTCAGCGATGCCGTGTTTGCGAACCAGGTCAGCGACCTTGAGGCCCGATTTTGCCTCCTTGAGGACCGCGATGATCTGCTCTTCGGTGAACTGCTTGCGCTTCATGAGACGTCCTCCTGGCCCAGATCCTAGGCCGGTGAACTCTCATTGACAATGGTCCAGATTTAGGGGAGCAGGTCAATCCGGTCGCGGATCATGATGCTGGTGGAATCTGGAACGGCAAGAATAAACCTGGCGTTGTTCTGCAAACTGAGGAGTCAGAATTGATACACTATGAACGAACTCTCGACATCGACGCCGCACCCGACACTGTCTGGGCCGTCATCGGTCGCTTCATGCACATTGACGAATTCGCACCGCTCGTAAAGTCCGTGGAAGCACTCACGGACGACGAAGACGGGGTCGGGTCGAAACGGCGCTGTAACTTCGAGGACGGTACCTCGGTGGTGGAGGAGGTGACCAAGTGGGAGCCCAATCGTGGGTACCGCGTCCGTCTGTTGGAAATGTCGGCGATGCCTCTTCACGAAGTGCACGCGGAGCTGTCGGTCGAGCCGCTGGAAAACGAGCGCACGAGAGTGACGTGGGGCATGGATTACCGCGTGAAATTCGGTCCTTTCGGCTGGCTGTTGGGCCAAACCGTGATGAAGCTGATGATGGGTAAGATCCTCGACGGTAACTTGAGTGGTCTCGCCAACAAAGCTCGGTCAGATCGGGCCGGCACCTAAGACGGAAATCGGTTTGGTAGGTCCGTCTTCGTGGGCTATGGTTGAGCTTGCGAGCGATGGCGTTGCATTCGTGTTGGGTGATGTGGTCCATACTGGTACGCTTTGGCAGGTACTGGCGGATGAGTCCGTTGGTGTTTTCGCTGGTTCCTCGCTCCCAAGAGTGGTGAGGATTGGCGAAGTAGACGCCGGGGGACGGTGGCTCTTGATACGCGCGGCAACGCGTACCATCGTACGAGATCGGGTGCCAGCTGTGAGCGACCACCGACCCGGGCTCCGTCCGTGTCACGGATTCTTCCTACCCAGGGTCTTGTGAAACATGGAAGCTCTGACTCCCGCTCTTGACGCCACGACCATGGACGAAGACGTGGCGACCCACCATACCGAAGAGCGTCGGCAGCGGCTCGTTGAGTTCGCCGCCGCTCCCAACCGCTATGCGAAGAGCGCCTTTCGCTGGGTCGAGGATGACCCCGGGGCCATCGATGCCTACGGACGCGCGCTGAACCGGTTGGACCGGTACCAGGACGTGCTCGGCTTCAAGCGATTGTGCCGGGCCGGCGGCAGCTACAGGAGCGCGCTGTACGGGCTGGCGGCCCTTGCCCACCACCATCGGCGCTGGATCCGGCAGCCGGAGACCTGGAGTTCCACCATCCAGCAGGGCGGCCATCCGCAAAGCGTCGACCAGTTCGGTTCGCTGGCCCGTCACCTGCTGGCGCAGTTCGACGTACCCAGGTTCATGGACGAGGTCTGGTTCGATGAATACGGTCCCGAAGCACTGCAGCGCCAGAATGCGTTCATCCACATCGGTTCGGGTGGCAGTGCGCGCGATCTCGACCTGCCGGTGCAGCTGACCCGCCGGATGGCGCACATGTTCATGCAGGGGAAGAACCGCGATTCCCTGGCCCACAATCTGCGCTGGTCCCAGGTGCTGGGCGTCGGCGGGGACCAGCAGATGGCGCGGACAATCCTGAAAACACGCCTCGGCCGGCACCTTGAACATGACGAGTTCTGGAGCACGGTGGTTCTGTTCCTGGCCAGCAATCCGCTCATCGATCCCACTCAGGTGGGTCCCATGATCGACTACGTGCACAACATGCGCTTCGCGCCGCGACGGGTGGTCCGCGAAGGAGGGGGTGTCGATGAAGCGCCCCCGCCTCAGCCCGACTTCACTATGAAGGGCCGCAGCGCCAAGAAACTGCTGCGCCAGGTCGACGCCTGGCATGGCCACCTGACCCGTGTGCGCGACGTCGTCTTTCAGAGCTGGCAGACCAGCGGCGTACGGCCCTACGAGTTGGAAGAGGAACTACCCGAGCTCGGCCCTGTGCGCTGGACGGTACAGGAGCTGCTGTCGAGTTGGGAACTGGCCGCCGAGGGGACCGCTCTCGACCACTGCGTTGTCTCCTACTCCGATCAGTGCGCCGACGGCCAGACCGCCATCTGGTCCATCGGCCTGCAGCGAGAGGGAGAGGAGACCCGCGAGAACGTGCTCACCGTCGCCGTCGACGTGGGCAAACGCGCCATCACCCAGGCGCGGGGACGCTTCAACATGCTTCCGGGCCAGGCCCCCCGTTCCGCCCAGGCCCAGAAGGTGGCCAGGGGACGTTACATGCAGATGTTGAATCGCTCCGATCATGTCCTGCGGTTGTGGATGGAACGGGAACGGTTGCGGCGGGACGACTGAGCCGTCGTACGGCTACACCGTCTGCCCCGCGTCCGACTCGTAGGTACGCCCCGGCGGCTCGTCGTCCGGCAGACCGACGTGGTCCCAGAACTCGGTATGCTCGAAGGGGGCGCGACGTATATCTGGCACGTGTACGGCAGCACCACCTGAACGGGCCGACTGATCGGCCAGGATCCCCGGAAGTGTGTAGTCGGCCATGCGGTAGACGTCGATGGGCACACGTTTGCCGGCCTGCAACGCCCGGGCGAAGGTGATGGCTGTCCAGATGTCGGTGCCCCCATGGCCCGAGGCTGCCTCGGGAACGTCGGCGCGCGCCGTGCCGATCTCGACACGCTCCCAGCCTTCCTTCTCGTCCCGTGTTTTCTCCAGGCGTCGACAGAATCCTTCATGGGAATACCACTCGGCGCTGCCTTCGGTGCCGAAGATCCGGTAGTTGTGGGCTCCCGGTCGACGTGTGCTCAGCGTCACCAGGATGCGGATCAGTCGTCCGCGCGCCGTCTTGAACAGCGCGTACTGGCCGTCTGACCGCAGCGGTGTCTCGCCGTTCCACCAGGGCGCCTCAACACAGTTCACCGACACGACCCGGTCGTCGAGCACTTCCAGCAAGGGTCCCAGATCGTGCGTCAGGTACTGGATCGGCGCCATGTCCGACCTCCACACGCGCCGTGTCCCGGTGATCCCCTGCTCCCGTACCTGCTTCGGCGTGAACTGGTCGCCTTTGGCATCCACCATCGTGTTCGGCAGGTAGTGGAGGTACTCCCCGTCGGCCATGGACACGGCGCCAAAGCGGCCTTCCACGATCCAGCGTCGCCAGTAGCGGAGAAAGGCCAGAAAGCTGGAGTTTTCGGCCAGCATGTACTGCTTTCCCGTGGCCTCCACCGTAGCGGCGATGTGCACGATCTCTTCCTGCGTGAAGGCGCCCGGCACTTCGCTGAGCACGTGACATCCCGCCTCCAGGGCCTGGATCGTGTGCTCCTTCTGCAAACGACCGTTGCTGGCGATGGCGACAGCGTCGGGTCGCATGTCGAGCAGCTCCTCGAACTCGCTTACCATCTTGACGGAGCGATCCAGCCCCGACGCGGTCTCCGCCGCCCGGTCCCGCCACTGTTCGATCCGATCCGCCGCACCGATGACTTCCGCCTCTTCGGTATGCAGGAAATTGCGCAGGTGGCTGTGACCCCGTCGCAGTCCGAGTATCCCGACCTTCACCTTGTCCATCGCTGTCCCCTCCCCGGGTTGGTTTTTACAGTTGCCCAGATCGCCGCCTCGACCGCCGTCTGTTGTACGCGGGTCCACACATCGGTGCCCCCCTCGCCGTCGTCCAGGCGCAGCTGATCCCCCGCCAGCTCGTAGCTCGTGCCGCCAGCCAGCCCGCTGATGAGATCCGCCAGCAGGGCTTCCTCGTCGAGCTGCGCGTGCAGAGCCGCCTGGATGGTTGCCGTCAGCGCCGAAATGTCCTGCTCCGGAATCTCCAGGTCTGCCGCCAGCGAGGCTGCCAGTCTCTCTCCCAACTCGTCGATGAACGCCTCGAAGGCAGCGTCGTTGACGCGCAGCTCCCGCTCCGCCAGCGCCAGCACGAGCAGATCCCCAGACGTGGTCCACGTGCCGGAGCCGACGAAGGAGACCGTCAGTGAGTCGGCGTCGGCCACGGCCCCGCCGGCTTCGGACTCGGACGCGAGAAACTCGTCGTTCAGCCGGCCTGTCACCGACATGCGGGCGCCACCGTCGCTGTCCAGCACGAGGCGGGACACGAAGGCGCCGGACTCAACGTCGCTGATGGCTTCCCAGGTTCCTGCCAGTCCATCCTGGGCCGAGGCCGCCGGTCCCATGAGGACCAACACCCCCAGCCACGCCATTCTGACCATGAACATCGTTGACCTCGAGCCTCTGCCACAGCGCCATGCTGCAGCGCGCGGAATATAGTTGCAGGTGACACGCTTGACCTCTCCGCGTCCGGGGACCGTCTATTCCTTATATGGACGGTCACATCGTCATCGCTCCGGGCAGCATCAACGTCGACCTGATCCTGCGCACGGATGTGCACAAGGGTCCGAAGACCTTCCGTGGTCGATACAGCGAGAGCCAGGGGGGCAAAGGATCGAACCAGGCCATCGCTGCGCGCCGTGCCGCCGCCGACGGCAGAGCCGTGTACCTGCTGGGTGCCGTGGGGCAGGACACCTGGGGCGAACAGTCCCTGCAGGCACTGCGCGACGCCGATGTCGACGTGCGCTTCATCCGCAGCGATGGTGTGTCCACCGGTGTGGTCATGGAATACCTCTACGCCGACGGCGAGGTCACCATCGGTCTGGAGCCCGGCGCCAACGACACGGTGACGGTGGCTGACGTGGAGCGGGCTCGCCCTGTGATCGAGGACGCCGCCCTGCTGCTAGGCCAGATCGAGACCCCCATCGACACCGTGCAGCACGCCTTCGTGGTAGCGCGGTCGGCAGAGGTGAGCACCTGTCTCGATCCGTCGGTGGTTCCGCCTACCGAGGCCGGGCGGCGCCAGCTGTTCGAGCACATTCTCCCCCTCGTCGACCTGATCGCACCCAATCGTTCTGAAGCCGAAGAACTGACCGGCATTCGTGTCACCGACGACGGCAGCGCCCGGTCGGCCGCACAGTGCCTGCTGGACCACGTACCTGTCGTCGTACTCACCCGTGGCGCCGACGGTGCACTCGTGGCACGTGGCGGCGACGTTGACTGCGTGCGTGGACTCGAAGTCAACGCCATCGACGGTGGCGCCGCCGGCGACACTTTCCGCGGGGCACTGGCATTGGCCGCAGCCGAAGCCCAGCAAGCGCACGGACCGTCGCTGACGGAGTTGCCCTTCGGCGCCCTCGTCGAAGCTGTCCGTTTCGCCAACGCCGCTGCCTCGATCTGTGTCACCCGAGCCGGCGCCTGTCCCTCCATTCCGGTGCGCGAGGAGATCTTCTCCCAGCTCGCAGCCGCAGTCCCGCGAAAAGATCCCTCGTGATTACGAGACAGCTGCGCGACCGGATTCAGTCCAGCCTCATCGAGCACATCGGCCGTCATCCGGCCTGGTACCCCGTCTCGCCGAATGTGCTCACCTTCGGTGCCTTGGTCCTCGCCCTGCCGGCGTGCTGGGCCATTGCCGAGCAGCGATACTTGCTGGCTGTACTGTTCATCCTGCTGTCGGGCGCCGTGGACCTGATCGACGGCTGTGTGGCGCGCGGCCTGGATCGCACGACGAAGTTCGGCTCTTACTGGGACGCCATGATCGACCGCTACGTCGATTGCCTGCTGTACCTGGGATTCGTCCTCGACGGGTACGAGCTGGAAGCTTTCCTGGCCACCACAGGTACGGTGCTGACCAGCTACGCCAAGCCGCGCACGGCGATGGTCGTGGCCATCTACGCGCAGGACTGGCCGACCATTGGTGAGAGAGCGGAGCGTTTTATCCTGCTGCTGGCCGGATTGCTACTGGCCGTATGGATCCCTGTCGTGGCCGGCTGGTCGACGATCAGCCTCATGTTGTGGGCCACCGCACTGATGACGCACGTGGGTGCTGTGCAGAGAATCGTCATGACCCGGCGGCTGGTGGAGGAAGACGGCCCGTAACACGGTGGGCTATCCGCTGGTCAGCCAGCCGGTAGGTTGACAATCTCTGCACCGTCTATATCATCTATGCTATACTGTAATAGCAAAGGTGCTATAATATGCCCTTCGATTACTGTCAGATCCGGGTATTCCGCGGGACTGTCGGACTCACCCAGACCCAGCTGGCTGCTAAGCTTCGCGTGCCACAATGTACCGTGGCCCGCTGGGAGACGGGGAAGGTTGCGCCCAATGCCTCACACATCGGTGAGATGTGTGACTTTGGGCGTGTCGCCGGCATTGAACCGGGGTTCTTCTTCCCCGCCTTCAGCCGCTGCAATCCCGGAAGGGACACGACACTAAGACCACCACCATGAGGAGCCTGTCATGGCAGAACCACTGGTAGTAACCGACGATACCTTCGAGGCGGAAGTCCTGCAGGCGACCGAACCCGTGCTGGTCGATTTCGGCGCCACGTGGTGCGGTCCCTGCCGCACTCTGGAGCCGATCGTGGAAGAGTTGGCGCGCGAGTACGCCGGCCGCGTGAAAGTGGCCAAACTCGATGCTGACGACCATCCGCAAACGGTGGCCAAGTTTCAGATACGCGGTCTGCCGACGCTGCTCTTCTTCAGGGGCGGGCAGGTGCAGGACACCCTTGTCGGTGTCGCCGCCAAGGGGCAGCTGACCGAAAAGCTGGACGCCGTGCTGCAGGCGGCGTAACGGATGAAGCACGCCTGGCGGGGGTGAAGCGCTCCCGTCAGGCGCGAATCGCCCGTGCCGCCAATCGCTCGTACAGTGGCCGGCACTCCTCGAGCAGCGGCTGCAGCCGTTCCGGGAAGGGTTCGGTCTTGGGCGCGTACGGTTCGAACCCCGTCGATCGATGCACACTGCCATACCAGTACTGGGCCCACACCCCATCTTCCGGGCGTGCCCCGGCGTCCCAGCTCAACATGCGTTCGTCAAAGGCCAACCCCAGACGATCGCACAGTTGCTCGAGCACCCGGCGCGGGTCGAGCAGTGTTTCGCGAGCGTCCAGAATCGGCGGCGCCTGCCCGATCCCCTCCAGCTCTTCGAGCAATTCCACGTTCTGCGCATACCCGGTGTCCCGCAGGCTCGGTGCCTCAACCTGTTGCACGTACGACGGCAGCATGTCCACGGGATCGCGGATCAGAATGACGTTGACGGTCTGCCGCAGAAACTCGAGATCCAACCCGACGAGGTGGTGGGTCATCTGCTTGAGGAACAGCAGGGAGTGGTCGCACGGCCCGAGAATGACGTCGCGCACGACAGCGGCGCCGTCCTGGTTCTGCGACGCCAGCACCGCCTCGGCGCCCGGGTGATAGTCGCGCGCCGACGTGTGCGCCAGGTAGTGCGCGTAGAGCGGCTCGTCGACGACCTGTGTGTCGGCACGTTGTGCGAAGCAGTACATCAGCGCTGTCGAGATGTTGCGCGGTCCGCTCCACAGGCAGAGACGCTGGCACCCGCTCATGAGGAGCGCGCCGTCTTGACCGCGGCCACCTCCACTTCGATCGCCTCTTCGTAGAGCTGCTGCAACCGACTCGTCATCTGCCCCGTCGCGCCGCCGCCGACTTCGCGGCCGTCGACACTCATCACGGGTGTCAGCCCGCCGAAGGTACCGGTGACGAAGGCTTCGTCGGCGCCATAGACGTCGAACAGCGAGAAGTTCCGCTCACGACAGGTAAAACCCGCCGCGGCTCCCACCTCGAGCACCTTGCCGCGGGTGATACCGTTCATGCAGTACTGCCCCGTCGACGTCCACACCTCCTCGTTGCGCACGATGAAGAAGTTGGTGGCATTGCAGGTGGCGACAAAGCCGTGGATGTCGAGCATCAGCGCTTCGTCGGCGCCGGCTTCCAACGCCTGAACCAGCGCCATGACCTCGTGCTGCTTGCTGTGACAGTTGAGGCGAGGATCCAGATAGTCTGGGGACCCGCGACGGATCGAGCTGGTGAACAACCGCACACCTCGCTGCCGGCTGGCCGGATCGGCCGTCTTGTGCTCGGCGATGATGACGACGTTGGGGTCGCTGATCGTCAGCCGTGGGTCCTGCGACGGTGTCTTCTTGATGCCACGGGTCACCATGACCCGCACGTGGACACCGTCCGTCATGTTGTTGGCTGCCAGGGTCTGCTCGATCGCCGCGGTCAGATCGGTCCGGGACATGCCGAGGTCCATTCCCGTCGTCGCCGCTCCCTGCCACAGGCGATCCAGGTGCAGATCCAGAAACACGAGCACACCATCGTGCAGGCGCAGACCTTCCCAGACACCGTCCCCCACCAGGTAGCCGCTGTCGAATACCGAGATCTTCGCCTCATCCCGGCTGGTGAGCTCGCCGTTGATGTAGATGCGGATGTCCTCGTTGCGCGGATCCTGAAGGGCGTTGTGTGTGCCGTGTGTCATGCCGTCTCTCCTATCGGTCGGGTTACAGGCTAGGGCCGCTGGCTTGATCGGGCAACGGGACCGACTCTCACCTGCTGGTCCGGCGGACCTTCAAACACCACCTTTGGCAACATGCTGCGCAGCTATCTGACCGTCACCCTTCGCAACCTGTCCCGCCACCGGCTGCACTCGGCCATCAGCGTATTCAGCCTGGCGGTGGGCATGGCGGCCGGCATCATCGCCCTGGTCTTCATCCAGCACGAGGTCAGCTTCGACCGTTTCCACGACGATGTGGGCCGCCTCTTCCGCGTCCTTCGTCAGCGGGGCGAGGGCGACAGGCTCAACGTGCGCTGGACGACATCCGGGGCGCTGGCCCGGGCGCTGGAGTCAGACTTCCCACAGATCGAAGCAGCCTCCAGGTCGCGCATGTACCACGTCAACGTGCGCGTGGACGAACAGACGTTCACCCTGCGACAGACCCATGTGGACGAGCAGTTTCTGACGCTCTTCGAATTTCCCTTCGTGCGCGGATCGCGCGCCGACCTGTCCGAGCCCTACTCGATCGCCATCACCCGCAGCACGGCAAAGCTCTGCTTCGGCGAACGCGACCCCATCGGCCAGCTCGTCACCATCGAGGAACGCTACTACGGCGGCGACTACACCGTCACCGGCATCATCGAGGATCCGCCGCCGAACTCCTCGTTGCAGTTCGATCTGATCCATCAGACAGAGCCCCGCGATGCTGAGGGGTTGCGCGACTGGCAGGACTGGCGCCCACGGGTGCAGCAGGCACAGATCCAGACCTTTGTCCGCCTCAGCGCCGGCGTTGCGGCCGCTGACATGGAGCGTTCGCTGAGTGCTGCCATCGGCCGCTACATGGGTGCCGAAGCGCAGCAGAACATCTCCTACAGACTGCAGCCGCTGCTGCGCCAGCATCTGTATTCCCACCAGGACTACGGACTGGCTGGCGATGGCGACATCAACCAGGTCATCACCTTCGGCGCTGTGGCCGGCTTCATCCTGCTCATCGCCTGCGTCAACTTCACCAACCTGGCTACGGCGCGTTCCATGTCGCGCGCCCGCGAGGTCGGCCTGCGCAAGGTGGTCGGCGCCCGGCGCCTTCAGGTGGTTGTACAGTTTCTCGGCGAGTCCGCGGTGCTCGCCGCCATCGCCCTGATCCTCAGCCTCGCCGTGGTCTGGCTGCTGTTGCCCCACTTCAACAGGTTGGCGGGGACGGCACTCCAGTTGACCGCCGCGACGATGGCCGCCATCCTGCCCGGCATTCTCCTCCTCGTCGTTTTCGTCGCCCTGCTGGCGGGAGCCTATCCGGCCTTCTTCCTCTCGGCCTTCGAGCCCATCGACAGCTTCCGCCAGGCCCGGCGAGGGGGAGCCACCCGTTTCCGTCACGCCCTTGTCGTGACGCAGTTCGCCGTCTCCATCGCCCTCGTCATCGGCACGGGCATGATCTATCGGCAGATCGAGTACATCGGCGAGCGTCATCTGGGCTTCGACAAGGAGCACTTCCTCATCCTTCCCATCTTCCAGCTCGACCGCGAGAGCAAGGCCGAGGGCGAAGAGTGGCTCGTCGGTCGCTACGACGTGGTGAAGACCGAATTCACCCGGCACCCCAACATCCTTACTGCGAGCGCCTTCCGCTTTCTGCCCGGACAGGATGTGCCCATGACGAGACGGGTGACACCGGAAGGACACGAAGGCACCGAGTGGCTGATGCCGGTGCAGGAGTGTGACGAGTCCTTCATGGACGCCTTCGGCATCCCGCTGCTGGCGGGGCGCACCTTCTCCCCCGACATCGAACGTGATCGCACCCACGGCTGGATCCTCAACGAAACCGCCGTAGGCGCCCTTGGCTGGACACCGCAGAACGCCGTGGGTCGCCGCTTCGGCCGGGCCCGATCCGAGGAGGATGCCAAGGGCGAGGTAATCGGTGTCGTCGGTGACTTCCACTACCAGTCGCTGCACTCAGAGTTGCAGCCGGCAGCGCTGGGATACCGACCCTGGTTCTACAGCTACCTGGGGCTGCGGATCGATGGCCGCGACCTGCCGGAGACCATGGCCTTCGTCGAGCGTACATGGCGTCGGTTCATGCCCGAGGACAAGGCCCCCGTCATTCAGTTCCTCGACGACAGGCTGGACCGTCTGTACGAGACCGATCGCCGTCTGGCTCGAACGGGCGGTGCTTTCTCGGTGCTGGCCATCGTTCTGGGTTGCCTGGGTCTGTTCGGACTGGCGTCGTTCTCGGCCGAACAGCGAGTACGCGAAGTCGGCATCCGCAAGACTCTCGGTGCGTCTTCAACGAGTCTGCTCCTGCTGCTGTCCCGTGACACGGTACGCCTCGTTCTCGTCGGCGGGCTGCTGGCCTGGGTGGGTGCCTGGTTTCTCGTCGACCGCTGGCTGGAGGAGTACGCCTACCGCACGACCCTCGATCCCGCCATCTTCATCGGCGCCGGTGTCGGGGCGCTGGTCGTGGCGCTGCTGACCGTGTCGTTCCATGCGGTGCGCGCGGCACAGAGTGATCCCACAGTGACATTGAGGGCGGAATGAAACAGGCTCCTGACTGGAAGTGCGTCACCGAGGCCGCACCCTGGCAGCCCCGTGACTCTCAGGGCGAGCTCGTCTACGACGGCCACATGTGGATCTTCGGCGGCTGGTTCACACCGCAGACGCCGAATCCCCGGGATGTGTGGAAGTCGCCAGACGGCAGGAACTGGACGTGCACGGTGGAGGTCGCGCCGTGGGAGCACGGCGACCTTCCGGCGACCATGGCCATTGATGGC
The DNA here is from genome assembly GCA_036011085.1 of Candidatus Latescibacterota bacterium. Lineage (GTDB taxonomy): Bacteria > Latescibacterota > UBA2968 > UBA8231 > UBA8231 > UBA8231. The sequence continues at coordinate 11,297 of DASCMS010000161.1, forward strand.
AGGATGTGGCTGATGGGCGGTCGACGACTGCCCGGCGCGGAGAACAGCAACAAGGTGTGGTCATCCACCGATGGCGCTGACTGGGCGTTGGAGTCCGACGGCGCCGGCTGGTGTCCACGTGTCGGCCACTCCTTCGCCGTGTGGCGGGACCGCATGTGGATTCTCGGCGGCACCGAGAACTTCTACGAGGATAGCGAGACCACTCTCAAGAATGACGTGTGGTCCACCGTCGACGGCAGGGACTGGCGGTTGGAGACGGCGAACGCCGGCTGGTCGAAGCGCCGGGATGCCCAGGTCACCGTTTTCGACGAGAAGCTGTGGATCATGGGCGGCGGTCACTGGAAGCCGGAGACGATCCCGAGGAATGACGTGTGGTGCTCGGAAGACGGTGTGAGTTGGAACCAGATGACAAAGGCTGCGCCCTGGCGGCCACGGATGTGGTTCTCCTTGGTCGTTTACCGCGACCTCATGTGGGTCCTGGGCGGCTGGTCGCGGGAGGATGGGAACTACGGCGACGTCTGGTGCTCGCCGGATGGTGTGGAATGGACCGAGGTGAAGTCCGACGTCATCTGGACGGCGCGGCACGAACACTCGGCCTTCGTGTTCGAAGGCCGGATCTGGGTTGCCGGAGGTCATGGCGAGCCGCTTAACAGTGAGGTGTGGTCGCTGGAGGTGGGGGAGGGGTGGTGGTAGGGGATGCGGTATGACTTGACTTCTGCCTGGGTCCTTGGGACTTTTGAGGCATATCTTGCATCATAATGGAGGCACATGTTGAATCAGATCACTGTGCGGGCTATCCCGGATGAATTGAAGCGCGAGATCGAATCAAGAGCCCAGGCCGATGGCGAGAGTCTCAACAAGTCAGTCATCCGCCTGTTGAAGCAGGCCGTCGGACTCGACCGACCGGAGAGGAAGAAGCGAGACCTGTCCGCCTTTGCGGGTACATGGACGGAGGCGGAGGCGGCCGAGTTTGACCGCAGCGTGCGCATCTTCGACACCATTGATGAGGATTTATGGAAGTGAGTGGCGTCTGCGTCGATACGAGTGCCTACAGCCACCTGAAGCGCGGGCGGGATACGCTCCGATTGCGCCTGGAGGAAGCGGATTCCGTCTATGTACCTGCCACCGTACTGGGGGAACTGTTCGCTGGATTCGAACAGGGAGCCAGACGAGACGAGAATGCACTCGAGCTGCGCGAATTCCTCCTGCAGCCTGCCGTCACCGTCGTATCAGCCGACGAGAACGTGGCCGAACGATATGGCAAGGTGGTTCAGCAGATGCGGGCACAGGGCACGCCCATCCCGACCAACGACATCTGGGTCTCTGCTGCCGCGCTGGAGACGGGATCTCGTCTTCTCAGCTATGATTCCCACTTCGAGCATGTCCCGGGCTTGATCGTCGAGTCGCCGTAACGTCCTCGAGAGTCGTCCGGAACTACAGCGAAACCCTGTACCGCACCTGACGTCAGCCATGTGATTCCGCCGCGATCAGTCCCCCGTCCACACGCATCATGCTCGCCGTGATGTAGTCGGCGTCGTCAGAGGACAGAAAGGCCACCGCCCGGCCGATGTCGGCAGGCGTGCCCATACGGCCCCAGGGGATCGTGTTCTTCTCCGCGTGGGCGATCTCCTCAGCCGTCATGCCGCCCGTACTGCCCGGCGTCTCCACCCATCCCGGTTCCAGCGCGTTGACACGAATCCCATACGGCGCCAGCTCCAGCCCCAACGTCGCCGCAAACTGATTCAAGCCTGCCTTCGTGAAGTTGTAGATCGAACTGCCCTTGTAGGCGCTCTCGGCATGTACTGAGGTGATGACGACGATGCTGCCGCCGCGCTCCTTCATAGATGGCAGTGCCTCCTGGCACAGGTTGAAGGTGCCGAAGAAGTTGACGTCCACCACCTCGCGGGCACGTGCCTCCGTCGTCTTCTCGAAATCGCTGAAGGCGTTGATGCCGGCGTTGCACACCAGTATGTCGAGACGGCCGTACTCGGCCATGGCCGTTTCCACCAGCTGCTGGCAGACCTGCCGCTCCGCTGCGCTTCCGGCGACTCCAACGGCCCGGCCTCCCTGCTGGCGCACTTCCTCGCAGGCCTGCTCCACGTTGGCCGGCGTCGAGCTGTTGAGCACCACGTGTGCGCCCTCGTTGACGAGGACCCGGGCGATGCCGCGGCCCATGGCGCCCTTCTTTCCCGCAGCTGTGATGATGGCGACTCTTTCTTTGAGCTTCATCGTCGGTCCTCCTCCGGATCCTGCAGTTCTGCGAGCCGCTTCCGGGCGGTGCGGTCGAACCAGGTGCTGGGATAATCTTCGATCAGCTTCTCGAAGGCTGCCACTGCCTGCCCCGTCTCTCCGTCTCTCAACAGCTGCTCGGCGCGCTCGTACTCCACGTGTCCCATCGTCGTAGCGCGACGGACCATGGCGGCGATCTCGCGCGGCGGAAACGGCTGGATCTCCGGGAGTTTCTCCAGGGCCTTGGGCGTCGTCTGCGTCAGTTGCGCGAAAGTCTCGGGGCGGCGCTCCCGGAACAACCTGGCCCGCATGTCCGTCTGGGCATTCGACCAGTCGGCGTTGTCTCGCCCGCCAAAGGGATCGATGTCCACCATCGCCATTCCACCGGGTTCGAGGGACTCCGCCAGGATTTCACCTTTGGGCGAGATGATGACGGATCCCACGTCCGTGCCCTAGCCGGCCCCACGAGACGACGATGTAGGTGAAATTCTCCACCGCACGGGTGCGGAAAGCGGCCCGGCTGATCTCTGCGCCACCGAAGGCAGCGCCGCCAACTGTCGGATTGAAGATGATGTCCGCCCCCTCCAGGGCGAGACATCTGGCGGTTTCCGGAAACACCATGTCGTAGCAGATCAGCATACCGACGGTTCCCAGATCCGGCGTCTCGAAGACAGGAAAACTGTCCCCGGGAACTTTGAGGAACTCCTGCACCGGAAAACAGACCTTGTCGTAGTGGCCGATCTGCCGGCCGTCACGTCCCAGGAAGAAGGCCGTGTTGCGGATGCTGCCTTCGTCGTCCATCCGGTCGTTGCAGCAGATCACGTACATGTTGTGGGCAGCGGCTGTCTCACCGAGGTGCGCCAGCAGTCGCTCGACGGCCGGACCAAGAACCTCACCTGCCTGAGACGGGCTGGCGGCAGTCCATCCGGTCGTACAGAGGCAGTCCTCCGGCAGGATGGCGATGTCACATCCGGCGGCACCCGCCTTCCGGATCAGACCCGCCAGCGTTTCGATCGAGGCATCGATCTTTATCAGCGCCTCTGCTGCACACAGGCGGAAATCGATGTTCAGCGATCTCCGGACGCTTCCGCCGGCATTCAGACTGCCGATCCTGATCATGGCATCGTCGCCTAGGCCGGCGGCGCCGACGATCGGTCCGCCACGCTGACGGGTCATCAGTCGATTCTCCCCGGCACGGCAGCCTGCCACAGGGTCACCTCCGGCGGAGAGATGGTCAGCGAGTAGAGCTTCGTCCCCGGGGCGATGTGGAAGCGCAGCTTCACGTAGAATTCGCCGCGACTCAAACCCTCGCACCCCGGCGGACGCTCCTCGCCCTTCGGAGGCCAACCCGGTCGGCCGTTCCAGGACAGCTCCGTGCTCAATGTGTCTTCACGAATCGGGTCGCATTCCTGCAGGCCGTACCCCGGGATGGGTGCCCCCGTGTCCTGCAGCAGTTCGTAGAGCAGCTCCCCTGCGGACGCGTCCACGTTGACCGACACCCGGCCGCCGTCCTCCTGGCGGAAGCGGTGCGTCGTCAGTTGACCCGGGGCAAAGCTGCTGGCTTCGATGGACACCCAGCCATCCGGCCGCAGCAGAGCCACACCCTTGCCCCAGCTCTTTGTCTGCCCGTACCGCCTCTCTGCCGGCCGGTGGCTGCGGCCGTTGTGACTCAGATTCGTTGCACCGTAGAACAGCCACAGACGGTTATCGTGCAGGATCGGTGCGTCACCGTACAGCATACCCCCATCCCAGGCGCCCGGGCTACCGCGGTGCAGGAAGGGTTTCCGGTAACGGGTCCACGAGACCGTGTCACGGCTCACCGCCAGCTGCGTGTCGACGTACCCGTCGACACGGGCCGCCAGCGCCGCCGGTCCTCCGGACTCCGCCTTGCCCCAGTAGCTCTCCGGATCCTGGATGACGAGGGGTTCGGCCAGATCCGTCAGAAACGTGTGCAGCATGATCAGGTGCAAACCGCCGTCGGTGCGGTTTGCCGGATCGAAGCCGGCGGCGTAGAACTCGGTGCCCGGCGGATCGTCGAGATCCTGGTCGATGACGGTACGCAGGCCGGACCAGTTGAGCCCGTCCTGGCTGTCGCGTCGGCCCAGGACACGTGTGCGACGACCCGAGCCCCGTTGCGAGTAGTAGACGAAGGGAGCGTCCGGATCGATGACGCCACCGAAGGTCTCCGCCGGTGAACCGAAGTTGAACAGCATCCTCTGTCGGCTGTGCTCACCGCTCGGATAGGGCCGCCAGTCAAAACCGTCCTCAGAATGGTACGCCAGCCACTCGGGTGTGCCGTCGGGCGCGGTGCCGGTGGGTTTGTTGTCGACTCGCTTCCAGCGGCAGGCACCATCCGTCGTGTACGGATCGCGGAACGTCATCAGTCCGCCCGGGGGACAGTTGGTGATGTTGTTGTCCTTTGAGGCGGCCCATTCCACCAGCCCCAGACTCGGCTTCTCCCAGGTCAGCCCGTCATCGGACACGAGGGCACAGATCAGCAGTCGATCTTCCATCCAGACGTTGTAGTACAGCCGGAACTGGCCAGCCTCTTCATCGTAGGTGGCGGTGGAGAACTGCGCGCTCTCCGGCTCCCAGGGTCGATCCAGCGGGATGTCGAGCGGCGTTTCGACTGTGAGCTTTTCGGGTTGACCGAGCACGCGCCCGGCGCCGTTCAGTGACTCGATGAAGAAGTCGTCGGCGAAGGTCTGCTTTCCGGGGTGCCGCTCCACGCTCAGTCCCCGGCCTCCGGAGAGGGCAGCAGGGCCGCCGCTTCGTCGAGACGCGCGGCAAAGCTCTCGAGGATGCCGGCGACGATGACGATCTGCTCCTCCACCTCATCGAAGCGGCGTTGTTCGATCGCCTCGCGTACTCCGGGGAAGGTCTTGGCGCCGTACCCCGTGTAGAAACCGGGAGCGTAGATGTGATGGCGGTACCAGGGGCGTCCGGGTAAGCCGTGTTCGCGTGTCAGCAGTCGTTCGCTGGTGTAGAGCAGCTTGTTCAACTGCTGCAGGGCGTCGGCTGGCGGCGACGCGGCAGTGCGTGCCGTCTCGAAGGCTTCGGCGCTCTCGTCGAGTTGTCCGAGGGCATTCTGCAGCGGCGCAAAGTTGAAGTGTGGCACCTCCGCCTTCCTGCTCGGCGGCTGCAGTGGCTGCGTCGGATCAAGAGCGGCGGCGAACCGTCCGTCTTCGATCAGTCCATTCACGCGCTCCGTTTCGGTGCGCATCTTGTCGGCCAGTGTTTCCAGGCCTTCGACCGCCCGGGCCATGTCCCCGGAAAAGGCCCTGAACTCGAAAGGCAGCACCTCGGCGTTGGCCAGCCGCAGCAGCGCCCGTCCGTTCACTTGCGCCAGGGTCACACCGTAGGCGAACTCCGGATCGTGGAACCGCGTGAAATGCTCGTAGGTGTCATAGAGTGTGTGATAGCTGCCCCCCCCGCCTTCGCCGCCAAAGCCCGAGTTCGAGGAGGCCAGACCGAGATGCTGCAGAAACGGTGTGTAATCGGAGCCGGACCCCAGGGGGTGGAGCCGCAGATTGCTGCGCGCCGCTTCCTTGCGAGTCTTGTCGTTTCCGGTGGCCAGCATGCGGGCCCGCTGTCGTGCACCCACCGTCAGACCGGTCTCGGGATCGATCACATCCCTCATGATGCCGTTGTAGAGAACTTCCAGCGTCGGTGATCCGCCAAGTCCGAGAAAGCCCCGGCCATTCGTATCGGTGTTGATGTAGGCGACGCCCTTCTCGTCCAGCTCCTCACGGTGATCTTCGGCCCACTCGGACGAGCCGATCAGACCTTCTTCCTCGGCATCCCAGGCGGCGAAGATCAGGGTTCGCTTCGGCGGTTGTCCCTCCCGAGCCAGCTGACCGATGGCCTGGGCTTCCGCCAGGACGGTGATCAACCCCGAGATCGGATCCTGAGCGCCGTGGTTCCAGGCATCGTGGTGGTTACCCCGCAGGATCCACTCGTCGGGATAGGTCGAGCCCTGCATGCGAGCGATCACGTTGTACGCCGCCACGGTCCGCCAGTCGAACTTGACTTTCAGGTGGACCTTCGCCGGCCCGGGACCGATGTGGTAGGTGATTGGCAGGGCGCCCCGCCAGGCGCCGGGTGCCACCGGACCGTCCAGCGACTCGAGCAGAGGCAGCGCATCGGCATAGGAAATCGGCAGCGTCGGGATCGGCGCCAGCACGTCAACGTCCTCCCGTGACAGACGCTCCACCCCCTTCTTCGATGGCTCGAACGGTGTCAGCGGATCTCCGGCGTAGCGCGTGATGTCCATGACCGATCCACGCTGCACACCGCTGTCATTCTTGAACCCGCCCTTCGGGTAGACGTCACCGCGGGCGTACCCGTCGTTGGCCGGATCGGAGTAGATGATGGTGCCGATGGCCCCGTGTTCGGCGGCGACCTTGGGTTTGATGCCACGGAAGGTGCGGCCATACTTGACGATGACGATCCGGCCTTCGACGCTGACGCCGTAACGCGCCAGCAGCTCGTAGTCCTCCGGCGTGCCGTAGTTGACGAACACCAGCTCCGCCGTCACGTCGCCGTCGACGGAGTAGGCGTTGTACGGCGGCAGCAGGTCGTCGCGCACGGCGGTGCTCGCGTCCTCGGCCAGCGTGCGTTCGTCGAGGGTTGCGGTGAAGGGGTATGGCTCGAGCAGCTCCAGCTGGCGATGTTCCGGTACCGGCAACAGGATGTCGTAGCGCTCGAGATCCGTGTCGTACCCCCACGATGTGAACAGCTCGGCCAGATACTCGGCGTTCTGCTTGCCGTATGCCGATCCCACGTGATGCGGTCGGGCCGACAGGTAGCGCATCCAGGTGCGCAGATCGTCTGCTGAGAGGGCCTCGTCGTACGCCGTCTCCAGATCCCGCTGTGCTGTGGTGCCGTCTTCGTCGAAACCCAGCAGAGGTTGAGCCGCCAACGGCACAGCCATCGCGATGGCCGCCATCAGAACCGCCACCTGATGGAAGAGTCGTGTCATGGCGTAGGTCACTCCACTTTCTGTGTGAACGCCAGCATGGGACGGTGTCCGCTCACATCCTGCGGCACCACGGACGGGGGAAACGTGGTGGGTGCGCCGATGACGACCGCCGTGCCGGACAACGCCCGGCCCAGACGAATCTCGAAGCGGTCCGTCTTCGGGATCGACCAGCCCGCCACCGGTACGTCTCCCTTAGCATCGCGCACCACGAAGGGGAACTCGTCGGGGATCATGCTCTCGTAATGAAGCCTCTCGTCTACATGGTCGAATTGAAGTTCGATCCTCTTTGCTGATTTCCGTCGTGCGGCGACACAGTCGGGGTGACGGAACTTCACGTCCCGGTCGTAGACCGCCCCAAGCGCCGCCGAGGCCGCCCGCTGGCCGATGGTGATGTTGCCGAGAGAGTTCGTGTGGATGACATCGGACAGACCCAGATCCAGTGTCGACAGCAGAACCACGTGCCGCATCGTGCCAGCCAGCTGCCGCTGCAGCTCACGCATGCCTTCCCAGCCGGCGTCACCGGCGACGTTGGGTTCACCCACCCAGCGATTCAGCTGTGTCGTGATGACGGGCAGCTGGGCGTTGCCGAAACACTTGCGCAAGTCGGCGACGAAGCGTTTGAAGTTGCGCCGGTAGTCCTTCAGCTGCGGCACCGACGCGTCTGATTCGCCTTGGTACCAGACCACGCCGCGCACACCACCCCCAGCATCTTCCACATAGCGCAGCATGTTGTCGAACAGCACTCCGTCGACACCCCGCGTCCATGCCGACAGCGGCGATCCTCCCAGCGACGCCGGGATCAGGCCGATGGGGAGTCCCAGTTCGGCGCGCAGCGTCTTGCCGAAGACGAGCCAGGGACTGTGCGACGGGTTCGAGCCCAGGCGGTTGGGTGGATACTTCGTCTGCGTCGAGTCGCCCAGCGGGTGTGTGGCCAGGGCCCATTCGCCATTGGCGCGAAACATGTGCACCCCCAGCTCGGGCGCGTCTGGCACCGGCGACTTGCCGTGGCCTTCGGCGTTGCTCTGTCCCGTGATCACCCAGACGTCACCCACGCCGATGTGATGCACCATGTCGCCGCGCTGCCCCCGCTCCACCGGCCCGTCGTCGAGCTGCAGCATCGTCTCGATACGGTACAGGCCACCGGCGGGAACGCCCTGCAGCTTCACCTTCCACGTGCCGGCTCTGCTCGTCGTCGCCCGCACCCACTGCAGCGACCGCGACACGGCTTCGCCGTCGCTCTCACGCGCCAGCCGCACCGCTACGACCGCCTTCCTGTAGGGCTCGCCGGTCACCCAGCGCCCGGCGAGCTCGATCGTCGCCGTGTCGTCGTCGCCCCGCTGGAAGATCTGCCAGTCCTGGGGTCCGGTCTCGATCAGGACTCCGAGTTCGTCTTTCTTCTGCATCGATCCGTTTGACCTCATCCTGTCGTTAGTGAGACATCGACCATGGCTGAACTGCTGTCCGTGCGCAGGATCTGGGACCACGCCCCGCACAACGCCTTCACCGATCTGCTTTGGTCCCACGATGCCTGGTGGTGCACATGCCGCGAAGCCGGGGAGCACGGCCACGTGCCCGCCGCCATCCGTATCCTCCGCTCCCCCGATGGCGACCGGTGGTCCAGCGTCGCCGAACTGACGGAGCCCGATGTCGATCTGCGCGACCCGAAGTTATCCATCATGCCCGATGGCCGGCTCATGCTGCTCACCTGCGCCAACTTCATCGACCGTCGCGGGCGCTATCTGACGCGTTCTCCCCGGGTCTCGTTCTCAGCCGATGGCCAGTCTTGGTCATCGCCGGCAAAGTGCCTGGCCGAAGATCACTGGCTGTGGCGCGTCACCTGGCACGACGGTGTCGGCTACAGTGTGTCGAAGCTCGGCATCGGCGACAACCCGCGGCGCGGCTTCCTCTACCGCACCGTCGATGGCCTCGAGTGGGACTTCGTCACCGAGTTCCTCCTGCCCGACGACACCTGGACAGCCAGCGAGACCACGGTGCGTATCCTGACCGACGGCGATATGGTCGCTCTCATCCGGCCCGACTGGATCGGCGTCAGCCCGCCACCGTACGAAGACTGGTCCTTCACCCGCATCGGCGAGAGCCTGGGGGGACCGAATTTCATCGTGCTCCCGGGTGACCGGATGTGGGCCTGCGCCCGGGGCCGTGGAGCAGACGGAAGGGCGGCGACGGTGCTGTCCCGCATGACCCGCCACAGCTACGCGCCGGACCTCGTCCTGCCCAGCGGCGGCGACACATCCTACGCCGGCATGGTCTGGCGTGAAAACCTGCTCTGGCTGAGCTACTACTCGTCACACGAGGACCACGCCAGCATCTACCTGGCCCAACTGCGCCTGGACTGATCACGCCGGCGGCGTCGTCCACACCGGGCCGGAGTCGGTCTCCTGCCATAAACGATCGAAGCGGGTGCGATCGTCCTCTCCCTCCCAGAAATCGGTCACGATGTCGTTGGCGTACGAGGGTGGCGGGCCAGGGGCCCGGAAGCCGTGGAGCCGCTCCAGGAAACGCATGTCGTCGTGGTGCCCGGCCCGGTTCGGGTCGTGTTTCAGATAGATGGTCAGCCCGTCGCCGTAGCGCATGCGCACCAGGGCCGGCGGAAAGGTGGGCGGCTCGGTCTTACATCGCTCCAACCGGTCCCGGTCCAGTTTCACCCCGATCCCGGGCCCGTCCGGCACGCGGACACTGCCGCTGACCACGGGCATCGACTCGGTGGTCACATCCTCCTTCCACAGATGGCAGACGTTGACGTGGTCAATTTCTGCTTTTCTGACCACGGCCACTTCCTGGGCCAGAAACGCCTGGTTGATCGTTCCCCCTGACTGCTGGTACATGACGGGTGTGTTGGTCGCCTCGGAGATGGCCCCGACCTTCATGGCCAAGCCGATGGGGGCGTGCCCCGCCATGTAGCCGTCGACGATTCTCTCCACCATCAGGTCGCCGGGACCGTGGTGCAGGATGATGGGCAGGGCACATTGCTCCCGGAGCATGCGGTAGCCGTCCTCGTCGGATGCGGGAACCACATCCTCGAAGCGGCCGGCCACGGAAAAGCGCTCGAGCTCGGTCAGGATCGGCCGGATCGAGTAGTAGTCGGAATTGGCGTTGAAGTCGTAGTGGATCCTGAAACCGGGAGGCGCAACCTTCTGCATGGCTTCGGTCTGACGGATCACGTTCTGCACCTCGTCGACGTGATACTTCAGCCACAGGTAGCCGCGCCCCGCCGCCTCCAGCACCTCCTCGGCCATGGCCTCCGGCTCGCGGGACACCGACCACGCCGCCACCGGGATCCACGAACGCACCTTCGGGCCCATCAGCTTCCACGCCGGCAGCCCCAGGTGCTGGCCCATCAGGTCGTAGAGGGCGCAGTTGATGGCCAGGTCGGTGTCGGTGTTGATCCAGTCGAAGGGACTGGTGCCGATGTATTTCTCGCGTAGCGGGTCAGCGTCGCGGCCTGCTCCGACGCTCTCGCCGATCCCCTCGAGGCCGTCATCGGTATGCAGCACGAAGACGGTGCGGTACTGGAACACGTCGCCGTGGTAGCGCCGGATGGCGGCGGCGTTGAAGTCCTGGAAGGGTGGCTGGATGGTGTGTACTTCGAGGTCGGTGATCCGCATCTATTCTGCCTCGCCGCCGAGACCCAGCCGGCCCTCCTCCGGGCGCAGCGCTTCGATCACGAACTGGATGTGCTCTTCTATTTGAACACTGATCTCTTCAGCCCCTGCCAGGATATCCTCACGGTTCACGCCGCGGGCGAAGCCCTTGTCCTTCAGCTTCTTCTTCACGCTCTTCACCGTCAGGTCCATCAGGCTCCGTGAGGGCCGCACGAGGGCACAGGCCACGAGGAAGCCGCACAGCTCGTCCACGGCGAACAGCGTCTTGGCTACGGGTGATTCCCTTGCCACGCCCGTGTAGTGCGCATGACCCAGGATCGCCGTGCACAGCTCCTCGGGGTAGCCGCGGTCACGCAGCAGGGCCACGCCGTGGGCGGGATGCTCCTGGGTCGCCGACAGGGCGCCATTGGGAAACCGCTCGTAGTCGAAGTCGTGCAGCAGGCCGACGGTGGCCCAGGCTTCCTCGTCAGCGCCTGCCTGGCGGGCGCAGGCCCGCATGGCGATCTCGACGGCATACATGTGCTTGCGCAACGCCTCCGACTGGGTGTACTCGTGCATCAGATCGAGGGCTTCGTCGCGTGTCATAGACTCTCCGGGGGTGGTTGCTCGGCAAGGTAGTAGCGTCGTTTCGGGTCCTGCGGTCCCGTGCCGATCTCACGTACCAGCCCGCTGCCGACCATGCGGGCGAGCCGCGTGCGCGTGGCCCGTGGCGTGAGACTGATCTTCTTGGCGATTTCGCTCGTGGAACGCCCCTCGCCGCTCTCCAGGCAGGCGACGATGGACTGATCGGTGTCGTCGAGGCTTGGACGGTCCACCTGCGCGGTGTGCAGGGTGACCCGGAAACGGGTGGCCAGCTCCTCGAACAGCGGCGCCGCGAGCCCGGCCTCGTGGCAGGCGGCCGTCATGCGCTGGATGCCGCTGCCCCATTGCTCGATCAGGCCGAGAGCGTGGAAAACTCGGCCGATCACCCGGTTGCGAAGCTTCGACACACCGCGCGGCAGATCCTCGAGTGTGAGTCCGAAAGGGAGAAGGCCGGGGTTCTCGATCTCGAGCCGGTCGTCGAAGATAGACAGGCGCAAGGGCGCGCCGCGCTGGGCATAGTCCGTGTGGGCCACCGCGTTGATGAGTGCTTCGCGTACCGCCACCGGGGGCAGACTCCAGCGCTCCTTTCGGCGCACGGGACCGATCTCGGCGCCGTGCAATGCGTGCTTCTGCACGAAAGCGATCGCTTCCTCGACGGCGGGCACGGGCAGTGAACGGATCTCAGCGCGATCGACGATGCGGCTCTTGTCGGCGCCCTGGAAGCGTCCGACCTGGATCCAGGCATCGGGGAAATGCCGCTCGCGGTCCGTTCCGAACAGGATCATTCCTCCGACGGTCGGAACCTTCCGGCCTTGGTGGTCTGTGACGAGTCGCCAGGTCGCCAGGTCGCGTCGTGCGAGCTTTCGGACCGGGAGAAACGACTCGGAAGCGACTCGGAAGTCGATGGCTTCCGAGTCGAGTTCCGGCATGGGTTGCTCGTCGTAACCTTCACCCCGCGCGAAGCGGCGCAGTTCGTCGAGTAGCTCGGCGTCCGCACGACGATTGGTCGAGCCGACCCGAACGTAGGTTCCCCGCTCGGGCTCCTCGCGGGTGAAGTGGTGCGGCCGGCTGGGGCTGGGGTGGACGTGAACCGCCAGCACGTGTGTCCGACGCCATGGGAGAATGTCGATCTCCGGTACGAGCCGGGGATGGATCCGGTCGCTGACGAGATTGGCGAGACGCTCTTCCATGTCCAGCGCATCGGTTACGCCGCGCACGTGCCGGCTCCCGTCTTCTATGCCCAGGAGCAACGTCCCACCCGCCGTGTTAGCGAACGCCACGATCGTCTTGAGCACCCCGTCAGGAGAGGATAGGTCGCGTTTGAACTCCAGCGTCTTGCCTTCCGGACGCTTGAGGATGTCCTCCAGATCGGTCACGCTCAGAAGTATACTCGGAAGGGCCGCGACGAATCAAGCTTCCGAGTCGCTCGCCAGATCCCTCCGCGACCACGGCCAGCCGTGGTCCGGCGATCTACACCTTACGGGGCACGTCGGTGACCTTCTCCAGGTCAACCTGGCTCTCTCCCACCGCCAGCATGCCAACGAAGGACCGCGCCGTCGTCGGGTCGTTGGTGAACACGACACCACGGGAGATCCGCCCACCCCCCTCCGTCATCTCCAGTGGCATACGCTGTTGCAGATCCTCCGCCCACGCCGCGATGCTGGTGAAACCGGCGTCGATCACATCTTTCACGCGCACGATCCGCCACTGGGCGGTACGCTCTGCCAGCACGTGTTCGCCCAGCGCCAGCGCCAGCCGGCCCATCGTGTAGCGCGGGTTGACCTCGACGATCGGCTTCAGCCGCAGCGTCTGGGCGGCATCGCAATAAACGAAGGCGTCGATGCCGACGGGTCCTCGGTACTCTGCGGGCAACCGCGCCTGCAGCAGCCCGCCAAGACGAGCGCACAGCTCCGGCAGTCTGTCATTGTCGCCGCCATGAAGCCACCCGCGCACATCCGCGTCCAATCCGGCTTCAATCTCATGCACGAAGACACCCTGGAAACGACCCCGGTTGTCGGACAGAAAACGCCTCGTACCCAGAAAACAGATCGATCCGTCCTCGTCGATCTCGTACTGTGCAGACAGGTCGACGACGCGGTCGAGCCACGGTTCGACGACGACGGCGCCCGATTCTACCAGCGTCCGCCTCAGCCATTGCCGTTGATAGCCCTTGAGCTCGGCAGCGTTGACGACCATCTGCTGGCCGCCGGCAGCGCCGAAATCCGATTTGATGACGGCCCGTTGCCAGCCCGCCTCGAAACCCTCTGCAACGGTCCGCGCGACCGCCGACTCTTCCCGGCAGGTGATGCCGATTTCGTCGCGTCCGCACAACCAGCTGTCACCACCATCTGCGTGCAGATCATCGATGACCTCGGCCAGCCAGGCGGCGCTCCAGCTCTTCGAGTACAGCTGCCGGCGCGACTCGCTCCACAGAGCTGAGGGTGACGCGGTGCCGTCTGGCAGTTGGGCGGCCAGCGGCTCGAGGGCAGCCACGCTGTCCGGCGACCAGCCCCAGGGGTGCAGTCCGGCGATCCGTCGTTGCAGCAGTTCGGGAGGGGGATCGGACCCGGCATCCCAGGTGATGAGCTCCGGATCGGGCAACCCGGCGGCTTTCTGAGACTGCAGGAACTCCGTGGACGGCAACTCCGGCACGACCACGATATCGTCAGGCGACGCCAGCAGGGCCGGGACCAGGGCCAGGTCGTGGGCGAGGTCACGCAGACCTTCTGAAGGTGTGAAGGATGTACCCCGACCGGCCGTCAGATCGCAGAGGGGATTGAACCAGTAGAGGCAGGGGCGACGGCTGTGAGAGCTCGAGTGGGCCATGGGAGAGAAAGCTACGGCATCCCACCGGGTCCTGGATGTGACTTCCGGCCATCCCCTCGCGCTCCCCCTGTCGTTCGCCGATTATGTGGGGAGGAGGATCGTCCTATGCGCTGGGAACACCTGAGTTACAAAGCCTTCGGACCCGCCGTCCGCGACTGTGCCGGTGTCGGTGTCATCCCCATCGGTGTCATCGAGCCGCACAGTGCCCACCTGCCGTTGGGCACCGATTGCTTCGCCTCCCACCACATCGCCTGCGAGGCGGCCGCACGTGAGCCGGCCCTCGTCCTTCCCTCCTACCCGTGGGGGATCAACCATGAGGGCGCTCACCTGCCCGGCTCCATCGTCATCGAACGCGACCTCGTCTTCCGCCTGCTGCAGAACGTGTGCGACGAGATGGCCCGTCACGGCGTGAAGAAGATCGTCCTGCTCTCCGGTCACGGCGGCAACCGCTACGCCCTGCCCCTGTTCGTGCAGACCCTCGTCGAGAAGGAACGGGACTACGCCGTCTACTACGCCCAGCTGCCGGGCTTTGACGGCTGGAAGAACCTGAAGGAAGCCGACGACGACGGCCATGCCGGCGAGCAGGAAACGAGCATGATGCTGCATCTCGATGCCGATCTGGTCGACATGGAGGCCGTCCCCGACCCCTTCACCAATCAGGGAGGCAACGCCGAGTTGAAGCGGGCCGGCGCCTACTCACCCGTCGACTGGTATGCGATGTACCCCAACATGTACGTCGGTGACGCCGGCAAGGCGACGGCGGCCAAAGGCAAGGCCGTCTTCGATCACAGCATCGACGCCTTCGCAAAGCTGCTGGGAGCGGTGAAGGCGGATGAGATCACGGCCGAGCTGCTCACCCGGTTCAGGGAAGGGGTGAAGGCGCCGACGTCGCCCTACTGACCATGACCCTCCATGTCCGCATCGAAGTCGAGGACGAGATCTACTCGTACACACCAGCCGACAACGGCGCCGGGCCTCTGTGGTGCCACGGCTCCACCGTGGTCGCCCGGCGGGAGGATCATGTCTTTGTCGCAGGCCTGGAGACGATTGCGGAGCAGGTCCCGCTCAACAACACGCGCTGGCTGCTGTTCGATCGCCGGGACGACGGTGACTGGCGACTGCTGCATCGGGATCTGACGGGACGCACGCGCGAGCCCTCCCCCGTCGCCCTCGCAGGCGACGATCTGCTGGTCTCAGCCAATCCGACTCAGGCCGACCCCGGGGAATACGGCGGTCCGGCGACCCCGACGGTGTTTCGTTTCAACGCCCGGGACCCCGAGTCCGACCCCCAACTGGAACAGCCCGACTGGGAGGGTACACCCCCGTTCAGCGAACACTCCTATCGCACCGTCACCGCCGACTGCGAGAGTGAGGACGTGCTCTACATGCAGAACGAGGGGTACGAGATCGCCCACCTGTCACTGCGGCGCGGCGATGTGTGGCAGGCCCGCGGTCAGATTCGCTGGCCTCTCGGCAGCGAATACGACAGACCGCAACCCCTGCGCCTGTGCTACCCCAACGTCATGCTGCGCTCCGGGGCTGCCCACTTTCTCGGTGTAGGTGACATCGTCGAGCCGGTAGAGGAGTGGCGCGCGGCCAAGAAGCAGATTACCGGGCGCGACTGGGACTATGTCTTCCGGCGCTTGTTCTACGCCGCCTCTCCCGATATCGCTCGGGAGCCTTTCGGTGAATGGCTGGAGCTGGCCAACCGGGATGCCACGGCCGGCTCCACGCGCAACTGTGATCTCTGGGTCGACGCCAGGGGTGACGCCCATGTTCTCTGGATCGACGTCAGCACCGATGCCCGTATCCGTGACCAGTTCTTCCCCGGCACCGAGTTGCGGAATTCGCTGGAGTATGCGGTGGTGCGGGACGGCATGATCACAGCGCGCCACACGCTCGCCGCTCTCGGCGAGGACCAGGACGGGTCGCTCCCGACACAGGCTCGGATCCACATCACGCCTTTCGGTCTGCCCGCCGTGCTGGGCCAGTTCCAGCACGGCAACACCACGCTCTGGCGTCTGGCGCTGTTGGAAGCAGAACCGACGTGGGTCGACATCCCCTTTTCGCGGCCCATGACCGGCACCTTCCTGACCAACACGGTGCGCGGCGGCTCGGCTCCGAGTGATACCATCGACATCGTCGGCAGCGTGGCCGGGTCCGGCCTCGGGTACGCCCGACTGCGCGTGGAGCCATGAGCTCCACCATCGCCGGCTGGCGCCGCCCCTGGCTGGTCCTGAATGGGGCACGCGTGAACCGTGACCGCCCTGACCTGGACGGACTGCGACAGCAGGCAGACCCGGAAGCCTTCGTCTGGCAGATCCTGCCCCATGCGGCGCGCACCTTCTCCGCCTGTATCTCCTTGCTGCCGCCCCGCATCGCCCGTGCCGCAGCCGTGGGCAACCTCTACTGCCGCATTCTCGACACCTACGAGGACCAGCACCCCGATCCCGCCTCGCGGGAGGCCGCCCTGCGGGCTTTCGCCACGCGCCTGGACACCACCCCGCCCACACCGGCGCCACCTATCCCGAACGCCTTCCAGCAGGATGCCCGCGACGCCACACACCTGCTGCTCGTCGAACGCTGCGATATGGTGGACCGCGTCTTTCTCACTCTCGACGAAGGACAGCAGCAGGCGGTACGAAGTGTCGTCACCGCCATGGCCGAGGGCATGTGCTGGTCCTCCCGGGTCTTCGTCGAACAGGACGGCGTGCTGGCGGACGAGGCCCAGCTGCTGCGCTACTGTCGCAACGTCATCGGCCACCCCGTCGTCTTCGTCATGCATCTGCTGCGCGGCGACCACCTGCCCGCTGAGTTGACCGAGCACGCCATGGTCGTTGGGGAAATGGTACAGCTGGCCAACATCACCCGCGACATCGAGAAGGACCTGCAGCGCGGTGTCGCCTACCACCCGGACCTGCGCTCCCAATTGAACGGCAACCCGCAGGATCCGGCCCTCATCCGCCGGGCACGACTCGAGTTTCTGCGCCTCGCCCTGGCCAGGGTACCCGCATACCTGCGCATCGTCGAGGCCATCGACTTCGACCGCATCAGTACGACGCGTGCGTCGGCACTGCTGATGCTCCTGTTCACCGATCGCCACTACCGCGGCTGCGCCCGTCGTCTTGGCCTACCGTCCTGGTCGGGAGCCGACAGCTGGCCGGCGCTGCTGCGACAGACCCTGCCCGCCGTCGTCTCGCCACACTACACCCGCAGGATGCTGACTCGCGTGCAGGAGAACTTCCTGGGCGCTCTCCGTGAAAGCGAAGCACACGCGTGAGCTCCGACTTCGAGCGCGAATGGCGGCGCAAGGTGCGCCGGGTGCGTGGTTCCGATTTCTGGCACACCGTGTCCTGCCCGCCACAGGCCCGGATCGAGCCGGCACGGCAACGCCCACGTCGTGGCGACGTTGCCATCGACAGCGCCTGGTCACTGCAGCTGGAGGGTGATGTCAGTACCGGCGGACCGGCCACACGCGGTGTCGAGGATCTGCGCCACAGCCTGGCACGCCGACTCGGCCTGCGTCTGCGGCGGGGTAGCGCTGCCTGCCCACGCCTTGTGTTTCGCCTGCAACCGGGACGAAAACCCGTGGATCGCTGGTCGGGGCGCTTCCGTCTGCACGTCACCCGCAACTGCGTCGAGATCGTCGCACCAACCGAGGCCGCGTTGCTGCGCTCCAGTCTCTGGCTGTCCAACTACTTCAGCCTGCGGCGCAACGCCCACTTGTCTCTGGGACGTCGCCGGATTCAGCCCTCCGTGGACCTGCATGTCGGCGCCGATCTGTGGGGCGGGTTCTGCACCACCCAGGGCTGGATCCACGGACGCGAGAGGGACGACAACTTCCTCGAACTGGCTCGCGTCGGCGTCAATGCCGTGCCGATCATGACGCTGCTCGAAGACTATCTACTACCCGGCGCGGATGGCCTCGCGCAACTGGGCCATCCCGATGCGGGAAGGAACCGCCGGCGCCTGAAGAAGCTGGCGCGCGCCGCCGCGGCCTGCGGTGTGCACATCATGCTCATGGGTTACAACCCCAAGCTCGAGCCCGATCATGCACTGTTCCGACGACGGCCACGCTCCCGCGGCGCCCTGCAGGCTGGCGGTGCGTTCCGTACGCTCTGCACGAGCGACCCGACGACCCGCCGTTTCCTCGCCGATGCCTGGGCCTCGCTCTTTGCCGACATCCCTGAGCTCGGCGGCATCATCGCCATCACCGGCGGCGAGGGCTTCTACCACTGCTTCATGCGCAGTGCGGACCGCGCTGCAGATTGTCCGCGATGTGGCCGGCGTCACGGACCGGAGGCGGTGGCCGAGCTCGTCAATGATGTCGCCCGCAGCATGCACAAGGCCCAACCCGAGGCCCGCCTCACCACCTGGCCGTATTCGTCCACCCACTGGTCCGGGGACCGGGATCAGGACGACTACATCGCCGCCCTCGATCCCGGGCACGTCATCTTCCAGACCGAGATCGACAAGGACTCCGTCGACTGGCGTGAGGCCGGTTATGCCAAGGACTGCTGGGACTATTCCATGAGCCGGGTCACGCCCAGCGACCGGTGCCGGCGCCAGCGCTCGTTGTGCCGCAAGGCTGGTCTGCCCTTCAGCACCAAACTCGAGATCAACACTTCGATAGAATGCCTCAACGTACCCTACCTGCCGACACTCGAGAACCAGCGGGCCATCTGGGAGAACGCCCGCCGGCTGCGGCCCCAGGCCATCCACTCACGGTGGCTCTTCGACGGCGCCAGCAAGTCGCCTTCCGAAGAGCTCGGTTACTGGTCGATCTGGGGTAAGGGCACCGAGTTCGAGGATCTCGATCATACGCTGACGGCCATCGCCGAGCGTGACTTCGGGCGCAAAGCCGCCCGCCGTGTGCGCCGCGGGTGGGCGTTGTGCTCCGACGGGATGCGCCACCATCCCCAACTCGACTACTACAAAGGTCCGTTCTTCGTCGGCCCCGGCCAGCCGCTCGTGCTGGATGGTGCCAGTGCCGACCTGCCGGGGAAAGCGCCCGAGTCACTCGACGAGGCCTTCTTTGGTGTGTTCTACTGGCAGTGGGAGAACGCCGTTACGAACGACACCACTTCCCTGATCGAGAAGAGGCCGCTGTTCTATGCCCGCCCCTTCTTCCGTGCCCTGGCCCGTCGCGGCCAGCGACGCGGACAGGACGTAGCCCTGGAAGAGCTGCGGGAGCTGGCTCGTCTGTGGGAGAGAGGCGCGGTGCAGATCGAAGCCGCCGGCGTTGATGTACTCCGCGCCGGACGGTCACGTTACCGCCGTGAGGTCACCCTCGCCCGTTTCCTGGCGCTGACGTGGCGCTCGGCCGCTCGCGTCGAGGAGTTTCTGCGCCTGCGCGACACCGTACACGAGCACTCCGGCCGGCTGTGGGTTCGTGCCGGGCATGTCCGCGAAAACCTGCGCGACGTGGACCGCATGGAGCAGGTGGCGCGGGAGGAGCTGAAGACCGCCAGACAGGCGTTGCGACTGGTGGCTGACACGGACTATCTGGACCTGTCCCTGCGCCTCGACATGGGCACCGTGTCGACGGAGCAGATCTTGCAGGCCAAGGTGATCCAGGTTGAAGACCTGTTGGCTCGTCGCCTGCCCGAGTGGCGGGAGCAGCTGCAAACCTGGTAGGTCCGATGAGCACCGGTCACATCTTCTCCGCGGTAGCCGACACCTACGACCGGTATCCACGGCAGTTCTCCCCGGCTCTCTACGAACGGATCGCCAGCTTGTGTCCGCCCACCCCGGACACGTGCGTGCTGGACGTGGGTTGCGGCACCGGCACGACCACGTACGTCCTGGCGGAGAGCTACCCTCGGACCCTTGGCCTCGAGCCTTCTGCAGCGCTGCTGCGTCACGCATCCTCGCGGGATGGGGCCATCCTCTGGCTTCAGGGCATCGCCGAGCAGATGCCGCTGGCCGACCACGGGTTCGATCTCATCACGGCGGCGCAGGCCTTCCACTGGTTCGATGGTGACGTGTTTCTTGCCGAAGCCCGGCGAATCCTCAAACCCGGGGGCACGATCGCCCTGTTCTGGAAAGGCCCCGAGCGTGGTGAGCCGTACCGGAGGCTGCTGGAACGGACCATCGACGAGCGCCTCCACGTGAGCAAGCTCAGGACCCCTCTTGCCGATGTCGAACAGTCGCTGTCCGCCTCTGGACTCACCAACGTGCGGATGCAGGAGTTCGTATTCGACATCGAGTGGACGGTGGAATCCTATGTGGGATCCGTCAGCAGCACCTCGAGGATGGCCCAGCTGGATGAAGAGCAGAGGGCACAGCTGATCCCGCATCTGCGCGCCGCGCTCCTTGAGGAAACGGGTCAGGATCGGTTCACGGAGCGTAACGTCGCCAGCCTGTTCACGGCGAGAAACCCCAGTTGAGACGGTCTGCATGAGGCCGCGGATCCAGGGTTGCTCCCGGTCGCTCGTTCGTCCACTTTCCAGCCGCCGCAACACCCTCCCTCTCTGTCCGAGGCTCCCATGAAGATCAAGTCCATCGAACTCACCCACCTCGACGTTCCCTTCACCGCCCACACCGACCTGCACATGAAGTACTGGCTGCCCCACTGGCGCATCGTGCAGATCTGCAGGCTGACCATGGACAATGGGGTCGTCGGCTTCGGCGAGACGATCCCCAACTACACGTGGTCGAAAGTGCCCGAGGATGTCGAGGAGCGAATCGTCGGCCAGGAGGCGGCCAGCCTGTTGTGGGACGACAGCGTCGGCGCCGGCGTGCAGATGGCCCTGTTCGACGCCGTGGGCAAGCACGAGAACGTGCCCGTCCACCAGCTGCTGGGGAGCCAGATCCGCGATCATGTACCCCTGTCCTGGTGGGGGATGGACATGCCGCCAAAGGACTGGGCAAGACAATGCTCGGATGCAGTGAAAGCCGGCTACATGTCGGCCAAGCTGAAGGCCCGCACCTGGTATGACCTGCACGCTGCCATCCAGGCCATCATCAAGAGAGTGCCGCCGCAGTTCAAGCTAGATTTCGACTACAACGGCACCCTCGACAACGCCGCCAACGCCGTGGAGCACCTAAAGTCCCTGGAGCGCTATGAGCAGGTGGCCATGATCGAGTCGCCGATCCCGCAGGGCGACGTGGCCGGCAACCGGCATATCCGGGAGCGCATCAACCGCCCGGTGGCCATGCACTTCGGCCAACCTCCCATCGCCACCACCATGAACCAGGACGTGGCCGACGGCTTCGTCGTCTGTGCCGGCGCCTCGGCGATCCGGTCGCAATCGGCCATCACCAACGCCGCCAACAAACCCTTCTGGCTGCAGCTGGTGGGCACCGGAATCACCACCACCTGGGCGGCGCACCTGGGTGCCGTCTGCCCCGAGGCCAAGTGGCCGGCCATCACCTGCATGAACATCTGGAAGGAGCAGCTCATCACACCGAAGATCGAGCTGCGCGGTGGCTTCCATGCGGTGCCGGTGAAATCCGGCCTCGGTGTCGAGCTGAACGAGAGACTGGTGAAGAGATACACCGTGGACTACGACTGGGTCGATGCCCCGCGCCACGTTTACCGCTACTCTCGCGCCAGCGGCGAAGTTACCTACTTCGGCTGCAACAAGCAGAACCTCCATGGCATCTATCCGCGGGCGGCCATGCCCGTCAGCGAGGCCGGCTCGCAGTGCGTGCCGGTGGAAGACGACGGCTCCAAAGCCTTTGCGAAGATCTGGGAGGCCGTGCAGGACGGGGCGACGCTGCGGCGGCGGGAGGGGAGTACGAAGTCCAGGAAGGCCTCGAAATAGGGCCCGGCATCTCTTCGTGTCCTGTGGCCGATGATGCGATCCCTGCTTCTCTCACTACTGCTCGCGCCTGTGGCGATGGCCTCGGCCCAGACCGGCGCTACACTGGCCCGACTGGCCGTCCGGGTCGATCCCCAGCATCGATCCGAGTTCCACGCGCTCTTTGAGGAGTCGATCCGCCCCCTGCTGCTCCGGCACGGCGTGGTCGAGGTGGGCGATGCCGGTCGCCCGACGGTGGACAGCACTTACTGCCGCGTGCTGCGGGTCGCGGCTCCCGAGGCCATACCCACGTTGCGGAAGTCCCTGTTCTTTGCCCCCGCGTGGCTGTCCCTGGTGGACTCCACCACCGGCCGCTTCGGTGTGATCGACGATGACATCTCGTTGCGCCTCTACAGCACCCCTGCCATACCGACGTATCGATCCCTCGTGGGCACGGGCGTTCGCCAAGGGCTCTGGCACAACTTCGGCGTGACCGATGGCCTGCCCGCCGGCGGCGTCCATCGGATGGTCCAGGACGCGGACGGGATCATGTGGCTGGCAATGGAGACCGCCGGCCTGTGCCGTTACGATGGTCAGGAGTTTTTCTGCTACGGCGAAGGAAGCGGCCTGCCAGGCAATGACGTCTCTGACCTCCGGCTTGGCGCCGATGGCGATCTGTGGCTCGAAGTTACCTCGTATCCCCTCGGGGAGGGCCGTCCTCTCAGCTTCGTGCGCTTCGACGGAACGGCGTTCCACGTCTACACGGCGGCGGACGGTGTACCCGATGACTGCAGTTTCATGGCGGGGAGTTCGGCAGACGTGTGGCTCGTCTCGCCACAGGCCGGACCGCTGCGCTGGAACGGCGAAAGCTGGACGACGGCAGAATGGGCGAGAGAGATCTGGCCACGCATTCGCGCCGCCGAGACGCCCTCGGAACTCGGTTCGTACTCATTCTACATGGATCGTCGTGGCGCACTCTGGCTCTCGACACGCCTGCGCTTGCAGCGGGCCATACCAGGACGGCTCGAGGAATGGCCCCGGCCACCGACAGCCCCCGCCTGGTCCATCTACGAGGACAGCAGAGGCGCGATGTGGTTTGGCCTCCACGGAGGAGGGGTTGCCAGACTCGACTCCAATGGCTGGATGTCACTGTCGGCGCAGGACGGTCTGACGCCCGGTATTCCTGCCCACATGTCCGAAGATCGCAACGGCCACCTCTGGTTTGCCACCTATGGTGCTGCTGGCGTCAGTCGCTGGGATGGCGAGAGGTTGCATGTGCACGACACGCGAGAAGGCCTCATCAACAACCAGGTCCGCCACATCCTGGAGGACCGGGAAGGCCATCTCTGGTTCTCCACGATCGAGGGCATCAGTCGTTACGATGGTGTGCATCTCATGCACCTGACGACGTCCGAGGGCTTGCCAAGCAATGGTGTGATGAGCGCCGTTGAGGACAGTCGTGGCAACATGTGGTTCGGCACCTTCCACGGCAGTGTCACCCGCTACGATGGTAGCAGACTGAAGTCCTTTGCCATCGGTCCCCGGATGTCAACTGTATGGTCGGTCGCCGCCGATGCCGACGGCGGAGTGTGGGCTGCCAGATCCAGCCACGATTCGTCGGCTGTCGTTCGCATCCGGGATGACGAGGTGGTGACCTTTGACAGGCAGCACGGCGTACCTGAGGACGGTCCCTACGACATCCTCGCCGACGCCGACGGCCTGTGGCTGACCTTTGGCCGTACCTTTCCCGGTGGTCTGGTCCGCTTCGATGGAGCCGAGTTCTCGACCCTGAGCCTGATGGACGGCCTGCCAGGCGACAGACTGCAGTCGCTGCACCGTGATCGTGACGGCAAACTCTGGATCGGCATGTTCGCCGGGGGGGTTGCCCGTTACGATGGCGACTCCTTCGAACACCTCGGGACTGCCGACGGTCTCGCCCACGAGTCGGTTTGGTCCATCCTAAGCGACAGCGCCGGAGCCCTGTGGTTCGGTACCTTCGGCGGCGGAGTGAGCCGCTTCGACGGACGGGAGTTCGAGACCTTCGACCGCAACAGAGGTCTGGCCCACGACTACGTGCTCTCGATCATGGAAGATCGCCTCGGTCGACTCTGGTTCGGCACCTTCGGCGGCGGTATCAGCGTCTACGACGGGCTCGTGTTCCAGACGATCTCCAGGCGCGATGGTCTGCTCAACAATGCTGTCCATGAGATCGTCGAGGACAGCCGCGGCGACTACTGGATCGCCACAGAGGGCGGCGTCAGTCGTTACCGGCCTTCGCGCACGCCGCCCCGAGTGCAGATCGCCAACATCATCGCCGAGCGCGCCCACGGCGCGGCGCGGCAACTGGAGATCGACGACACGCAGGACCTCGTCATATTCGAGTTCCGTGGTCGCAGCTTCACCAGCCATCCCGATCAGATCGTCTACGTCTGCCGCCTTCTGGGGTACGACGACGAGTGGCACTTCCAGCGCGAGCCACGGATGCAATATGACGACCTCGGCCTAGGCGAGTACTCCTTCGAGGTGCGGGCCGTCGACCGCGACCTCAACTATTCCGAGTCCGCATCGGTCCGTCTCACCGTGATCCCGGCGTACGGGCGGTGGAGCCTGGTGGCCGTGCTCGTCATCACCCTGGGCCTGGTCGGCCTGCAGGGCCGACGTCTCGTACATCGAAACCGCGGGATACGGGAGGCCAATCAGCAACTCAGTCTCAGCAACCGTGAGCTGAGCCATGAGATGGAACGGCGGGAGCGGGTCGAGGCGGAACGCACGCGCCTCGATGAGCAGCTCGAACACCTGCGCTTCCTCGACCGGCTGCGTGGCAGACTGGAGGGGCTGCGGGTTCCCTCGGAGATCGTCGAAGTCGCGGGTCAACATCTGCTCGAGGTCATGGCCAGCACGGCCGGGGGGGCCGTCCGTATCGTGCTCGATGGCTCCGATCACGCCCTTGGCGACGCTTCCGCATCACTCCATGTGTACGAGACCACTCTGCGTTGGGGTGATCGCGATCGAGGGCGCCTGCAGCTGCATTCTGCAGTCGCACTGAGCGAGTCCCAGCAGCGGGCCCTCGTCGACGAGACGGCAGCCCAGATCGTCAGGGCACTCGAATCCCAGGAATTGTCGGCCCAGCTGCTGCAGTCGGCGCGGCTCGTGTCCCTGGGACAGATGGCAGCTGGCGTAGCCCACGAGCTGAACCAACCCCTGAGCGCCATCTCCACCGTCGCCGGTGATCTCAATCTTCGACTCAAGGACGGACACGACGTCGAAGATACCCGCGTGCAGGAGATGATGGAACGCGTGCTGGCCATGGTGGATCGCATGGCGGGCACGATTGGTCATCTGCGCGTTCTCTCCAGGGATTCGGCCCAGTCACCGGGAGAACCTCTGGACCTGAACGGGGTCGTGCACACGTCCCTGCAGGTCATCGGCGTGCAGCTGGCCAACCACGCGATCGAGCTCGAGCTGGATCTCGAACCCTCGCTGCCATCGGTGCACGGCAGAGCGAACCAGCTGGAACAGGTCTTGCTCAATCTGCTGGCCAACGCCCGTGACGCCGTGGACGAGCTCGCGGCCACCGAGCCCGAACACCGGAGGAAGATTACCGTGCGCACCAGACTCGCCGACGATTCAGAAGTCGTCCTCGAGGTCGAGGACAACGGGACCGGCATCGACGGCGCACAGCTTGGCCGGATCTTCGATCCCTTCTTCACAACCAAGGAGGTGGACCGCGGAACCGGTCTCGGGCTCTCCATCTCCTACGCCATCGCCCACGATCACGACGGCCGGCTGGAATGCCGGAGCCAGCAAGGCGTGGGCTCCGTCTTCCGCCTGCTTCTCCCTCTGCACCAACCCTCGTGAGCGCCACCCCCGACTTCCAGCTGCGCATCCTTCTCGTCGTCGACGATGCCGATGTGCGCGAGACCCTGGGAGAGTCCCTGCGGGGTCAGGGACACGCCGTGGTCTTGGCGGAGAGCGGCCATGCCGCCCTCGAGCGCCTGACGGAGAGTCCCATCGACATCGCCATCACCGACATCCGCATGCCAGGCATGGACGGCTTCGCCCTGCTGGGCGAGATCCGTGAGCGCTTGCCTTCGGTGGAGGTCATCGTCGTCACCGCCCACGGCGACGTGGACAGCGCCGTGCGCGCCCTGCGTGACGGCGCCTTCGACTACTTCACCAAGCCCTACAACGTCGAGGACATCGCTGCCGCCCTGCGCCGCACGGCGCGCTTTGCCGCCCTGCGACGCGAGAACGAGCGCCACCGCGAGCGCTGGGAGCGCCAGCAGGGCGAGCAGAGGCATCTGTATGGTAAGGCGGCGATCCTCGGTGAGAGCGACGCAATCCGGCAGGTACGGGAGCAGATCGCCCAGGTCAGCGAAACCGACACGACAACGGTTCTGATCCGGGGTGAGACGGGCACCGGCAAAGAGCTGGTGGCTCGAGCCGTCCACTACGAGAGCGCTCGCGCCGAAGGTCCTCTGGTCACGGTGGACTGCACCTCACTGCCCGAAACCCTGGTGGAGAGCGAGCTTTTCGGACATGTCCGCGGCGCCTTCACCGACGCCCGGGACCCGCGCCAGGGGCGATTCGAGCAGGCCCACGGGGGCACCCTGTTTCTCGACGAGATCGGCGATATGCCGGCCAACGTGCAGATGCGGCTGCTGCGCGTCCTGGAGGAACGCAACGTCCGCCCCCTTGGCGGATCGACAGACATCCCCGTCGATGTGCGCGTCATCTCGGCGACCAACCGTGACCTGCCGCAGGGCGTGGAGGCCGGAGACTTTCGCCGTGACCTCTACTATCGACTCAATACCTTTGCCATCTCTCTTCCGCCGCTGCGCGAACGGCCGGAAGATATACGCCCCACAGCTCTCCACTTTCTCACCCGCTTCGCAGGTGAGCAACGGAAAGCCATCGCCGGACTCAGCTCTGAGGCGTGGTCGGCGCTGGAGTCCTACAGCTTTCCGGGGAATGTGCGCGAGCTCCGCAACCTCGTGGAGCGGGCCGTACTCGTGTGTCGGGGGGAGCAGATCGGTATCCATGAGCTGCATTTCGACGGCAAGCCACCGTCGATCGCCAGCGATGCTCCCGATCTGAATCTGCCCGCTGCGGAGCGTTCCCTGATCCTCGCGGCCCTGGAGCGAGCCGACGGCAGCAAGGCAGAGGCCGCACGCCTCCTGGGGATCAGCCGGGATTCGCTGCGCCGACGGCTGGAGCGCCAGGGAATCACCTGAACAGACGCGCGATCTGACACGGTCGGGCCGCGCGGATTGACACACTTTCTTTGCACGTGGGCGTGAGAAAGAGGGCGCTCAGCCCTGTTTCTCACGGAGGCAGTCCTCTGAAACGGCCTGGCAAGGCCTTTGCCAGGCCGTTCCTATGGCCAGGCCATCCGCTCTTCTCGTCCGCCTCTGCTCTCTGCTCCTGCTGGTCACCTTCCAGGCTCAGGCTGCGGTCATCACCTGGGATGACGGGGCCGGCGACAGCAACTGGAACAGCGCGCTCAACTGGGACACCGACACCGTTCCCGGGGCCGGGGACGATGCTGTCATCAACTTCGGCGGGGGCCTCGTCGTCACCGTCAACACCGCCGAGTCCGTCAACAGCGTCACCTGCAACGATGCACTGACGCTCTCGGCGAACACGCTGACCATCGCCGCCGCTTCGACGATCAATGACTTCTCACAGAGCGGAGGTACACTGAACGGGGCGGGTACGGTGACCCTGACAGGTACCGCTACATGGACGGGTGGAACGCAGTCGGGTGCGGGCAACACGACGGTGCAGTCGGGTACGACGCTGACGATCACGGCGGCGGCCAATGCCACGCTCGACACACGCTCGATGACGAACGACGGCACCATCGTCTTCATCGGCGCCAGCTCCTACTACCTCAACAACGGCGCCGCCCTCACCAACAATGCCGGGGCCACCGTCGACATCCAGGGCACGGCGGTCAATCTCTTCCCCCTGGCCGGTACCGGATCGATCGACAATCAGGGCACCTTCCTCAAGTCCAGCAGTGCCGGCACCTCCATCGTCACCGTCTTCTTCGACCAGACTGGCGGCAGCCTCGACGTGCAGATCGGCACCCTCAATCTCGTCGGCACCGGATCCCACTCCTCCGGCACCTGGACCGTGGCCGCGGCCACCACCCTCGGCTTCACCGGGGCCACCCATACTTTCACCGGCACCCACAGCGGCGTCATCTCTGGCACTCTCACGGCCTCCACCACTTTCACCGTGGCCACCGCCGCCACCTTCAACTTCACCGGCAACGGGCTGTCGTGGACGGCGGGCACGTGGAATGGTGGCGGCACACTGACCAACGACGGCACCATCACCGCCACCGCCGCCGCTTCAGCCACCCTCGATGCCGCCACCACGCTGACCAACAACGGCACCGTCGATTTCATCGGTACCAGCTCTTTCTACATCAGCAACTCCTCCGTCCTCAACAACACCGCCGCCGCCACCCTCGATATCCAGAATGACCTCACCCTCTGGCAGCTGGCCGGGACCGGCACGGTGACCAATGCCGGAACCCTCCTGCGTTCGGCAGGGGCGGGAACCGCGACCGTGCAGGTGGGACTGACGAACACAGGCACAGTGGATGTCGATACCGGCATTCTCAGTTCCACGGGAGTCTTCTCCAACTTCGCCGGCACCACCCTCACCGGCGGCACCTACGACATTGCCGCCACTTTCCGCTTCACAGGCGCCGACATCGTCACCAACGCCGCCACCATCATTCTCGACGGCGCCGGCTCGGCGATTCAGGACGGGGGTGCCACCGACGCCTTCACCAACTACGCCACCAACGCCGCCGGTGGCAGTCTCGAGTTGCGCAACAGCCGTAACCTGACCACGCCGGGGCGCTGAGCAATGCCGGCTCGGTCACCGTGAACTCCGGTTGCACTCTCACGGCCACGGGCAACTACACGCAGACCGCCGGCACCACCACGCTCGTCGGCGGCACCCTCACCGCCACCACCGCCGACGTTCAGGGGGGCACCCTCACCGGCACGGGGACGATCAGCGGCAATCTGTCGAATGCCGGGCAGCTCACCGTCAGCGGTACCTCGGCAACGGGCTCTCTGGGTGTTACCGGCACCTTCACCCAGACCGGTGCCGGGGCCACCGACATCGAACTCGGCGGCACCGGCGCGGGCACGACGTACGACCAGCTCGCCATCACCGGCGTGGCCGCCCTCGACGGCACGATCAACGCCACGCTCACCGGCGGCTTCACGCCCACGCCGGGTGACGCCTTCCTCGTGCTCACCTTCGGATCGAATGCCGGCACCTTCGCCACTGAGAACATCTCCCTGGGTGGCGGTCAGACTGTGGCGAATTACAACGCCTCCGACCTGACTCTCGATCACAGCGGGGACATCGTCGAAACCACCACGGCCTTCGGACTCTCCGGCTCCGGCAGCGCCGCCTCGGGCGGCGAGGTCCTGCTCTTCGGCATCGGCCTCACCGGGGATGGCGTCGGGACTGTGACCTCCGTCGATGTCACACTCTCCGACCTGACCTCTGCCACCGGCCTGAGCCAGGCTGACCTGGGCGAGCTCCGGCTCTATTCCAGCAGCGACGCTGCCCTGGGCGGCGACAGCCAGCTCGACTCCAAAGCCTCGGGCTCTGTCAACATCGGTAGTGCTACCAGCCTCTCCGCCAGCGCCGATCTGATTCCCTTCGGGACGGAACGGTTCTATCTCGTCTCCGCGGTGGTGGCCACAACGGTCACCGACGAACACGCTCTGCGGCTGGGTTTTGCTGCGGGTGACGTCTCCACCAGCCTCGGGGGGCGTGGCACCTCGGTGGTGGCCGCCGACGCGGACAACATCACGATCGATGTCGTGGCCACTCAACTGGTGGTGGCCACCAACCCCGCGGACAGCCGCGTTGTGGACGGCGATGACGAGGTTGTCAGCGGCATGGCCTTCCAGACCCAGCCGGCCGTGGCGGCGCGCGACGCCAATGGCAACACCGATCTCGGCTTCGGCGACAACGTCACCGCCAGCCTCACCGGTGGCAGCGGCAGTCTCGCGGGCACCACGTCTGCGTCGGGAGCCAACGGTTCGGCCACCTTTGCCGACCTCGGGTACACCGCCGCCACGGATGGCGAGGCCTTCACGATCCAGTTTGACGATGCCGTGGGTGGCGCCGAGGGTGATCTGCCCGCCGTCAGCACCGCGGGCCTCTCCGCCGATGCCGTGGCCTCGCTCCTCGCCTTCGTCCAGGGTCCGAATCCGACCTCTGTGGAGACCGGTCAGGACTTCGCCGCCAGCGATGTCACCGTCGCCGCACGTGACACGGACGGGATGACCGATTCGGACTACGCCACAGCGATCACCCTCGCTGTCGGCAGCGGCAACGGTACCCTGAGTGCTGCCCCGGGTACCAGTGTCACGCCGGCGTCGGGAGTATCCAGCTGGACCACTCTCAGCTACTCGGCTGCCAGTGGCTTCCTGACGTCAGCGACGAGCACTGCTGTCACCGTGTCCAGCCCGCCTGCCACGTCTTCGAGCAGCAGCGAGGAGTCATCTTCGTCTGAGTCTTCGCCTTCATCATCGTCCGGCTCTTCGGGGTCCTCGGGCGAGCCAACTGCTGCGGTGGTGCTCTCCGGACCGACAGCGATCAACTTCGGTGACGTGATCCTGGGATCATCGACATCCCGCTCTTTTACGATTACCAATGACGGCAGCCAGTTCGCCTCCGGCGTCACTGCCAGCCTGCCGGCTGCACAGGCGTCTGCCATCTTTCTGGGTCGGTCCTCCCTCAGTCTGGCCTCGGGTGCTTCCATCAGTACGGAGATCATCTACTCTCCAACTGTACCGGGAGAGATGTCCACTATCCTGTCGGTGTCCGGCCCTGGCAGTTCGGTGTCCATTCAGCTCTCCGGGCGCGGTCTGGCAGCCGGGCCGCTGGCCAGCCTGAGCACGGATCGACTCGACTTCGGCTCGGAGCCCTTGGCAGTGGCGTCAGAGCTCACTCTTGTCGTGCACAACCTGGGAATGGGGGATCTGGAGATCGCTGAGGCCACGACGAGCAGCGACGTGTTCACCGTCGGGCCGCAGAGCTTCACGGTGGCGTCGGGCAGCAGCCAGACCGTCGCCGTCATGTTCGACAGGTCCGCGCCCGGGCTTGTCCTCGATACGCTGCGCCTGGTCGCCGGGGACAGCGGCGATCTCGTCTCCGTGGCCCTGTCCGGGCGGTCAGAGGCGGCCATCCTGGACGCCATCATCGACACTCTCGCCTTCGATGGCAACCCGTCGTCTCTGCCGATGGTCGGCGAGAGCATGTCTCATGCGATCCAGGTCAGCAACTCCGGAGACCTCCCTTTGGAAATCGCCGAGTTGGCCCTCGATCCGCCGTTCCAGGCGACCATCACCAGTCTGACAGTCGCGCCGGCGCAGACCGCTGAGATCGAGATCACCTACGCTCCCACTGCCGCCGGACTGGACACCGCGTCTCTGCGAATTCGCTCCAACCACTGGACCGGCCAGGACGCCGTCGTCGTCATCTCGGCTGGCACGTTCGGTCTCGTGGGATCCCGGATCTCTCTGCCGGACAGCCTCGATGTGGGTTCGGTGCTCGTCGGCGAGTCCCTCTCTTCGGCGATCACCATACAGAACCTGGGCAATCGCGAGCTTCGTCTGCTCAGCGTCGATCTCGAGGGGTCTGGCTTCTCCCTCTCCGGGCCCGAGGGTAACATCGCTCCGGGTGCTGAAGCCTCGCTGGAGGTCTTGTTCTCACCAACGTCGGGCGGACTGCAGTTGGCCACAGCCACCCTGGGCACAGACGATCCGCTACGACCGAGCGTGCTCCTCTCGCTCACCGGGCGAGGGAAGAGCACGGTCATCGACTTCAGTGGCGACGGGGTGGTGGACTTCGGCGATTTCTTCCTCTATGCCGAGGCCTTCGGCAGCCATAACCCGGAGTTCGACCTCACGGGAGATGGACTCGTCGACTTCGATGATTTCTTCGTGTTTGCCGATGCCTTCGCCGCGGTGGGAAGCGGCCGCAGAGCCGCCCTGGGCGAATACGCCCATCACTATCTCGGACTGCCGCGGCGCCCTGCCCTCGGGACGGGGTACCCCAATCCCTTCAACAGCACCGTCGTCATCCCCTTCCGCCTCTCTGCCCCTGCAAGAGCCTCCCTGCGAGTGTACGATATCGCCGGACAGCGGATCCGCACTCTGGTCGATGCTCGGCGTTCTGCCGGCAACCACGTGGTGGTCTGGGATGGACGAGACGGCACCGGCAAGCCAGTCGCCAGCGGAGGCTATCTGATCGTGCTGCGGACAGAGGATGCCGTGCACGCCGCAAAGCTCGCGCTGATTCGTTGAGCCATGCCGGTCAAACCCATGGATATCCTGGTCGTCGACGACGATGAGGCCTGCCGATCAGAACTCGAGAGGCTTCTTTCTGGCCATGGTCACCGTGTCCATTGCGCCAGCGATGTGAGCACGGCGTTGAGACTGGCAGACTCGCTGTCTCCCCAGTTGATCATCAGTGATGTCAATCTGCCCGGTCCGTCTGGGATCGACCTGCTTCGATCGCTGAAGAGCTCGGACTCGGGCGTGGCCGTCGTCCTCATGACCGGAAACAGCGAAGCCGCCGATACTGCGGCAGCATTCCAGCTCGGTGCCAGCGGCTTTCTGCAGAAGCCGGTGCGTGCAGAAGCTCTACTGGACGGCATCAGACGCCTGCAAAAGGCCTGAATGCCTCAACGGTCACACAGGCCATGCTCGGATTGACGAAGTGCTTTGACGAAGTATGGTTGCGACTCACCTGGATCTACGCCGCGCCGGGGGCGCCTCTGCCTGGCTACAGGTCGATGATCATGCCGTCATGGGCGAGCAGGATACCTCTGCCAGCCAGCTCGTCAACGATCTCGTCGTGTGGTGGCACATGAACGAGACTGATATGCGAGCCGACGATGGTCGTGGCCTCGGTGAAGACGCCCGATTGGCGGAAGCTGGCCACCGTCTGTTCCAGCATGGCGAAGTTCTGGTGCCCCGACTGGGACGGATCGATCTCGCGTGGTCCGAAGGTGGCATCCAGCACGGCCAGATCGAAGGTGAAATCCGCGAGCAGTTCGACGGTCTCCGGCATGGGGCGTGACGAGTCGAGTCCATAGAAGATCGTCCTGCCGTCGCGTTCGATGATATAGTTCAGAGCTCGCTGTTCGAGCACCATGATCTTCTTGTTCACGCAGTGATCGGCCTGCACGGCGGTGATCGTGGCCTCACCGACCTCGAAACTCCTGCCCACATGGACGGCATGTGTTGAGATATTGGCCGGCGACGACGCCGGGCCGAACTTCTTGGCGGTCTCCTGCCACTGGTGAGTGGCGGCAAACTGAAGTGCGGCCGTCACCATGTCGTTGCCGTAGACCTGCAGGGGATGGTCGAGCTCCCTGGCGAAGTCGATGATGGCCAGCGGCTGGAAGTGATCCCAGTGGCCGTGCGTGATGAGCAGGTGCCGGATCGCGCCCGTCTCGAGCCCTGAGCGCCGAATCTGCCGGTCGCCGTAGAAGTCGATGAGTATGTCCGGCAGAAGCGCCGCGCAGGAAGCGTAGCGCCTGTTCCGGCCGCCCAACCGGCCTACCTCCGGCAGAAAGCCGGCCTGGTTCTCTTCGTCCTCTGGTGCCAGAAAGTCACCCGCCCCGGTCCCCATCAAGTGCATCTGCATCGTCAATACCTGCGTTGTTGCGTTCACGTCCCCACTCAGGAGCCGAACGGCTCGGCCTGGTCGCTTGTCCTCAACGCCGACGCTGCGGCCGAGACCACCTCCATCGCTCGGAGCCCGTCGTGATGCGTGACGGCGAAGGGCTCGCCGGAGGCACACTTGGCCACGAAATCCGCCACCTCCGCCTTGTAGGCGGGACCGAAGCGGCGGATGAACACGGGTACGGGGCGGTCGTAGTCGCGCAGCGGGAAGGCGCGCTTTTCGATCACGTCGTGCTCCCGGCCGTAGGCTTCGAACCTCACCTTGAGCGGGTCGTCGTCAAAGTGGCCCACGTGAATGAGACCTTCCGTGCCGTAGAGTGTCGTCTCGTTGCGGTAGCCGGCCACGTGGTTGCGACTCACCTGAATCTGCGCCACGACGGCGTCATCGCCGCCAAGCCACAGCTGGACGAAGGCGTCGTCGAAGTCCTCCTCGACGACGCCTTCGATTCTCTGGTTGTACAGTCTCGCTCCCATGCCGGTCAACGCCGTGGGTGACAGATCGGACAGCCACAGAATCTCATCGGCGTTGTGTACGCCCATGTCCGTGAGCAGACCGGCGCTCTGATACCCTGCCGGCGGCGGCTTGGGATCCTCCAGGACCGACACGACCTTGAACAGCGTACCGATGGCGCCGTCGTCGAGCAGCGCTTTCGCGCGCAGCAGGGGCGTGTCGTAACGCCGCTGGAAGGCAAGCATCACCGACTCACTCCGGCCCTCGTCCAGCCATGCACCGAAGCTCCGCGCTTCCGCCAGCGAGTTTCCGAGGGGTTTCTCCAGCAACACGCGCATGCCGGCGTCCACAAGCGCCCTCGTATCACGCTCGTGATCAGCTGTGCGCGAGGCGACTACGGCAGCGTCCGCTACCCCGGCTGTGGCCAGAGCCTCGGGGCTGTCAAAGGCCTGCACCTTCCGGTCTTGACCTTCGCTCAGTTCAGCGGCCACCCGCTTCGCAGTATCCCCATGACGGTCGGCCACGGCCACCAGCCGACAGGTGCCGGACTCGTCTGCCACTTCCTGCACGTGGCGCGCGTGGAACCGCCCGATCCGACCCACGCCGATGGCGGCGACCTTCACCAGCGCCGACATCAGATACCTCCGTCCGTGGCGCCGGTAGCCGCGAAGGTGTCGTACGCACGCGCCACCCCGGCCTCGTCGAGCGCCTCGTGATGCACGCTGGCGCGTTGGACCTCGCCGAAGAACGTGGCGCCACCGCCGGTGAATCCTCTGGTTGTCACCGGCACATCGGATTCGACCAGTCGTCCCGCGGCCTGCCTTCTGCCGGCCAATCTGCCATCGATCCACAGTTGCAGCGACTGTCCATCGTACATACCCAAGAGGTGATGACGACCGGCCTCCAGTGGGCGATGGCTGGCGATGCTGCGCACACCGGATTCGGTGTTGACCAGAAAGCTTGGTCCGGGCACGGCGGCACAGAGTCCACCGTTGTGGCCGTAGTCGCAATAACGCAGGCTGAAGGCGCCGTCCTCTCCGAGGGTGTCGCAGCGCAACACTCTGCCATGGTAGGCCTCGCCCTCCCCATCGTAGAGAGGCGCGCCGTAGAAGAAGCGCCCGTCGAAGGCCCCGGCGTTATAGCCGAGGCTCACCAGACCGTCGGTGGTCCCCGCGTCGTACGACGACCAGGCGGCGCCATCGTCGAAGGATCGTGTGTTGTCATAACGCAGAAAGTTGCAGTGATAATTCGATTGCCCTGGCTGAGCCTGCCGCGTCCACGGGCAGAAGTGGATGTAGCGACCGTCGAAGAAACCCCCGTCGAATCCGCCCGTGTCCAGGCCCCCGGTGTTGGCCGCGTCCCATCCTTCCCAGCTGTTGCCATCGGTGAACGGACGTCGTGTGTCATAGCGCACCATCGAGCTGTGGCCGTAGGCGCAGAAGTAGAGCCAGCGACCGTCGAACACGGCTCCCACATTCATGCCCAACCCGTGGGGTCTGGCGTCGAAAGCCTCCCAGCTACCGGCATCTTCGAACTGACCCTGCGTGTCGTAGCGGACGACGACACCGTGCAGCAGCGGCACGAAGTAGATGTAGCGACCGTCGAAGGCGCCTCCGTCGAAGCACACCGCCTCCTGGCCCAGAGTCTTCGTGTCGAAGCGTCGATAGCTGAGTTCATCGCGGAAGTTGCCAGCTGTGTCGAGGCGCAGGACCGTGCCACTGAGGCGACTTTCGGTCAGCGGCTCTCCCGGTGTGCTCTTATACCCGGGGCAGAAGTACACGTGGCGGCCGTCGAAAGCGGCGCCCTGGGCCGAGTGGGGCAGGTCGGCGTCATAGGCGCTCCAGGCGTCCCGATCCTTGAACGAACCCCTGGTATCGTAGCGTAGTACACGGCTGTGGTAGCCGAGCGCATCGTCTCGTGGTGCGAAGATGACGTGACGACCGTCGAAGGCGGCGCCGTAATAGCAGACCGTGTTCTGACCATCGGTACCGCCGGCATCAAAGGCCTCCCACGTGGCGGGATCGTCAAAGTCACCGTGTGTGTCGCAACGCAGCACGTGACCGTGGACGCTGTCACGATTCTTGTGAGAGCGGATCGGACAGCCGTAGACATGACGACCGTCGAAGACAGCGCCGTAGTACCCGGCACAGACCAGACCATCCGTCGTCGTGGCGTCGTAGGCGTTCCAGGTGGGGGTGTCGAGGAGCCGCCATTGAGACACCAGGGGCTGCATCGCTTCCACCCCGTCCTGCCCGGTCGTCACCCAGGCTTCGACGGTGAGATTCTCACCCCCTCGTGCCTGGTCGAGTCGCCACTTGTCTGCCACGATGCTCGCCCCCTTCTTCAGTCGTCCAGAATATCCGGTCCATAGGGCGCCAACCGCAGGATCGGATAGTGGGACCTGAGCAAGGCTGTGTCCCCCGTGTCGCGAACGACCTGCCAGGCCTGACGCATCAATGATCGAACCCGGTCCTGCACGTCGCCATCGGCGATGCGGTTGTTCATCTCGTAGGGGTCGTCGTCCAGATTGTAGAGCTCATCGAAGTCAAAGCCATTCCAGCACAGTTTCCACGGTCCGTCCCAGATCACCCGCTGTGTCAGCCGATACCGCCCGCCGTGATACTCGGCAAAACCCTGCGTGAAGTCTCCCGCCGATCCGGTGGAGTCTCGCAGAGCGCTGACAAACGACTTCGAGTCGGGCACGGTGATGGGCTCGGCGCCGGCCAGTTCCACCAACGTCGAGCACAGATCGTGCAGCCCCACGCGGGCCTCACTCACGACACCTGAGCCGATGCCCGGGCCGCTGATGACGAGCGGGATGTTGTACACCTCTTCGAAACCGCTGACGTTCTTACAGTAGAGACCGTGTGCTCCGAGCAACTCCCCATGGTCGCTCGACAGAACCACAATCGTGTCATCGAGCTGTCCCGACGCTTCGAGGAAACCAAGCAGGCGGCCGTATTGCTCGTCGATCTCCGTGATCGAAGCCCAGTAGCACACGGCGGCTTCCTTCTTCTGACGCTCGGTCATGCCCTTCCAGGTGAGGCCTGCTTTGCGGTAGAGTCCGGGTTGTCCTGCCAGGCCGTCATCGATGTTCGGCGGCAGCTCGACGCTGTCCACATTATACCGCGCGAAGGCCTCCTCGCCGGTGACGAAGGGATCGTGTGGCTCGGTGATGCTGACGAAGCAGCACCAGGGCGAGTCGCCGACCTGTGACTGCTGCAGGAACTCCATGGCCAGATCGGTCGTGATGCCCACACCACGTTGTTCTGGCGGCACATCGGTCACGCCGTAGAGCAGGGACTCGCTGTAACCCTCGGGCTTCTCGTTCATGCCACGTAACGTGAAGCTGCCGTCTGCCTTGGTTTCTGTGCTCACCGCGACGGCCCGGGAACGAAACCGCTCGCTCTTGCTGCCGCCATCCACCTGCCAGCCGAAGCGGGCCAGATCATCCGTCCGCTCCACGTGCCACTTGCCGAAGTACCCCGTGTGGTATCCCGATGCCTCCAGGCGCTGCGCCCAGTGCGGCAGCTCGGGGCGCAGGTTACACTGGTCATCGTCGACGCAGTGGATGACCTCGAGCACACCGTGCGAGTGGGGCAGCCGACCCGTCATCAGACTGGCACGCGCGGGGGAACAGACAGCGTTGGGGGTGTAGGCTCCAGGGAAGCGCACGCCCCGGGCGATGAGGCGATCGAAGTTGGGTGTTATGCAGGGGTGTTCGGGATCGAGCACCCGCCCCTGCATCTGGTCGGTCATCAGGAACAGGATGTTCGGTTGGGGCATCGGCGTCTCGAGAGGAGGCAAGGGGGCGGAGCCGCAGGCGTGCGCCAGAGCTCCGTCGTATGTTCCAGTCCGTCAGATATTCACCCACCCTGCGGGTTGGAGTCAAACGCTGTTGATGGACCTGTGCTTCGAGGAGGGTACGCTGGTTCTGCGCGGCTGCCCTCGGCGTGTCGTGTCGCCCCACGGGTTTTCCTGGGACGAGCGTCGCGACGTGTACCGGACGCCGGCCTGCCGCTACCGTGAGGTCGTCACCTTGCTGGGTGCGGACGGGTCGCAGTGGCGCGACCAGGCCCAGGGCTACGAGCGGATCACCTGGTCACCGACGGGGACCATCGAGCCGCGTTCCTACCAGTCCGCTGCCATCGATGCCTGGGACGCCGCCGGCCAGCGGGGCGTCGTCGTTCTGCCCACCGGTTCGGGCAAGTCCCAGGTGGGCATCATGGCTATCTGTCGATCCGGCCGCTCCAGTCTCGTGATCGCCCCCACCATCGACCTGATGAACCAGTGGTACGAGTTGCTCTGCGAGCATTTCGGCGA
Organism: Candidatus Latescibacterota bacterium; assembly: GCA_036011085.1. Taxonomy (GTDB): domain Bacteria; phylum Latescibacterota; class UBA2968; order UBA8231; family UBA8231; genus UBA8231. The sequence continues at coordinate 49,798 of DASCMS010000161.1, forward strand.
AGCCCGTGTCGGCCTCATGGGCGGCGGTACCCACGATTTGCGGCAGGTGACAGCCGCCACCTATCACAGCGCCTACCTCCATGTCGAGCACTGGGGTCATCGATATGGCTTCGTTCTCTTCGATGAGGTCCATCATCTGCCTGGACCCCGCTTCCGTCACGCCGCGGAGATGTGCCTGGCCCCCTTCCGTCTCGGGCTCACCGCCACCCTGGAACGACCGGACGGGGGACACGACCTGCTCGACGGCCTCGTCGGTCCCGTCGTCTTTCGCCAGGAGATCGGCAACCTGGCCGGTACCTGGCTGGCCCCCTATCGACTGGAACGGCGCGAGGTCGCCATGGTGGCCGAAGAACGTTCCGCCTATCGTGTCGCCGAGGGAGAGTACCGCTCGTTTCTGCGTGACAAGGGCGTGAGCCTTGCCTCCCCCGGTGGCTGGAACACCTTCGTGCGGCTGTCGGGCGCGTCGGGGCAGGGGCGGCGGGCCATGCGCGCCTATCGTGAGCATCGGCGGATCGCCCTCGGCGCCTCCGGGAAGCGCCAGGTCCTCGAGCGGATCCTGAAGGATCACGACAGCGATCGGGTCCTCATCTTCACGCAGGACAATGACACGGTGTACGACATCTCCCGCGACCTGTTGATCCCGGCTATCACGCACCAGACGCCGACGCGTGAACGCCGGCAGCTCCTGCTGGGCTTCAACGCCGGGGAGCACCTGGCGCTCATCACCTCCAAGGTCCTCAACGAAGGGGTGAACATACCGGCTGCCAGTGTCGCCGTCGTACTGTCGGGCTCCAGCACGACCCGCGAACACGTACAGCGCCTGGGGCGGATCCTGCGGCCTGTGAACGGCAAGCAGGCAGTGCTCTACGAAGTCGTCACAAAAGGCACCGTGGAGCGCGAGATCAGCCGGCGCCGACGCCAGCATTCCGCCTACGACGACGGTCCAGAAGATGGTGAGTGATCTTCCGTGCTGACTCTGGACCTGCTGCGGACACGCGTGGAGGGCGGCTCCATCGCGCCACGCTACGTCGATGTCGGCCATACCGGCCACCTCCGTCTGGCCCGGGCTCTGATCGACATCCTCGCCGGGCATTCAGGTGACACTCGCGGGTGCCTGCAGACCGCCCTCGAGGAATACGCCGGCGATCGCGTCAACTACCGCATTCAGCGGGGCCTGACCAAGCTGCTGCTCGACGACAGCTGCACCTTCGATGTCGCCGCCGTGCTGGCTCCCCAGGACTTGCGGCGATCCGTGTTCGCCGCCGCACGGCGGCACCATCCGGTGGTTGGCGACCCGGACCTGTTCCACGGCGCCGACCGGGCCCAGGTGCTGGCCGAGGCAGCGGCCGAACTGGGGCTGACCGTGGGCGAGGTGGACGACGGCCTGTACGCCGACCTGTCCGACAACCACCGTCTTGTCAAATTCGATCCCCCCCCACCCGCGGCGCTGTTGGAGCGTTACAATGAAGCTCTGGCCCAGGCCATGCTGTACCGCTGCCGCCGTCTGTTGGTCGATGTGAGCGCCACCGAACCGGTGCGCTTCCGGCAGCTGTTTGCCGCCATCAAGCTGAACCGGCTCATCCATACGGTGACGCGTACCGACCAGGGCTTCCGCATCGTGCTGGACGGCCCCATGAGCCTGTTTCGCCACTCCCTGCGCTACGGCGTGCGTATGGCGGCTTTCCTGCCATCGCTGCTGCAGTGTCGCGGCTGGCGCCTGCAGGCCGACGTACCCGACGACGAGAGCCGGGGATCGCGTCGCTTCAGTCTCGACGAGTCGGTGGGTCTCGTCTCGCATCACAAGGCGTGGACGGCTTACGACTCGCAGGTGGAGGCCACTTTCGCGCGTCGTTTCGAGAAGCTGTCCTCGGCCTGGACCCTGACGCGTGAAACCGACTTCGTCGATCTGAAGGAGTCGGTCCTGATTCCCGATTTCTCCTTCCGCCACGAGGACGGTCGCACACGAATGCTGGAAATCATCGGCTACTGGCGTCCGGAGTACCTGGCGCGCAAACTCGACAAGCTGCAGCGGGCCGGCCGTGTCGACCTGATGGTCGCCGTATCGGAACGGCTGAATGTCAGCCGTGAGGAGATCAGTGGTCTGCCGGGTGAGGTGATCTGGTTCAAGGGCCGTCTGGACCCGAAGGAAGTGCTGGTGCGGCTGGACTAGCGCGGGGAGCAGGAAGGTCTACATTTCCCCCGCTTTCCCGTCCTCCTCACACCTGAGCCACCCATGCTGCAGCGCTTCATCGACAGCTTCTCCCGTGCCGTGGCCGGCGAGATGGAGTCCATGCGTCAGCGGTTGGGGCCATACGAGATCCCCGTGGCCGAAGGCGAGCAGCTGGACAGTGATGAGGACGAGGGCCGCTTCGTCTTCCGCTTCCGTCTGCAGCAGGCCAACGACAAGCTGGTGCAGGGCGGCGAGTGCAACCTGATCACGGAGCGCAGTGATGACCTGGTCTCGGTGATCTCCATCGATGGCGACCAGGTCGTGCTGACCGGCAGCCGCCCCATCGAACTGACCGCTGGCCGGGCGACGCTGGTGATCTACCCCTGGTTTCTTTACGAACGGCTGCAGCAGGCGTTGCGCGACCTGGACGAGAAAGAGGGCTTTCACACCGACACGGCCTTGGCCCTGTTCGGCAAAGCGCCGGCGCGCCAGTTGCGTGGCGATGACCTGGCCTTCCTGCCCGACTCTCTCAACGAGAGTCAACGGCGTGCCGTGGCTCTCTGTGGTCGAACCACCCCTGCCTTTGTCTGGGGCCCCCCGGGAACGGGCAAAACCACCACCCTCGGCTACATCATCCTGTCCCTGCTGCGCCGCGGGCAGCGGGTCCTCGTCACCTCCACCACCAATGCCGCGGTCGATCAGGCCCTGGGCAGCCTGACCGCACTCGACGACGGCCGTGCCGCCATTGATCGCGGCCACGTCGTGCGCCTTGGACAGACCCGGGCCGACACGCACGGCGCCGGACTGCGCCAGGTGGTCGATCGGCTGTACGTCGAGACCCGCGATCACATCGACCGCTTGGAGCGCCGCCGTAGCTCGATGTTGAACCAGCTGGCCGCGGGAAAGGTCCTGCTGGTCGAGATGGAGGCGAGTGCCCCTGCTGCCCAGTTGGGGCTATTCGAGTTGAGCACCGTAGCCGAGGTCGATCGGGGCCGTCTCGTCGATCTGTTTTCGGAGGCCAACGCCAGGCGCCTCGCAGAGACCCCGCTGGGGCAACAGCGAGCCTGCGTCGAGCGGCGCCTCGCCCGCCTCGACAAGGCAACCCGGCTCTGCGTCGAGAAGACGCAGCGTCTCCGCAGTGGCTTGCGCCACCGGGAAAGTGTGGTAGCCGCCGAGGCACGCCTCGTGCTGGCGACGATGACGAATGTCTACATGAGTTCGCTGATGGCCGGACAGCGCTTCGACGCGGTCATCGTCGAGGAAGCGGGCATGGCCATCCTGCCGACGCTGTTCTACTGCTCCTGCCTCGGGGAGCAGCGGGCCATCATGGTGGGCGATCCGCAGCAACTGCCGCCCATCGTACAGTCATCTGAACCCTTCGTGCAGCGCGCCATGGGTCGCAGCATCTTCCAGATCACCGTCCCCGAACCCCACGTCAGCGATCTGGTCATCATGCTCGACACGCAGTACCGCATGCATCCGCAGATCGGCGACCTGGTGGGCGGGTTGTTCTACGACGGCCGTCTGTTGCATGGCGAGATCACCGGCCAGACGGAGAGCATCGCTGCCAGTGAGCCCTGCCCGGGATCGGCCATCGTCGTCGTCGACACGGACGGAAGGTCCACCTGCGGCACGCCTCAGGGCAGCTACTCCCGGTACAACGAAGAGCATGCGGAGATCGCCGTGGACATGGCGCGTCAGGCGGTGAATGGGAGCGCCGGCTCTGTCGCCATCATCGCTCCCTACGTCGAGCAGGTGCGTCACATCGGTCGACGTCTCAAGGCCAACCCGGCGCTGTCGGATCGAGTGGAGTGCCGCACCGTGCACCGTTTCCAGGGCGGGGAGCGCGACGTCGTCATTTTCGACACCGTCGACGCCGAGCCTCTGCCGCCGGGACGACTGCTGTCGGGCAAGACGCCGTCCTCGTCGGCTTCGAACCTGATCAACGTGAGTCTGTCCCGCGCCCGGGGAAAGCTCATCATCCTTGCCGACATCGGGTACTTTCGCCGACACGATCCAGCGGGCATCATCAGCCAGGTGCTGGCGGCGGCGCAGAAGACAGGCACCGTCGTCTGCCCCTGATCTGCCCGCTCAGCCGGTGGGCTCGACGATGCGGTTGAACCCCAGGGGATCGCCTCCACGCAGCTGCACGACGCCGTGGGCCTCCGAGTCGTACCGCAGCACGCGAACTTGCGGCGGCAGCACACGCACAGCCAGGCCGAAGCGACGCCGATTCGAGGAGTTCGGTGGGGACCAGTGCAGCAGTCTCTCATTGAACAGCACGAACTGCCCGGCCTGCAGTTCGATGGGGACCGCCTGGTCCGGGTCGAAGTGGGCGGGATCGGCCTGTTCCTGGAACACCTGCCCCTCCGTTGCCGGGATGTGCGGCACCAGCTGTCGATGGGAGCCGGGGATCACATGCATGGCGCTGTTTTCGGCGTCGACATCGTCGACGGCAACCCACGCCGAGCACACGATCAGTGGCTCCAGCGGCCAGTAGTTGCGGTCCTGGTGCCAGGGGATTTCGCCCCGCGTCTCGTGGGGCTCCTTGTTGAAGAAGCCGACGCGCCACAGGAACAGGTCTTGCCCCAGGATGCTGGCCATGGCGTCGGTGAGTTGCGAACGACGGAACAGCTCGACGATCTCCGGGTGTTTGACGTGGCGGATGTTCTGCCCTGTCGAGCCGTCGGGATGACGCAGGTAGAGCCCTTCCAGCATGTCGCCGATCCGCGGCGTTTCCGGCGGCTCCCACAGCGTCAACGGTCCTATGTACCCGTCTTCGTGGAGGGCGAGAGTCTGGTCTGCTGTCAGTCGGCCGGCCGTCATTCGCCCGACAACCTGTCGAGATCATTGTATTGATGCAAATGGAACCACCCTCCCGAGCCATCGTCGTCCGTCTGTCCGCCATGTTCTGGCTGGCGCAGATGGCCGATGCCGCCGCTCTCGTTCTGCTCAGCGGACACATGAGTTCCCTGGGCTTTTCCGGGGCACAGATCAGCTCCGTCTACGCCACCATGGCCATAGCGGCGGTCGTCTCGCCCTTCATCGCCGGCTGGCTGGCCGACCGCTTCTTCCCCAGCCAGACCATGCTCGGTGTCTGCTACCTGATGGCCGTCCCCCTGCTCTTTCTCGCCTGGACGCAGTCCGATTTCACGCCCTTCTGGTTCACCATGGCTGGCGTCGCCCTGCTGCGTACGCCGGCACGCACCCTGTCGACTGTCGTCGCCTTCCACCACCTGGGCGACAAGACCCGCTTCGGTCAGGTGCGGGCCTGGGGCACCATCGGCTGGATCTTCATCAGCTGGTGCCTCAGCGGTTACCTGAGGCTCTGGGAGGGTCGGGACCCGGGTGTGTCGCACATGGGGGATGCCCTGCTGGTGTCAGCCGGCGTCTCCCTCGTCGCCGGGTTGTACTGCCTCAGCCTGCCGCACACGCCCCCGGGAAACCGGGATGCCACCAGCCTCGGTCTCGGCGCCTCCCTGCGGCTGCTGCGCGACCCGGCCTTCGTCATCCTCCTCGGCATCGGCTTCGTGTCGTCGACGATGAACCCCTTCTTCTACAACTTCTCTTTCCTGTTCCTCACCGAGGCCGGTGGTGTCGGTCTGGCCCCCAGCGTGGCCAACTGGGTGCAAAGCCTCGGTCAGGTGGCAGAGGTAGGCGTCCTGCTGGCGTTGGGAACGTCGCTGCGTCGCTTCGGCATCAAACGCATCCTGCTCGTGGGTATCGCCGCCCAGTCTCTGCGCTTCGGTCTGTTCACCCTGGGCGAACCGACGTGGCTCATGGCGGCGGCCCTGAGCCTGCACGGCTTCGTCTTCACCTTTTTCTTCGTCGGCCTGACGATCGCCGTGGACGAGCTCAGCAGCGTCGACAACCGTGCCAGCGCCCAGGGGTTGATGGCGCTGATACGGGGTGGTGGTGGCTCGTTGCTGGGAAACTACCTGGCTGGCACCACCTATGACCGGCTGGCTCTCGAAGGGGGTGGCCACGACTGGACCGCGTTCTTCACGCTGCCGGCAGCCGTCACCGGGGTTGGTCTCATCATCTTCGGGCTTGTATTTCGGGGGCAGCGGCAACGGGCGGACGCTGCCGGCTGAACGACAGTCTCACAAGGGCAGTTGCGTTCCTATACCCCGTTCCCTGGCCCTCTCATGGATCAGCGTGGCCGTCGCTATATCGTCCAGGGCGAGACCGAGATTGATGCAGATCGTACGCTCACGATCCCCCTCTCTGCCGGGCGCTTTCCCGGCAACGATCTCACCCAGGTCGGCATAGGGCTCCGGCGTGTCCCTGAAATAGCCTTCCTCGCGGTAGTACCGCATCTGGCCGACATCATCGGTGGCCAGCTTGTCGGCCTGTCGCATGGCATCCCCCTGCCAGTAGGAATCGAAGTCCACGAGACAGGCGAAGGCACCCTCGGCGAGCCAGTCGCGTTCGATAGCGGGGGACGGATCCCGCAGAATGGGGCCACTCGTCACCACCAGATCCAGGTCCACCACTGCCTCTCTGGGATCGTTGACGACCTCGATGTCCACCTGCACATCGTCAGCCATCTGCCGGGCGAATTCTTCGGCCGCCTCGCGGTGGATGTCGTACGCCTTCACCCGCTGGATGTCGAAGAGGCAGGCCAGCCCCTGCAGGTTGCTGCGGCCCTGAACACCGCAGGCCAGGATACCCACGCTCGAGCTGTCGCCGCGGGCCAGGTATCGCGCGGCAACAGCGGTGGCGGCCCCCGTCCGCTGTGCCGTGATCCACGTGGCATCCATCACCGCCAGGGGGATACCGGTGTCCGGGTCATTAAGGATGAGAAGACCGTTGACGTAGGGCAGCCCCAGCGCCTGGTTGTCGGGAAAGCCGGAAACCCACTTCACCCCCGCCGATCGCAGACTGGGGATGTACGCCGGCATGGCGTGGATGAAGGCGTCCTTGCGCGTGTGGATGCCGGGTTTGGGCGGCATCTCGACTCGGCCTTCCCCCTTCTCCTTGAACATGTCCTTTAGCGCCGCGATGATGTCGGCCATGGACAGACCGACACTCTCGACATCTCTGCGACTGAGATAGGTCACCGTGTCAGGGTTCATTGCGTCTGCACGGGCAGCTCAACATAGCTGGCAGCGTCCCCCGCGTGATGGACGCGATGCGTCGCCTTCTGGAAGTCTTCCGGGCTGGCCCAGGCGATGTCCTCGACGAAGGTCTGCGGGTTGCGATCGCAGACCGGGAACCACGAGCTCTGCACCTGTACCAGGACGCAATGACCGGGCAGGAACGTGTGGTGCACGTGGGGCATGGCGATGTGATAGGGGAGCACCTCACCCGGCGGTATCGGTGCGGCTGTCTCATAGCTCTCACGATAGCGGCCGCGCAGGATGTCACCTGACAGCATGAACTGGAAGCCTCCGAGCTCGGGCTGGGCCGGCACTTCGTTCGGATACAGGTCGATGAGCTTGACCACCCAGTCGGCGTCGGTACCTGTGGTGGATGCGAACAGCGTGGCGGTGACCTCACCGCTGATGGTGAGGGGCTCGGTCAGCGTCTGAGTGGTGAAGACGAGCACGTCCGTGCGATCGGCGAAGGGGCGCTGGTCGTCCACCAGCCAGCGCCGCCAGGTCGACCCGGTGCCACCAAAGGAGGGTGGGATGGGTCGCACACGATAAGGCACGGGTTTGGCCGGGTCGGAGACGAACTCAGTGGCCTCCGCGCCGACGTCGGTCTTGCGAGACGGTGCCTTGAAGTCGAGGCTGCCTTCGGGTTGCAGATAGAGGCGCCCGGTCTTCAACTGATCCGCCGGGGGCCAGGCGTCGTAGTGGCGCCAGAGGTTGGTGCCGGTCTCGAAGGCCAGCACGGGGGGCAGGGCCTCTTTCGGTTTGACCCGTTGCAGATGCTGCTCCCAGAACGGCATCAGCATGTCACGCCGGAACTGCAGCGACGTGTCGGCCCCCCACTTCAGCTGTCCCAGCTCCGAGCCATCCCCCGTCATCTGACCATGACACCAGGGACCGATGGCCAGATGCGTCTTGTTGCCACTGCGGTCCCGCCGGGCGAGCACTTCGTGGCTGAGGACCGGACCGTAGAGATCCTCCTGGTCGAACAGGCTGTGCACGGTGAGCACGGGAACGCGGCGCGGAGCTTTCTCCAACTGCCTGTGCAGGGCCTGATCCTGCCAGTAGTCGTCATAGGCGGGATGTTCGAGCAGACGGTTCCAGGCTGGCAGGCGGTCCGCCCCGTAGCGCTTGCCCAACTCGCCGATGGAGCCGGCCTCGAGCACGGCGGTGTAGAAATCGTGATAGCCCCAGGGGATTCCGTGGGTGCCGCTGCGACTCGAAGTCTGCCGGAAGACATATTCCAGCATGACCGTGCGAAACGCCCCGTGACGGTAGAAGTCGTCACCCAGCCAGGAATCGACCATGGAGTTGACCGGCACCGCCGCCTTTAGAGCCGGGTGCGGGTCGAGGAGCGCCATCAACGTCAGCATGCCGTCATACGAAACGCCGGTGATGCCGACGCGGCCGGAATTGCCCGGCACGTTGTCGACGAGCCACTCCACGGTGTCCCAGGCGTCGCTGACCTGATCGACCTTGCCCCGATTGAAATCACCGATTGGGGGCACCGTCATCGTGTATTCGCCCTTCGAGCCGTAGCGACCCCGCACATCCTGATAGACACGGATGTAGCCGTTGCGCACCAGCTCCTCGTCGACGGCGGGCAGCGCCATGGCGATGTCGGGACTGCTCTTGCGCGATGCACGCGCCGCGGCGCTGTACGGCGTACGCGTCAGCACGATCGGCATCTTGCGCGTCGCTTCGTTGGGGATCATGATGACGGTGAACAGCTTCACCCCGTCGCGCATGGGGACCATGGACTCCATGCGGGTATGGTTGAACTCGGGGGTGGCCGTCTTGAAGGTGCGCGGAACGTCGCCTGCCCGGGCAGGCTTTCGGCCGGTCTTGTTGGCTCGCGGCATGATGTCTATGTCTCCGTCCTCAATCCCAGTACTTCCCATACAGCACCCGCAGTCGCGCCCGCGCTTCCGCCGAGATCGCTTCGGGCGCCGTCATCGTCGCAAACTCCGCCGCACTCAGACAATCACAATCAGACTCCTCCGGCAGCAGCCCCGCCACGGCTTGCACCACCCGGTTGGCCAGCTCCGCATTTGCCTTCATCGTTGCCACCACCGCGGCGATGGTCACGTCCTCTTCCGACTCGTGCCAGCAGTCGTAGTCGGTGCCCATGGCCAGCAGGCCGTAGCACATCTCGGCCTCGCGGGCGAGCTTGGCTTCGGGGATGGCCGTCATGCCGATGACACTGGCATCGACCGCACTGCGGTAGAAGCGTGACTCGGCCCGGGTAGAGAACTGCGGCCCTTCCATACATATGTATGTACCACCCTCGTGCACGGTGGCCCCGGACGACTGCGCCGCCGCGACCAGCTGCTGTCTCATCTCGTCACAGAACGGGTCAGCCAGCGATATGTGTCCCACCACGCCGTCACCGAAGAATGTCGACGGGCGGATTCCCTTCGTGCGATCGAAGATCTGGTCGGGCACGACCATGTCCCCGGGACGGATGTGCTCCTTCATGATGCCCACCGCGCTGACACCGAGCAGATGCGTCACGTTCGCCGACTTCATGGCGTGCACGTTGGCCCGGTAGGGTGCCTCCGACGGCAGCAGGCGGTGGCCTTTGCCGTGACGGGGCAGAAAGAACACGGTGCGGCCATCGATCCGAGTTTCCACCACCAGGTCCGAGGGCGGACCGAAGGGTGTATCGATCTCATGCTCACCGACGATCTCGACGCCATCCATCTGGTAGACGCCGGAGCCGCCGATAACGCCCAGTCTCACGGGGGTGGCCCTGGTTTCATTCACTTCTTCCATTTTCACATCCTGATCTGGTGCACATGACTCGCTGTCGCCGAGGCGGCGGAAGCTAACCTGTTATATTCCTTCGGTCCAAGATCCCGCCATGTCCGACAATACCCTCCTGCAAACATCCGTCCGCGACCTCGTCGCCTTCTGCCTGCGCTCCGGCGACCTGGGCTCCTCCTTTGTCAGCGCTCAGCGAGCCGTGGAGGGCACGCGGGGGCATCAGTACGTACAGGATCAGCGCCCGCCGGAATACCGCAGCGAAGTCCACGTGCGACATCGCGTCGAGGATGTCGAGAGCGATCTGTCTCTCGAGATCGTGGGTCGGGCAGACGGCGTCCTGCTGAAGGGCGACGAGCTTCTCGTTGAAGAGATCAAGACGACCTACAGCAGCCTCGAGCAAGACCGGCCCGACAACCAGCACCACTGGGCCCAGGCGAAGATCTATGCCTACATCCTCGCCGAGGAGCACCGTCCAGGTCGTATCGAGGTACAACTCACCTATGTCCAGCTCGACACCGGCGAAATGCACGAGGATCGCCGTGACTTCACCCACGAAGAACTGCAGGCATTCTTCCTCGAGATGGCTCAGCGGTACCTGCGCTGGGCCCGCATCTGGCACGTGTGGGCGGCCAGACGCAACACCTCGATCAGTACTCTGGCCTTCCCCTTCCCTTCCTTCCGTCCAGGTCAGCACGAACTCACCGAAGCCGTATTCGAGACGGTCGTGTCCTCCGGCCGACTGTTCGCCCAGGCCCCCACCGGCATCGGCAAGACCGTCTCCGTCCTGTTCCCGGCAGTAAAGGCCCTCGGCGAGGGTGAGGTGGAGAAGATCTTCTACCTGACGGCCAAAACCAGCGGCCGCACCGTGGCCGAGAAGGCCGTGGAGGATATGCGTGGCGGCGGGCTGCGCCTGAAGTCGTGTACGATCACGGCCCGCGACCGCATCTGCTTCAACGCCCGCGACGGCAAGCCATGTGATGCGGAGACGTGCGAGTTCGCCATCGGCTACTATGATCGCATCAATGACGCCGTGGAGGATACCTTCGCCTGCCGCGATGACTTCACCCGTGTCGCCATCGAGGAGGCCGCCCGAAAACACCAGGTCTGCCCCTTCGAACTGGGCCTCGATCTTTCCCTGTGGTCTGACGTGCTGATCTGTGACTACAACTACGTCTTTGACCCCAAGGCTTACCTCAGACGCTACTTCATGGAGACCGGCGGCAACTACGGGTTTCTCGTCGACGAGGCCCACAACCTGGTCGACCGTGCCCGCGAGATGTACTCCGCCCAAATTCGCCGCAGTGAGATCCGCGCCGTCATCAAGGCTCTGGGCCAGGACCTGCCTGCCGTCCGTCACGCCCTGGGTTCATTGGACCACTACTTCAAGACGCAGATTCAGCGCTGTGCGGACGAGGGCCGCGGTGACGGCTGGCTGGATCGGGATCCCCCGGAAGATCTGCTGCCCCTGTTGCAGCGGCTGCAGACCGAGATCGAACCGGTCCTGGCGCGCAACCGACCGACCACGTGGAAAGAGATCCTCACCGATCTGTTCTTCAGCGTTCTTTCCTTTCTCCGCGTCTACGACCTGTTCGACGAGCACTACGTCACCTACGGCGAGAAACGCGGCCAGGCAGACCTGATCCTGCGTCTCTACTGCCTCGACCCGTCCAACCGCATTCACGAGGCCTGCAAGCGCGGCCGCTCCGCCACGTTCTTCTCCGCCACGCTGACCCCCATCGATTACTTCCGGCGTCTGTTGGGAGGAGAACGAGCCGACTACACCCTCGAGCTCGATTCTCCTTTCCCCCCGGAGAACCTGCTGGTCATGATCGCCGACCACATCGACACCAGCTACCGTGGCCGGGGTATGTCCTACGATGATGTCGCCCGTTCGATCGCCGCCGCTGTCAGCGGCAGACGTGGCAACTACATGGTTTATTTCCCGTCGTACAAGTACCTGCAGGAGGTGTTGCCACGCTTCGAGGCGGTGGCCGAACGCAACACCCTCGTCATGATGCAGGTGCCGCGGATGAACGAGCGGCAGAAGGAGCAGTTCCTCGATGTCTTCAACGTCTCCAACCCTGAGACCGTCGTCGGTTTTGCCGTCATGGGTGGTATTTTCGGCGAGGGTATCGACCTGGTCGGTGAACGGCTCGTGGGCGCCATCGTCGTCGGCGTCGGCCTGCCGCAGATCGGCCTCGAACGTGACCTGATCAAGGGCTACTACGACGACCACGAGAGTGCGGGATTCGCCTACGCCTACACCTACCCCGGCATGAACCGTGTGCTGCAGGCGGCGGGACGCGTCATCCGCTCCGATGTCGACCGCGGTCTGTTGCTGCTCATCGACAAGCGCTTCTCACGCGAGGACTACAGGGAGCTCTACTTGCCCTCCTGGGGAACACCGAAGCAGACCCGCAACGTGGAAGAGATCGGCGAGGCCGTGGACGCGTTCTGGGGGACTGCATGAGCGGGGTGTCTTCGGTCCAGGAGAGTCACGTTGACCGACTGAGCCTGGCCGTTGGGTCTGTTGTGATGGCCGGCCACCTGCTGGCCCTGTTGAGCCCCACGCGGAGGTGGGGACTGTCCATGCTCGCCTACCTGCCTCCCATCGTGACGCTGGCATTTGCAGCGATCTCGATCGGCCTCCTGGTGGCCTGGATCTTTTTCGCCAGGAACCTGTCCGACGCCTTTCGGCGAATCGGGGACCGGCTGTGGGCCTGCGGAAACCTGGAAATCCTCCTGATCTATCTGGTGATCGCCAGTCTGTTTGTGGCCGCGAGTATGTCGCACCATCTGCTTGGAGATGGCTACCTCTACCTCGACGAACTCGCCTATGCTTCCAGGAACGATCGGGTGCGCACGGACAACGCGCCTCTCCTCTTCCTGGCGATCTCTGAGCTCTACCGGCTCGTCAGTCCTCTCGGGGTCGGAGCCCTTGGCACCTTCCGTCTCTTCAGCTGGCTGTGTGGCATCAGCTACACGGCACTGGTACCACTTGTTGCCCGCGATCTTGCCTCGTCGCAGAGTGGTCGGGCACTGTTGATCGGTCTCTTGCTGACACAGGGCTACGTGCAACTCTTCTTCGGCTACGTTGAGACCTATCCCGCCCTCCTGCCACTTTCACTGCTCTACCTGTGGTCCGGATGTCGAGCACTCGACGGGGGGCGTCTGGCCTGGCCGCTCCTGATCGTCGCCGTTCTGCCTGCTTGCCATCTTCTTACTCTGGCTCTGTGGCCGTCCTTCCTCTACCTGGCTGTTCGTCGTGCGGCGAGAAGACCGGGCACTGGCTTGTTCAGTACGGCGACGGCGCTCCTGGCAACACTTGGTATCGCCTGCTGTGTGCTGTGGCTCCTGGGGGGCACCCCTTGGCGAGTGGTTGGCCCGGGGACCGGCGGCCACCTGTTGCCAATGCATCTTGGCGCCCCGACCGTATCAGCCGCGTACGGGATCCTCTCCCTGGACCATCTGCTTGACGTGGCCAACGTTCTCCTGTTGGCTGCCCCCGTCCCGGCCCTCCTGTTTCCGTGGCTGACCGGATGGCCGAGAACCATCGAGCCCCGGGCGCGCTTTCTCTGGCTGGCCAGCGTGGCGACCCTGGCCGTCATCTGTGTGTCAAATCCGGGGATCGGCGCCTTTCGCGACTGGGATCTGCTGTCCCTGCCGGGTCTGCCATTAACTCTGTGGGTGGCGGTACAACTTCAGCATGAAGATTCAGGTCTCTCGGGAAGAGCAGCCATCTGTCTGCTTGCCGTGGGTGGACTGCACGCTGCTCTCTGGGTGGCACTCAACACACAGAATGGCGCGACCATACAACGTTTCTCGGAACTTCTGCGGTCGGCTCCCCTGTCGCATCACGCCCGCTCCTACGGTGCTGCAACCCTGGCGCGCTACCAGCGGGGTCTGGGTCGACATGCCGAGAGCTTCGATTCCTATGCTCTCGCCGTCACCGCTTTGCCCGACAACGGTGGCTACCAGCGCGGAGCTGGCTTCCAGGCGATCGAAATTGGCAAGCTTGATGAAGCGGAGAGGTACTTCGAAGAGGCTCTGCAGATCGACTCGAGCGACGCTGCGGCGTGGGAGGGGATCGGCATCGCCCACACTGGCCTCGGAAAGCAGGAAGAAGGCTTGCAGGCTATGCAGAAGGCCGTCGTCCTGGACCCGCACAACTCCGAGTTCCTGGTGAATCTGTGCAGAGCCCATAATCTTGTCGCTCAGTATGACAGGGCGATCGAGGCCTGTAACCGGGCCCTGGTGATCGATGCTGATGACGCCTCAGCGCACCATCAGTTGGCCGTGACTTTCTTTGCTCTCGGCGATCACCCACAGTCCAGTTTCCATCTGCAGCGATTGCGTACCCTCGACCCCGAAGGTGGTCAAGCTCTTGAAGACCTGCTCAATGACCGGTGATCTGGTGGTCGCACGCATTCCGGCACCCGAGGACTTTGCTTTCGACTGGGCTGATCCGGCGGATGCGGAGCGGACCTGGCGGCACGAGAGTACGCACTGTCCCGAAGCGATGCCGGCACTGGGGATGGATCTCTGGGAGCAGATCTTCGCCGCAATCTCCAGGGCGGAGGAACACTACGGCCGCCCGATGCGCCTGTTCGTGCTCCCCATCAATACCTACGTCTATTACAATGATCGTATGGTGGTGGACGCCGATCAGGTAGAGGCCGCCAGGGAATGCGCCAAGCAGGCGCGACTGGCCGTGGCCCCTGCTCTGCGGACCGTCTGGACAGAAGAGGTTCTGCCCGAGGTTCATCGCTACATCGCCCGCTGGGATGGTTTCGATCTCGACAATACGTCCACGGCCGCCCTCGTGCAGCATATCGAGGACAGCTGGCAGTGGCTCGGCCGCATCTGGAGCCTCCACTTCCAGCTCCCCCTCGGGTCCAGCCGCGAAGCCTTCCAGGAACTGTGCGCCGAGCTGTTCGAGGAGGAAGGAGCGGAGCCTGCTGATCCCTTCGAGCAAAGCCGGCTCACGCAGGGCTTGCCCTGCAAGACGACGGAGATGGGCCAGGCATTGTGGCAGCTGAGTCAGGGCCTGCCGGAATCGGTGTGCCGCCTGATTGCCACGACCGACGCGGCCTCAGTACCCGATGCTCTGCGATCATCGGAGGAGGGCCTGGTCTTTTTGACCAGGCTTTCGCAGTTCCTGCAGGGGTACGGACACCGGGGCAACCATTGGGGCCTGCAGTATGCCACATGGATCGAGGATCCAACGCCGGTGATCGAGACCCTCCGTGGTTACCTCCACAACCCCGACGCCGATCCCGGGGGACGGTTCGCCGACCAAGCCGCCGCGCGGGAGGAGGCCGTGGCCGATCTGCGCGCGCGCCTGCAGGGCTTTCCGGCACCGGTGCGCGGCCGTTTCGAAGAGCTTCTCGAGCAGATGCAGTACAGCGCCGTGCTCAAGGAAGATCACAATTTCTGGATGGACTTCAGTAGTACGAGCCGGGTGCGACGGGTTATGCTGGCCGCCGGGCGACACCTGGTGGAAGCCGGGGTGATCGACCGGCAGGACGACGTCCTGCACCTGCACCTGGCAGAAATCCTCGAGTCATTGTCAGGGACGACTGGGAAGGATCGGCGACTGGACATCGCCCGACGTCGTGCAGAGATCGATCATTTCGCCACGGTGTGCCCGCCTTCCAGGCTCGGTGTGGAGCCGCCACCAAAGGACGGGAAGGGCGACGAGGACAGACCGGAGCCACCGGCAGAGCCTGGTGTCCTGCGCGGGCAACCCGGGGCGCCTGGAGTCGTTCGCGGACGGGCTCGAATCGTGCGTGAGCTGTCGGCCATCCAGCAGCTTGAACCGGGTGACATCCTGGTCACCCTGTCCACCTCGCCGTCCTTCACGCCGTTGTTCGCCACAGCAGGCGGTATCGTGACGGAGGGCGGTGGCCTGCTGAGTCACTGCGCCGTCGTGGCCCGCGAATACCAGATCCCCGCCGTCGTCGGACTGGCGGATGCCCGCCAGCAGATCAAGGATGGACAGTGGATCGAAATCGATGGTCGTGCAGGTGTCGTCCGCATCGAATGACGTGACCGACACCCGTCTCACTCGCCGGCGCCCGCTGCGCCTGCTACTGCTGGCCGCAGGCACGCTGGCTCTCGTGTGCGGTGTCGTGGGAATCTTCCTGCCCCTGGTGCCGACGACACCCTTTCTCCTGCTGGCTGCCTGGTGTTACGCCCGCGGCTCCGACCGCTTCTATCGACGTCTGCTCGCCAACCGCTGGCTCGGACCCTACATCCGCAACTTCCGCGAGGGGCGGGGCCTGACGCTTTGGGCCAAGGTGTCGACCATCGCCGTACTCTGGCTGGCCATCTCTATCGCCGCCGGATTTGTCGCGCCCGCCTGGTGGTCACGCCTGTTGCTGGTCGGCATCGCTGCAGCCGTCACCACCTATCTGCTGCGAATGCCGACATGTCGGTAGGAGCCTGTCCGAGTAATCGCTTTGTAGGCGAGGCCGCGGCATTGGGGTCGCTCACAAGGCGCGCGAGTGACCTGAATTGAAGGGCCATTCAGAGAGTGAGCGCAACGCAGCGAGCGACCTCAAGGGCGTGGCCGTAGCCCAAATGGGTTGCTCGGACAGGCTCCTGGGGAGACACTCCCGATCGCTGCTTCTGTTGATCCTCTGTCTCGGCGCGGTGCCGCGCTTCTGGTCACTGGACTGGGATTGGGATTCACAGACCGGGATCTATCAGTCCGTGCACCCGGACGAAGCGACGTTGTTGTCGGCAGCCGGAGATCTTCGCCACACCCTCAAGCCTTCGATTACCAGCTACGGCGCGTTGTCATTGTATCTGCCCTGGTCCGCCACCCAGCCGTTGGCGTGGTTCGGCGTCGAGCCCTTCGACTTCGCCGACGACACCAGCGCCCGATGGACCGTCCTGCTGGCACGGTCGATCTCGGCGGCGGCCGCCGTCCTCAGCCTGTGGCTCACGTGGGCTCTGGGACTGCGCCTCGGCGGCAGTCGGGCAGGCCTGCTAGGCGCCGCCTTGCTGGCGGTGTGCGTACTGCCCATCCAGCAGGCCCACTTCTACACGGTGGACACAGCTTTCACGGCGGCGACGCTTGCGGGTCTGCTGGCGGCAGTACGGTTGATGTCGAACCGCAGCGTCCTGGCGTGGGTGTTGGCCGGCCTCATGGTCGGCGCCACTGCGGCCCTGCGGATCAATGGACTGGCTCTGCTGGTACCTGTGACCGTCGTGGGCCTGATGCCGCTGCTGCACGCACGCACTCCGGCGATAATCCGCCACACTGCCGGGCGTGGCGCGATTGTCGGCGCGGCCGCCTTGCTGACGCTGGTGATGCTGCAGCCCTACATGATCCTGGACCCGGCCCACTACTTCGCGTACGGCGGCATCAACAATCTGCGCTCAGTCCTCACGATCGCGGTAGGCGACATGTCGCGGATCTGGACTCTCTACGACTCGGCGCAGACGCCCGTCCTGTTCCACCTCGGCAGCCTCCTGTTCCATGGCATGGGCCCCCTGCTGCAGGTAGCTGGCCTGGCGGGGTTCGTCTACCTGGCCTGGCGGCGGCAGCCGGCAGACATCGTCGTGCTCGTGTGGTCTGTAACCCTCATCCTGCTGCTGTCGCGCCTGGAGGCCAAGAACGCGCGCTACATGCTCCCCCTGGTACCCGTGCTGTGCGTCATGGCAGCGGTGGTGCTCGATGCGGGTTTGCGGCGCGCTCGCGGGGCCTGGCGCACCGTTGTTCTTGTGGGGACGACGGTGACCCTGCTGTCGACGGCGATGTACGGGCTCGCCTACCTGCGGGTGTTGTCGTCACCCAACAGTCGACTCGAAGCCGTCGCCGCTCTTCCCGGTCTGTTCCCAGAGGGGGGTGCAGTAGGGTACGAGAAGACCGGTGTCAGCCTCGACGGTCTCGCTCCCGACGCCGGCATAGACTGGCAGCCCGACATCGCCGGGGAGGTGTTCAACCTCGATCCTTTCCTGCTTCGCTCCGACGCGGCCGTGCTGTTGGTGGACTGGCTCAGCGATCTCGATGGGCTCGCTCTGGTCGACGTCGCCCGCTACCGGCACTTCGCCGCGGTCCCGGGGCGCTACCCGGTGCTAGCCGAATTCTACCGCCGGCTCCACGAGGGCGAACTCGGCTTCGAAGTCATCGCCGAATTCCACACAGATCCCGGGCTGGGGCCCTGGTCACTCGAGTACCGGGAGGACACCGACCCCTCCTTCTACGGCTTCGACCATCCCCTGATCACGGTGTTGCGGCGCGGCCACGAGGCGGGGATCGAGGCTCTGAAGGCTGCCTGGGTCGAGGATCTGCGGCAGGATCGGGACGGTTTCGACATGTACGTACTGGAAGCCGGGCGGCAGCTGCGGGCCGACGAGCTGGCGTCCGCAACGGCCGCTCTCGATCTGGCCGCTGAGAATCGACCCGACCATTTCCTGGTGAAGCTGATGCGCTGCGAGATCGAGCTCAGATCCGGACGCACCGACAAGGCGGGAGATCTGTGGCGTTCGATCCTGCGGGAGATGGGCCCACCGGATGAGCTTTCGTTGTGGGAACACGAGCAGCAGGGGCTGGTCTATGCCGGCCGCACTCTGACGCGTCTGGGCGCCACCGCCCTCGGCGCCCGTTGCCTCGAGATCGGCAGCAGGGAGCATTAGTCCGGTGCCCTTGGCAAGACCGCTGAGGGTACTCTGTATATGCTGGTAAGGGCAGCCCTGCGGTCTTCAATACAGACGAGAGACAGAATCCAGCGATGACACGGTTCGACCTGAGTGGCACCTGGCGCCTCTGCGGTGCCGGGCACGATATACCGGTGAACATTCCCGGAGATACCCACAGCGCCTTGCTGGCCGCAGACTGCATCGGTGATCCCTACTGGGGCACGAACGAGCTGGATCTGCAGGCGCTGAACGCCGAGGACTGGATCTTCTCCCGGTCCTTCGAAGTCGACGCCGAGACATTGGCGGCACCTTCGGTGTACCTGCACTTCGACAGTATCGACACGGTGGCCACCGTATTCGTCAACGGCATGCAGGTAGGCGACAGCGACAACATGTTCAGCCGCTGCCGCTTCTCCGTGAAACAGCAGCTCCGTCCGGGCGCCAACGAAGTAGAGGTGCGTGTACGCGCCGCCGAGAAGGTGGCTGCCGAACGTGTGGCCCACATGCCCTACGAGATACCTGGATCCGACTACCCGGTGCAGTCTCCCCACCGCAATCTGGTGCGTAAGGTGCAGTGTCACGCCGGTTGGGACTGGGGATGCTGTCTGATGGTGGCCGGTCTGTACGGGGAGGTGTATCTGGACGCAGCCGCGCCGGGTCGCATCGAGTATGTCTACACCGAACAGCAACATACCGACGGACGTTGTCAGGTGCAGGTCTGTGTGGAGGTCGAGGCGGCCGAGGCCGGAACAACCCAGCTGATTGTGGAGTTCGACGGTCAACGGCTGGCAAGGGAAGTGGAGCTGTCCCTCGGGCTGAACGTGTTGAGCGAAACCGTCACCGTGGAGAATCCACAACTCTGGTGGCCCAACGGGCACGGTGAACAGCCTCTCTATGAACTGTCCGTACAGATCGCCGGCGATCACGTGACCCGACGGCTGGGGCTGCGTCAGCTTCAGTTGATCTCAGAAGCGGACGGCATCGGGCTCGGCTTCAAGTTTTGCGTCAACGGCCGCGACATTTTCGCCAAGGGCGCCAACTGGATCCCCTGCGACGCCTTGCCCGCGCGACAGACGAGGGGTGTTCTCGATGACCTGTTGAGCAGCGCCGCCGACGCTCACATGAACATGATCCGCGTGTGGGGGGGCGGGCAGTACGAGTCCGAGGACTTCTACGAGCTGTGCGATGAGAAGGGGTTGATGGTCTGGCAGGACTTCATGTTCTCCTGCTCGACGTACCCGGCGACGGAGGAGTTTCTTGCCAGCGTTGAAGAGGAGGCCCGACACCAGGTCAAGCGACTGCGCGATCACGCCTGCATCGCTCTCTGGTGTGGCAACAACGAAGACCTGGGTGCGCTCAACTGGTTCGAGATCTCGCGGCAGAACCGCGATCGCTACGTCGTGGACTACGACCGGCTGACCGAAGGTATACTGGGACGTGTTGTCGACGAGTGTGATCCGGCGCGGACGTTCTGGCCCTCCTCGCCCTGTGGCGGCAGAGGAGACTACTCGGACAACTGGCATGACGACAGCCGTGGTGACATGCACTACTGGCAGGTCTGGCACTCGGGGGAGTCCTTCGACTCCTACTACGACGTGACGCCGCGTTTCTGTTCTGAATTCGGCTACCAGTCGTTCCCGTCGATGCCCACGATTCGCACCTACGCGCCGGAGGACCAGTTCAATGTCACGGCACCGATCATGGAGCACCATCAGCGCAACGTGGGCGGTAACTCCAAGATCACCGAGATGTTCACCCGCTACTTCCGCATGCCGGACGGCTTCGACAACTTCGTCTACCTGAGTCAGGTGCAGCAGGGACTGGCCATCAAGACGGCCGTAGAACACTGGCGACACTTGAGGCCCACGTGTATGGGTACGCTCTACTGGCAGCTGAACGACCTGTGGCCCGTATGCTCGTGGTCATCACTGGAGTACGGCGGCAAATGGAAGCTGCTGCACTACATGGCCAGGCGCTTCTATGGGCCGACCATCCTGTCCGCCTTCCAGACCCGGGATAACGAGGGTCAGGACATCGTCGAGCTGTGGGCGACGAACGATCAACCGGAGGCAGTGCAGGCCCGGGCTGCCCTGCGCCTGTTCGACTTCACCGGCCAGCAGGTGCGGTCCATCGACCTCTCCGGCCAGGTCGAGGCAAGCGGTGCGCAGCTGCTGGGGCGGTACCAAGTTGACGAACTGGCGCCACGACGGACCGATGTCTTCGCCGTACTCGATCTGCAGGTCGGTGAGAAGAGCTTCCGCAACGAGCACGTCTTCACCACCTGGAAGTCCTGCGAGTTGCCGCAGGCGAAGGTGGCGTGGACCGTGGCGGCGCTGGAGGCCAGGCGTTTCAGAGTCACGCTGACGACGGACGCACCTGCCTTCTACGTGAGCCTCGATGTCGAAGGTGGACGCGGCGAGTTTGACGACAACTGTTTCACGCTGTTGCCCGACGAGGAGAAGGAGATCGTCTTCACCAGCAAGGGCACACCACCGTCAGCCGAGCAGCTGCAGCAGTCGCTGTCGGTACATCATCTGCGCACGACCTACCATTGAGGAAGCTGACCGGTCAGCGGTCATAGCCGACCGTCAGGTAGAAGCTGCGCCCCCGCGCCGGCAGGTTGCCCACACTCAGATGCTCGTTGTAAGCGCGATCGAAGACGTTCTCCACACCCAGCTGCAGTCGCACATGGCGCTCCACCTCCCACGCCCCCCGTACGTCCACCACCGCGTAGCCGGGTGTCACATCCTCCCATGTCGTGCGGCGGGCGATCCGGTTCTGTCGTGCCGCCAGTCGCGAGCCCACCTGCAGCCAGCCATCAGCCCGCGTCCATGTCAGTTTCGCCGTGCCCTTCAAAGGCGAAATCATCGGCAAGGGCTCATCCAGGGCCTGGTTCTGGCCGTACGTCCAGGTGCCGCCCACGGTCAGCTCGATCGTACGGGTTGGCCGCAGGGCCGCATCCACTTCCAGGCCGGCCAGCTCGGCCTCTGACAGGTTCTGAAACGTCTTGAAGCCAGGCTCATCGAGCACTCCGGCGATGTATTGGCTCACGCGCTGGACGTAGACGCTGGCGGCGAGGCCCAGGCGGTCTCCCCGGTGATCGAGACCCAGCTCCACCTGGTCGCCGTGCTCGGTGTCCAGCCGCGGATTGCCATGGTAGAAGGCACCGTCGCCCGCGTCGTAGAGAAAGAAACCGTAGGCCTCGGTGTGGGACGGCTGACGACTGCTGTGAGCCAGACCCAGACGCAGCTGGGTTCGAGGCGCCGCCTCCCAGGCTGCCACCACTCCATAGCTGGCAGCCAGGTCTCGGCGCGACAGGTCGGCGGCTGAGAAGCGGCTGGCCACCTGTCGCCGACCCAGCTCGTCGGCCAACTTGCTGTCGACGCCGTCGAGCCGGGTGTCCAAACGAAGACTGAAACCTCCTGGCAGGCGCTGATGGACATCGGCGGCCAGCGCGATATGGTTGCTGCGTACGTCTCCCAGATTCAGCAGATACATGGGTGTCACATCCGGTTGCGTGCTCAACATTTTCATGTCGGCGAAGGCAGCCAGCCGGTAGGCGTCGACCACCAGTCGCAGGTCGCGCGTGGTAGTCGCAGCTTCCAGCTCCTGACGCCATCCCCAGGTGCGGGTATTGCCGTACATGGGCATGTGCATGTCGGTCATGACCTGACGCTGGCCGACGTCGCGGTCGTCATCATCCATCCAGTGGTCGACGCGACTGTGGTAGATCCTTGATCGCAGCGATTTCAGCCCGGTGCCAGGGGCCGCCTCTGTATATGTATGGGTGGCGCTGACGAGCAGCGACTGGGCCTTGCGAGTGTCCATGAGCAGCGCTGGATACCCCGCGTCCCAGGCGCGGTCCCCGAGAACGCCGACATCGAGGCGCTGCTTCGGCCCCAGACGGCGCGAGACATCCAGCTTGGCGTTGACCTTGCTGAACCCGGTACCGCTCAGGGTCTGTTTTCCCCCGGCATGGACAGCACCGCCGCGCTGCAGCGCCCCCGTAGCCCGCATCGCCGTATACGGACCTGCCGTATTCAAGCCTGCACTCCAGCTCTGCAGAGCCGACCCGGTTTCATAGCCGGATTGAAGGAATACCCCGCGGGGCCGGGAGAATTCTGCCTTGCGCGTGATCAGATCGATGCTGCCGGCCAGGCTTTGCGCTCGCGTCAGATCGAAGCCCCCTTTGGTCACCTCGAGGCGCTCCAGATTGCCCACCTCAACGTAGGCTGTCACCGGGTCCATACGGTCGACGCAGGCGGGAATCATGTGCATGCCATCGATGAGGACACCGACGCGCGCCCCCTGCATACCGCGCAGGGAGGGCTCGTGACCGAAGTGCCCGCGGCTGACCATGTCGATGCCGGCGACCTGCGCCAGGGCGCCCGTCGTCGACTGGCGATGCCGATCGCTGTGGATGGAGATCTCGTCGGGTACAGCCTGCCCGGTCACCAGAACTTCATCTGAAACGCGCAGTGCCTCGGGCTGCAGTCGCACGGTGACGGGACCGGGTGACGGCAGGAGCAGCGCGGAAGTGCGGTAGCCCAGAGCCGAGATGTGGCACGGGAGACTGCCGGCGGCTGCCTCCAGGGCGACGACGCCAGCACTGTCTGGCAGCACCCAGGCGTCGTCCACCTGCACCATGGCGTGAGTCACCGGTGCGCCCGTCTCCCCATCGATGATGTGGACGAGCCACCCGCCCCTGGAATGGGAATCGGACTGGGCGTCAATTCTGACGACTGCCAGCAGGACCAGGCAGAACCCG
This sequence comes from Candidatus Latescibacterota bacterium, assembly GCA_036011085.1. Classification (GTDB taxonomy): domain Bacteria; phylum Latescibacterota; class UBA2968; order UBA8231; family UBA8231; genus UBA8231. Next base: position 73,247 of record DASCMS010000161.1, read on the forward strand.
GTGATCGTCCGGCGACACACGGCTACTGCACCGTCATGTCGAATCCGGTGGTCAACAGTTCCTCACCCGATTCTCCGAGGGCCAGATCGACATGCCAGTCCCCGGTCATGGTGAAGTTCACCGTGCCGTGATAGTGGCCGTCGGTTGCCGCCGCCGCCACCGGCGCCACGTTGCCCGAGGATCCGTGATTCATCGAAGGCATGGAGACGTCCATATCGATGTCGAGATCGGTGACGGCCGGAAAGGACATCATCGACGCCCGTCGATGGACACAAAGTTCGAGATCGTTGGGACCGACCCGCGGTGACCGGGGTTCGATAAGCGTGACGAAGAAGCGCTCGTCACCGACGCTGATCGCTTGCACGTGGCTGCCGGGACCCACCTCGACATCCAGAGACAGCGTACCGCTGTGGCTCTCCGTCTCGAAGGCGACGTTCATCTCCCACATCCCCGACATGATGAAGATGGTAGCTGTTGTGAACAGGCTGTCACCGCCTGCGATGACCGCCTCCTGGGGCGCGCTGTGGGACATGGTGCTGCCGTCATCGTGCTGCATGTGCATCATCGGTGTCAGCACCACCTGGGCATCGTCGATGATGGTACCGGTATCCGCGTCGCGCAGGCCGATGGTGAGACGGGCGTAGCCGATGGTGGGACTTTGCTCGGAGTAGAGGGTGACCTCCACCGGGCTGTCCGCCGCACTGCCTATCTGCAGCAGTGACGGGCCATCGGGGGCTGTCGGGTGATTGTCGTCGCCACAGCCGCTGATCAGCGCGGCCAGGGCGGCGGCAATGGCCGAACTACGTCGTACGAGTGCGTACATGAGTGATCCTCTCGCAATAGAGCATGGGCACGGACCACCAACGCTCTGCGGGAGTCGCAGGGATTCCTGGCAGCGTGGCGGTACCGATGTACTGGAAGCGAGATCGTGGCACAGACCTGTGGAGGCCGGCCACGGCGGATCAGCGAGGGACTTTGTCCGGACCGTCCAGCTGAACGGAGAGAGTCGTCAGGTGCAGACGCCCCGGGGAAAGGTCCACTGGCGCAGGATGCGGGGGACCGGTGGTGACGGCGAGGAGATGCTCCGGAAACGCCGCGTACTGAAGAATCAGCTGCACATCTTCAGCATGGCACCCGGCCGCCACCAGACAGGCACCGGAGCTGGCGCCGGCGACAGCTTCCGGAACCGGGCACTGGCAGACATCCGTGCTGCAGGGGCAGGCATCCGCGGCAGCTGCCGGGGACAGATGCGCACTGGGCAGTTGCACCAGGAGGCCAGCGTACAGACCCAGCAGCAGAATCCCGGCAAGGCGACGGCGATGAGGCAGCAGACAACTCATAGATAAAAGGATACAGAGGTCCGTTGATACGTCAAGGCCGGTCTGTCGATCATGAGAATCCAGGCAACAGATCCGCCGATGCCGCCAGCAGCTCGTCGAGCATCGACTCTGCATCCCGTGGCGGGATGGCCATCTCGTCGATCAGCAATGCCTGCAGGGCGGCGTTGCGATCCCCTTTGACCGCGGCATCGGCCACCAGCTCGTGCCAGACGAAGCGCTTCTCCAGGATCCCCTTCAGCACCTGAGGCGCCTCTCCCATGGTCAGCGCCCGGGCCCCGGCCGAGTCCGTCACCGCCTCGACTTCGACCTCCGCCGTGGCGGGCAGGTTCGGAATGGCGCTGCCATTGGCCAGGTTCAGGATGCTGACCTGACGCCGTCCGGTGGCCATGGCCGTAATGAGCGTGGCCAGCCCCTCTCCGTGGATGCCGTCCTCCAGGCTTTCAGGTAACTCGACGTCATCCAGGATGTTGCCGTATTCGGTCAGGAATTGCTCGCGCAGGCGTGACGATGCAGGTTCTCGCTCCGGCATGGGTTGGCTGGCGTCGTACCCGTGATTCCGGGCCGAATCTGTCAGTCCGTAGGGCAGCGCCTGCTGGTCGGCTACACGGGCGGCAAAGGGATAGAACTCGATGATGTGACCGTCGTCGGGGTAGACGATGCGGTAACCGTAGGCGGCCGACAGATCCGCGCTCATGGCGTGACCCTCGGGCGTGTCCCTGTCACGCGTGCGGCGCAGCAGTTCCGGCAGCAGGTCCTTGCCCTTGTGCTGCACGCCCGTGAACCAGTAGTAGTGGTTGGTGCCGATCCAGCGACACTCCAGCTCATCCGCAGGGACCTCGAGCAGCTTGGCGGCGGCGCTGATGCCTCCCTGTACGCCGTGGCAGATACCGATGGAGGTGATGGAGGAGTACTTGTGCAGCGCCCGCATGATCGCCGCCATGGGATTGGAGTGGTTGAGCAGAATCGCCTGTGGACACCGCTGCTCCATGCGTTCGCAGATCTGCAAGTATGCCGGAATCGAGCGCAGGCCCATCATCATGCCCGCAGGTCCCGCCGTGTCGCCGATGACCTGGTGAATGCCGTACTTCGCCGGGATGTGCATGTCGGCGTTGTGATACCAGGACCCGTAGACGTTGCGCGTCACCTCCGCGCCACTGCCGCCGATGGAGGACACGGCAAAGCCGGCGCCATCGATGGTATCGTCGAGATCGGCCGAGGCACGCACGCGCAGACCAGTAGAGGACTGGTCGGCGAGACGACGCCCCATGGCAGCCATCAGCTCCGCCTTCTCGGCGTCGATGTCGTAAAGAACGATCTCCGAGCCGGCCAGCTCCTCCGCCAGCGCCAGATCCGCCAGCACGCGAGGGAAATAGAGACTGCCGCCACCGAGACAGGCTATTTTTGTGTTTGCCATCTCCTCATTCCTCCTACCTGTTACGATTGGCCGAAACCCACGGCAACACAAGAGAGGCCCCCGTGAAACTGCAATACATCATTGCCTCCTCCCTCTACGGAACCCTGCCCCTGGCCGAGATCCTGCCCGAGGTCGGCAGGGCGAGCAGCCGGCACATCGACATCTGGCCTCGGGTCCACGGGGATCAGCGCGAGCAGGTGGAGGCCATGGGGGAGGAGGCCTTCCGCGATCTGCTTGAGGAACACGGCGTGACGCTGGGGATTTCGACTCGTTTCGACCTGGGTCCTTTTGGCCTGCAGGAGGAAATGGCCTTCATCAGCCGCTTCGGCGGCTCCCTGCTGGTCTGCGGCAGCAAGGGACCCAGGGATCTGTCGGGTGAGGCCCTGCGAACGGCGGTGGCCGGGTTTGCCGAAGCGATGCGCCCCCACATCGACGCCGCCGCAGAGCACGGGGTCATCATCGGTATCGAAAACCATGGCAATGCCCTCATCGAATCCCCCGACTCGATGAAGTGGCTCCTCGAGTTCACCGACTCGCCTCATCTCGGCATCGCCCTGGCGCCCTATCACCTGCCCGATGACGCCAGCCTCGTGGCCCGTCTCATCGAGGATCTTGGCGCGGGCCTGGTCCTGTTCTACGCCTGGCAGCATGGCATGGGCTGCCACGAGAAGCTGCCCAAGGAGCAGGAGCTGATGCAGCTGCCGGGCCGGGGTACGCTGGACTTCCGGCCGCTCCTGGCCGCCCTGGCGAAGATCGACTATCGCGGCTGGACCGAGATCTTCATGCATCCGGTGCCGCGGGGCATTCCCATCCTGGATACGGCGACGGAAGTGACAGCCGAGATCGAGAGGGCCCGAACCTATCTGGATGGACTGGCAGCTGACCTGTGACAGGACGGCTCGGTCAACGGGAGCTTGCCCCTGCTCTGGCTCATCTGAACAGTGCTTGCCTGCTCAACCGACTAGGAGCCCGTCTCAGTAATGCTTGATCGAGTCGGTGGTATGGGCGTTGGTGTTGTTGTTTTGACGTTGAGGGTGAGTGTGAGACTTCGTCTTTGGTGCACGAGTGTGACCGTGACGATGTTCGGCGGGCGGATTCCG
>DASCMS010000162.1:0-23559 GCA_036011085.1 Candidatus Latescibacterota bacterium
GTCACGCAACGACGGCGGCAGCAACAACATCTGGTCGGGAGCGTAGTCGCGAAACGTCTTGCCCATCAATCCATCTCCAGGTCAGCATCCGACGCCAACATACGGACGATGACCATTACTCGGACAGGCTCCTAGTGTCGTGTCTCAGAGATAAGTCGACAAATTCGGGCGTCGAGACGCCGGGCTCACAAGGCGCGCGATCGATGTGGGTCAGTGGACCCACAGAGTGAGCGCAACGCAGTGAGCACGGATGGCTCGGCGTCAGAATGTTGACGGATTTCTGAGTCACGACACTATCCCACATGTTCGGCCAGCCACCCGTAACACTTCTCATAGCCGATCCCGCCTTCGGCTTCGGGCCCTTCGTACTCGGCCGTCCAGGCGCCGTCGTAGCCGGCCTGTCGCAGGCACTCGAGCACCTTGTCGAGATGGATCTCGCCGTCACCCAGGGCTGTTCCCTTGTACTCCCCCCGTGACCCGGTGCCGTCCTTCATGTGGGTGTGGAAGGTGTGGGGCGCGATGATTTCGTAGAAGTGGTCGATCCTGTCGAGATCGTGACCGAACCAGCGGTAGTTCATCGTGTCCAGGTTCACCCCCAGCCGGGGGGAGCCGATCCGCTCGATCAGGCTTAGCTGCCAGTCGCCGTCGTTGGTCGAGACACCGTGGTTGTCGAGAGCGATACGCACGTTGAGCGTCTCGAGAAACTCGGCGCAGCGCTGGAAGGCCTGCAGCATCATGCCGTCCCACAGGTCCTCCGGCACGTTGCCACCCCGGTTCCAGCCGCCGTCGGAGCGGATGATGTCGGTGCCTGTGTGGGGAATGATCTCGCAGACCCGTCGATACCTGGTGATCTGTGCATCGAAGTCACCGGCATCGGCCTGGATGAAATCATTGCCGGCGGCCACGGCGGAGATCGTCATGCCGTATCCGGCGAACATGTCCCGCACGACTTCGGCCCGACGTCCGCCATCGTCGTCCGCCTCATCCCAGATATCGCCGATCTGCAGTTCGCACGATTTGTAGCCAATGTCACTGGCCCGTCGAGCAAACCCCTCGAGATCGTACCCGGGCCAGTTGTAGTGAATCACACCGATGGTCGACATATCCGGTCTCCCTATTTGGTCACTGCCAGTAGTTCCACGATAAATACGAGAGGCACGTTCGGTGGGATTCCAGGCGCATGCCCTGCCTCACCGTAGCCCAGGTTGGCGGGGATCACGAGTTTGGCCTTGCCACCGACCTTCATCAGCTGCAGCCCCTCCGTCCAGCCGGCGATCACCTGGCGGATGTGGAACTCCATCGGCTCATCCCGTCGGTAGGAGCTGTCAAAGATCGTACCGTTGGAGAAACTGCCCTCGTAGTGCACCCGCACCGTGCTGCTGTCCGTCGGTGTCTCCCCCGTGCCGGCCTCCTGTTCGATATAAACGAGTCCGGACGGTGTCGTCACGGCCCCTTCCTGCTGGCCAGCCTCCGCAACAAAGGCGTCACCCGCCGCCTGCAGACGACCGGCCCGGGCGGCGCGCCTCTGCGAGATGAGCAGGTTCATCGACTCCAGGTAGTTCTCCAGGCCGAACTCGCCGGAGCCCAGCACGCCATCGTTGAATCCCTGGTTGACGAGTTCCAGCTCTTCCACCGTGAACAGCTCGTGCAGGTTGAACTGGCCCGCCAGTCCATGACCGACGGCATACAGCGTACTGTCCTGCGCCGTGACCAGCGGCCGGGGCGCAGAGCTCGCCGAGCCAACCTGGTCACAGCCAGACAGGATCACCAGTGTGATCAGGCAGGCGGCCGCGCTGGCCTTCAAGGTGGAAGGCATGTTATCCCTTTCGTGAGTTGGTTGCGTCCGCCGTCATGCGGAACAGACATGTCTGCAGGGGGGCCACGCCGAGACGTACCCCCTGTTGTGTGGAATCCGGGTCAGCCGCCATAGCGGTCAGTCCCAGCGCCGCGTAGCTGTCGAATACCATATGTGGCTCGCCGGGTGTCCATGGCAGCCAGTCCAGGGGCACCGTTACCCAGCGGGTGCGATGAATGTCCAGGTTGTGTACCGCCAGCAGGGCGTTTTCATCGGTGTGACGAGTGTACGCCAGAACTCGATCTTCTGCGTCGCCGCCGGGTCCGGAGTTGCGGTGATAGTAGATACCGCCGCGCCGGGACTCGCTCCAGTCCGACAGCAGTCCGGGCAGTTGCTGGTAGATGCCGGCCAGCTGTTGGCCCGGTCCCGCTTGACGCCCATCGGGGTGGAGCAGGGAGTCGTTCTCGAAGTCGGTTCGGGCCGTCTCTCCCCAGTCGCTCCCCCACTCGATGGCCCAGGCCAGTTGTGTGCCCCCGGAGCGCACAGGCCGCGTCGGCGGCTCGGTCCTTGTGACGGCTGTCGGCCACATGCCGGCCGTGGCGTTGATCATCGTGGCCTGCAGATTCTTCAGCAGGGCCATCCATCGTGCCGGATCGCCCTCCGTGGTGGCGAGCGGGCGGCGCCATGTTCGCGTCAGACCGGGATCGTCATTCAGCGCATTGCCGTTGCGCTCCATCCAGATCTGTGTCGCCCGCGGACTGTCGTGGTTCTCGAAGTAGGCCATGGCCACCGTACCGGCGGCAAAGGTGCCGTGGACCTCTTCGAGGAAGTCGATCAACGGCTCTGCCTGCACGGCATCACGGTGAAAGTCGACCATCAGGGCGTAGACCATGTCCACGGGGATGTCGACGGCATCCTTGAGGGGGCACAGGGTCTCGCCGAGTACGAGAGCCTCGGGGTCCTGCTGCTGGATGCGATTCTTCAGACCGATGAGGAACGGCCGGTCCACCGTCTGACTGGCGTCCAGGCGCACGCCGTCGAGCTGACAGCAGGCCATCCAGTAGGGGGCCACTTCGAGCAGGTAGTCCTGCAGCGGCTTGTTGTCGTTCAGGTCGAAGAGGGCTACATCCGAATAGACGAGCCAGGCGATCTGATGAATCTTCGGCTGGCCCTGTTTGTCGAGGGCATACCATTCCGGATGCTCGGTGATCAGCGTCGAGTCGCGGCTCGTCTGCATCAGCACCAGGTCGAAAATCACCCGTTTGCCGAGCTCGTGAGCCCGCCGGCACAGTTGCCGCAGCTCGGCACGCCCCACCAGCTGCACGATCCGGTTCTCTCCCCAGCGCTGTGCCGCATCCGCGCCGCCTGCGGATATCAACTCGGCGACGGTGGGTGGCGCCTCTTGGCCGGATTCCGACGATACCTGCCGCTCGATACGAGCCCACACGTCGGTCACGTCCTCCTGGTGTAGCAGACCCGCCGCGAGCAGACCCGCCAGGTCGACCTGTTGGGGTGGTGTCACCAGCTGCGGATCGATCTGGTAGAAGTCGGCTACGGCGTAAACGCTGCCGAGGGTCCCCTTGCGCACGTCCTTGCCGGTATGCAGATCGGTGAAGCCGGGCAGGAAAAATGGCAGCAGGTAGACGACATCGGTGGGCAGCTGGTCCAGCCGGGCCGTCAGGTTCTCTATACGCCCCGACCGGAAGTGCCCCTGGCTCAGTCTGGCGTCCACCTTGCGCAGGCAGACCTCCGTCACCGTCGGTGCTTCTGCCACCCATCCGGGGCTGACGACGATGACGCCGTCGGGGTTGGGCGCGATGTCGCGGATCGGAACCCACGACACGCCACCATCGAGGCTGGCAGCCACCTCGACGGCATAGGAGAAGGCCCCGGTCCGCGCCAGGGCAAACGGCTCGGATTCAAACACCAGGTTGGCTCCGCACAGGGCGGGTTCGCCCTGGGGGCCGGTGGCCAGTTGCATGGTGACGTGGTCGCCGGCCTGGTACATCGCGTCCGTCCACAGACGGACGGCCACGTCTCCGGAGCGGAACGAAGCCGCTTCGACATCGGCGAAGAACAGCTCGCACCGCACGCGTGCCACGGGGGCCCTGCCGGGCCTTGAGTAGGCGCGGGCGAGGGTGGCATCGAACCACAGCCCATCGATCTCGATCGCCACTTCGCCGGCCCACACGCGCCAGTTGTCGTACTCGCCGGCACGGTAGGTGCGATGCAGCTGGTCTACGAGGGTGAGCCGGTGGGTCGACTCGATGCCGCTGGCCGCCGTCAATGGCTCTGGCGGTAGTGACGGCGCAGCAGGTCGTGACCAAAATCGTTCGTCAGGTCACGCCACACAGCGTGGATGTGATTGGCGTCGTTCTGCGTGTTGTCGTATTCGGCGAGAAAGGTCGTCGACTGCACACGATAGTAGTGCGGTCCCCCGCGCTCCGCGGCGCCAGCCCAGGCAAAGTGGGCGGCCGCCAGATCTGCCTGCCGCAGTCGGGCCAGCTCGGCCGCGGCCAGGGCCTCGGGCAGGCGTTCGATGTAGACCCGCACCAGCGCTTCGAGCTGCTGCTGCTGGCCGGCGGACATCTCCGCCGCCGGCAGACCCGCCGCTGGCGCCTCGTCACTCACCCTGACCACACTCGTCGTCAGGATGTCGGCGGGTGCTTCGGCGGCGATGATGGCGATGCCCTGCTGCTCGCCGTCGAGCTGCGACAACAGGTCGCGGGCCACCTCTTCCTCGTCCTTCAGCGCTCGTACGCCTACCTGCTCACCGTGACGCACATGCGCCGGATTGGAGCCGAAGAACAGCGGTGCCGAGGACAACTCGGTGCCGTTGACGATGGTGTTGTTCAGCGAGATGTGATGCCCCTCGAAGCGCCAGCCCCAGACCGTGTCAGCGCCGACGTCACCGAAGAGCGTGACGTAATAGAGCTCGGGATCGCGGGGAAATCTGCGGCCCGGTCCTTCGATCCCGGCCAGCACCGATTCGAGGCCCATGATCGTCTGCGCCTGCCGGGTCGACGTCGTGCTCAACCCGGTGGCGATCAGCGCCAGTGCCAGCTGCTGCTGGTTCGGATTCATCTCCTTCAACGGCAGACCGGCGCGCTCGCGAGGGATGTAGTGCCAGTTCGTACGCTCGGTAGCCTCGTCGAAGTCGATGCCGATCCTGGCCTTCTGCGTATCGTCGAGGGCCTCCAGCAAAGTCCGGGCGGCGGCGGCCATTTGGCGGGCCACATCGGCGGCGGTTGTCATGGCGTGCTCTCGTGGGTTGGCCGACGTTGACGCAGATCGTCGTCGAGGTCGATGGTGGTGAACTGTTCGCCGGGTGTGGCCACCGCGACTCGGATGAAATCCAGATCCTCGGCAAACGGATTGTAGAGCCCGTGGGCGATGTTGGCGCATTGCCGGGTCACGGCGCCGGCGCCCACCTCGACGGTGTCCTCGCCGATCGTCATCCAGCCCCGTCCGGAGAGTACGACGAAAGCTTCCTCGAGATGATCGTGGTAGTGACGTCCCAGGGAGCTGTCTTCGGACAACACGGCGTGATCGACAAAGGTCCAGCTTGAGGCAAACTCTTCGGGGCGCCAGAGGTGGCGCGTGCCGATGCGGCCCCCGCCTCCGTGGATGGCGTCACGCCAGGGCAGTCGATCCCGCGCGAAGGTGTCGGCCGCCAGTCCTCCCCCGTGAGAGCCGGGGGCTTCGACGCCGACACAGAGCATGCGGGCGCCCTGCGGTCCTGCCGTCAACTGGTGTGCGGTGCCCGGCGCACAGCGGATCGCGCCCGGGGCCTCGACCGCGAGTCTTTCGCCAGCCTGCTCCACGGCGATGCCACCCGACAACAGGAGGTACCCCGCCTCCTGCTCAGTGCAAGCCATGTCGTGCCCCCCCGCCGGTGGCAGATCGATCAGCTCGAACCGGCGCCAGGAGGTGGCCGAATCAAGATGCGGAAACAGGGGTCGGGGTCTGCCGGCAGGTGCTGCCGTGGCGATGGTATCGACGTGGGTGATCACCAGTATAAAGGTAGGATGGCCGCCGATGGCGGCAATGTGGGTGGCTCGCAGTGGAGGACCTGCGTACTCTTTTGGCCACTTCCTCCAGCCTCCAGACCGGAGTCAGCACTCTCCATGGCAGCATCCCGCACCACCAGGTCCTCCTCCGGACCGCTGCGAGTCGGCGTCCTCGGCCAGGGCCGCAGCGGCCTCTCCATCCACAGCCGCTGGTTCGAGCAGTCACCACGCAAGTACCGGATCGTCGCCGTCGCCGATCTGCTCGCCGACCGCCGACGTCACGCCGGCGAGCGCTTCGCCTGCGACACGTACCGTGACCACGGGGATTTGCTGGCCCGTGACGATCTCGACCTCGTCGTCAATTCTCTGCCCTCCCATCTGCATCCACCGGTTACGATCGAGGCCCTGCAGGCCGGACACAATGTGGTCACCGAGAAGCCGGCGGCCTGGAACGTGGCCCAGCTGGACAGGATGATCGCCGCGGCGAAGAAGGCCCGTCGCGTGCTGGCACCCTTTCAGCAGTCCCGCTACCGGGCGTTGTTCCGCAAGACCCTGGACGTCATCGACTCCGGCGTACTCGGCCGCATCGTGCAGGTCCGCATCGTCGCCAACGGCTTCGCCCGTCGCTGGGACTGGCAGACCCTGCAGGAGTTCAGAGGGGGCAATCTGCTCAACACGGGCCCTCACTTCGTCGATTGGGCCGTCTGTCTGCAGGGCTTCCGCAAGCCGGACGAGGTTTTCTGCGCCATGGACCGGGCCAACACATATGGTGATGCCGAAGATTATGTGAAGGTCGTGCTCAAGAAGAAGGGCGCCCCCGTCATCGATCTGGAGATCTCCAGCTGCGACGCCTTTCCCGGTGACATGATCACCGTTCACGGCACCCAGGGCGGCTTGAGCGGCGGCGCCTCGGGCCTGCGTTGGAAGTACTACAACCCCAAGAGGACGCCGAAGCAGAAGCTGATCCGTCAGCCCCTGCCCGAGCAGGCCTACTGCCGGGAATCGCTGACCATGGCCGAGAAGAGCTGGTCGCCGTCAAAGTCCCAGGCCGACGCCTTCACCTGGATGTCGCGTCAGTTCTATGACGGCCTCTTCAAGGTGCTGCGCCAAGGCGGCAAACAGGAGATCACACCGCAACAGGTACGCGTGCAGATGGCGGTGATGGAGGAGTGCCACCGCCAGGCGCGCCTGTCGAAGCTGCCCGCCAAGGGCTGGCCGAAAGGACGCTGAAACACCATGACTCCCGACCGTGAAGCCCAACTCGAGACCGCCCTGGCAACGCTGCCGCGGGTGCAACTGGCATCGATCCGACCGACACCTCTCGAGCCCCTGGCGAAGCTCAGCGCCCTGCTGGGTGGTCCCGACATCTACATCAAGCGTGATGACCTGACCGGTCTGGCCTTCGGCGGCAACAAGACGCGGATGCTCGAACTGTCCCTGGCCGACGCCAAAGAGAAAGGGGCACAGGTCATCGTCTGCGGCTCCGCTGTGCAGTCCAACTACTGCCGGCAGATGGCTGCCGCCTGCGCCCGCCTCGATCTCGAGCTGCACCTCATCCTGCGGCCCGTGCGTGACATCGACCATGAGGAGATCCAGGGCAACCACCTGCTGATGCGCCTGTTCGGCGCCCGCGTCGAAGTGCTGCCCGACGAGGAACGCCACCTGCAGGGCGAGCGCCTGCGTCAACGCGTCGAAGAGCTGCGCGGCCAGGGCCGTAAGGTCTACGCTCCCCGCGAGGAGGACACCATCGACATCGATGCCCTCGCCTATGCCGAGTCCGCCCTCGAGATCGTGCAACAGTCGCGGGTTCTCGGCATCGAGCCGAAGTTCCTCTACTGCGCCGCCCTCGACACGACGCAGGCCGGCGTGGCCCTGGGCATGACCTTTCTCGAAAGCGGCATCCACGTGCGCGGCTTCAGCCCCTTCGAGAACCAGACCGGGCGCTTCGAGGACATGGCCCGCATCGCCAACCAGGGGGCCGGTCGTATCGGCCTGGGCACCACCATGGGCCCCGACGACTTCGACAACGACGACAGCTTCGTGGGCGAACGGTATGGCGTACCGACCCCCGAGTGCCTGGAGGCGATCCGTACCACTGCCCGTACGGAAGGCCTGCTGCTCGATCCCGTCTATACGGGCAAGGCCATGGCCGCTCTCTTCGCACACGTGCGCGACGGCAAGCTGACAAAAGCCGACGGCCCCGTCGTCTTTCTGCACACCGGCGGCTACTCGGCTCTCTTCGGTTATGCGAAAGAGGTGCTCGATTCGTGACGATGCCGAGAGGCCCGATCACATCCTGGCGGGCGTGCCGTCGAAACTCGAGCAGGAGCGCTTCGACACCCTGGTGGAGACGCCCGGCCTGCTGCTGGAACGTATCGTCTCGCCGCCGGGTCACTCCATGCCAGTGGACGAGTGGTTTGACCAGGACCGCGATGAATTCGTCCTCGTCCTGCAGGGGCGCGGAGCGCTGGTCCTGGAGGGACGCCCGGGGGAAGTCGTCCTCAATCCGGGTGATTTCCTGAAACTTCCGGCCGGGGTCAGACACCGCGTCGCCTGGACCGATGCCCACAGCCCCACCGTGTGGCTCGCCCTGCATTACGAGCTCGCCGGCACATGAGCACAGCCCTTCTCGGGCTCGTCCTGCTGGCGGCACTGTGCCACGCCTCCTGGAACGCCGTGGCGCGACATCACGCCGGCCACCTCGGCGTGTTCTGGCTGGGCTCCCTGCTCGCCTGGATAGCCTGCACGCCGTTTGCCGTGACGATCATGTGGCGGACCGGAATCCCGGCAACGGGTACCGCCATCAGCTGCATGGTCGCCACTGGAATCATCCACGCCCTCTACTTCCTGGCCCTCAGCGGCGCCTACGAACGCGGTGAGATCTCCGTCGTCTACCCCGTGGCCCGCGGCTCCGGTATCGCCCTGACCGCGCTGGGGGGGTTGTGGCTGCTCGAGGAACAGATCACCACCACGGGATGGATCGGCATCGCCGCCGTCAGCTTCGGCATCCTCCTGTTCGCCGTGCCGGGGTGGTCGACCCGGGGTCGCGGCATCCGTCAGGCCCTGGCGGTGGGCGTCACGATCCCGGTCTATTCCCTGATCGACAAGGTGGGCACCGGTGTGGTGCATCCCGTCGTTTACATCTGGGCCATGTACGGTCTGTCCTGTATCGTGCTGTTCCTCCCGGTATATCGTCGCTTCGGGCCCGACCTCTGGACGATCGCTCGCCAGCGTGCCCGCGGCATCGCCGCCATCGGCCTGGGAGCCATGCTCACCTACCTCATCATTTTATATGCGTACGGACTGGGCCCCGTGGGTTATGTTGTAGCCGCGCGGGAGTCCTCTGTCCTGTTCGGCGCCCTCTTCGGGGCGCTCTTCCTGCGTGAACGTCTGACCAGGTGGCGTCTGATCGCTCTCGGGGCAGTCCTCATCGGCCTCGTCTGCCTGCGCCTGGCGTGATATACCACGACCCAATCGATTCTGAGGGATACCCGATGAGCAACTTACGGCGATCGATCCTCCTTTCGCTGGCCGCCATTCTCCTGCTTGCCCCGGGGGCTACGGCCGGCCCAAATGCCGGCTACGCAATCTCTGTCGACGAACCGATTCGGCTCGAGAATCCGACGGTGGGGCAGACCATCTCCCTGTCGGTCCGGGCCACGGGAACGACGGAGGTGAAGGGAGTCGTCGTGCAGGCCGTGTTCGACCCGGCCGTCGTCGAGTTCCAGTCCTACAGCCTGGGCGACATCACGCCCGGTGCCTTCGCCCTGCCCAAAGCCCCTGAGGTACGGGAAGACGGGCTGGCCGAGGTCGATGGCGGCTCCACTATCCTGGGTTCCGGAATCACCGTCGTGACCACTGGCGGGCTGCTGGGCACCTTCGAGTTCGAGGTCATCGGCGATCTGCCGGACGCCGGCTCCGGTATCTGGGTGACCAGTGTCGAAGTCAACACCTCGGCCGATCCCGATGACGAGGACCTGCTCACCTACGCCGAGGGCGAGATCGGGATCACGCTCGTGAAGCGCTTCGCCAACCGGATCTTCAACGCCGAGGTGACACGTGGTTTCGACGACGCCACCATCGCCTGGGATAGCCGCTTTGCCGGACTGACCGACACCGTACGCGTACGGGCCACGGGGGACAGCCTCTGGCGCGTCGCCACCGCAGTGCGGGCCGACGAGTTCGACACCAATGTGGTCGCCGCGGCGCGGGTCCTGTTCGCCGCCGGCGTCAGCATCACCGACAGCGGCTCCACGGCTCTCGACTCCACGCTGGACACCGCCGGCATGGGGCCACCCTACGACGACGGCTTCCTCGCCTCGCTGACGTCCCTGAACCAGTTGCTGCTGTCGCGGCGGCACGTAGTCGCCATCGACAGCCTGACAGCCGACACTCAACATGAGTACGAGGCACGCTCCACTTCCCTTGGCGGCTCGCGTTCGGACCTGCTGTCCGGCCTGTTCCGCACCCGATTGGCGCCGGACGTGCGCCCCGCCGCCGGCACCGACCTCGACGTGCAGGCCACCACGACGACGGCTTCGGCCACCTGGTTCACCAACCGCCTCGCCGATTCACAGATGGTGATCAACGACGCTGACAGCAATGAGGTGGCCTCGGTTACGCTGGATCCCGAGGGTACCCTCGTACACGCCGTCACCATCGGTGATCTCACGCCGGACACCGAGTATGCCTATGTCATCACCTCGAGACTGATTGCCGGCGACGATCTGATCGCCGACAGTCTGTTGACGGCGGACCAAGTCACCGTCGTCAAGACCGGCACCTTCCGTACACGTGCCGTCCGTGAGCCGCTGCGTCTGCTGGCCCCACCAGCACGTGTGGTCAGCCCGGAGACGGCGGTGATCCACTTTCGCCTCAACCAGATCGCCCTGGCCACCGTTTCCTACGGCGAGTTCGCCGCCGCCAGCCCCGACAGCGCTGGCACGGAGCTGTACGAGTTCTCCACCAGCACCGGCGACTTCCTCAACGAATTCAGCATCACCCTTTCCGATCTGACGCCGTCGACGCAGTACCGCTACCGTGTCGCCGTCGTCACACCCGACGCTGACAGCCTGTCCACCGATCCCCGGGGCAACCAGCAGTGGAGTCGGGACCTGGACTTCACCACCTCCGCCGCGGGGGATACGCTGCCCCCTGTCATCGTCGAGGGACCTTTCGTCATCGTGAGGGATGTGCTCGCCATCGTCCGTTTCGTCACCGACGTCGACACGCGGGCTACGGTCTTCTTCGGCACACATGAAGGCAGTTACGGTACGGTCGACGAGTTCGAGGTCGCTGACCAGACGGCCGACGGCAACCTGCGTCTGGCCCAGGAGCACTCCATCACCATCTCCGGACTGGACCCCGGCGCCATCTACGACTACGGCATCGTCGTGGAGGCGACGAACGGACAGACCGCCAGCTTCGAGCCCAACCTGCCGGCGAGCAAACCAGCGCGCGCCGGCAAGCGCCTGAAAGTGCTGCAGCCCCCCGGCGGGGCCGGCTCTTTCACCACCAGCAACGATCCCGACACGCAATTCCCCGTCATCCTCTCGGGACCGACCGTATCGTCAAAGACGCACAACACCGCCATCGTCGAGTGGACGACAGATGAACCGGCCACTTCGGATGTTCAGTTCGGCGTGGAAGCGGTGGGCGAGGCGCGGACCAATTCAGGGGTCAGCCGCACGAGCCACAAGATCGTCCTGTCCAACCTCGGCGCCGGATCCGGCTACGTCTTCCAGGTGGGCTCCACCGACGCCGCCGGCAACGGCGCCACCGAGAGTATGGAGGGGGTCTTCACCACCGATCCGGAGGTGGATCTGACGGCACCGGCGATCACCTCCGACCCATCGGTGATCTATCAGAATGACGAAGTCGCCACGATCCAGTGGGTGACCGACGAGGACGCCACGGCGCAGGTCGAATTCGGCACCGATGCCGACACCCTCGGTTTCATCCGCACCCTGCCGACGACGGGCACCGAGCACGAGGTGACGCTGACAAACCTGACGGCGTCCACGACCTACTACTACGAGGTCACCTCGTCGGACCTGAGCAACAATGGCCCCACGCGTACCGAGGTGCTCTCCTTCACCACCGACGCCGTGCCGGATGCCGTACCGCCCGTTCTCGGTGAGGTGGTGGTCACGCCTTCCGACTCGGCGACCATCGTCGCCTGGACGACGGATGAGCTGGCCGACAGTTTCATCGACTTCGGCACCGTCACCGGCGTGCTCGGAGAGACCGTGGGTGATGCCACCGACGCTCTCGAACACGAGGTGACGCTGACGAACCTGACCCCGGGTACGGAGTACTTTCTCACCGTCGGCTCCAGCGACCGCGCCGGCAACGGACCCACCGAGTCGGCCGAGACTTCCTTCACCACTCTGGCCACGGCAGATACCAGCGCCCCGTCGGCCCCCGCGGGATTGGCTGGCGCGGCGAGCAACGCCTCCATCGTACTCGCCTGGCAGGCCAACACCGAAGGCGACCTGGCCGGCTACAACGTCTACCGCCGGCTCGCCGGGATCGACGACTTCCTGGCGATCGCCACGCTGGTTTCCCTGCCCGAGTACACCGATCTCGGTGTGGTGAACGACACGGAGTACGAGTACCGCATCACCGCCATCGACCGGGCCTCGCCGGCCAATGAGTCCGACCCGGGTGCGGACCTCGCGTTGACGCCAACCCTCTCGGCGGCGCCGACAGCACCCTCCGACCTGAGCATCGGCGGCGAACGGTTGCGGCCCACCTTCACCTTCACCAATGCCGAACCTTTCGTCACCGACGCCACGCTGAGTTACACGATCCAGGTCTCCACCCAGGCGGATTTCTCCGACGTCACCGATGCGGCCTCCGGCCTGAGTGCGGGGGAAGGCGTCACCTCGTGGATCATCTCCCGCGTGCTGACGGATGGTGTGACGTATTTCTGGCGTGTGCGCGCCGTGGAGGGTGCGCTGCCCGGGCCTTTCACCACGGCGGAAGAATTCACCGCGTCCTCCGGCCCGCTTCTGGCCGGCGACTTTGATGATTCCGGCGTTGTCGACTTCGACGATTTCTTCGCTTTCGTCGACGCCTTCGGCCGCGATGCTTCAGACGTCCGGGACTTCGACATGAACGACTCGGGCCCTGGCACGCTCATCGACTTCGACGATTTCTTCGCCTTCGTCGACGCCTTCGGCACCACGGCTGGCAAGACACTCGACGTCGTGGCCGCCATGCGTTCCATCGACGAAACGGCGCGAATCCGTCTCGTGGCGGCCTCCGGTCTCGACGGAAGTTCGGCCCTGCCACGGGATCTCGTGAGCCTGCAGATCGAAGCCGACGCTCTCGCCGATGTCCACGCCTATGGCCTCACACTGACGTGGGATCCATCGGCGCTGACCTTCACCGACGCTCGCGCCGGCGAGTCGGCAGCGGGTGAGGGCTGGTTCCAGGTCCTCGACCAGCGGCCCGGTCGACTGCTGTTGGGTGATGCCCGCAGCGACGGCGGGCTGATCGACCCGGGGGTTCTGGCACAGCTCACCTTCCGCCTGCGCCACCGTCAGCGGGCCAACGATGTCCGCATCAGGCTGGAACAGGTCCTGCTGGCCTCTCCTGGAAACGGTGTGCGGCTGGCACCGCCTGTGCCGGCAGCCTCTCTGCGACCGTCCGGTTTCGCCCTCGGGCAGGCCTATCCGAATCCCTTCAATCCGTCGACTCACATCGATTTCGCCCTCGCCGTCGAGTCGCAGGCCCGGCTCGTCATCTACGATGTTCTCGGGCGTTCGGTACGCACGCTGATCCCGGGCGAGTCGATGCCAGCCGGCTTCTACTCTGTCCGTTGGGATGGCCGGGACGCGGCGGGACGGGGAGTCGGCAACGGGCTGTACTTCTACCGTCTGACCACTCCCTCCTTCACGGGGACGGGGAGGATGACGGTACTCAAGTAGAGGAGGCCGAACCCAAGACATGGACTACGCCTTCGTCCCCACCCCTGTAGGCGATCTGGGCGTCGCCTGGAGCGCGGCAGGGGTCGAACGCCTGTGGTTCGTCGATGCCGATGGGGCCGCTGCCCCACCGGTGGACGGGACGCGACACGAACGCCCCGGGTTCGGTGCGGGAGATCAGCTGGCCGGTTATTTCGCCGGCACGCTGTGCGACTTCGATCTGCCCCTGCTGCCGCGGGGCACCCCCTTCCAGCTGAAAGTGTGGGAGGCGTTGCAGCGTCTGCCGTACGGCACGACCGCGTCCTATGGCGAACTGGCGGCCACGCTGGGGCAACCCGGTGCCTCGCGCGCCGTGGGCGGCGCCAACCACAACAACCCGCTGCCCGTCGTCATTCCCTGTCACCGTGTCGTCGCAGCGGATGGCTCCCTTGGCGGCTACGCCGGGGGTGTCTGCTTCAAACGTTTCCTCCTCGACCACG
Organism: Candidatus Latescibacterota bacterium; assembly: GCA_036011085.1. Lineage (GTDB taxonomy): Bacteria > Latescibacterota > UBA2968 > UBA8231 > UBA8231 > UBA8231. The sequence continues at coordinate 14,216 of DASCMS010000162.1, forward strand.
AACTGCGTTACTCCTTCCACCTTGCAGATCACTCAGCTCGACATTCTCACGGCTGACGTCGGCGAACCCGGGGCGCCGCGGGTCTACGTCTTCGTCCGTCTGCTCACCGACGAGGGTATTGTCGGCTACGGCGAACCCTCCTGCGTCGGCATGGAGCAGGCCGTCGTCGGTGCCGTGCGCGACCTGCAGCATCTCGTCATCGGCGCCGACCCGCTGGCCATCGAGCGGCTCCTCGGCGACATGACGCGCACCATCATCTGGCGCGGCGGCCCCGTAGTGTCGGCGGCCATCAGCGGCATCGAACACGCGCTGTGGGACATCAAGGGCAAGGCTCTCGGTGTTCCCGTCTGGCAGCTTCTGGGAGGTCGGGTCAGAGATCGTATCGAGTGTTACGCCTGGATTCATGGCGGCGAGCCGGACAGCTATGCCGATGGCGCCAGGAAACGGCTGGCCGAAGGTTTCCGCACGGTGAAGTTCACTCCCTTTGAAGGCACCGGTCTCGGCCACGATGTCGCCCATGGACAGCGTGCCGAAGCCCGGATACGTGCCGTGCGTGAGGCGGTGGGTGACGACATCGGCATCGCCATCGATGCCCACGGCCTGCTCAACCCGGTCAACGCGGTGGAGATGGCCCGTTGCATCGCCCCCTACGGCATCCTGTTCTACGAGGAGCCGATCCTGCCGGAGTCGCCCCGGGCGCTGGCCGATGTCCGTCGCCGCATCGACATCCCCGTCGCCACCGGCGAACGCCTCTTCGGCCGCCATGCTTTCCGCGATCTGCTCGTGCACGAGGCCGTCGACGTGATCCAGGCCGACGTCGGCAACGCCGGCGGCATTCTGGAGGTCTACAAGATCGCCGTCATGGCCGAGGCCTTCTACGTCAGCCTGGCGCCGCACAACCCCTGGAGCCCGCTGTCGACGGCCATCAGTCTGCACCTGGACGCCGTGGTGCCCAACTTCCTGATCCAGGAGATCCCCACGGCGGGCGCGCACGCTGGTCGTGCCCGGCTGTTGCAGCAGCAGATCGAGACACCGAAGGACGGTTTTCTGGATATTCCAGAGGGACCCGGTTGGGGTGTGGATCTGGATGAAGAGTTCATCGCCGCCCATCCGTGGGACCCGTCCATACCGAAGACCCCGTGGCGCCGGCAGCGCCCCGACGGAGGATTGATCCACAGCTGATGTTTACCGCCACGCGTATCATCGCCTATCCGGTGACCGGCCACCCGGTACAGGTCACCGTCGCCGAACAGCTGCAGCAGACACTGGCGCCCCACGCCCGCCTGACGCCCGTCGAGTCCGGTGAAGCCCTCGCTGAACGGGGCGTCTTGCGTGTTGCCGTGTACGCAGAGGATACCAGCTTCGTCAACGGTCCCGATGTGCGGCCTGACGGCGACTGGATGTTCGCCCACATCACCGATGGCGGCGGCCAGCTGTCCGCCTCCGCCCCGCATCTGCTCTTCGCCCTCTTCGCCAGGTTGCGCGATGAGTGGTCGACCCTCGACGTCCGTGCCCTGAGCGAGGGCCGCGTGCTGCAGCCCACCTTCCGGGCGCTGACGGGCCGGGACGAGCTGCTCATAGGTCGCTACGGCTTCCTCAAGCGGCGGCGTGACACCGTCGACGACCGGGACGTGGACGCCGCCTTTGCCGAGCTGGCCCGCGTTGGCTGTTCGCACGTCGTCGTCAACGAGATGGCATCCCGCTTCGGCTACGAGCGCGGACCCCACGGCGAGATCTACTACCGCTTCTACGACTATCTGCCGGACATCGACCAGTACGTCGAATCGAAGCTCAACGCCGGTACGTACCCGGCCGAACACCTGCAGGCCAATCTGCACCGTCTGCAGTTCATGGCTCGCACGGCGGCGAAGTACGGTCTCGTACCCGGCTTCTACGCCGCTCATCCGCGCTCCGTGCCCGAATCGCTGTTGCAGCGATACCCCTGGCTGCGCGGCGCCCGTATCGATCACACCTTCCGTTCGTACGCACCGCGCTACAACTTGAGCGTCGCCCACCCGCTCGTGCGCTGGCACTACAGCGAATTGATGCAGGCCCTGCTGCGCCGGGTCCCTGAGATCGGCTTCATGAAGACGCTGCTCAACGACTCTGGCTCTGGCTTCGAGTACACCGCCAGCCTCTACCCCGGGCGCAATGGCGGACCGTACGTGGTGCGCGAATGGCGCCCCGACGACGAGATCGCACAGCGTGCCGCCGAAAACGTGATCCGCTACTGGCGCGTCCTGCGCGACGCCGCCCGGCAGGTCAACCCCGACTTCGTGTTGATCGCGGGACTGAAGAACATCGCCGAGGAGCAGGGACCGATCCTGGCCGGCATGGACACCGGCATCGACCTGCAGACCGAGTCGCAACGCGGCGAGGTGGCCGACCCGGAGTGGGACACGGCCCTGGCCGAGCTGCGCCAGCGGGGCTCGCAGGCCTGGCTGGAATCACACGCCAAGGGCAGCCGCTACCTCCTCGGTGTTCCCAGTCCCTGGCTCACCGCCACGCGCTTGCAGCAGATGACGGACGCCGGCTTCGACCACGTCGATGTCTACTGCGATGCCGTCTACCTGGCGCCTTTCGATCCCAATCGCGAGGTCATCGCCCTGTTCCAGCTGCGCCAGGGTGACACTGCCGTCGACGGGGCCGTTGTCGATGCCGCCGTCCGGCGCTGTGCGCTCCGTTGGGTAGGCGAGGCCGACGTGGAGCGCCTCGTCACCTGCTGGCGGGCTGCCGATCGTGCTGCCAGCCTGCTGCCTGACATCGGCCAGTACATGTCCCTCCGCTTCACCTGGTATCGCTTCTGGGCGCGGCCCTTCGTCCCCGACATGAGCGCCATTCCCGAGGCCGACCGCGTGGCCTACGAAGAGATGATGCTGACCATCTTCAACAACCCGAACAACATCGACTTCGGCGCCGATGCCTTGTGGACCATCCTCGACGTCGAGACCTGCGACCGTCGCCTGGCCGCGTTCGAGGCCGTCTGGGGCCCCCTGGCAGAGGCGATCGACATGGCCGACGGCATGGCGAAGAGCGGCGACGTCTGGGTCGATCTGCGCGACCGCCTGCGGGCTTTTCTGTGCTACGCCGAGACCCTGCGCAACATCTGCGGCTGGATCGCCGGCGTGCACGGCTACCTCAACACCGACGATGAGAGCGAACGGTCCCGTCGCCGCTCGCAGGTGGACGACACCTGTGCTCGCGAGCTCGACAACGCCAGGAACCTGCTGGCTCTCTGGGAACGCTCCGACATCGACTTCATGCCGTTGATGGCGCACGGCGAGACCACGCATCACTATGGCACGAACCTGGGCGAGCTGCTGCGCCACCGCATCGACCTGATGGAGCGCTACGCCGACCGTGAGCCCGCCATCGACCCCGACTACATGTGGCGCATGCCGCCGGGGTCGGCGATTGCTGCAGAGGACTACAACGACTTCCTCGAAGGTGGGAATGGATGAAGATCACGAAGGTCGAACGATTCGTCACCGCTGTACCCCATATCCCGTCCATCGAGCAGAGCCGTCCGGGGGACTTCCGCGAGCGGCCCATCACCATCCTCCGCGTGCACACCGATGACGGCATCATCGGTATCGGCGAGGGTGGGCGCGGCGACCTCATGGAAGACGTTGAATCGCAGTGGCTGGGTGTGGACCCGCTGAACCTCAACCTGACAACGATGGGCGGCGCGGTGGCCATGGCCTGCTTCGACATCGTCGGCAAGGCTTTCGGCGTACCCGCCCATCGCCTGATGGGCAGCAAACACTGGGAGCAGGTTCCCGTCGGCTGGTGGTCGCCGCCCCTGGAGCCGGCGCAGTTCGCCGCCATGGCCGAAGAAGGCGCCCGCAAGGGCTACAAGACCCACAAGCTCAAGGCCCGCCCGTGGAACATCGTCGAGACGGTGGAGTTGATGACGAAGGCCGCCGGCCCCGACTACGGCATCATCGTCGACCCCAACTTCACCTTCGGCGATCTGGCCACCAGCCTGCGCCTGGCCCGTCAGCTGGAGCCGTACAACATCCAGGCCTTCGAGGATCCCTTCCAGTACCTGTCCGGCTGGCATCAGTACCACCACTTTCGCCAGCACGCCATCATCCCTCTGGCACCACACCTGGGAGACCCGAAACAGGTGATGTCCGCCATCCGTGCCGAGGCGGCCGACATGTTCAACATGGGAGGTACCGTCGAAAGTGTGCTCATCATGGCCGGCATGGCGGAGGCAGCAGGTCTGCCCGTGTGGCTTCAGGTCGTCGGCCTCGGGTTGGGTGTGTCGGGTGCGTACGGCACGCACGTACATGCTGTGGTGCGCAACGCGACAATACCCTCGGACTCGCTGCACTTCACGCGTGAGAACGACCTGGTCGACGGCGCCCTGGAGCCGGTGGACGGGCTGGTGACGGTGCCCGACGCGCCGGGCCTCGGCGTGGAACTGGACATGGCGGCAGTAGAGCGATACCGCATCGGTTGATGACAACGAAAGGACTCACATGACAGCCAAACCCCGCGTCAGCATCGTCCGCTGCGACGCCAGCTCCGACGACGATCACGTGATGGACTCCGTCGCTCGATCCCTAGATCTGTTGGGCGACACCATGGAGACCTTCCGCGGTCTCAAGACGATCTTCGTCAAGACGAACATCGGCCTGAAGGAGATCAAGCTGCACGCCGGCAGACAGGTGGCCCTACCCGATGTCTGTGTGCTGCGTGCCGTCGTCCGCGCCCTGCGCCAGCACTCTGATGCTGAGATCCTCGTGGGCGACACGGCGACGGAGAAAGGCACGACGACGGAGATCTACGAGGTGATGGGTTATCCTGAGGCCCTCGCCGAATTTGATGTGGAGCTTATCGACACCGAAGACGAACCCCTCGTGGAGGCGCCCGTGCCCGGTGGGGGCCTGATGTTCGATCGCTACTGGATCAGCAAGAGGGTGGCCGACGCCGATGCCATCGTCTCGGTGCAGAAGATGAAGGCCCACATGGCCGCCGGCACGACCCTGACGATGAAGAACCTCTTCGGCCTCACGTCACTGGCGAAGTACGGCAAGCCCCGCCGATACCTGCACGCCCACGTGCGCCTGCCGCACACCATCGCCGACATGGGATTGCTGTTCAAGCCGACCCTGAACGTCATCGACGGGCTCGTGGCCATGAACCACAAGGAGTGGTACGGTCCGGCGTTGAAGACGGACGTCATTGTGGCTGGTGACAACACGGTTGCAACCGATGCGGTCGGTACCCACTTGATGGGCTTCGACCCGGCCGGTGTACACCCTGAGCCCCCCTACGTCTTCGACCGCAATCCGCTATTGCTGGCCAGCGACGCCGGCCTGGGACCGATCGACCTGGCCGACATCGAGCTGCTGGGTGATGAGCTGCAGAAGGTGGGTGACTTCGAAGTGCAGGCGAATATCTCGCCGGAAGACAACGCCGAGGTGCATCGCACGCTGGCCGAGCAGGTCGCGCTCTATCGCGGGGATCAGGGCAACTACGTCGATCAGTACGAGGGGCAGTACATCGGCTTGTCAGGTGGCGACGTGATGTACCAGGGGACGGATCTACAGAACCTGAAGAGCCGCCGCGAGATCGCCCGGGAATCGGGCAAGGCGAATCAGGGGTTGTTTTTGAAGTACGTTGAGCCGGAGGGGGTGGATCCGGAGCATTTGGGGGTGTATGACAGCTATGGGGTGGGGGCGGTTGGGGGGTGATCGTCGGGCGGCAGTACGTTGCCGATAGCGATCGCTGTTCCATGAGCTGACAGCGGCGTGATGCTATTTCCACGCCTCAACACACGCTTCTCGCGGTAACTCGTCGCGACAGGATCCCGGTAAGCCTCCAGGCACTCGGCGCGCAGATCGAACAGCCAGTACTCGGGAATCCCGTTCCGTGCATAGGCCGCAAGCTTGCGGCCCCGGTCGTGCTCCACCGACGAGTCCGACACCTCGACGACGAGCAACGCGGTCGTCGGATGATCCTCCAGATAATCGAAGGGCGTGCCCTCGACAACTGCCAGGTCCGGCTCGGGCTCGGATCGGTCATCTAGAGCCCGCGGCAACTGACATCGTACCAGGTAGTCCGTGCCGAAGGCCTGCTGCAGCGCCAGCTGCACCGAGCTGTAGACGGCAGCGTGTCGCGACCCTTGGGGCGTCATCTCCCAGATCTCGCCGTCGAGCAGCTCGAGACGGTCTTCGGGACCGAAGCCGCCGGACTCGACGACGCGGTCGTAGTCGAGGCGTGTCCAGCTACGCCTGTGGACGATGGGTGGTGACATGGACATCCCCATGGAAGGTGACTCTCGGAATATAGTCAGCCCTGACTGACCAGCCCCTCCTCCACGAGCCGGACGAACTCCTCCACCTCCCCCACCGACGTCAGCCGCACGAAGCGGATGTGCGCCCACTGCGGATCGGCCATGGACGCCGCCATCCTGACTCTCTTCTTCTCGTGCGTCGTCCACGCCCACCAGAGCAGCGAGTCCTCGCGCCGCCAGAACATCAGCTGCTTCCAGAAGTTTTCGCGGTTCGTGCCCCAGAGCAGCTCCTTCGAGCGCCAGCGTCGCCACGAGCGGGTGATCACCCGCCACAGAATCAACGGTAACGGCAGATCCAGCCAGATGACGGTGTGCAGCCGTGGCCACAGCATGCGCCGGGTGAACCCCGAGTAATCACCGGCCACCACCCATCCCTCGCCGGCGATGGCCGCTTCCAGTCTTGTTTCGAACTCCTCCGGGTCCGTCTCCGTCAGGGCAACCCAGCCAGGCAGCCAGTTGAGGGCATCCAGGTCGACGGCGGGCACCCCCAGCAGATCGGCCAGGCGCTCCGCCATCGTGCTCTTGCCCGCGCACGTGGTACCCACGACGTGCAATCGCTGGCCGATGGGTGATGTTGTCTCAGCGTGGCTCACGACGGCGAATGGAACCAACGAATCGAACATGGGCAATGGGCAAGCCCGATCCTGCGTCAGCTGCCCCTTGCACGCTGCGCCCGGATCCGGCTTGTTCGGGGCACTGACATTCGCCTGGAGACCCACGATCCATGATCGACCCCCTCGAAACCTACCTCTTCGACCTGCGCGGCTACATCCATGTGCAGGGCGCCCTTTCGGCGGATGAGGTCACCGCCTGCAATAGCACCCTCGACGCCATCCCACAGCTGCAGCCTGGCGAGTGGTTCGGCCATGTCCACGGCCACACGTATGGCACCGTCGACGGGCTTAACTACCAGCAGATCTACGAAGCTGGTGAACCCTTCGAAAGACTGATCGATCATCCTTCCTGGCTCGAGCACATCAGATTCTTCGTCGGCGGCGAGGGCACCTTCGACTATCATCACGGACCGCTGTTCATCGACGAGTGCTTCGTCAACTTCCGCCGCCCTGGTGAAGCGATCGGCGTGCACTCCGGCGGTCACCCGCCCATCCATCGCAATCAGTTCCGCTTCCACGGGGGTCGCTTCATGTGCGGTCAGGTGAACGCCCTGGTGGCCCTCACCGACATCGGCCCCGGTGACGGCGGCACCATGCTCATCCCGGGCAGTCACAAGTCGAACTTCGCTCATCCCGGGTACGAAACTCACCGCATGCAGCCCGGGGGCGCCTCCGTCGAGGGCATCGAGGGCGCCGTCGAGGTGCACATGCAGGCCGGTGACGTCATCCTCTTCGTCGACGGCATCTGCCACGGCTCGGCACGGCGGGTCAACGAGGGTGAGCGCCGCGTCTGCATCTACCGCTACGGGCCGTCATGGGGCAACTTCCGCCATGGCTACGCCCCTTCCACTGAACTGCTCTCCCGACTCACACCGGAGCGACGCAAGATCGTACAGCCCCTCGATCTGCTGCCCCGCGAACCGCAGGTGACAGGCTGACCATGTCCGGTAATCTGCTCATCATCGGCGGCAGCGGCTTCGTCAGCGGTACGCTGGCTCGCCGTGCCATGTCCGCTGGCTGGCGTGTCTGGGTCGTGACTCGCGGCCAACGCCCGCTGCCTGACCGCGTCACCGCCATTGTCGCCGATCGAAAAGAGACCACTGCCTTCGACAACGGCATCGCCTCCGCTATGGAGTCGGCCCGGATCGATCGCTTCGACCTGGTGGCCGAATGCATCGGTTATGACCCCCAGGACGCGGCTCAGGACGTGGCGGTACTGCGAGACCGGGCCCGGCAGCTCCTCTTCGTATCCACTGACTTCGTCTTTGATCCGGCGCACCGCACGTTCCCGCAGGGCGAATCCTCCGAGCACTACCTGAGCGATGGCTACGGCGGCAAGAAACGGCTGTGCGAGCAGGAATTGATGAACGCCGACTGCGGCGACATGGCCTGGACCGTGGTACGCCCCTGCCATATCTACGGACCCGGTTCACTTCTGGGTTGTCTGCCCGAACACGGCCGCGACAAGGGCTTGCTGCAACGCCTGCGAGACGGGCAGGCTCTGCGTCTGGTCGGTGGTGGCCACTTCCTGCAGCAGCCGATCCTGGCGCGGGACCTGGCCGATCTCATCCTCGGCGTGGCGGGCCGAGCCGACCTGCACGGCCGCATCTTCCAGGCGGCCGGTCCCGATATCGTCGAGTCCGTCATCTACTACCGGATCATCGCCGACATCCTCGGCGTCGATCTGCAGGTGGAGGAAGTCCCTGTCGACGCCTTCCTGGCAGAGAACCCAGGCGCCGCCCCCTTCCTCTGTCACCGCATCTACGACCTGTCCGCGCTGCGTGAGGCGGGGCTGCCGGTACCGGCCACGCCGTTGACCACTGGCCTGGTAGAGCAGGTCGCGGCGATCGAAGCGATGTAGAGACGTCTCTGACCGGGCCGTTCCGAGATGCGTCGGATACACTGAGTTGCTACAATTGTGGCAACCGGCGACCGGGTTCTGAGAGAGGTGCAGATGGACAAGTCGTTCAAGCCCGCAAAGCAGCGCGCCACCGTCTCGACGGGTGAGGCGATCCGGATGCTGCGGGAATTGAAGGGCTGGACCCAGGAGGAATTGGCCCGCCGGTGTGGCGTCAACGCCAAGAACATCAGCATGCTGGAAGATGACAGAGCAGACATCGCGAGCGGCGGGCCGAGAAGCTGGCAAAGGCATTCGGCATCCATCCCGCCATCATCATGTTCCCCGAGTATGAGGCAGACCTGATCCAGGCGGCGGCGTAGCCAGGTTGGGGCCGGTAGGACCAACCTCCTCCTTGTCAAATTGTCTCCCTTTTTGACTTTTCCTACCCCTTAGGGCTCTCCGAGAAATAAGTACTAGACTTCATGATGTAGTTGGAGTCATGTTTGGAGCGTGGATATCGAAACGCTCCGAAGGAAATACGAGTCTCTTTCTCCGCTTTTGACGGAGCGCACCCGACGTCTGT
>DASCMS010000163.1:0-22417 GCA_036011085.1 Candidatus Latescibacterota bacterium
ATCCCAAGGGCATCACCGTGAAGGACGAGCAACTGTCCCGTGTCCGCCTCTGTCGGCATGCCTTTCATGGTGACTGGAACTACACCATCCGGCCGACGGCAGACCCATGAAACGCACCCCTTATTCATCCGTGAGCCCTTACCAGGAAGAGGCTCGGGTCCTCGTCCCCCCAGGGAAAGCGCCGCTCGTCGTTCGGACCTCGTGCCGCCTTTTCCCATTCGGCCTCACTCGGCAGGCGTTTGCCCGCCCAGCTACAGAAGGCGGATGCCTGGGCGTAGTCGACACAGTTGATCGGGTGATCGGCGCGTTCTTCGAGACCGAAGGTGCATCCGGATCTCTCGGCAGGCATCGTACAACCACCGTCGTTGAAGCAGAGGGCGTACTGGGCGGCTGTCACCTCGGTTGAATCGATCCAGAACGTGCTGACATCGACGGTGTGCACGGGCGTTTCTCCAGCGAGACCCACCTCAGAGCCCATGTGAAAACCGCCTGCCGGAACTTCGATCATCCCGGAACGCTTGGCATAGATCTGGGCGACGACGGTGACCAGAGTGGTGTCGAGGAGGCTGGTTGAACTACCGTCATCGACGATGAGGCCGAAGATGTAGGTGCCGAGCAGGTTGGGTACGAAGTCGGGGGAGATGGCCGTCGAGTCAGACAACACGACCGGCTCCCCAGGGTTGTTGCCCACCGACCAGCGGTAGGTCAGGGGATCCCCATCACCGTCGAGAGACCCGTTGCCGTCGAGCACGACACTGGTGCCGACGGCCACCGTCTGCGGTCGACCGGCGTCGGCAGTGGGGGCGACGTTGCCCTCGCTGGTGACCAGCACGGTGATCTCGTCCGTGCTGGTGGCGCTGCCATCGCTGACATGCAAGACGAAGGTGTAGGTGCCGGGCAGCAGCGGCGTGATCTGCGTCTGGGCTGCGGCGGAGTCGGCGATGGAGACGACTCCCGGATCGGCAAGGGCCTCCCACAGGAACGTGAGGGAGTCGCCATCGCTGTCGACGCTGGAGGTGGCGTCGAGGAAGAAACTGCCGCCAAGGGAGGCGGCGTAGTCCGGACCGGCCTGAGCCAAGGGAGCTGAGTTGTCGCCACCGCGGACGGTGAGCCGCATGGAGTCCGGCAGGCTGGTGGCCGTGCCGGCGGTGACAACCAGGATGAAGGTGTACTCACCCGCCCGGGTGGGTGTGAAGCTGAAGGTGGGAATGTCTCTCAGAATGACCGGTTCGGGGTTGCCCTCACCCGCCGACCACCCGTAGGACAGCACCTGGCTCTCAGGGTCAGTGGATTCCGAACCATCCAGAGTGACGAGGGTGCCCAGCGGTACGTCCTGGTCGGGCCCGGAGCGGGCCTGGGGCGCCTCGTCCGGCTTGGGTGGTGCCGGCGGCGTGGAGCAGGCAGCAGAGAACAGCACAGCCGAACAGGCCACAGCGAGGGCACAGATGCTGGATTTGCCGTCGTTCAGGCGTCTTGCAGTTGGCTTCATGTAGTTATGATAGCAAGGCAGGCGGCGATTTGTCACGCCGGTTCCGTTATATTCGGGTAGATGACGCCTCCCGGTCCATACGACGAGACACCGACGAAGGTCAACCTCGGTATCCTTGACGGCGACGTGCCACACGCCGACATCAATCGATCGATCGCCGGTTCTGATCGCGTCATTCTCTTCGGCGAACAGACACGCCTGCCCCATTTTCCCGATGACCGTCGACTGTCACGGCTGCAGGCCGCAGATCCCATCGTCCTGTTCTTCTGGCGTGTTCTGAAGAAGGTACCCCCCTTTCTGCGCGACGCCCTCATCGAGGGGCCGATCTCGATCACTCTCGTGCGCGGCGATACACTGCTGCACTTCCACGATGTGCGCTGCCACCAGGCAGTGCACATCGGCCGCCGTCGGCGGACCATCTACCTGCCTGAGATCCTGCTGCATCATGCCGAGGACAAGGGGTACAATCACTGGTCTATCGCCGAGGGCGTGATCTACGCAGCCTGGATGCTGCTCGACTACCTGCTGCTGGCGGAGGTACTCAGCGCCTACGGAGAGAGGGCACGAGTGCGATCTCCCGGCAATGGCAGCCGGACCAACGGTTCTGCTGATGGGCGGTCCTCGAGCCTGCGACTCAGCGAACCGCTGCTGCGGCGGCTGGTACTGGATCACAACCACCATCGGCGGGTCCACCCCGAGGCATCAAAGTCGGAGACGGAGGAGTTCATCGAGGGGTACCGCAGTGCCCTGATCCGTGTGCAGAGCGTCAACAACTGGACACGCGAGCCCTGGGAGATCGCCCGTGATGTGTTCGATCCCAGGCTGGAGACCCGCTGGGCACAGTCCAAGATGGAACGTATCGCCGACATCTTCGAATACCCCCGCATGTTTCTCTTCGATCGCGACATCATCCACGGCGCCGCGCATGATCTGGCCCGTCGCAAGGGGCAGTCTGTCGAGCCAGCCAGCTTTGCCGACGCGCTGCACGACTACCGGGATGCCCTCCGTTTCGACCCGCGGCCGCTGATGACCGAATTCTGCAAGGGTATCGTGCCCAAGCCGCGAGTCGTGTTCCTGATGACGATCCTCGATCTCGGCGCGGCGGGGTTGCGTGGTTTTTTTCGCGCCTACGGTGACAACATCACCGAAGCCCAGGATCTGATCCATGCCCTGTGGTCGTATCTGGTATCGCTGTCTTCCGATCCGGCAGGTGTCTACACCCGCATCGGCAAGTGTCGCGCCCTCTGCCGGCCCCCGGGAGCCAGGATCGCCGGCGGCCGATCCCTGCCAGAGGGCGAGTCCCTCGGAGCCGCCGCCGACCTCGACCGCGAGTTGGCAGGGATCCTTGTCCGTCTCGACAGGCGGCCGGAGTACCGGAAGCGGGTCCTCGAGGTTGCCGATCTCGGTGAGGTCGCTCGCGAGGAACTGCTCAAGGTGATCTCTCACAACGGCCTGGCCGAGAGTGACGAATGGGCGACCTTCAAGATGAAGAAGCAGGCCATCGTCACCTGTGCCTGCGAATTGCTGGACCGCATGGATGGCGAAGGGAAACAAGGCAGGGATGGGATGGGGCAACTCGCAGACCGTCGGCGCGTCCATGAGGACGAGACGATCCTGGCCCTTCTGGCGGACCATCCACACCGCAAGACGAGTGATCCCAGTGGCGTGTTGATGTACACCCGCTCCTACGCCCGCTCCCTGAGCGAGTTTGGTCCCTCTGACCCGGACACCAACTGCCAGCTGGCCAACATCCTGATACGCCTGGATCTCTGCGACGAGTACGACGATCTCCTGGCGCGGATCCCGAGTCTCGGACCGCCCGCGGTGTCGGCTCTCTATGAAGTGCTCGAGCAGGTGTCGGATCGCGATGAGCGCCGTCGGCCGATACTGGATCAGGCCAAGCGGCTTCTGGGTCGCATCCTTCTCGAGAAGCAGCTGCGCGCGCGGGCGCGGACTCGGGCCCGGACGCCGGCCGCGCCACAGGCCGACGAGCCGGCATCGGCAGAGGCGCCGCAGCAGGCGCCCTCTGAGTTCGTCGGTCTGCAGCGCGAATTGCTGACGGGAACAAGCTTCCTGGATCGGGGCAAGAACCAGGATACCGAAGACTCCGAGGCTGGGACGGAGGGATGATTTGAGGAGGGTGGGGATCCACGCAGCATGGGTGCTGTCGATCGCCGTGCTGGCATCCTGCTGGCCTGGATCGCGGCGCGCCGCAGGGCCCGGTATCGAGGCGCAGTTGCAGCAGGTATTGCAGGGCTGGCAGACACAGGACACGATCACGGTCGCCGGGATTCGTCTCATCGATGGCAAGACCTCCCCCGAGACCATGGCCCTGGATGAGTCTCTGCTGTCGGCCGCCGTGCGGGCCGGAGTGCCGGTCCGGCCGGACGCCGGTGTGGCGGGTAGTGCCCGGGCCATCGATGTCGACTGGAAGGCCGATGATCTGCTGCCGCGTGACTGGCGGCAGCTGCCGGGCGACATGGTTGCCGCCGGGCAGCTGCGCCCGGCCCCGCCGTGGGTCTACCTGCGTCTGGCCCTGGCAGATGGGGCCACCGGGCTCATGCGGGACGAGTCGGTGGTGCGTGTGTCAGAGCGCGATCTGACACGACTGACAGAAGCGAGGCAGGCGCGCCTGTCAGGATCTGCCGTTGCCGCTCTGGTCGACCTCGATCTGGAATTTCACCTCCTCGTTCGTCGAAACGAAGGTGGTTTCCCGCGCCTGGTGGAATGGGAGGAGGGAGGACAGCTGGAGGAGGGGGATCGTCTGCAACTGCGCTTCCGTTCCGGGCAGGACTGCGAGGTCTTCGCCTTTCTCTTCCGCTCCGAAGGGGAAACCACGGTGCTGCATGACGGTACTGTGTTCGCCAACCGTTGGGTGTATGCACCCGGAGAAAATGCCTGGGAAGGACTGTCCCAGGGAGATGAGGTGTACACCCTCTACTTGCTGGCGGCCAGACGCCTCGAAGAGGACAAGAGCTCGATGTGGGAGGAACTGGCGAGGCTGCAGACCCAGGGCCAGGTCGAGAAGTTTCGTGGCCTCGAACTGATCGACGCCGAGGTGATGGCGCTGCTCCAGCGCACTGTCGAGGTCGACTCGGTGTCGCTGCAGCGCGGCCGGGACGACATCGAGACCGGAGAGACAGAGCGCTTTGTGTACTCCGACGGGACTGCTTTCGACAACGACGGCGATCTGCTCTCCGGGAGGTTCATCGCCCGCGCCTACAGCATGGAAGTTCAGTTCCGTTGATCTATCTCGACCACAACGCCAGCACGCCGATACGCCCGGAGGTCCGTGCCGCCATGGAGCCCTTTCTCGCGGGGGGCTACGGCAATCCTTCGAGTATCCATGGTCCGGGCCGACAGGCCCGCGAGGCCGTGGAGGCAGCCAGGGAGCAGATCGCCGCTCTGCTCGGGGCAACGTCCAAAGAGATCTGCTTCACCAGCGGCGGCACCGAGGCCGACAACTGGGCCCTGAGGGACCGCAACGGTGTGGTCACGTCCACGGTGGAGCATCCTGCCGTGTTGCGATCCGCCGAGGCCCGGCGTGACGCCGGGGCACGTGTGCTCCTTGTCGGTGTCGACGGGGAGGGCCGTGTCGACCCGGAGGCAGTGCTGGCTGCTGTGGCCTCCTCAGAAACGACAGACCTCGTGTCCCTGATCCTGGCCAACAATGAGACCGGAACGTTGCAGCCACTGGAACAGATCGGTCCGCTGCTGCAGGAGCGCGGCATCCTCTTTCATTCGGATGCCGTACAGGCTTTCGGCAAGGTGCCGGTTGACGTCGACACTCTGGGGGTCGATCTGATGTCGCTGTCAGCGCACAAGCTCAATGGTCCGAAGGGCGTCGGCGCCCTCTACGTCCGCCAGGGGACTGATCTGGCGCCGTGGACCCGAGGCGGAGGCCACGAGCACGGGCTGCGTGCGGGCACCGAGAACGTGGCCAGCATCGTCGGTTTCGGTGCCGCCGCGGCGTTGCGAGTATCGGAGATGGTGGACGACGCCGTCAGGCTGTCCGCCTGGCGCGACCGCCTCGAAGACCGACTGTCGACAGCCATCGGTGATGTCGTCGTCAACGGCAGCCGCGTGCAGCGGCTACCCGGCACGCTGAATGTTTCCTTTCAGCGGATCGAGGCGGAGTCGGTCCTGCTCGGGCTGGACCTGGAAGACGTGGCCGTCGCCAGTGGTTCAGCCTGCACGGAGGGGGCCACGGAGCCCTCCCACGTGCTGCTGGCCATGGGACTGGAGCCGCGTCTGGCGTCCGGCGCCGTGCGTTTCAGCCTGGGATACGGTAACGACGCCGACCAGATGGATCGTGTCGTCGATCTGCTGCAGCCGATCGTCGCTCGTCTGCGGGAGCTGTCTACCTTCTGAACTGAGGCGCAGCGGCCCATCTGGTGATCGATCACGGGTTGCGGGCGGTGCGGGGTATGGGGCCCGCAACCCGCAGAAACTGAAGGCGCGCAGCGCCGAAGTTTAGAAGACTGCGGCGATGGCGCGACACAACCCGTCGACGTTGTCGGCGGTGATCCCGGCGACGTTGATGCGCCCGGAACCCACGATGTAGACGGCATGGTCGCGGCGCAGCCTGTCGACCTGGTCCGGTGTCAGCCCGGAAAACGAGAACATGCCGCGTTGACGGTTGATGAAGGAGAAATCCGCGGCATCACCGCCAACGCCATACTCCTTCAGCTTGTCCACCAGCAGGGCGCGCATGCCGTTGATCCTGTCGCGCATGTCCGCCACTTCCTTCTCCCACCGGCTCCGAAGATCCGGGTCAGCCAGGATTTCGCTGACGATGGCCGATCCGTGGGCTGGCGGCGTCGAGAAACTCGTACGCACCCGGACCTTCAACTGACTCAGGACGTTGGCCGCCGATTCTTCCGAGGCTGCCACGGCTGTCAGGGCACCGACACGTTCACGGTAGAGGCCGAAGTTCTTAGAAAAGGAGCTGGCGATCAGCATCTCCGGAACCCGGTCGAGGAGGGCGCGCAAGCCCATGGCATCCTCTTGCAGGCCATCGCCGAATCCCTGGTAGGCGAAATCGACGAGTGGCAGCAGCCCCCGGGTCGCCAGCAGGTCACCGACGCGCTGCCACTGTTCGATGCTCAGATCCGCTCCGGTGGGGTTGTGGCAGCAGCCATGGAGCAGGACCACATCACCCGCGACCGCCCCTTCGAGGCCGGTGACCATGGCCTCGATGTCGACGGTGCGGCTGTCGGCGTCGTAGTAGGGGTAGCCCTTCGAGGCCAGTCCGGCGGCGGCGAAGACCTTGGGGTGATTGGCCCAGGTGGGCTCGCTGAGCCAGATCCTGGCTCCGGGGAACTCGGTGTGCACGAAATCACCGGCGATGCGCAGGGCTCCGGTTCCCCCGGGGGCCTGAACCGTGGCGCAGCGATGGCACCAACTCTGCTCGCCATCGCCGAAAAGCAGACCGCGGACGGAGTGACCGTATTCAGCGGTTCCGTCGATGGGCAGGTACCGCTTCGTCGTCGTCGACTCGATAACACGAGCTTCGGCGACCCGCACCGTATCCAGCACCGGAGTGGAGCCGTCGTCGGCACGATACTCACCGACGCCGAGGTTGATCTTGGCAGGAGTTGGATCAGCAGCAAAGGCCGCGGACAAGCCGAGAATGGGGTCGGGTGGGGCGGCTTCGATTGTGTCGAGCATAGGACTTACGGCCTCCTCTGGTAGAACGAAAAACGTAGTTCCCCTTCTGACTTTTCGTCAACGATGTGCCACTCCTGCTGACTCCACTCCGGGAACCGCGTATCCCCTTCGACCCTGTCCGGGACGTGGGTGAGGATCATTTCGTCGGCCAGAGGCAGGGCCTCGCAGTAGACACTGCTGCCGCCGCAGACATAGGCCACGGGACGTTCCTCAGCACGACAGTGAGCCAGAGCCGCACCCAGGTCGGCGAAACGCAGAGCTCCCGATGCCAGCACGTAGTCCGCATTGCGTGTGAGCACGAGATTCGGCCGCTTCGGCAAGGGCCGCCTAGGAAATGACTCGTACGTCAGACGTCCCATGATACACGGATGGCCGATCGTGGTGCGCATGAAATGGTTCATGTCGGCAGAGTAGTGCCATGGGATCTGGCCCTCCCGGCCGATGACGAGGTCTGGGGAGACGGCAGCGATGAGGGAAACTTTCATCAGGCGTGTCTACCTGGGGTGGAAGAAGAGATCGAGATCCTGGCGGGAGGCGTCCCGGGCCTCGCGGGCCGTGCCGTCGTAGACCACCCTGCCCCCATCCAGCATGACGAGCCGTCCGTCGAGCCGTTCGATGCTGAGCAGCTCGTGGGTGACGACGATGATCGTCGTCCCCTGGCGCTCGTTGAGGGACTGCAACAGACGGTCGATGCCGGCCGCCGTGATCGGGTCGAGGCCGGCGCCCGGCTCGTCGCAGAACAGGACCTCCGGTTCCATGACCATGGCTCGGGCCAGTGCCGCACGTTTGCGCATGCCGCCGGACAACTCGCTCGGCAGCTTGTCCGCTGTTCCCGCCAGACCGACGCGTTCAAGCCAGGTCTCGACAACATCCCGTACCAGTCCGGCCTCGACAGTCGTGTGCATCTCCAGCGGCAGAGAGATGTTTTCGCCCACCGTCAGCGAGCCGAGCATGGCGCCATACTGGAACATGACGCCCACCCGACGCAGCAGGGCGTCGCGCTCGACTTCGGCGAGGTCGTGTATGGGGGCATCCAACAGCGTCACGTCGCCGCTGCGAGGCGCCACCAGACCGATGATCGTCTTCAGGAGTGTGCTTTTGCCACAGCCTGAACCGCCGACAATACAGGACACGTCACCACGATCGAAGCGCAGGCTGACACCGTCGAGCACGGGTGGCAGATCCTCGGCGTAGGCCACGCGCACGTCGTGCACCTCAACCACCGTGTTGTTGCCTGACGTCTCGTTCATCGCAGATAGAACAACAGGTTCCACACCAGATCGAGGACGATGATGGCGAAGATGGAGGAGACCACCGAGGAAGTCGTCGCCTCGCCGACGCCGGCGGCACCGCCACGGAATCTCAGGCCATGGAATACGGAGACGACGGTGATGACCCAGGCAAAGGAGACGGATTTTACCAGTCCGGTAAGGATATCCTTCAGCAGCAGAGCATTCTGCACGCGGCTGATGAAGGTGGCCGGTGAGATATCGAGAGACAGCACGCCCGTACCGGTACCGCCCGCCAAGCCGATGAAGTTGGCCATGATCGTCAGCAGCGGCACGGTGAGCAGCATGGCCCACATCTTCGGTACGGCGACGAGACGCAGCGGATTCAGTCCCATCGTGCGTAAGGCGTCGATCTCTTCGGTGAATTTCATCGTGGCGATCTCGGCCGCAAACGCCGATCCGGAGCGACCGGCCACCATGATGGCTGTCATCAGCGGTCCCAACTCGCGGGTGATGCCGATGGCGAGCAGGTCGGCCACCAGGACATTGGCACCGAACTGGCGCAGCTGAGCTGCCGCCTGCAGGGTCGACACACCACCGATGAGGAAGAGGATGACGGCAACGATCGACAACCCGTCGGCGCCGACTCGAGTCGCCTGTTCGACGAAGGTGCCGCGGCGTATACCCCGACGATCGGCAAGGGCCGAGACGGCGGCCCACGTCAGATCAGAAGCCAGGTAGAGGAAGGACAGAGAGGCGCTGACGTGGGCGTAGGCCTTCTCACCGAGACGGTCGAGGAGGCCGGCGTTGATCACGGGATCCGGGTCGGAGGGTGCGGGCTCTTCCGGATCTGCGCTCAGCGTTTCAGTGAAGTTGCCGAAGGCCGCCGGCGCCTCTCCCAGTTCAAGGTCTTTGCCGGCTTCCGCCGCGATTGCAGGCAGGCGGCGAAGCCATACTGCTCCCACCGTGTCCAGGTGGGTGAGTCGCGACAGATCGACGGTGATGTGGCGGCGATCCGATTCCTGCAACAGGCGACGTGCCACGCCCGTGCCATCGGGCACCGTGGCTACGGTACAAGCGCCGGAAATCCGCAGGCGACCATCCGTGTCTACTGAGAGGGTCAGTTCCACGGTGGTTGAAGTCCGATCAGAAGAAGCGGGAGAAGCGCAGCAGCAACTGCTCACGCCCCTGCAGTCGACGCAGGGCCTGCTCGCGCTCGAGGTCGGCGACGATGTCGAGGTTGATGAAGCTGGTCAGGGCGATGCGCATGCGGTTCTCCCAGGTGAAGAACCAGTCGTCGGCCTGCCGTGACGTCACCAGAATGTCGAACTCGGAGTCGAGGTTGATGTAGCGACCGAGGCGGGCATCCATGATCAGCAGGGCCTCCAATCCGGTGCTCGAGGTGCTGCCAAACTCCCTGGCTTCGATGTTGCCCGTCGCCGGGTTCGTGGATATCTCAAAGAAGTCCGAGCGTACATCCTGCCGGGCGCCGATGCCGAGGCGCAGATCCATGTTGAGACCGAAGCTGCGGATCACCTGCGAGTTGATGCCCACACCTTCACGCAACGTGATCGGTGAGAGTGAGGGAGTCGTGGTGAACTCGGTTGTGCCTCTCAGAGTGTCGATGATGCCACTCTTCCTGATGCGAATCAGGTCACGGGGAGGGGAGAAGCGACGGTCGGTTGGAAATACGTTGGACTGGAGGACGCCACGCAGGTACGGCCCGATGCGCGGTGACACGCGATAGATATAGGTCGCTCGGACCTCGGCACGGTCCACCCCCTTGCTCAGGTCTTCACCTTCGACCTTGGAGGCACCCTCTTCGAGGATGATCCGGATGCTGGCGAAGTCGCGATCCGTGTTGTAGCGCGTGCGGTTGAATATCTGCACCGCCAGGTTGACGCTCGTCTGGTCTCCCGAAGCTGTCTGCTGGGAGGTGTTGGCCTGCACCGAGCCCGACAGCTCCGTCTGCGAGGTGATGGGGGAGGCCGTGCGCTCCGCGCGAGAAGTCTGCATCCTGGGTTGCGGATAGAAGCCGATGAAGTCACCGGTCGAATTCGGATTGGAGTCGACGACAAGATTGCGCTGGGTCAGCGTGCCTGGCGAGAGCTGGACGCTGAACTTGCGGATCGTCGTCACCGACTCACCTACGCGGACGATGTGGTACGTGCCCGGCTTCAACAGCCAGGTGCGTACCCGTTCACCGCGCTCTTCCTCGATGCCGAAGCCCAGTCCATAGGTCTCGCCTCCGTCTGCATCGAGCAGTTCGTAGCTCTCGTTGACCGATGTACGCGAGGCGTCGATCACATCGATGACAAGCGCGGCCCAGTCGGGCTTCATCATCGTGGTGTGACCTTCGATCACATGGGCCGTCTTGCGGATGAGCTGGGAGATGATGCCGGAGCCGATGAGAACGTCATATGAGCCCGGGTCCAAAAGCACGCCCCTGCCCGGCGTAGCCGAGGTGATGCGGGCCCCGTTCTGCTGCACGTAGAAACTGGGTTCGTTGCCGAGGGGCACGCTCATGGCCGGTACGAAGAGCATGCCCTTGCCCTTGGGAATCAGGGAGGGGTCATGGGACAGTTGAGCGTTGGCGGGATCCGCCGTCCAGGTGCTCTCGTCGGCGGAGCTGCTGCCGCAGACCAGCAGTACCGCCACCAGTATCGGGACGCCTGAGTACTTCACGGCCGCTCCTCCGGTACCAGTTTGCCCGGGAGAATCTTGTAGTCCTCCGTTTCCAATTGTACTTGAGTCGTGTCCTGTTGAGCGTCGTGGACGCCATTGCCGTTGTCGTTGCCCTGAAGCAGGTCGGTAAGGTCCCGGCCTTCCAGACTGGCCTTACGGATCAACAGGGCCCGGTCGAGGTCCTTCATCGCTGTTTCCATGTTCTCCCGGAGCAGACCCCGGAGAGCCTGGACGGTGAACACCATGTCCGGATCGTGGACCTCGATCTCGTTGGGGTCGAAGCGATGCTGCCAGAAGATCTGGTTCTGGTTGTCCACCAGCTGCATGGTGACGGCCAGGCGGGCAAACCAACGATCACCGCTGTCATACCTCTCGATGGCGTCGATGGTACCGGTGAGGGTGAGGTCTGGGTTGGCGTTGACGAAATCTTCGCGCACATCGGTAAAAAGCCCGGCACGTCGCAGATGATCGGCGACGGCGTTGGTGATCATGTCACCGGGGCGCACCGCCCACTGGTTGTAGCTGTCGTCCTCGATCTCTTCCGATGTAAGGCGGAAGATCATCTGGTTTCGATCGTACAACGGCGACACGGAGAAGTCCTCGATCTGGACCCGCAACTGGTACGGACGCTCTGAAGCCGGCAGGTTCAGGCGCATCTGTTCGGCCTCGATGATGAACTTGCGGCGACTGCGGATCTTGGCGCCGCCGCCGAGAAGCTGGGCGCAACTCCAGTTCGCGGCCATGGCCAACAACACCAGAAGCAGCCACAGACGACGGTTTCGAGCCCTTGAACTCATTGATCAGCCCTGCCGCGGATCAGAATCTGTGGATTCTCTCGGATGAGCTCCGTCGTCTCACGCACATTCAGCAGGGTTTCTTCCAGATTGGCCATGGCATCGAGGATATCCTTGCGGGCCAGCAGAACCGTACGGTCGATATGCAGAGCGGTCGTGTCGATACGCCCCGCCATCCGGTCGAGATTGGCGACCAGATCCGGAATGGGTCCGTCCAGTTGGACGCGTACGGCGGCGGTCGTCAGCCGCAGGTCGTGCAGCGCTCCGCGGGTATTCTCCGAAGCTGCCAGGGAGTGGATGGAGTCCATCGTCGCCTGCATGGCTTTCGTCGTGGCTGCGAGGTTTTCGGTCACCAGCGCCAGATTGGCGACGATGGCGTCGAGGTCGGTCCTGTTGTCGGCCACGAGAGTGCTCGTATTCTCCATCAGGTCGGTGCCTGCTTCGATCATACGCCCCATCTTGCGCTGGTTCGTCGGTCCCGTCATCTCCGTCAGGTTGATGAGCAGCGCTTCAACACGGGCGGTGAGCACGTCGGCGCGTTCCTCGAAATCAGACAGGAATGTCGCGGTTGCCGGCAAGGTGTCCCCGTGGGCCAGGACGGGGGATTGCTGGGAGACCGACCGCAGTTCGATGTATTTGAAGCCGGTGACACCCTGACTGAAGAGTCGAGCCTCCGTATCCTGCCGGATCACGTTGGGTACCTTGCGCGCCTCCAGCGAGATCTCGACGACGATATTGCCGATCTCGGTGGCAGACACTCGGGCATCGTCGACACGGCCCACGGTGATCCCCTGGTATTTCACGGGGTCACCGGGCGTCAGACCGCCGATGGACTCTTCGAACTTGATGTAATACGTGACCCTCTGGCGCAGCAGTTGGGCACCGGCGACGATCAACAGGAAGCCACCGAGCACGCTGGTCGAGAATACCAGGAAGATGGCAAGGCGGACTTTCTTGGCCCGTGTGGCCATACGATCCAATCAGGTTTTGATGTCGATGGGTCCGGCGTCCGAAGGGCCGCCAATATGGACCATGAGGGGTCATTGCGCCAGCAGTCTCGGGTTTTTGAGCGCCATGGATGGCGCCCGCATGTACAGACGCGCTACAGGCTCAATCGGCGGTCAGGTCGCCACGTCAGGGGCTACACGATAGGTGATCGCAGGTGCCGGGGCTGTGGGCCGGATCACACGCAGGGCTTGCGGTTCGACACGGAGGGTGACCGGCGCGGTGGCAAGGGGCTCACCATCAGCATGAAGCAGATGCTGAGCGCCACCGTCGTGCGGCTCTATGCGGATCCAGCGGGTTCGGAGGATCTGTACCGAGCGATGGCGAACGTGGCCTCCACCGAACACCCGTGGCAGCAGCCCCAGAAGCGTCGACCTGGACAGCTTGCCGTCGATGATGCACACGTCAAAACGGCCGTCGTCGGGGCAGGCGTCGGGGGCGATGCGCAGGCCGCCACCGTACGAGCGGGTGTTGGCCACGGCCGTGAGGAAGACCTCCTCGTCGAGTTCGCCGAATTCACCGGTGAGACGCACACGGGGCGGCCGGAAGTCTCGCAGGTGGCGCAGGCTCGCCAACAGATAACCGGCGGTACCGGGCAGGGGGGCGCGCCCCGCCTCCATGATCTGGCTGACCTCGGCATCGAAGCCGAAGGCCGCCACCGTTGCGAACCAGCGATCGCCGCAGCGTCCCAGGTCGGTGGCGCGGGGCTGTCCACCGTGCAGCAGCCGAACCGCCCCTCTGGGGGATCGCGGGATCCCCAGAGCCCGCGCCAGGTCGTTTCCCGTTCCCAGTGGTATCAGGCCGAGAGCGGTTCGGGTCCCGGCAAGGGCTGACAGGACCTCGGTCACCGTACCATCCCCACCGCAGATGAGGACCGCGCCATGCCCGGACGCCACAGCCGCAGTCGCCAGCTGTGTGCCATGCCCCCGGCGCTCCGTGAAACGAAGGTCCACCTCGTGGCCGAGTTGACGCAGCCGTGCGGCAGAGGCCTGTGCGGCACTCACGCCGCGGCGGCCACCGGCGGTCGGGTTGGCTATCAGGGTCCAGGGTGACGTCACAGGGACAAGATAGACAGCCGATGCCTGCCTGACACAGGGCCGCACGGGACCTACTTTCGCCTGTATGAACAGGACCGAGGACACGGACGCCACGCCGCGGCCCGTCGATCGCGAGGCGCTCAGGCGGTCGATCAGACACCCCTACATCACGCGCCAGAATCCCGCCCCGGATGCCGCCGGTGATGGCCAGGGAGAAACCCCGGATTCCAGGGAGTCCGGCCTGTCGCCCAACCGTCGATGATACGCACCTACTACACCGATCGTGTCCTGTTGATTCACGGTGGTACCGGCTTCGTCGGCTCGGCGCTGATCGCCAAGACCTTGCGCTCTCTCGGCCAACAAGTGAGGCGGATCTACGTCCTGATAAGACCGCGGCGGCGCAGTGACGGTGGTCAGGTAGCACCGGCAGAGCGGCTCGAACAGCTCTACGGAACCAGCCTTTTCGCACCCCTGCGAGTCGATGCCGAGCGTTGGGAGCAGTTGCGAGCCAAGGTCGTTCCTGTCACCATCGATGAGCGCCGTGCCGATCTGGGTCTGACAGAGGAGGACCGTCACCGCCTGATGGCGGAGGTGGACACGATCTTCAACATCGCCGCCACCGTCGTGTTTGATGAACCCCTCGATGTTTCGGTGCAGGCCAATGTGGCTGGCCCCCAGACGCTGCTGGAGCTGGCGCAGTCCTCCGGGCGGCGGATCGACTTCGTGCACGTGTCGACAGCCTATGTCAACGGCCAGCGCAGCGGCCGCATCCCAGACGAAGTGTTACCCACCAACCTCGACATGCGGCAGATCATGGAGGGCGATGACGCCGGGGGCGGGTTTGATCCCGAGGCGGAGGTGGCTGACTGCCTGGCTTTCTGTGCAGCGGTACGTGAAGAGGCCGAATCCGAGATGTTCACCCGGGATCTGAAGCGTGACATTCTGCGGCAGTATCCGCGCAGCGGTGGGCGCAAGATGACCCGTACACGTCTCGAAGGGCTGGTCAACGGCCGGCGTGGCAAGTGGATCGAGCGCCGGCTGGTGGACGAAGGCATGCGTCGGGGCAAAGTCCGAGGCTGGACCGACGTCTACACCTACACGAAGGCGATGGGTGAGCAACTTCTGGATCTGCGGCGGGGCGACATGCCTCTCGTCATCGTCCGGCCGAGCATCATCGAAAGCAGCCTGTCGGACCCGGAGCCGGGCTGGATCACCGGCCTCAAGGTGATGGATCCGTTGCTGGCGGCTTACGGTCGCGGTCTGATCCCGGATTTTCCCGCGCGCCCCGATGTCGTCATCGATGTGATCCCGGTGGACATGGTTGTCAATGGCTGCCTGGCGGCGGCCACCCGGGCGAATCCGGCGGGTGTGGAAGTCTTCCACATCGCCTCCGGGAGTGAGAACCCCGTGAAGATCGGCGAGATGTTCGACAGCGTGCGGGCCCACTATCAGCGGCTGCCGATGACGGACATGGGCGATGATCCACCGGCGCTGCCGGCGTGGACCTATCCCAGTCTGCGCACCTTCCGCCTCGTGTTCCACCTGAAGCATCTCTACCCCATCAGAGTGCGCGAGTGGCTGCTCAACAACCTGCCCGGTCGCAAGCCATCGCCGACGCGGAAACGCCTGTTGCGGTCGATGCGTGTGCGCCTGCAGCGGGTGCTCTACTACATCGACATCTACAACCCCTACACGCATCTGGACTGCCAGTTTCAGACCGGCCGTACGCGCGCTCTCTTCGAGTCCCTTCCCGATGACGAACGCGAGACTTTCAGCCTGGACGTGACGCGGATCGACTGGAAGAAATACGTCGAAGAGATCCACATGCCGGGTATGCGGCGCCACGTGCTGCGCGATGAATTCGCCATGGAAGCGGTGTTGCCGGAAGCGCCGCAGGAACCAGGAATCGAAGAGGCGCGGCTGCAGGTCGAAGAGGAGCTCGATACGCTTCCCGATCTGGTACGTGCCGCCTGTGCCCGATATCCGGAAGCGGTGGCCTGCGAGATGCAGACTGGCGGCGCCTGGTCGACGCTGACGTATGCGCAGTTGCTGGAGCGTGTGGAGCGACGTGCCGGATACTGGCAGGCGCTGGGCCTGGCGCCGACGGAGCGGGTCGTGCTGGCGGGGGACAGTGGGTCCGACTGGGTCATCAACTACCTGTCGGTGTCCTTTCTCGGCGGCGTCGTAGTGCCCGTCGATCCACTGACAGCACCCGACGAGGTCGCTCGTATCGCCGACTTTGTGCAGGCCACTGCTCTCATCGCCACCGTCGACCTGCTGGACTCGGTGCAGGCACTCGATGAGTGGTCCGGACATGCTATCGATTGGCACAGTGGCGAGCCGCAGGCGTCGGATCGGCAAGGTCCCGCTCCGGACAGCCCTGCTCCCGTCTGTTTTGTGGAGCCGGAACTCGACGCCTGGATGGAGGCGTCGATCATCTTCACCTCGGGTACGCGAGTCGATCCGCGGGGTGTCGTGCTGAGTCACGCCAACCTGATCGCCGATCTGCTCGGGCTCAGCGAGGTGCAGCCCCTCTTCGAGTCAGACAGGCGGCTGTCGCTGCTGCCCCTGCATCACGGCCTCGAGTTCACCGGGGGACTGTTGCTGTCGCTCTGGTCAGGCGCGACCATGACCTATCTCGACGCCCCGTTGAACAGTCGTCGGATTTTGCAGACCATCCGTGATCGCAAGATCACCGCCCTGCTGGCGGTGCCACGCATCCTGAAGATCCTGATCGATCGGGTTTCGCGACTGGACCCGGATGGAGTGGACGGACCGAATGCAGCCATCCTGAAGGGCCTGCGGCTCATCGTCAGCGGCGGGGCCCCCCTCGACGGCCAGTTGTTCGACGCCTATGCCCGACTCGGGCTCACGATCCACGAAGGGTATGGGCTGACCGAAGCGTCACCCGTGGTTACGGTGAATCCCTTTCAGGACTGTCGCCGTGGCTCGGTCGGTATCGCGTTGCCCGGTGTTGAAATCCGCATAGACGCCGAACCTGACGGGGAGGAAGGCGAGATCCTGGTTCGCGGGCACACGTTGATGCAGCGATACCTGGATCGGCCCGACCTGACGGCCCAGATCCTGCGTGACGGCTGGCTCTACACCGGAGACATCGGACGCCTCGACGCCGACGGATACCTTACGATCACGGGCCGGCAGCGCGAGTTGATCGTCACCGGTGCTGGCAAGAACGTCTATCCAGCCGAACTGGAGGATCTCTACGCCGACCTGCCACACACCGAGGAACTCGTCGTCGTCGGCCTGCCTTCCTCGCGCACTCTGGGAGAGCAGGTACACGGCGTCGCCGTGCTGGCCGTCGGGGCGCGCGAGCTCGTCGCCGAGGACGTGGCCGACGCCGTTCGTCAGCGGGTGTATGCCATATCCCGTGATCTGCCGACGTACCAGCGCATCGCGCAGGTGCACGTGTGGCGCCGCCCGCTGCCACGCCTCGATGATGGCCGCGTTGATCGCGCCGCTCTGCGGGCGGAGCTGGAACGGGCAGGGAGCGCTGCCGCCGAAGTCGATATCGGCCACAGTCTGGCTCCCTGGGAACGCGACATCTATCAGCGCGTCAGTGACCTGTCCGGACTGGCCGTGAGCGAGGTCGTCGCCCACGCGGATGCGCCGCTGGACACCATGATCAACTCACTGATGGCGGCCGAACTGGCAGCCGGCCTCGACCAGGGGGAAGGCGATCGGGTCAGCGGTCTGTTCGACAGCGGCACCACGACACTACGCCAGCTGCTTGACCGGGTCGGGGCAGATGCCGTGGCCAAGCCCGTGTCGGCCACGTACTGGTCAGCCATTCTGCAACACGTGACGACCCGCCGACGACCCGGCAGGATGGGGGCCCTCGCCGGGCGTATTCTCGGGCGGCTCCAGGGCGTAAGAATCGCTGGCAGCGAGAACCTCCCGGCCGATCAGCCTTATCTGCTGGTGGCCGCCGGCAACCAGAGCCGATCGACGGCGTCTGTGCTGACCTGCCTTCGCGGGTACGTCGATGGTGTGTGCCTGATGGTGGAACAGGAGGAGGATCTGCCTTGCGGGTGGCCGGCTGTCCTCGGAGGATGGCTGGTGGATCGAGTCGTACTCGCCAGGTATGACAGTCTGGAGTCCGGGCTGCGGGCAGCGGTCGCCCAACTTGGCTCGCGACGCCCTCTGCTGCTCTTCCCGGAAGGCCAGCGGGGGGCCGCCGGCCGCGGCTCCGGCGCCTTCAAGTCCGGCATCGGCTTGCTGGCACTCGAGCTCGGCGTGCCCGTCGTGCCGCTGCATATCGATGTTGCGGACGGTGTGGCTCGCATCCGTGCAGGTGTCCCGGTAACACCGGACTGCCCTGCCGCGCGACGAGAGCAACTGACATCCTATGAAGTCTATCGGGAGATCGCCGCCGAGGTTCGGACGCGACTCCGCGACCTGGCAGCTGAAGAGCAAGGCAACTGACTTGTATCCGTACTGGCTCGAGATCGGCACGTTCCGTCTGCCCACCTTCGGCCCCATGGTGGTGTTGGGGTTTCTGGCAGGGCACTACCTCATAAAGAGGGAACTCGACCGCCGCGGCATCGACCCCGAGTTGGCCACGTCACTGGTGACGACGGGTATTCTCGGTGGGCTGGCCGGGGCCAAGCTCTATTTCGTGTTGTTCGAGCTGCCCGACCACGTGACGTGGGGAGAGACGCTGGGCAGCCTGTTTTCCGGCAGTGGCCTGACCTTCCATGGTGGTTTTATTGTGGCGGCGCTGGCACTTCTGTGGACCATCGCCCGCCATGGTGCGCCTCTGGCATCGACGGCCGATGCCAGCGGTCTGGGTCTGACCATCGGGTATGCCATCGGTCGCATCGGCTGTCAACTTGCCGGCGACGGCGACTACGGCGTGCCCACCGACCTGCCGTGGGGGATGGCCTACCCGGATGGTGTTGTACCGACGACACAGATCGTCCATCCCGCGCCCGTCTACGAGACGCTGATGGGGCTGGCCATCCTCGCCGTGCTGTGGAGTTCGCGCAAGGCGCTATCGGCGTACCGGCCGGGACTGCTGTTCTGCCTGTATCTGATCCTGGCCGGCGCTGCCCGATTTGGCGTGGAGACGATCCGCCTCAATCCGGAGGTCCTCTTCGGCCTCACCGGGGCGCAGCTGTTCAGTACCGGGATCATGATCACGGGCGTTGGCCTCGGCCTTCGCCTGCTCTCCAAGCCATTGGGAACGGGTCAGCCAAGTGCCTGAGAAGAACCGCTATCCGCGGGTGTCCACTTTCAAAGCCGCCGCCAGTCTGCGCACCCGCTGCGCCGAGCTCGACATCGACATACCGTGTGACGACGACATCCTGACAGCACCCGAGTCACCCCTGGCGCAATCGATCGATGCCGGGAATGGACTCACCATCGGCAACCGCTACGCCATCCATCCGATGGAGGGCTGGGACGGTACCACCGACGGCCTGCCGACTGACGCGGTGCGTCGAAGGTGGCGCAATTTCGGCATCTCCGGGGCCAAACTGATCTGGGGCGGAGAAGCCTGCGCCGTGGCGCCAGAGGGGCGGGCCAACCCCAATCAGTTGATGTGTCGCCGCGAGACCGAAGCGGGGATCGTCGAGCTGCACGATCTGCTGGTGGCGGCCCACGAAGAGCGTTTCGGTTCGCAGGACGGGCTCGTCGTCGGACTGCAGTTGACACATTCGGGCCGGTTCTGCCGCCCCTTCCGCAAGGATCGGCTCGAACCGGCCATCGTCTACCGGCATCCGATCCTCGATCGCAAGTTCGGCATCGGCCCTGACGACGACGTCGTCATCAGCGATGCTGCTCTCGAAGAGCTGATCACACTCTACATCGACGGTGCCCGCATCGCCCGCGACGCAGGATTCCACTTCGTCGATGTCAAGCACTGTCACGGGTACCTGGCGCACGAACTGCTGTCCGGTTTCACCCGCGACGGGGAGTTCGGCGGCTCCTTCGAGGGACGGACGAACTTTCTGCGGCGTATCGTGGCCGGCATCCGTGACGATCAGGGCGCCGACGCCATCGCCATCGGCGTGCGCCTGTCAGCTTTCGACTGGGTGCCCTTCCGGCCTGATCCGGAGGGCGGCGAGGGCGGCAAGCTGGGTCCGGGGATTCCGGAACCGGTGGACGACTGTCTGCCGTATCGATATGGCTTCGGCACGGATGCCGGAGACCCCCTGTCATGGGATCTGTCCGAGACCTTCCAGTTCCTGGCGCTGTTGCGCGATCTCGACATCCGCCTCGTCAATCTGTCCTGTGGCAGTCCCTACTACAATCCGCACATCCAGCGACCGGCGCTGTTCCCACCCTCCGATGGTTATCAGCCCCCGGAAGACCCGCTTGTCGGCGTAGCCCGGCAGTTACAGATGGTGGCCGAGATCAAGGCCCGTTTCGGTGACGATCTGGTGATCCTGGGATCGGGGTACTCCTACCTGCAGGAATACCTGCCCCACGTGGCCCAGGCGCTGGTGCGACAGGGGAAGGTCGATCTGGCGGGCCTGGGCCGGATGGTCCTGTCCTACCCCGACCTGCCCGCCGACGCACTGGAAACGGGCAAGCTGACACGTAAGCGGATCTGCCGCACCTTCTCCGACTGCACGACGGCGCCACGCAACGGCATGATCTCGGGCTGTTTCCCGCTGGATCCGTATTACCGGGATCTGCCGGAGGCAGCCAGACTCAAGGACATCAAAGGGGCAAACAGATGACAGGAAAGAATGAGACGATCGGCGGAGGTGGCTTCCACCATGTCGCCATCCGCGTTCAGGACTTCGATGCCAGCGTCCGGTTCTACGGTGAGACGCTGGGTTTCCGCGAGAAGATCGCCTGGGGCGAGGGGGACAAGCGGGCGATGATGATGGATAGTGGTGATGGCAACTATATCGAGATCTTCGCCGGTGGCACACCCGGTCCCAAGCCCGAGGGAGCCATCATCCACTTCGCCATCCGCACCGACGACTGCGACGCCGCCCTGGAACGGGCGCGGGCGGCCGGCGTGGAGGTGACCCTGGAGCCGAAGAGCGTTGACATCCCCAGCCGTCCGGGGCCGACACCGGTGCGCATCGCTTTCTTCAAAGGGCCGGATGGAGAGGTGGTGGAACTCTTTCAGAACGAGACAACCTGATGCACGACGGCTGGTACGCACAGGACACGACCCACGGTCCCGTCAAGGTCGACACCTTCGACGACAAGAGACCTCATGAGGGCAAGGTGCTCGGGATCGTGCAGGCCCACGCCGACGACATGCCCCTGTGCTCGGGCGGGCTGGTGGCCAAGCTCGTGGCCGAGGGCTACAAGGCGTACATCATTCAGACGACGAATGACGAGAAGTGCGGTCCCGGCACGATCGCCGACGCCATCAAGAGCAACGAAGTCGACGTCGATGCTCTGGCTGACTGCCTTGGCATCGAAGACGTTTTCAATCTCGGGTACCGCAATCACCGGCAGGACGAGAACGCGATCATCGAACAGCGTTGCCGGCTGATCTTCCTGTTCCGTCACCTGCGGGTGGATACGGTGATGAGTTTTCACCCGTGGGCGAAATGGGAGGAGAACCCCGACCACTACATCACGGGGTACGCCGTGGAGTCGGCCTGCTGGATCGCCGGGGCGGCCAAGAGTTTTCCCGAGCAGGTCCAGGCCGGCCTGGCGCCTCATGGCGTAAAGGACAAGTACTACTGGGTGATGCGCCCCGGCTCGCCGTACAACCACGTGACCGACATCTCACCCTTTCTCGACAAGAAGATCGAGTCCATGGCGACGAACAAGTCGCAGGGGCCGGCCGGTGCCCATGGTCGAAGACTGAAGGAGCGTCTGGCCAAGGAAGGGCTGCGGTTGCCCGAACTGGGGGAGAATGACGAGACGGCGGATCGGCAGTATATCCGGCTGTTCGGACTGGAAGAGAACAAGCGGATGGGGGAGCCGTACGGCCTGGAGTACGCGGAGTACCACTACTACTTCCCCCCGGGTGGGACCTTTCCCTGGATGGCCACCGGCGAGCGGGTGGAGGCCTATGTGAAGGCGAATGCGGTGAAGATCTGATCCCTGCGTGAATCAATCACGGAGGGGACCGCGGCCACAGAGTAAGCTCTGATGGACACCATCGGAGCTTACCATGTGTGCTAACGATTCGGGCCCTCTGTTCCTCATCCTGCTGGCCATCGGTGTCGGCGGTACGGCGGCAGCTCAGCCCTATTCGAGCCCTGCCGAGGATCCCGAACTGATCGCGGTGATGAGCCATGTACGGCAACGGTCATTCGATCGGATTCCGGCGATCGATGAACCGACCTTCGTCGACTCGGCAGAGGCGAGGATCTTTCTCACCGGTGCCGACCAGGTGGTGGGCATCGAACATCAGGGCGTGACCAAGGCCTACCCCATCAAGTTCCTCAACGGCCACGAGTTGGTGAATGATCGGCTGGGCAAGGACCCCGTCGCCGTCGCCTGGTGTCCGATCGTGGAACGCAGCATCATCTACCAGGCAACGATCCGGCCCGACATCCTTCGTGAGAG
>DASCMS010000164.1:0-14322 GCA_036011085.1 Candidatus Latescibacterota bacterium
CATCGCCGGTGATGGCCGGCATAATGTCCTGCTCCGTGTAGTCGAGGGTCTGCTTGTTGGAATCCAGGATCGGCCACAACATCGACATGGTACCCATGCCGTTGCTGCGCAGGCGCGCTCCGGAGAAGGTGTTCACACAATCTGCTCCTGCCTTCTCCAGCAGGCTGGCCACCAGTCCGCTGCCGGCGCTGGCAATAAAGATCGGTTTCCGCACCTGGATCTTGCGCTGCAGCTTGGCCAGGATCTCGGCTCTGGTCGTTCGACTGACAATCACGTGGGTTTCAGCTCCTTTACAGGATGCTCTGCATGTGCTCGATGAACTTGTCGGGCGGATCGAAGGGCAGATCGATGGGCTCCCGTATCGATCCACTCTGATAGATGCCAAGCAGCAGATTGAACTCCGCCAGAGACTGCTTCAGGTTGGTCGGATGCACCTTGCTCTCGTCCTCGAGCCAGTCGAGCATGGCCTCGGTGAGCCCGATCTGGGCCACGGCGTCCTGCTCGCCATAGTCCAGGTCGCCGCCCTGGTAGCCGCTCTCGGGCGTGTACTTCTCCCAGCTTTCGAAACGCCAGTGGACGAAGCCCTCACTGCCGAAGACGCAGACACGCTTGTGACGATGGTTGCCGGTGTCCGGAAGAACACGGATCGCCATCTCGGGCCCGAAGGTCACGGAGGCGCGCACGCCGTTCTCATAGGCGATCCGTGCCGTCGCGTTGTCCGGTGAGGGCTGGTCGGAGGCGAGCTGGTTCTTGCCGGCGATCTGCCCCATCACCTTCACTGGGCGTGAATTGTTGATATACGAGGAGATGAGCTGCAACACGTGCGGTGCCTGATCGACGGGCGGGTTGCGCGAACTGGCCTCGATCAGCTTGATCTCGCCGATCTTTCCCTCCGCCACATCCTTCTTGAGTGCCAGGTTCTGCGGGTGGAAATGGAGCTGAGTATTGACCGCAAACTTCGTCTCGCTCTGCTCCGACAGATCACGGATCTGGCGCCAGTCCTCCCCCATGACCGCAATCGGCTTCTCGATGATGACCGCCGGCACCTTGTGCTCGGAGGCGATGTTCATCAGCGGATAACGGATCGGCTCAGCCGTGCCGCGCAGCACAGGTGCGGTGACGATATGGAGCAGGTCCGGTTTCTCCTTCTCCAGCATCTGATCGATGTCGGTGTAGCGTTGATCGATACCGAAGGAGTCACCGAACTCCTGCAGGGCCTCCTCATTCATGTCACAGATCGCTGCCGCCGTGCCGCGCTCGATGCTTTCGTAGGCTTTGGCGTGTGCCCGTGCCCGGCCACGACAGCCCAGGATGGCGCTCTTGAACATGCTATGTCTCCGCTATTTGATCGTTCGTGTGGTCACATCAGATAGTCTGAGGGACGCAGTCCCTTCTTGTGCTTGCCGACACCGAAATACGTGGGATCGAAGGCCCCGACGGGATCGACGCAGGCGGTCCCGTCGATCGATTCTTCCAGGCACCAGTGGACGGCATTCACCAGCAGCCGACGAAGGTCGACGCACGTCAGGTCGGAAGCAGCTCCCATGGTTGTGCAGAAGACCCGGCAGGCCTTGTTCTCGTCGCCAGTGTATTGCCTGGTCCAGGCGATCGGCATTGTCGGCGTGTCAGGCTTCGGCCCATCGGTGGGGTCCATCCCGGTGAGGACCTGACCCTCGAGAAGGATCTCGGCACTGCCTGTCAGCTGTCCCACGGTGTAGACATCCGTAGTACCCCACACATCCTCAACGCCCTGCAGGACCGGATGGTCGGCGCAGTCCGGATTGATCACACCGCGTGTACTCTCGTGACCGTGATGTCCGTGATGGCTGATCCACGTCTCCCCGAGCACCTGGCGGCCATACCCCCCCTCGAAGACGTCGCTGTTGCAGTCGTACCTGGCGTAGGGGCTGTCGGGGTTGCGGGTGTACTTGAAGGCATGCGTGGCCGTACGCAGACCCATGACGGGCCGACCGGAGTTGGTGTAGTCGACGATGTGCTTCATCTGGTCATCGGGCAGTTCGCGGAAGCGCGTCGATATGATCATGAGATCAGCGTCAACCAGATGATGCAGCCCGGGTATGTTCGTCTGACACTGGGGATCGATCTCGCCGCTGCCCGGATCGATGGCGAACAGCACCGTGCAGTCAAAGCCGTGATGGGTCGCCAGTAGCTTCGCCAGCATGGGCATGGTCTCCTCCGAGCGGTATTCCTCATCGCCACTCACCAGAACGATGTGTCGCTTCGTTCCGGAGCCCTTGCCTCCCTCGAACTGAATCCACTCTCTCGGGTCTGCCATTGCTTCCCCCCCCTCCCTGAATTCGTCAGTACCTGGTGTGGACCTCAACATGGGCATAGCATAGCGACTGAATCCGTCGGCATCTAATGGGACACCCAGGTCCCACCTGGAGTTGTCGGCAGATCGTCGGGTCCGCCTTTCCGCCGTCCACCGGGAGGAGAAACCGGGCGATTGCCGCGGGCACAGGGGTTGCTGCCCCTCCGGAAGAGGAGAACGACGTGCGACTGCACGAGTACGAAGGCAAGGCAATTCTGCGGCAGGCCGGGATCGACGTACCGGCAGGTGCGGTTGTCGCCGCCGCCCAGGCCGTGCCGGCGGCGATGCAGCGGCTGGGCGACACCGTGGTGGTCAAGGCGCAGGTGCTGGCTGGCGGCCGGGGACGCGACGGAGGCATCGAGATCGTCGCCGGCCCTGAACGGGCGTCGGCCGCCGCCGCCGGGATGTTGCAGCGTCCGTGCCGCGGTCAGATACCCATGGAGCTGCTCATCGAGCAGCGTCTCGAGATCGCTACCGAACTGTATGCTGCCGTCACCATCGATATGGAGCGCGGCCGTCCGCTGCTGCTGCTGGGGCTGGGTGGCGTCGACGTCGAGGATCAGGCCCGGACCGGCAACTTGCCCGCACGCCTCGTCGTCGATCCCCTCACCGGGCCGTCGACGGGAGACATCGCTGAGCTGGTACGCACGGCCGGTGCCGAACCTGCCGAGGGGATCACCAATGTCCTGCGTCAACTGTGGAACGTGTTCATCTCGCGGCAGGCGCTGACCGTCGAAATCAACCCTCTCGCCGTGGTCGCCGATGGTGGTGTGATCGCCGCCGATGCCGTCATCGAACTCGACGACGCGGCACGCGAGATGGCCGGGTTGCCACTGCGCGACGACGGCGGCAGCGTCCGTCGCGAGCGGTCCGGCGGCATGACGTTCGTCGAACTCGGTGGGGATGTGGGGCTGATCTGCTCTGGCGCCGGACTGGGTATGGCGAGTATGGACCTGATCTCGGAACACGCCAGGCCGGCCAACTTTCTCGAGACCGGAGGCGGCATCAGTCGCGAGCTGATGTCCCGTGCCATGCGCCGGGTACTCGCCTGTCATGGCGTGAAGGGTGTGCTCATCAACGTCTATGGTGGCATCAACCCGATCCACAAGGGGGCCCTCGGGGTCGCCGATGTGATGGCCACTGGCGTCGGGGTGCCCGTCGTCGCCAAGGCTCTGGGTAACCACCAGGAAGAGACCTGGGAGGTCTTGGAAGCCGCCGGCGTGACGGTGGTCCGCGACGTTGCCACCGAAGCCGCCGTTGCCGTGCTGCTCAGCCAGATGCGGGAGCGTACCGCGTGAGTATTCTCGTCGACGGCGATACCCGGGTCCTGGTGCAGGGTATCACCGGCCGCGTGGGCCGAGTCCAGACGCAGTACATGCTCGCCGAGGGCACGCAGATCGTTGCCGGCGTAACCCCCGGCAAGGGCGGGACCCTCGAACAGGGGGTTCCGGTCTTCGATCATGTGGCCGACGCCATGGCCGATGTTGACGCCGACATGTCCCTGCTCTTCGTACCTCCAGCTGTCGCTGAAGCCGCCGCGACCGAAGCCATCGAAGCCGGCCTGCGCCTGCTCGTATTGATCACCGAAGGCATCCCCGTACACACGACAATGCGCATTCGCGCCCGTGTCGAAGCCGCCGGGGCCCGTCTCATCGGGCCGGCCACACCCGGTGTTATCACACCCGAGGGGTGCAAAGTAGGCATCATGCCGGCCCGCTTCTTTCAATCGGGCCCCATAGGTGTCGTCTCCCGTTCGGGGACGTTGAGCTACGAGGTCAGTGCCCAGTTGTCGGCCGCCGGACTCGGTCAGAGCACCGTGGTCGGTCTCGGCGCTGACGCGGTGGTCGGTACCGATGTCGTCGATCTGCTGCGGCTGTTCGATGCCGACACCGAGACCGAGGCGGTCGTCCTCGTTGGCGAGGTCGGCGGCAACCAGGAGGAGCGTGCCGCTCGTTTCGCTGCCCATGAGATGCACACGCCCCTCGTTGCGTATGTTGCCGGTCAGTGTGCCGTCACCGGCGTGCCCATGGGCCATGCCGGCGCCCTTGTGCGCGAGGGCAGCGGCACCGTGACGGATAAGATCAATGCCTTCGAGACGGCCGGCGTGCAGGTGGCCAGATCTCCGGGCTGCGTCGTCGAGGCGGTGCAGAGCCTGATGTCGTCTCCGACCTGAAAGGAGTACGAAGGTGGCCCCAAAGAAGCAGTATCACGTGCATGTTGACGGTGCCATGTGCAAGGGCACCGAGGGCTGCGGTCTGTGTCTGGCCGTCTGTGACCAGGACGTGCTGCGCATCGCCGACAGCATGAACCAGCGTGGCGTACATCCCGTCGAAGCGTCTGCCAGCCAGCAGTGCAACGGCTGCACACTGTGTGTCCTGCACTGCCCCGACCTGGCGATCTGGCTCGAGCAGATCGCTGCCGCAGCTTGAGCAGAGACTGCCAACTGGAGGAGACTGTCATGACCGCCGAAACCCGCCTGCTGCAGGGCAATGCTGCCTGTGCCGAGGGCGCTCTGGCCGCCGGCTGCCGGTTCTTTGCCGGCTATCCCATCACGCCGGCGACGGAAATCGCCGAACATCTGGCCCGGGAGCTGCCGCCTCGGGACGGTGTCTTCATCCAGATGGAGGACGAGATCGCCTCCATGGGTGCCGTCATCGGTGCCTCCTGGGCGGGCGCCATGGCCATGACAGCCACGTCCGGTCCAGGCATGAGCCTCATGCAGGAGAACATCGGCTATGCCGTGAGCACGGAAACTCCCTGCGTCGTCGTCGACGTGCAGCGTGGGGGGCCGTCTACGGGAATCCCTGCCGTTCCGTCGCAGAGCGACATGGTGCAGGCCGCCCGCGGCTCACACGGCGACTATGAGATCGTCGCCCTGGCGCCTTCGTCAGCGCAGGAGATGTTCGATCTGACGGTGCGTGCCTTCGATCTGGCCGAACGCCTGCGCACCCCCGTGCTCCTGCTCGCCGATGCCGCCGTGGGGCACATGCGGGAGATCGTCGAGATCCCGGCAACGGTGGTGTGTACGCCGCGCCGCGTCGCCACTGCCGACGGCAACGGCGCGCCCCGCTTCCTCGATGAGCAGGTGGCGCCCATGCCACTGTTCGGTCATGGCCTCAAGGCACACGTCACCGGGTCCTGTCACGACGAGGCCGGCATGCGCAATGTCGTCGACGCCGAGGCCCTCGATCACTATGTGCGCCGGCTGAGCGGCAAGATCCGCCACGCCCGGGACGATCTGATGGACGTCCGCTCAGGCGATACTGAGGATGCTGAGGTCATCCTCATCGGCTGGGGAGGTGTGGGACGCGCCGCTCAGGCCATCGCCACCCGTGCCCG
Source organism: Candidatus Latescibacterota bacterium (assembly GCA_036011085.1). Classification (GTDB taxonomy): domain Bacteria; phylum Latescibacterota; class UBA2968; order UBA8231; family UBA8231; genus UBA8231. The sequence goes on from DASCMS010000164.1 coordinate 5,672, forward strand.
GGAGGCGGGTCAGGCCGTCGGCTGGATCCGCCCTATCACCGTGTGGCCTTTCGCCGACACCGAACTGGCAGCGCTCTGCCAGGATGCCAAACGTGTGCTGGTCCTGGAGAACAACCTCGGGCAGATGCTGCCCTATGTGCAGGCAGCCGTGGGACGCCGGTCGGAGGTCGATGGCCTGCCCCCTCGGATTCTCGGCACGCTGCATCGTCCCGAGGACGTACTGCAGGCGGTGGCGGCATGACGACATCAACTCAACACCCCATGGGGAAGTACCTGCGACCAGGCGCCGAGGCCACCACCTTCTGCCCCGGTTGCGGCGATGGCGTCATCGCCCACAGTGTCCTGCGTGCTATTGATGACGACGGCGCCGACATGGACGACTTCGTCTTCGTCTGCGGCATCGGCTGCGCCGGCTGGATCCCCAGCCCCTACTTCCACGCCGACACCTTGCATACGACACACGGCCGGCCCCTGGCCTTCGCTACCGGCGTCAAGCTGGCCAGGCCGCAGGCGGGTGTCATCGTCATCAGCGGCGATGGCGATCTCTCAGCCATCGGCGGCAATCACCTCATCCACGCGGCGCGGCGCGATCTCGATCTCACGGTGATCTGCGTCAACAACCGCATCTACGGCATGACGGGCGGCCAGGTGGCGCCGACGACACCGGAAGGTGTGGGGACGGTGACGACGCCCTACGGCGCGGAGGGCCGCCCCTTTGATCTGTGTCGGCTTGTGGAGGCGGCGGGAGCGACCTACGTGTCGCGCTGGACGACGGCGCAGCCGCGCTTCATTACGCGTTCCGTCAAGCGAGCCCTGACTCACGAGGGCTTTGCCTTCATCGAAGTCATGAGCCAGTGCCCGGTCCATTTCGGCAAGCTCTCAGGCGAGGGCTCCGCCGTACGCATGCACGAGATCATGCAGGACCAGTCCGTGCCCTTGCGCCAGGCGGCCAGCCTTTCACCCGGGCAACTCCAGGACAAGTGGGTTGTTGGCGAACTCGTGGGCGCCACCACCGGGGGGGAGCGATAGCGTCATGGAACAGGGACGTCAGGAGATCCGGATCGCCGGTTTCGGCGGCCAAGGGGTGGTGCTCGCCGGTATTGTGCTGGCCCGAGCCGGCATGCTCGACGGCAGACAGGTTGTGCAGAACCAGTCCTATGGCGCCGAGGCACGTGGGGGCGGCGCGCGGGCAGAGGTCATCTTTGCCGACGTGCCCATCCTCTACACGGAGGTCACGCAGCCGGACCTCATGGTGGTGATGTCGCAGCTGGCATGCCATAAGTACGGCGGCGACTTGACCCCTGAGGGTCAGCTCATCACCGAGAGCGAACTGGTACCCGATGTGCCTGTCGCCCTGCGGGACCGGGCTTGTGGTGAACCCTTCACACAGATCGCCCAGGATCGCTTCGAACGGGCCATCGTCGCCAATATGGTAGCCCTCGGCTATGGCGTTGGACGTACCGACATCGTGCGACGCCAGAGCCTGGAGCAGTCCGTGCGGGAGCTTGTGCCGCCGGGAACGGCCGACCTCAATCTGGCGGCCCTTGCCGCTGGCCGAGAACTGGCCACGTCATCTCTGCCGGAGCGGGTCCCGACAGGCTGATCATTCAGTCCAGGCCCCGCGCCCGCGGGACCTGGACGGTGACCCGACAGCAGTCTTGCCCGTGTTCGATCCACACCATACCGTGACGGCATGGTGAGAAGACCCCCCAACGCCCGCCAGCGCTTCGAAGCGGCCCTCGACCAGCTGATCGAACAGGTCCAGCAGGACCGGCACATCCTCGCCGCCATTCTCTGCGGCAGCCTCTCTCACGACGAGGTCTACGACAAGTCCGACATCGATCTCGTCCTCATCTGCACCGACGACAAGAAGACCAAAGGCCATGGGGTGTCGCTGGTCGTGGACGACATCAATATCCACACCTCCGTCACCCCCAGGGACAGCTTCAAGAAGAGCATCGAGGGGGCGTCGACGAACTCCTTCTCCCACTCGACGTACGCCAAGAGCAAGCTGCTGTTCACCAAGGACCCCACCATCGAGTCCCTGTTCGACCAGCTGCACCACATCGGCTCGCGCGATACCGATTTCCAGCTGCTGCGCTCCGGCGCTGGCGCCGCCTACAACCTCTACAAGGCGCGCAAGTGGCTCGTCACCCGCGGCGATCTCGAGCTGACTGCGATCTGGCTCATCCGTGCAGCAGAATTTCTCGCTCAGATCGAGGCCGGTCTTGCCGGCGAGATTATCGGCCGTGAGGTCCTTCCCCAGGGACAGCGCCTCAACCCGGAACTGTTCGAGGTCATCTACACCGATCTGCTGAACAGGAAGAAGACAAAGAAGGCGGTTGGCCAGGCGCTGGACACGGCCGACGCCTACCTGGAACGCAAGGCGAAACGGCTGTTCAAGCCGGTCTTCGAGTATCTCCGAGCCGCGGGGGATGCCTGCTCGGCCACGGCGATCGACCACCACTTCGATCGCACCCACGACGTCAACCAGGTCGTGGCAGGCTGCGAGTACCTTGCCGACATCGGCCTCATCGATAAGGTCTCTACACCTGTACGACTGACCACTCGCAGCCAGATCGACGTCGACGAGCTCGCCTTCTTCTACAACGAGGACTGACCATGGCCAGGACGAAGGCGCGCCCCGGGACCGAACGCCGCGCCACTGTCGCCATCCACGGCGCCCGCGTGCACAATCTGAAGAACGTCTCCCTCGAGGTGCCGCGAGACCAACTCGTCGTCGTCACCGGCCTGTCCGGCTCCGGCAAGTCGTCCCTGGCTTTCGACACTCTCTATGCCGAAGGCCAACGGCGCTACATGGAGTCTCTGTCCACCTACGCCAAACGCTTCATCGCCCAGGTGGAAAAGCCCGACGTCGACTTCGTCCACGGTCTGTCACCGGTGATCTCCATCGAGCAGAAGACGGTGGGTCGCAACCCGCGCTCCACCGTCGGCACCCTCACCGACATCGCCGGGTATCTCAACCTGCTGTTCGCCACCGTTGCCGAGGCCGAGTGCCCACGCACGGGCGAGCCCACGCCGGTGGTCACCACGGGGCGCATCCTCGATGCCGTGATGGCCTTGCCCAAGGGCGCCACCGTCGAGCTGCGCGCCCCTGTGTTCCCCTACTACGATGAAGAGCTCGAGACCCTCTTCAACGACATCCGCAAGCAGGGCTGCCGCCGTGTCCTTGTGGATGGCAAGGTCGTCGACCTGTCCGACGAAGTGGATCTGGACGAGTCCTCTGTCGGTGAGATGGACGTCCTCGTCGACCGCTTCGTCATCGGTCCGGACGTCGACAAGCAGCTGAAGGCGGGGATCCAGCACGCTCTGCTCGTCGGCGACGGTCTGCTGGCCGTGCACATCCTCGACGGCGTCGGCAAAACCACGCAAGCCAGATTCCACAAGAACTTCGGCAGCCGGACCCACCACTTCGTCTACGGGGACATCTCACCCGAGTTCTTCATGTTCAACAACCCCGAGAGCGCCTGCCGCACGTGCGGCGGTATCGGCATGGACAAGAAGACCCACCCCGACCTGCTGGTGCCCGATACCAGACGCAGCATCCGCGGCGGCTGCTTCATCCGCGAGGCCTTCACCTACAGGCCCGACAACTGGTGGGGTCACGTCATCTACACCTTGTCGCAGCGGCTGAAATTCGACCTCGACGAGCCCTGGGAGAACCTGCCACAGAAGGTCCGCAACACGATCCTCTTCGGACTGGACAAGCCTTTCAAGCTGATGATGCCGCCGGATGCCAAGGAGAAAAAGGAACGCTGGTTGCGGCACAAGGCACAGTTTCGTGGCATCTGCAACAACATCGAGCGCAACTACCGCCGGTACCGTCAGAGAGACGTGGCCAACTCGGGCATGGAGCGCTGGCTCAACAGCGTCATGGTGGACTCCCCCTGCCAGGACTGCCACGGCTCCCGGCTGCGTCACACGCGGCTGCTGTTCAAGGTGGAGGGACGCACCGTACATGACTTTGGTGACCTGCATTTCGACGAACTCGCCGAGTTCATGGACAAACTCAAGCCCAGGGGGAAAGGGGCCGACGCCGGCAGGCAGGTCCTCAACGAGATCCGGAGCCGACTCAGGCTGCTGCTCGGCATCGGCCTCGATTACCTCACATTCAACCGGGCATCGGGCACTCTCTCGGGCGGCGAAGCCCAGCGCATCCGCCTGTCGACGCAGATCGGCTCCGGCCTGATGGGTATGCTCTACGTCCTCGGCGAGCCCTCCATCGGGCTGCATCCCAAGGACAACGCCAAGATGATCGCCACCCTGAAGTCACTGCGCGATCTCGGCAACACCGTCGTCGTCGTCGAGCACGACGAGTCGACGATCCGCGCCGCCGATCACGTCATCGAGATGGGGCCGGGGCCCGGGATCCACGGGGGCGAGGTGGTTGCACAGGGTACGCTCAGCCAGATCCTCAAATGCAAGGAGTCCCCCACAGGGCAGTACCTGTCGGGTCGACGAACGATCGAGTTGCCGCCGCGCCGCGGACGAACGGACACGACAACGGCAAGGCTCTCATCGTGCACGGCGCCCGTGAGAACAACCTGCAGGATCTCACCGTCGAGTTCCCTCTCGGCAGCTTCATCGCTGTCACCGGCGCCTCCGGCTCGGGCAAGTCGACCCTGGTCAGCGACATCCTCTACAAACGACTGTGGAAGGAGCTCGTCGACACCCGTACGCTGGCCGGCGACCATGACGCCGTCGATGGTATCGATCACGTCACCCGCGTCATCGCCATTGACCAGTCCCCCATCGGCCGCAACTCCCGCTCCAACCCGGCGACCTACATCGGCTTCTACGACAACATCCGCTCCCTCTTCGCCGCCACCGACGCGGCTCAGTCACGCGGTTACAAACCAGGCCGCTTCAGCTTCAACGTGAAGGGCGGGCGCTGCGAGGAGTGCCAGGGCGAGGGCTCGATCCGCACCAAGATGTACTTCATGCCCGATGTCGAGGTGCTGTGCGCCGCCTGTAAAGGCAAGCGCTACAATGCCGACACGCTGCAGGTGATGTGGAACGACCGTACCATCGCTGATATCCTCGACATGTCCATCGAGGAAGGCGCCGAGTTCTTCTCCGGGGAGAAAGCCATCGGCCCCAAGGTCGCCATCCTCGATGACCTCGGGCTGGGGTACCTCACTCTCGGTCAGTCTGCGACGACGTTGTCGGGTGGTGAGGCCCAGCGCATCAAGCTGGCCACGGAACTGAGCAAGCTGCAGCGGCGTGGTCATGTGCTCTACATCCTCGACGAACCGACGACAGGTCTGCACCTGGCCGACATATCAAGGTTGCTGGACTGCCTCCATCGGCTGGTCGCTGCCGGTCACACGGTGATCGTCATCGAGCACCATCTCGATGTCATCAAGACAGCCGACCACGTCATCGACCTGGGGCCGGAGGGTGGGCGCGGGGGCGGGAGAGTCCTGGTGGAAGGCACACCGAAGGATGTGGCCCGCTGCAAGGCGAGTCACACCGGACGATTCCTCAAGCAGATGGTGTAGACTGCGGCACCTCAGGCGAAGACGTCGAGGCGAAATCCAAGATGTGGGGCAACCGACGGGAACGGGCCCTCGCGCGGGGGTTCAACAGCCAGGCCCATCCCCCGCGGCCGGATGTCGGCCGTCCTCGGCACCGTCGTCGTCCGGTCCACCTCCGCCACCTTTGGTGCACGGGTGCCTACCGTGATGTCGATCTTCGACACCGGCACGATGTGGCTGAAATCGGTGATTCGCAAGAGACGTTCCTGTTCTCACACACCAAACAGCAGAAAGTAGTGGTAGGGCAGGATCGTCTCACTTGCCGACAGTGACAACCCGAGACCTTCCGCGATTCCGATGACAGTCTCCTCCGACACACGGTGATCGAGGGGCGGACCGGTGTCCATCTCCTCCGCCTTCCAGTCCACCACGACGATGCGGCCGCCCGGCCGTGTGATGCGAGCACACTCCCGCAGTCCGGCGGTCAGGTCATCGTATTCGTGGGTCAGATTGGCCAGGAAGACCAGGTCCACCGAAGCGTCCTCCAACCCCGTCTCCACCGGACCGCACCCACCCACATCCACGTGGTCGATCCCCGCAGCTGTCAACCGCTCCTTGAGAGCAGCTCGCATCTCCGCCTGCAGGTCGAGAGCGTGAATCCTGCCTTTGGGGCCCACCGCCGCAGCCAGGCGCACAGTAAAGTACCCCGTCCCGGGGCCGATCTCGGCTACGACAGCCCCTTCCTGCAAATCCAGACGGGAGACGATCTCATCAGGCTTCTGCCAGGCGGCACGCTCCGGGGCCTCGAGCCTGGCCATCCTTTCGGGGTTGAAGATCTTGGCCATGATACGGTGTCCTGTCGCAGAGATAGGTTGATGAGATTCGGTCGTCGAGACGCCCGGGTCGCAAGGCGCGCGATCGATGCGTATCGGTGGGATACACAGAGCGAGCGCAACGCCGCGAGCCGGGATGGCTCGGCGGACGAATATCGATAAATCTCTGCGACAGGACACTATCCGAGCACCGCGCACACGGGCGCCGGCATGGCCGTCTCGCAGCTGAACTCCAGCCTGCCGTTGTCCCCGTCGATGCGGAAGGCCACTACCTTGTCGCCCTTCGTGTTGCACAGGAACAGCAGGTTTCCCTCCGGCGTGATCGTCAGGTTCTGCGGCATGCCGCCGCGACTCGGCTCGATACCGTTCGGCGTCAGTTCCCCGCTGTCGGTGTCACGGGTGAACATGGCGACGCTGTCGTGGCCGCGGTTGGTACCATAGAGAAACCGCCCATCTGGCGTCACCGCCAGATCGGCCGTGTGTGTCACCCCGTCGTAGCCTTCCGGCAGGGTCGGCACCATGCCCTGCTCGAGCAACAAACCACGCTCGGCGTCGTAGTCGAAAGCGGTGATGGTGTTACCCAGTTCGTTGATGGCGTAGGCGTGACGGTTGTCGGGAGCGATGGTGAAGTGGCGGGGCCCGCCACCGGCGCGCACTCGCGCAAAGGGCTGCTCTGCGGGTGCGAGGGTACCCTTTTCCACATCGAGAGCATAGATCATGACCTGGTCGGTGCCCAGGTCGTTGGCGAAAGCGAAGCGGCCGTCGGCGGCGATCCAGAAGCAGTGAGCGTGGGGCTCCTGCTGCCGGTTCTCGTCGATGCTCGATCCCACGTGCTGAATGAACGACCCGGCCGGCTGCAGCGAACCATCCGCCGCCAGCGGATACGAGGCGACGCTGCCACCGTCGTAGTTGGCCACCACGACCGCCCTGCCCGAGGGATCCGCCGCCACGTAGCAGGGATAGCCACCGTGCGTGGGCTGTTGATTGATCAGCGACAGCTCGCCGCCGGCGCGATCCAGTGACAGGGCCGATACCAGGCGCTCTCCCCCCGGATCTGTGATGCTGTAGAGCACGTCGAGCTGTGGATGCAGATCGATGAAGAAGGGGTTGCTGATCGATTGTGCCGTCTGTCGGACCAGCTCCAGCCGGCCATCGCCATCGGCGATACGGTACACGAAGATGCCCTCGTCGTCGGTCAGGGTACTGACGATGAGGAGCGCGTCATCGGCCATCTTGTTCTCCTTTGGTCATGCAGGTTCCGGATGCCGGCGCCCAGCGCCGTCAAAGCCGTGTCGTGTCCAGGAGGTGTGCGGCCAGTCGTCGAAGCCATACGGGATGTAGTGATTGGCCAGCACGTGGCGGTCAGACTCGGGCTGCAGAATCTCACCGCCCCGATGGATTAACGCGCCGTGGAAGAAGACGACGCCTGTGGGAACCCGGTTGCACCCAGATCGTGCCGTTGTCCCGGCTGACATCAACAAAGGCAAGCCAGGCCGACATGCAGCCTGGCAGGTAATATGCATCCTGGTGCTGACGCTGCTCCGAGCCCTTCCAGAAATACATCGTCTGGATGCCCTCCGGCTCGTCTCCCATGCAGTCGAACAGGGGCTGACGCAGCTGCGGCAGCAGAAGGTAGTCCAATGCCAGTTGATCGTAGACGTGCTGGTTGTGCGTGCGTCCCCACTCATTGGCGCCGCCGGGTTGACGCAGCTCAAAACCGTCCAGCCGTGTGTGCCCGGCGTGCAGATCGACCATGTGCTTCACGAAGTCTCCACACTCAGCGAGCGTCAGCAATGCCTCGAGGATGACGAAGCCCTCTTCGTCATAGGCCGCCTTCTCCGCTGGCGTGAGTCCTCGCATCACCTGCCTCGCCGGTACGACGTGGCCGCCCGCCGGGCCTCGTTCAGAGTGCGCGACGTGCCATCTCCCGTCTGATCGTCCTTCTCCGCCTCGTACTCCCGCAACGCCTCGATCTGATCCTCCACCTTCAAGAAAGCATCGGCCATTCTCTGCATCGCCCGTTTGGCCGGACGGTGCCAGTGGGTGAAGCTCAGCTCGATGGCGTGATCGACCTTGTAGTCGCAGTTCGGCAGGGCTCTGGCGCCGTAGTCAATCTTTGCCCGTCGCAGCTGTCCCTGCCAGTGCGCCGTTGGCCCTCTGTAGTTCTTCCAGTGCAGCCGCCGCCAGTGCTGGATGCCTTCCGGCACGTAGGCGAAGGCCTGCACTCCCTCGGCCTTCAGTGCTGCCAGAAACGTCTCGCGGCGCACCCCGGCCTTGTCGCTGAGAAAGTTCGACGTCAGCATGTAGAAGCCGGGCTCAG
>DASCMS010000165.1:0-7554 GCA_036011085.1 Candidatus Latescibacterota bacterium
ACTCAGCGCGAAAGGTGGTCCTGGCCGCGTCGTCGGGGTACTCGACAATCTGCACCAGAGCCGGTTTGGCGGCGATGCGGATCACGTCGGAGTGAAAGAGCAGGATCTTTGTCAGCGACGGCAGGAACGACTGGATCTCGGGGATGCTCCACAACAGGCGGGCGCCCGCCGTCTCGTGGCTCTCGCCGGGTGTCGCCTCCGGAGCCCACAGCCCACAGCCCACAGTCATGCATGAAGCCGCCGAGGAAGATTTCGGCCAGGTCCTTCTGCAGTAACTGCAAGCGCAGTTGGGCCCGCTCGTCATCGCCGGCGGGCCACTCCCCGTCTCCGTGTTCGTCGACACCCTTGAGCAATACCTGCGAGGCGATCTCGGTGGCGAAGACGGCGACGCTGAGACCGTGCTGTACCATCCGGGTCGCCAGATCATGCCGCGAGATCAGGTCCATGATCAGCGTGTTGCCCACCAGGTACTCGTCGATGGCACCACGCACCGAGGCGTGGAACTGATGAATGCGCTCGTCGAGGGCGGCCAGATTCTCCTGTACCTGCGGGTTGCGCAAGGCCTTGGGAGAGAAGGCTGCGTCCCCGACGATGCGGTAGACCTCACCTGCCTGGCGGGTGACTTCATCGGCGCGGGCTACGACCTCCCGGGACATCTCGCGAGCCCGGCGGTGGCGTTCTCCGGCCGAATCCGCGGCCTCGGCCGTACGTCCCGGATCCGGTCCACGTGCGGCCCGGCCGCCCTCGTTGACGATGAAGACGTCGATGTACGTGGGGCGCGTCCCCGACGCGGGATTGCGCTGCTCGAACCAGTTGAGGTGGCGTTCGGTCAAGCGTGAGTTGACGGCGATGAATGTGGAGCCGCCCGGTCCCGGGACGTCACTGGCCATACGCACGACGACACCACCGCCATTCCTGTCGGACTCGCGCAGTAGGGCCCGCAGATCGCGGGTACTCATGCTGATGGGAGGGGAATTCACGTAGGCAAACCCGGGGATCCCTGGCTGTACCGCACCGGGACCAAAAAAGGGTAACAACCCCCCGGTTGTGCAAACGACGAGGGGGGATCCGAGTGTCGGACCCCCCGAACGTAGGCTAAAGCCCGAAAAACGCTGTGACTCAGGACACGTGGGGCAGGCCCACCCAGAGTCGAGAGACAGAATCGGTGAGGGGGTCGGTCTCGTTGCGCAGTGCCGCACGAGCGAAAACCACACCCGGTCGCCGGGACATACGTGCCCGGGAGAGCACTCCTCCCACCGCTGAGCCACCCGCAGCCTGTGGCTTACGTTCCACCGACCGAGCCCACACCGGCGGCGAAGAAAGCCATCCTGCCGTTTCCCGGTGGACCTGCTGCAAGCCGCTCCAGGCGGACCGCGCGAGGCCGAACATGGCTGACGGCTGCTGCCCCTCCCGCTGAGACCAGGGCGAAGCGTAGCGTCCGACGTTGGCGCCCACGAGGATGGACAGCTGGTGCAGGCTGCCCCGGGCACCGCTCTGTTGGGCCAGGCGGACGGGGCCGAGGGCGTCATCGTCGAAGTCCGTGAAAGCCGCCAGCACCGCCTGCACCTCGGCCGAGTACGACTCGAGGGCATCGATGTCGTCGGCGGGGGGCTTCGGCGGCAGCTCGAGATCAGAGCCGATGAACACACCCATGGAGCCGCCGGCGCGGCGTGCTTTCTGAAAGCCGAGCCGCATGAGCCGCTGGCGTGTGTCCACAGCATCGGCATCGTTCCCGAGGGCCCTGGCGATGGCTCCCGTGGACAGCACGCTCTGCTCACTGCACAGAGGCTGACCCGCCGTCTCATCGATGGTCCGGCGCCCCTCCGCCGTGCGGGCCAGATGGGCCAGTCCCCACATGGCATCGTGGTAGAGCCAGCCGTGGCGCGACCCCGGATCGGTGCCGCCGCCAAAGTGGCTGACCAGTGACAGCCGCTGCCGGGCCTCGCGCTGACCTGCCCCAGTGATCGGCAGGGACAGGGCCGCCTGGTCGCCGTCGAAGTCGGCATTCATCCAGTTTGTCACCAGAGGGTGAACGAGGATGGCGCTGCCGCCCGTGCGCCGGGGCTGGAAGGCGATGAAGTTCGATGGCAGCAGGGCGGGAGGGCGGTGCAGGATTACCCAGTTTTCGGCCATCACTTCGTCCAGCGCGGCCACCGCCTCCGGCGAACGGGATGCCGCCGCGTCGCAATTGCCGAGCCGCTGCGCCACGAGGCCGGCGAACAGCACCCAGGCGATCTCCTCCGGCACACCGATCTGGTCGTGATGCAGGTCGGAGCCCGGGGCGATCACGCCACGGGCCGTAAACAGAACATTCGCCTGGAACTGCAGGTCGGCCGGGCCGACCAGGTCATCGAGGTATTCGGCCAGGCGCCGGGCCAGCAGGGACCGAGTCTTGTCGAGAAGGGCCCGGGGTGCGTGGCTCGAAAGTGCCCTCTGCAGGCGACGATTGGCTTCCAGCAGCGGTGTCCAGGCCGCCGACTCCTCCAGACCACCGACGTGATCGATGGTGTGGTCGGGGAGCCAGGGGTGAGGTGTGGGCTCGGCCAGGGCGGTGGTGTGCGTGGATGCCGGGCCCAGGCTGACGGCCATCGAACCCCCGTCGAGTTGCAGGCGAATCCCGGCCACCTCAAGACGGGTCTGCAGGCGCGAAAACTGTGGTGACGGCGGCTCGGCCTGGAGGGGGGCTCCCGAGGCGACCCGTGCCGCCAGAGAGTCACTGTCGGGGCGATCGACGGCACGGGTGTTATAGTGCTCGCGGATCGTCTCTACGGCCTCTGCTTCCCGCAGAGCTGCGGCCTCGAGTTCTCCCTGGTGCTGCGGTGCATAGCGGAGCAGATCCCCGGCGATGGGACCGACGAGCCGGCGTTTTTCCGGCGCAACGTGCTCGAGATCGGCGGCGGCATGCAGCTTCTCCCGCGCCAGATGTACAGTGCAACCCCAGTAGACCCAGCCGACGCTACTGCGGTAGTCGAGGGGTTCGCCGTCCAGGGTGAGCTGTTCCATGCCGTCCTCCGGCAGACCGGCCTCAACCAGCGTCCGGCGCAGGTCGTCTTCCGAGGGGGAGGAGAAGGGCGCGACCTCGAGATGAGTACCTCGAGCCTGGGCGACGCGGCTCATGACAGCCTCCCGCAGGCTGCCCAGACTCAGCCGGGACGGCAGACCGGTGAGGCTGCAGATGATCTCCACGTGGGTGCCGTCGGGCAGCGCCGGCATGTCAGCATCGGGAAGGACCTGTGAAACCACACCCTTGGCGCCGTGCCGGTGCGACAGCTTGTCGCCGATGGTCACCGGTTCCGGGCAGGCGAGCCGGTGAGAGGCCGTTTCGCTGATCACGAGGGCGTCCTCGAAGCAGCCTTCGTCCCAGGTGATGAAGGCGGTGAGCAGGTCGTGGCCACACCAGAATCCGTCGACCTCGGGCTCGAGGCCGGTGCGGATCCGGGCGGGTTCGTGCGTGGCCGGCGGCAGCCACTGCCGCATCATGTTGGCCCCCATCAACGCCCGGTTCACATCATCGTGCTCCAGGAAGGGGATACAGCCGGTGGTGACACCCAGGCGTGCCGTCGGCGTATCGTCCACGATATGGATCCGGCGATCGTGGATCTCGGCGCCACGGGCGACGCTGAGAACACGGGCGACGTTGGGACCTTCCGGTGTCTCGATGACACACACGCGTCCGTGATGCCCTGCTGTCATCACCTCTTCGCGATCCGGGATCTTGACACGCCGCAGATGGGCGTGGCGGTCGAGCCAGTTGTTGCTCTGCAGCCACTGGACGGTCACCGCATCCCAGGGCTGCAGCCCCGGCTGCATGATGAACTGCTGCAGCCAGGAGTCGAGAGGCAGCCAGGCACGGGCGTCGTAGGCATCCGCCGGACATTCGCCCGGTCCCGCCGTGCGCAGACGACCGGCGATCCAGTCGAGGGCGAGATCGCCGCAACACCTGACATCAGCGTCAGCCAGATCGACACCGGCCTCGGCCACGGCCACGCAGACGATCTGGCCGTCATCGGTATGGAAGACACCTTCCGGGTCCGGGCGCGGGATGTCATAGGTGTTCTCCACATCTCCGTCGGCACCGGAGAGGAACACATGAACCCGCCGGGTCGAAGCCGACGGGTCATCGGCATCGAGCTGGTACCCTGCCAGTGGCAGTCTCTCGGCGAGCAGATCGGGCAGGGCGCGTTCGAGGAATTCGTCCCAGGAACGGCGGTGCCAGGGCGCGGCAAAAGGGTCGGGCGTAGTCAAGGTCAGTCCTCCCACTGGCGGGTGATCTCCTGCCAGCCGGCCGCCACCTGGCGACGGGCGTAGTGGAGACGGGATTTGATCGTGCCTTCAGGAACGCCCAGCTCAGCGGCCACCGCCGAGATCTCGAGGTTGGCGTCATAGACGAGGTGGATGACGCGCTGCTTGTCTTCGGGCAGCGTCTCGACGACGCGGCGTACGAGGCGCTGCACCTCCAGTGCCTCGATCGCTGCATCCGGGGCGACAGCCGCCTCGTCGACGAACCAGGCAGGCAAGGGCGAATCGCCGTCGTCATCGCTGTCCGGTGTCGGATCCAGGCTCTGCTGTCGCCGACGGCGTACCGCGTCCAGGTGGTTGAGGGCCAGGTTCGAGGCGATGCTGTAGAGCCACGAACGCGGCGTGCCCTTTCCCGAGAACTGGGCGGCGCGCTCCCAGACGCGCGGGAACACCTCCTGCAACAGGTCGTCGGCGGCAGCGTCATCACGCACGATTCGCTGCAGGTGTCGCTCGAGGGCGCCGCCGTACCGCTCGTAGAGCAGTTCGAGAGCCTCGGCGTCGCCTCGGGTGACGCCCTGCAGGAGAGTTTCGTCGGTCACGGTATTGGTCGTTCCACCCGTAGGACCGGTCAGACCCTGGGCAGGTTCAGTGCGACCTCGAGAAAAACCGGCGGTTCCGGTCTCAGTCGGCGATCACCCACCCCGGCAGAGAGATATCCAGCCGTCGAGTGGGTGCATAGATCCGTTCGCCCGACGGGTAGGGAGTGTCCTGCGTGACGATGTAGAGGCTGCCGTCATGTACAAAAGTGATTTCATCCCGGGCGTCACCGCAGACGTCCTCGACGATCCCTCCCCGGAGCCAATCAAAGGGCAGGCCGTCGCAGACCGGGCGCAGGACCCGACGGCAGGCGGCGTCCCAGAAACCGAAGGCGGCGGCGCTCGTGTTGAGAAACAGCAGCTCCTCCCCGTCCCCTGACCAGTTCACCGCCGGGCCGCCCTGGCTGACGTTGTCGGGTTCCATGCGACCGAGGGGCTCACCGGTGCCGCTCACCATGTTGAGCAGGCCGTAGGTCCCCCAGCGGTCGCCCATCCACATCTCCAGACCGGGAAGGTCGGAGCGGAAATTGCCGGCGTGGATGCCCTGGACATGACCGTAACGATGGTGGCGCAGCACCGAACCATCGCGGGCATCGATGAGGAAGAATCCCGGATCGGAACCGGCGGCGCCGATCTGCACTCCACCGTCACCGCTGATGGGTCCGAAGGCGGCGTGGTCGATATGGCCGGCGCCGCCGGAGTCCTCGAGGTACTCCGAGCCCTCCATGGTCCACAGGCGCTTGCCGTCGCCGTCCCACAGCTCGTAGCCGGGCAGGATCTCGTCGCGACCGTCGCCGTCGACATCGCAGAACCACAGGTACATGCCATGCCAGGCGCCGTCGGCATCGGCACGCCAGCGCAGCTGCAACTCGTCGTCGAAACACCAGAAGGAGTACCCCGTACCGGCACCGTCGCCGTCGCGCAGGATGAGGTCCTGCGCGCCTTTCGTTTCCGCCCGGAGCTTGCAGGGCCAGAGCGGGCGCAGGGAGTGTAGCCAGTTGCCGACGCTGTCGTGGCGCCAGCCCCGGTAGGGACCGGTGCGTGGCAGTTCGACGTCGGCGGTGATCTCACCCGTCTGTCCGGAGACCAGGCGCAGACGATCGGCGTCGAGGTCGAGGCCGATGATGTCCTCGGCGCCGCAGCCATCCAGGTCATGCACCGCCGTGCGCGTCAGACCGCGAGCCGCGCCGAAGGTGCGGTCGGACTGTACCTCGCCGGAATCGATGTCGAGGCAGATGCGGCGAGGTCCGTCCCCCGTGTCCTTCTCCAGGATCAGCTCCTTGTGCCCGGCGCCGCGGGCATCACCGTAACGCACCGCACACGGCCACCACGGGGAGATGTCGATCTTCTTCCACAGGATCGGCCGCGGATAGCGCTGGGCAGCCTGAGCCCAGTCGCGCTCGCGGGCATCCAGGCGACTGGCAAAGGCAGCACGAGAAGGCTGATCGGCAGTCACTGTAATCGAATGCAGCCGGCACCGGGTGTTGGTGCGTACGCCGGCCTTGCCCGTGGGCAGACGATCGTCGCGGGCCGAGAAGACGGGTTCATCGTCGAGGAAGCAGCGGATCCAGGGCCCGTCACACTCGGCGCGCAGCCGGTAGTAGCGTTCACGGTCGATCCCGCGGGGCTGGTCGGCCAGCATGGACCAGGCCTCGTCGTGGCGATGATAGAGGACGAGACGGCCGAAGCCCTCGAAGCCGAAGAAGTAGTACTGCCGCAGATCCCGGTAGCGCAGCATCAGCCCGGTGAGGGCAACGTGGGCGTGGGGGTCGTCGCTGTTGGGCTGGGAGAAGGCGTTGAGCTGGCGCACGCTGGCTTCGATGGTCAGATCTGACCAGAGATCGTGACCGGCCACCAGCGTCCGGTCCGTCTTGTTGATGTGTTCGAGCACACGCTCGGCACCGCCGGGTGCATCGGCGTCGGCGATGACGCGGAAGAACGCCGGCATGCGCCAGTTCGGCGGCGCCGTCAGACCGTTCGTCCAGCCGTCGAAGGTGCTCTCTTCCCGGCTCTGGTCCGGTTCGTTGGGGTCGAGGACGTTGCCCACAGGGCAGTCCGTCAGGTCGATCCGGGCCAGGATGCTGACGCCCTCGGAGGTCTTGTCGCTTTGCATCAGGTCTCCTTGCCGCTGTGGTTGCAGGGGTGTAAGGTTGCACAGATCAGGTGCGCCATGGTCCGGCAGGCCGTGGTACCTGCCGTTCATTCATAGCCCAGCGCAGGAGCCAACCATGACCCACCGAATTCTAGGCGCTATCCTCTGCAATCTCCTCTTTGTCACCGCAGGCATCGCTACGCCACCCGTTGACTCCGACAAGTTCGTCAAGCATCTGGAGTTTGACGACTACGAGTGTGAGGTGGACGATGACTGGATCCGGCCAACCACGGCGAGCAACTGAATATCCTTCTGAAGGAATACAATGATGGCGTCATGGTACAGACCTTCGCCAAGTCGAGCGACAAGAAGCGGAAGGACATCATCGACACGGTGAACTCCCTCAACGCTGCTGCCACCGTCGCCAGGTTCTACATCGACGACGACGGCGACACGATGATGGAAGCCTGGTTTCCCGGAAAGTATGACAAGAAACTTTTCGGGAATTTCCTCGAAGCGTGGCAGGGCGATACCAAGGGTCAGGCCACGGCCATCCTGACGCTGGTAGAGTAGGGCAAGTCGACGCACGCTCCACGGCGCCCTCCCGATTCCCGGGAGGGCGCTTTC
>DASCMS010000166.1:0-4849 GCA_036011085.1 Candidatus Latescibacterota bacterium
CGTCACACGGCCGAGGTACCGCAACCACAGCAGGAAGACGGCGACCACCATGATCCCCTGGGCGATCTGGTCATGGGCCAGGGAGATATGCTCGGGGAAACGGACCAGCACGTAGAGCAGGCCATCGACGCGCAGCAGATTCAGGAAGAAGAGCAGCGGCAGGTAGCAGGCCAGGGCTCGGCCTCGGACCGCCCACGCAGCCGGCACGGCCAGCACGCCTGCGAGGATCAGAAACAGAGCTTCCACGCCGTTGCAGCCGGCGGCGACGAGGACCGCCGTGCCTTCGGAAGCGAGGACGGATACACCCCGTTGCTCGACAGGAAAAGGCAGCAGCACTGCCGCCAGGTACCCGGACGCGACGGTGACGGCATGGGTCAATGGGCGTTCGAGATAGCGGTTGGTCGTGCGTCGCTCGAGCTGGTAGATGCCGTGGAGTACGCCCAGGTAGACGAGGAAGAGCAGAGCGACGCGCACGGGGGGCTTGATAGTCGGGATCACGGAACCTGAAAAAGGCGTGGGAACGGGCCGAGCGTCAAACGCGGCCACAGTATCCCACAGTTCCACTGCTGGACCGACCCACCCGGTTCGCATATGATCCTCTCGCATCTGCAAACGATTGGGAAAACTTTCGGCCCGCGCTGGGCGGGCATTTCAGCGGCGTGGGCTTCTTTCCGTGCGGGACGACGCAGACACTGAAATATGAGCCAACCGTGCAGACCCTGACGGCACTGGTCGTGGCCCTGGGGCTGAGCCTGTTTCTCAACTTCGTCGGTGTACGCAGCTACATCCTTCTGGGCGAGTACTCTGGATTCGCCGACCACTTCAACACGGTGGGCGTCATCTTCCTGCTGTTTCTCGTCACCGCCTTCGCTCTCCTGCTCGGCACGATCGTGCCTCGCTTGCGTCTGGCACCGTCATCGCTGGCTCTGATCTACGCCGCCCTGATGGTTGCCACGGTCATACCGACGATGGGTTTCGGTGGGTACTTCATCCCGCTGCTAGCCGGGGCCATCTACTACGCGACACCGGAGAACTACTGGCAGGGCATGTTATGGGACCTGCTGCCGGACTGGCTGCTGGTCAAGGATCGCGATCTCGTGCGGCGTCTGTTCGAGGGGGCCGCTGCCGGCGAGAGGGTCCCCTGGGAGGTTTGGATCCTTCCGAGCATGATCTGGGCGGCATTCGTCGTCGCCTTCTTCTGTGTCAGCCTGTCCCTCATCAGTCTCGTGCACCATCAGTGGTCGCGGGAGGAACGCCTGGTATATCCGCTGGCAACAACCCCGTCGCTGATGGTCGAGTCGTTGCGGGATCCGGCCTCGAGCTTCCTCAAAGAGAAGCTCCTGTGGCCGGGATTCTTCATCGCCTGGTCACTGCCCACGCTGCGCATGCTCGAACGCATCTACGATCTGGAAACGATCCGCGGCGTCGGCATTCCCTCGTTCCAGATCCCGCTCCGTGATCTCGGCGTGACCTTCAATCTGAACACGGACCTGCTCGTCGTCGGCCTGAGCTACCTGATCAATCTCAATGTGCTGTTCAGCGTCTGGTTTCTGCAGATCGTGGCATCCCTCGAGGAGGGGCTGCTGGGGTGGGCGGGGGTCATGGCCCCCCTGCCGGCACAGCCACACGCAGGGGGGTCGGTGTTGATGGCGCATCAGCAGGTGGGCGCCCTGCTGTTCATCGCCCTGTCATCGCTGTGGATCTCACGGGGGTATCTCAAGCAGCAGTGGCGTCGTGTGGTCAGCGGGGAACCATCACCCGACTCGCATCTGCTGTCGCCACGGTCCAGCGCCATCATGGGGATCGGAGGACTGACTTTCATGACGGTGTTTCTGTATGCCACGGGACTCCCCGCTCTGTGGAGTCTGGCCTTCGTCTGTGTCGCCCTGCTGATGTTCTTCGGCACCGCACGGGTTCTGGCACAGACCGGCGTCAGCCGTCTGCGCGCGCCCTATGCCGTGGCGCCGGTGTTCACCAACCTGTTCGGTACGGCCACCTTCGGCCATTCCGGACTGGCGGCTATGGGGTTGAGCTACGTGTGGGCCGGAGATATCCAGCTGTTTCACATGGGTACGCTGGCCCACGCTTTAAAGGTGTGTGAGCCCGAGAGTCTGCGGATTCGGCCACGCACGCTGATCCTGTTTCTCTTCGCCGCTCTGTTCGTCGGGCTGGCGACGACGATCTACTACTACGTATCGATGGGGTATCATCACGGCCTGCTCCACGGATACGTGTGGTATTACATCATGTCACCCCAGCTGCACTGGGGCTGGGTTGTCAACGCCATGAACAACCCGAATCCGCCACAGTGGGCCTGTCATCTTTTTCTCGTGATCGGCGCCGGCACGGCCGGATTGCTCTCCTGGGCGACGCACAACTTCGTCGGCTGGCCACTGCAGCCGGTGGGGCTGGCCTTCGCACTGACCAACACGGTGCGGATCGACTGGTTCGGCATCTTTCTGGCCTGGCTCGTCAAGGGAGCGCTGCTGCGCTACGGCGGCATCGTCCTCTACCGCAAGGTGCGGCCCTTCTTCATCGGTCTCATCCTCGGTTCGTGTGTCGGCGTGGGTGGCGCCTCGCTGTTCAATTCGTTCTACCGTTTCTGACGGTCTGTTTCCCGCGTCTGAGGGATGAGCTACCATACATGAGAAGGACGTCAGAACCCAGGGGGACTCGCTTGCGCCGTGCCAATCTCATTCTGCTCACCCTCGCCGCACCGGCGGCCGAGTGACTGAGCGTCTTCGCAGTACCCATCGACCGACAGTCGTGGCAACCGCTGTCTGGTATGCGGTCTTCGCTCTCGGAGCCACGGCGGCTGCGGACACCACGGAGGGTGACATTCCGCGCAGCGCCTGGCCGGCCAGTTGGTTCGAGCCACCCGGGACCGCTGCACAGACGGGTCTGTCGACGTTCCAGCAGTCACCGATGCTCGATGCGGCCGTCGCTGCCGGAGACCTGCCCCCGGTGGAGCAACGTCTGCCCGACGATCCGATCGTCGTGGAGCCATACGAGGGGATCGGTGTGTACGGTGGTACGGCCTCTGTCTTCGACGGGGGATGGGATCTGCTCAACCCACCCGGTGGCGCCTTCCGGGTCTGTCCGCAACTGCAGCTGAACCTGCCCAACTACGCAAAAGGGGCCGAGTTCTCTGACGGCGGCCGGACGCTGACGATCGACCTGCGGCCGGGCGTCAGGTGGTCGGACGGCCATCCGCTGAGTTCCGAGGACTTCGAGTTCGACCTGCTCCATATCGAGTTCAATAACCAGATCACACCGGTGGTCACGCCCATGCTGCAGGGCGCGACGCTGGAGATTCATCACGACTACTCGTTCAGTTACCACTTTCCTGAGCCGCAACCGCTCTTCTTGAAAAAGCTGGCCCACTCCGGCGACAACTACCTGGCGCCGGCCCATTTTCTCAAGCGCTATCACCCCGACTTCACCGACGTTGAACAACTCACGCGGGAGGCTGAAGAGCTCGGCGTCGAGGACTGGCGCAAGTACTTCGAAGTGGTCAACAGCACACGCGACCTGCTCGTGTTCCACCGGCCCGTGCTCAGTCCCTTCATGATCATCGACAAGTCGTCGACGCGCAGTCGATTCGAGCGCAATCCTTACTACCCGAAGGTTGATCCGGCGGGCAACCAGCTGCCCTATATCGACTACATCGAGACGCAGAAGGTGGAGAGCGCCGAGATCAAGGCGGCGAAGGCGTCAACGGGGCAGGTGACCTTTTCGGGCCGCCAGTTCATGACGGCGGACATTCCACTGTTCAAGCGGTTCGAGAAGGACAACGGCTACAGCACCTACATCTGGCCTCGTCCCTATGGCTCGGATGTAGTGTTCCAGATGAATCTCACCCATCCCGATGAGCGGTTGCGGCGCGTATTTCAGGACGTACGATTCCGGCGGGCACTGTCGCTGGCCATCGACCGGGACGAGATCAACGATATCGTCTACTTCGGTCAGGCCGTGCCACGTCAACTTACGGTGGTGCCATCGAGCCGTTACTTCGAGCCCGAGTTCGCCCGGGCCTATGCGGATTTCGACCCCAGGCGGGCCGGTGCACTGCTGGACGAGATGGGTCTCGCCGATGTCGACGGCGATGGTGTGCGTGAGGGCGTCGATGGCAAACCGCTGAATATCACCCTCGAATACACCCTCGGAGAGACGCCCAAGCAGCCGACGGTAGAGCTCGTCACGGCGCACTGGGCGGAAGTGGGAGTGCAGGTCAGCCGCAAGCAGATCAGCGGCGGTCTGCAGAGTACACGCGCCAATGCAGGACTCATGGACATGGCCATCTGGCACGCCGACCGCAACGCCGACATCCTGTTTCCCATCGAGCCCTTCTGGTACGTACCGATGCATGTGGGGCAGGAGCCCCTGCTGTTTTCGCGGTGGGCGCGGTGGTACCTGTCCGGTGGCACGAAGGGCAGAGAACCACCGCCACAGATCAAACAACTGATCGAATGGTGGCAGATCCTGAGGCGCACAGATGAGCTGGAGGAGCGGGTCGATATGGGCAAACGAATCCTGCGCAGTCAGGCGGAGAACATCTGGTCCATCGGCGTCATCGGGCTGGGACCGCATCCCGTCGTCGTCAAGGACGAGTTGAAGAACGTACCTCGACAGGGGTACTGGGGCTGGGACTCACGCTGGTCGTGGCCCTACTATCCCGAGACCTGGTACCTGCAGCCCGACGGAAGCAGTAACTAGTGCCGTGTAACGAAAGACAGTTTGCGATTTTCGATCTTTTTCAATTTGGCGTCAGATGGGTTTGAGTTTCTCCACCGAGTGTATTTACGAAGAGCCAGGCTGATCTCTTTATGGTCGGCGAAGTCAGAATTGC
>DASCMS010000167.1:0-39351 GCA_036011085.1 Candidatus Latescibacterota bacterium
CTAAGCCACTAGCGAAGGACATTCATGAAACCCAACATTCTGTTCCTCCTGAGTGACGAACACAGCTACCGGTTTCTCTCCGCACGTCCCACGGCGCGTGGCGGTGAGCCGTGCCGGACCCCGACGCTCGACGGCCTGATCGAGCGCGGCGCCCATTTCGAAACGGCATACTGTCAGTTTCCGCTCTGCGTCCCCAGCCGAGTTGCGATGCTCTCCGGACGCCCCTCCTCCGAGTGCGCCGTCCTGGCTCCCGATGTGCCGACCATCGCCTCTCATCTCGGTGATCACGGCTACGCAACCGCGACGGTTGGCAAGATGCACCTCATGGGATCGCGCCAGATGGCCGGTTTCCAGCATCGGCCCTATGGTGACTTCACCGCTCCCTCGCCAGCACATCAGAAGGACCCGCTCAACCTGCCCGGACCGAGGGATCACATCTTCATGCCGTCCGTTCTGCGGGATCCCGGTGTCAGCGACATCCCGGAATCGTTGCTGCAGGAGCAGATTGTTACCCGTGAGGCCACGGCGTGGTTGCGTGAGCACAGACACCAGAGTCCTGATCAGCCCTGGTTCCTTATGACCTCGTTCGCTCACCCTCACTTTCCGATGAACGCCGCACGCCGCTTCTTCGATCGCTACTACCCGGATGGTGTCACGCCGCCCCGGATCGGCCGAACGGGAGACACGGTCGATCACCCCCTCACGCTCGGCGCGCTCCGGTCGGACTCCGGCGAGTCGCAGGGCCTCTTCCTCGAAGACGTCACCGAGGAGCAGACCCGCAAGGCACGCGCCGCCTACTTTGCGTGTGTCGATCAGTTCGACGAAATGCTGGGAGATTTCCTGGCCATTCTGGACCGCGACGGATTCCTCGACAACACGATCATCGTCTACACGTCAGATCACGGAGAGCTCGGGGGCGAACACGGACTCTGGTTCAAGCGAACGTGGCACGAGGCCTCGATCCGTGTCCCATTCATCGTGTCCACGCCAGATCACAGGAGCGGTGCGATGAAGTCGTCAGAAGTCACGACGCCTGTCAGCCTTGCGGATCTGTTCCCGACGTTCTGCGGCTTTGCCGAGGTGACGCCTCCAGACGGCCTGCAGGGGATCGACCTGTCGTCGGTCGCCACGGGCGGCCAATCCGTTCAGCTCGAAGGGCGTGATGGTCCTGTGATAGAGAACCTGGCAGCGTTGGGGCCTGGAACCGAGTATCGCGCCATTCGATCGGAGCGCTACAAGGTCGTGACCTTCAGAGACTGCGAAGACCTGGCTTTCGACCTGCAAGCCGACCCGGACGAACAGGTAAACCTTCTGAAGGAAGGCGCAGCGCCGCCACCAGAGGTCGAGCGTCTTCGGTCCTCGCTATGTGAGGGCTTCGACTATGACCAGGCGCTCGATCGCTTGAAGGACCAGAGAGAGGCCTTCGCAAAGTCGTTTCCTGCTCGTGTGACACCCAGGACCTCGAACCAGATTCTGCTGGGCGATGGCCGACTCGTCGACGCCGACATGCATCTTGAGTATCCGAATGTCGTCAGTGAGCGACCAGCGGCTGACTTCGACGATTGGCCCGAGTGAAAACCGAGCTAGTCGGGGCAGACAAGACACGAAGAAATCACGAGGATGCGATGCCTGTGCATGACAGGCCAAACGTAGTCTACATCTTGACCGATCAGTGGCGTGCGAAAGCGACGGGCTACAACGGTGATCCGAACGCCGTAACGCCAAACATCGATCGGCTCGCCACCGAGTCACTCGATTTCGTCAACGCCATCGGAACATCTCCTGTGTGCACGCCGGCACGGGCCGCCCTGCTGACGGGTCGTTTTCCGACAGGCACCGGGATGTTCATGAACGACATACCCCTCTCGCCGGACGAGCAGAGCATTGGCAAGGCGTTCAAGTCGGGTGGGTATGCCACGGCCTACATCGGCAAATGGCACGTGGATGGACGCGGTCGTGCCAGCTACATCCCGCCGGAGCGTCGGCAGGGCTTTGACTACTGGAAAGTGCTCGAATGCTCGCACGACTATCAGAACTCCGAGTACTACGATGGGGATGATCAGACGATCAAGACGTGGTCCGGATACGATGCCTTCGCACAGACCGAGGATGCGTGCGAGTTCATTGGTCAACATCTTGAAGAGCCGTTCTTCCTGACGTTGTCCTTGGGACCACCCCATTTCCCGCACAACAACGCGCCCGAGGAATATCAGGCGCGCTTCGCGCCAGCCGATGTCCAGTTTTCTCCGAACGTGGCCTTTGACGACGCCGAAACCGAAGCCTTCACGCGCAAGGAAGCGGCTGGGTACTACGCGCATATTGCCGCACTGGATGGGTGCATCGGCCGTGTCGTTGAGACCCTGAAGGCCAACGGCCTCGAAGAAAACACCATCCTCATCTTCGCCTCAGATCACGGCGAGATGATGGGATCGCATGGTCGGAATCCGTTTATCAAACAGATCTTCTGGGATGAGTCTTGCCGTGTGCCCTATCTCCTGCGCTACCCTACCCTCACATCTCAACAGCAGGGGCGCAAGGTGACCACGCCTTTGGGCACTGTGGATATCATGCCGACCCTGCTGAGTCTGTGCGACCTCGACATTCCTGATCCTGTCGAGGGGAGAGATCTCTCCGTCTGCGTACGAGAAGGGGTCGAACTGGAGGACCACGCCGCGCTCTACATGAGCGTATCGCCGTTCAGTGGTAAGAACCATCGCGATCCTGCATACCGTGCGCTTCGCACCCACCGCCATACGTTCGTGCGCACCAGTGATGGGCAGCGCTATCTGTTCGACGATGTGGAGGATCCGTATCAGCTGCGAAATCTGGCAGACGAGCCGGAGGCAGCAGGTATCAGCAGTGGGCTACAGCAGGAGTTGGAGCGGCAGCTGAAAGGCATAGATGATCCTTTCAGGGAGAAGGAGTACTACCTGGAGAAGTGGGGTTACGAGGTGAACGATACAGGGGAAGTGCCCTATTCGAGATAGGCACCTCCCCTGGTGTAGTCGTCAGTCGACCAACTCCACAATGGAACCATCGGGTTGGATGCGCCGCCTTTCGGCTTCGACTCCGTCGAACCACTCCTCCAGCGCGCCGAGCATGCGGCTGGCCCGCTCCGGCTCGGACGACGCCAGGTTGCTCTTCTCCAGCGGATCGTCGTCGATATTGTATAGCTCCAGATCGGCCGGCGGTGGAGTGATCAGTTCCGGATCCGGCTCGCTCATCAGCTCGGTCACTTCATCGGGGTGGTATTTGTACTTGATATCCAGCTCCACGTAGCGCTCCATCACGCGTTTGTCCGCATCGGATTTGGGCTTCTGAGCCAGCTGGGGTCGCACCAGTTTCCACGGCCCCTCGCGCATCGCCGCGTTGATCCAGCCGACGGGCTGAAACTGGTTGAGCTGCCAGAACCGCGCCGGCGCCTCGACTCCCTCGCCGCGCAGTGTCGCCAACGCGTCGCCCCCGTCGAGGGCTCGCCCACCGGGCCGCTCGACGCCACAGATTCCGCCCAGCGTCGGCAACCAGTCGGTAAAGTGCACCAGTTCGTCGACACGCCGTCCGCCCTCCAGCCCTCCGGGCCAGCGCATGACCATCGGCACCCGGATGCCGCCCTCGTAGACCGATCCCTTCTGTCCGTTGAAGCCGCAGTTGTAGCGACGGGAATCCGTACTCATGCCTTTGGGCACCTGATCGGGCCGGTTACCGAAGGCCGGGCCATTGTCGCTGGTGAACATGATGATCGTATCGTCGGCCAATCCCAGCTCGTCGAGCGTTTCCGTGATCCGTCCGACGCCCTTATCCATGATCTCGTTCATCGCGTAGATGGTCGCCACGTTCGGGCTCAGCCCCGCTTCGATATAGGGTTGTACGACCTCGACCGGCGCTTGTAGCGGTGAGTGCGGGGCATTGTACGTCACGCAGAGCATGAAGGGGTCAGATCGGTGGCGACGGATAAAATCGACCGCCTCGTCGGTAAACACATCGGTCAGATAGCGCCCGTCCGTCGTCTCGCGCCGCCCGTTGCGATCGATCCACCAATCGAAGTAGTCCATCCAGCCGCCACAGAAACCCACAAACTCGTCAAAGCCGCGGGCGTTGGGGTGATAACGGTCGTCGAGTGCCCCGTTGTGCCACTTGCCGATCAGCCCCGTCTTATAACCCGCATGCTTGAAGGTGTCACCGAGGGTTACCTCGTCGAGGGCGATGCGGTCCATTCCACGCACCTCCATCGGTGTCAGCGCGCCAGTGCGGTGCGGATAGCGCCCCGTCAACAGCGCTGCCCGCGACGGCGAGCAGGCCGGCGCTCCGGCGTAGTGCTGGGTCAGGCACACCCCTTCGCCGACCAGCGCGTCGAGGTGTGGGGTCCGGGCCGGGCCGTCGTTGAAGACGCCGAAGTCTCC
Source organism: Candidatus Latescibacterota bacterium (assembly GCA_036011085.1). GTDB lineage: Bacteria > Latescibacterota > UBA2968 > UBA8231 > UBA8231 > UBA8231. Next base: position 4,401 of record DASCMS010000167.1, read on the forward strand.
GTAGCCCATGTCGTCGGCGACGATCAGCACGATGTTGGGACCTTTGGGCATTGTCAGCGCCTCCTTCTGTATTGTCCGCCCCGTGGGCAATTTGTCATGCTGGCTATGATGGCTGAGGCCGGAATACATCTTGCCCAGATAATCGCGGGTCCTGTCTTCATCCAGGGGCACAGCGAAGGTTGCGGCGCGCACTCCTGAATACGCCGGTTGTCCACATCGGCCACGTAGATGAAAGCCGTCGTCATCCACGGAGGCGCTGCGTGTCAGCTTGCTCGTCTCAGCACCTGCACCTCGGTCTGTAGCCGCTCGCCAAGGCGGTCCTTCTCCAGTTCCAGATCATAGTGCACCTGAAGGTTGAGCCAGAATCGATCCGTGGTGCCGAAGTAGCGGGCAAGGCGAAGAGCTGTATCCGCTGAGATAGATCGCGTACCGTGGACGATTTCATTGATCCGTCGCGGAGAGACGGAAGTGTCCTTCGCCAATCGATACTGACTCAAACCAAGAGGTTCGAGAAAGTCCTCGAGCAGGATCTCTCCAGGATGGATCGGGGGCATGATCGTGGCGGGCATTTCTGACTCCTAATGGTAGTCGACGATCTCAACGTTGGTGGCGCGACCCGGCTTCCATTCGAAGCACACAGCCATTGGTCGTTGATACGGATACTGTGCGGAACGTTATTAACGTCAAGCGTTATCGCCAAGGCCCTCCCTGATCTCGGAGGTACGGGGCCAGTCGGTCACGACGTGTTCGTCCGACTTGCGCAGGTTCTCCGATGAAGTGGGCCGCAAGCGGAGAAACCGTTCGCCCTGGCCCCATCGATCATCGGACCCTCCCGATCTGTCCATGGATGTCCGGAGCGGGCATCCCCTGGGTTTCTGCGACACGAACACAAGGGTGTCGGGTGCTCTTCCCCTGCTCAGGAGATGGTGAAGCTGTTGCCCGTCATGCCGGTGAAGTAGTCGACGATCAGCCAGAACCCGGCGGAGCCGAAACCGCCGAGGATCATGCCGAGGAAGAACGGCCGCAGTTGGGAATAGACGCGGGGGCCGCCGTACTTGAGGATGGTGGCCTTCAGCACCCAGGCGATAAAGACCGAGAACCAGAGATGGTACATGGGCGCCGTCATACCCAGGGTCATGCCGATGGGATGGATGGGAAAGCCGACGAAGCGGTTCTTGACCCAGGACATGATACCCATGAGGCCGGCTCCCAGGACCAAAAAGCCCATGTGCCAGGGCTGGGTGGGCTGCGGGTTGTTGAGGTTCTGCGTGATCCAGTTGCCGGTGAAGGCTGGCAATCCGCTGAACTGCCAGCCCACCAGGTTGATGCCTCCGTACAGATAGGACAGCTCGACGATGGCCCAGGCGGAACCGGCCAGGGCGACGAGGATGGCGCCCATGATGGCCCAGAACAGGCGCCGACCTTCCAGCCGCGTCTCCTGGGCCAGCTTCACGCCCGTCGCCGCAGACGCCATCACGAAGGTGCGCACATCCGCCGCCCAGGCGAAGTTCAACCCCAGAACCGTCAGCCCCGTGGCTCCCACCATGGAGCTGCCGAGGGCGTTGACCGTGAAGACGGGAGAGGCCACCGAGGCCCTGTACGAAGCCAGGCCCGTCTGCGCGATGATACGTGTCAGCCCGATGAAGATCACCATGGACATGACCAGGAAAACCAGTGCCGTGGGCAGGTTCAACCCCGCCACCAGCAGCCAGACCAGAGCCAGCAGGCTACCCAGCAGAACGCCCAGCACCGCCGTGCGGTAGGAGAGCAGCTCGCCGCTGTCGTCTACGTCGGGGGCGTGGCCGATGGCCTTGCGCCACACGTCGCTCAGGTGACGGCGGCCATGCCAGAAACCGGCGAACACGAGAAAGAGCAGGGCCCCCTGGGCCAGGTGGGCGACACTGGGTGAGGCCGGATCGGAGAAGGGCTGAACCGGGCCGATGCTCCAGCCGAGCATGCGCTCCAGTCCGGTCTGCAGCAGGGCGAGAAAAGCGAAGAACCAGACGCCGAAGCCCACGTCCAGGCTCAGAAGATAGGAGAGGCCGATGACCTCCAGGCGTGGAGAGCAACGCAGGTTGATGGAGTTGCGCAGGATCGGGATGGACGCATCAAGGTCGATCACCGGGATGAAGTTGTAGTACCGGTGCAGCGCTTCCAGACTGTTGATCAGAAACGGAATCAGGAAGCCGGCCCACATCAGATAGCTGCGGAAGAAGGGCGGCAGAATCCGGCCCGGCTCGCAGGCACTCATCTCCAGAGGCAGCACGGCCAGGGGAAACAGCAGCTTCTCACGCTCGACCCACTGCTTGCGCAGGATGACGAGCAGGCAGAGCGTGACGAAGTAGATGGTGACGGCGAAGAGACTCCAGATCAACAGCGGCGGTCCCCAGGAACTCCAGGATACCGAGTCGCTGCGGGCGCCACCCTCGAAGAGTTTCCAGATCGCAACGCGGCTGTCGGGGACCAGCCACTCGGGAACGTGGGGCTGGATGAGCTGGGCCCATTCGTTCTCGGGTGTGGCGTAGTAGAAGAAGCCGCCGATCAAGGGGATCAGGTTGAGGGTGAATCCCCAGGAGGGAATTGCGGCGGCGACGATCATCATGATGTAGATGGTGACCAGCTCGCCGCGTCGCAGGGCTGGACGGCCGAGGAGCCGGACGAGGGGATTGAGCATCAGGGTCAGTGGCAGGAAGAGAAAGATCGCAGCGCCGGTGGAGAAGTCGGCACCCATGGGCGAGCCGCGCAGCACCAGTACGCCGAAGGGCTCACCGGCGGCGATGATGAGACTGCCGAGCAGCCCCAGGAGCACGGCCCTCCGGGAGACGCCGGGACCGGCCTGACCGTTATCTGGTGATAGGGGCCCCATCAGTCGGTGGTTCGTCCAGCGCCGACTGATTCAGTAGGCGACGGCGAGCACACGAGTCTGTTCGAAGGTCCCCAGATCCGTGTCGACGGCTACGCGCAACAGGTAGGTGCCGGGTGCTACCATCGCACCGCCTGCGGTGCTGTCCCAGGTCTCGGTGTACCGTCCCTCGCCGCGAGTGTCGCTGACCAATCTGTGCACGACACGACCTGACAGATCATGAATCGCAGCCTCGACCTTGGCGCTCTGCACGCCGTGGAGGGAATACGACAGCTGCAGGTCGTCGTTGTGCCCGTCCCCGTTGGGGGTCACGACGCTGGAGGGGATCACCAGCTCGGACAGCACTTCGAGTCGGTTCAGCGGCGCGATGACGATCAGGCCGTCGGTCGACACCGCATCGCTGGCGTCACCCCCGTCGATCGACTGCGGCAGGTTCTCGCCGCCGATCTGGAACACCTCCCCCTCGAACAGCGTGCTGAAGTTGAACACGCGAGTGGCGAAGGTCAGCCGCAGGGGGACGTTGGTACCCTGCCGCACCGGGTTCGACGGGAAGTAGAGCTCGAAGGACTCGTCGCGCACGCGCATGCTGTCCGGCTGCACCTCGGCCAGAGGCTCACCCATCTCGAAGCGCTGGAATTCCACCGGCTCCGGCGTGTTCAGCCGAAGACCGTCAAACCCCACCTGTGAGGCCGACGTAAACTCGGCTCGCACGTCATAGGTCAGAGTCACCGGCTCTCCCAGGGGCACCTCGACGACGCCGTCCTCGGGGGTCGGCTCGTCCAGCAGGGCGACCTCGGCGAACACCGGATTGGCCAGCAGGGGCGAGAACTCCACCGTCATCGATCGCAGCCGTCCGTAGGAGAACACGTCCTGACTCGTCATGAAGGCGCGGACCTGAAAGAACTGGCGCCCGTCGGGAGCGCGAATGGCTTCCCCCGACTCGAGCTGTGACGCCGACCAGAAGCTCCAGTTGTCCACGTCATCCAGCACGGAGCCCTGCTGGCCGGGAGCATTCGTGCTGCCGCCTGCGGGTGCCGGGGCGCGGTTGAATTCGGTGATGTCCACGATCCACTCGGTGCCCAGCTCGGTGACGACGTGGTGGATCAGGGGTGTGTCGTCCCGGCCACTGCGCGTCTGCACGGCCAGGGCGACCGGAGCATCTGGCGTCAGGACGTGTTCGGTACCGAAGCCGGTGGTTTCGAACCGCTCGAACTCATGGTGCAGTCGCCCGAAATTGACCGGTTCACCCATGTCGAACAGTCGCGAAACGTAGCTGATCCCGGGAACAAAACCTTCGCCGTAGAACTCCATCTCGGCGATAAAACCCCGCGTCGGAAACCGGGCCCGCACGTAGCGCATGAACTGCGGCTCGAAGCGCACGTTGGCGACGCGGTCCACCTGATTGGGGTTGTTCTCGATGACATCGACGAAGTTGGTCGACGTGGGAGTGGTGAGGAACTCCGCGGCATTCAGCGACGCGGACAGGACGTACTGGCGCGGGAACAGGTCCTTGATCAGCTGCCCTGAAAACTGCCGGCTCGACGTCCTTCCTTTGGGTGGCGAGAACCAGCTCACCCTGCGGATCGGCAGGGGAAACCCCAGATCGATGGAATAGTGTGCGATCGGATCGGGGTCAGAGGGCAGCAGCGTATCGCCATCGACGATCTGTCCCGCCCCGCGCGAACCGTAGATGAAGGGCGAACCGTCCGTCGTCACCTCCAGCGGCGCGGTGCCGCTGAGACCGGCAGAGCCGCGCCGGAAGCCCCACACCTCACCGAAGGTATTGGTGAGGTTGCCGTTCTCGGTCGCCGGTCCCGAGGCGATGTTGACGGCAGGATCCAGCTCGAAGGGCTGTATCGTGCCCGCTGCCGCGGCCGTCGTGTCGACGCCGATGGTCTCTTCGATCGAGTCAATCCAGTCCACGCCGCCTTCGCCGATGACCAGCGTTTGGACCTGGGCAGAACCGGACCGGGGTGCCACCAACACGGCGGCGATCATCAACCCGGCAACGACACGGCATCCAGTCTTCATGAGAGCCTCAGTAGACCAGGTTGACGAGTCGATGGACCGTCTGCTCACCGATGTCGGCATGGAGCGAAATGCTGACGATGTAGAGACCGGGTGCCAGCAGGCGGCCGTTTTCATCCTGTCCATCCCAACGGAACCCGTCGGCCCCGCTCGACATGATTCGAAGCTGGCGTCCCGACAGATCGTGAATCGACACTTCGGGCGGTGAGCCTTCCACTTTGGCCAGGGAAAAGTTGATCACGGCCTCGTCGTTGATGCCGTCTCCATTGGGAGTGAACACCGAGGAAACATCCACCAGGCGGATCAGCTCGCCGCCAGTGGCCACCGAGGGCACGAATACGGTAGACGAGTGCTGATCCTCCGGACGAACGCCCTGCTGAGCATCCTCGCCGGCAACGCTGACCCAGGCGTCGAACAATGTGGCATTGGCCTGGATCCGGGTGCGGAACTCAATGTCTACCGAGTCGCGCTGCACGCGCATCGGCAGTTCGATCCGCAGCGAGTCGTCGACCATCGTCACCGCCATGGGCTCAATCGACTCGCCGCCCACTCTCACGCTGACCTCATCCACTGCTGCCGGGACCTGGATGTCCACCCGGTCAAACCCCTGGTCGCCCGCACGAAAGCTCGGAACGAGCGTGTAGTTGAAGACCTGCAGGGAATCGAACCCCACCTGCCGTGGAAAGATCCGACTGGTCACGCCGCCGCTGATGAGGGCGTCATCAAAGTGCAGCGAGATACGGCGCAGCACAGGTGCGACGTCGGGATTGTCGTTGCCCAGCTTGACCTGCAGCTGTACATACCGGCGCGGCGAGGGCGACAGAAACGCGCCGTCCTGCTCCAGGTACACCTGGCTCCAGCCCGACCAGTCAGACCCCGGACGCTGGATCTCGACGATGTCCTGCTTCTGTGACTTGGGCAGCTTGTTCCACTGCGCCTCGGAGACCTCGATGCCATTCTTGTTGTAAAACTTCTGCTCGATGAAGAAGGTGTCGCCCGTCTGCGAGCGGATCTCGACATAGGTCCCCTCGGGCAGGTCGGCATCCCACGTGAGCCAGCGGATGCTGCTGGCCCCCCCCAGATCGATGAAGTCTGATACCATGTCGACTTCGGCAACGTGACCCGTGCCGTACAGGGCTTGCTCGAAAATCAGGTAGAAGGTCTTGAATCCCTGCAGAATGGAGGTGCGGTGGAAGAAGATGTGCCGTGTCTTGCGCGGCTCGAACTGCAGGTCGTACAGCGAGCGAACGGGGGCCCGCGTGGCATCGATGTGACTCAGGAACTCGTAGTCGAAGGCGCTCTGGACTCGTGACGCTGTCAGGCCGCCGGTCGGCGTGCCGTCGGACGTGGCGATCTGTATGCCGTTGATCCGGGCGTTGCCGCCGTAGACGATGGGGGCCCCCGCCTCGATCACCATGCGGTCGAGCCAGAACGCCGCCCCGAGGTCCCACTCGTACCAGTGGCCGTTCTCATCCCAGGCGAGGGATCCGGACATGGTCCAGGATGTGTTGTGGTCGCCGTCGCTGAAAGCGCCGCTGTTGCCGATGCTGGTGCCGGCACGGACCGAGCCCCCGCGCAGGACGGTGCCGAGCGCGATGTTGTCGCCGATGGCGATCACCTCGACTTCGGCCAGCGCCGCCCCCGGCTGGACATGCTCGGGAACGAAGCGGATGTACTGGACGGCGGCGTAGTCGAGGGTGTCAGCCGTCACCAGGTGCTCGCCGGTGGCCGGTCCCGGATCGAGGGTCGACAGCGTGTATTCGACGACGCGCTCCCGATTGGGCTCGGTCGTGCGTCCTACGCGAATGAACTGGAAGATGTCCTTCGCCGCGACGGAGCGCTCTCCGTCATTGACGTACACGCTGAAGTTGCGGAAGGGCTCGGCGCCTGTCGTGTCGGGAAAGGTCAAGCGGATCTTCGTGGCGTACACCATGCGGCCGAGGTCGACCTCGATCCACCAGTCGCGGAGCACATCATCTGCCGAGGGTTGCCACCAGGTGGCAGGATCCTGGTCGATGAGATTGTCCGCCATCTCTGCCGCGGAGAACACACGAACGCCGCCGGGCACAAGATCCCGGGTGCTCTTCACCGCGTGGAGAAACTCACGGGCGTTGGCCGAAGCGTTGATCTCCCGCGAGGTGCGATTCAGCGTGATGCTGCCATCGTCACCCTGTACAAAAACCCCCGGAGGAAAGCTCCACGTCTCCCAGTCGGTCCTGGTCTCAAACTGGAACACGTCCGCCAGAGATGGTGTACTCGCCGCCGCGATCGCCACGAGTACCCAGCGCCATTGTGACCACCGTTGCCTCATGGTGTCTTCCTCCAGAGGGATTGCACCGACCACAGATACTCTGAGCCATCCTTCAGTTTTCACATCAAATGTACAGCATCCGACGAGTTCCGCGGAATATCTCCCACCCCTGCATCAGGTCCGGAAGACTGCCGATTCCCGGCGGAACATCCGCGAACACACGAAGAGCGCTGTTCCCGCCGTCAGCATCAGTGACAGGTAGACGATGACGAGAGCCAGGGGATCTGCCGTCCCGGCGACGATGGCCTTGATGGAGAGTGAAACATTCAGGATCGGCACCGCCGCCGTGGCGTAGCTCAACCGCAGACCTGGGATCACGCCGATGTAGAGCGGCACGAAGACGGACATCATCACCGGACCGAGCATGGACTGCGCTTCCTTGTAGGACTTGGCGTAGATCCCGAGAGTCAGTGATATGGCAGCGAAGAGGATCGTGACTGGCAGCAGCAGGAACAGGACCATGATCACGACCTGGGGCTCCACCAGCGCCGCGATCGCCTTGTGAATGTCGGACGAACCCTCGGCCAGGAACCGGAATCCGACGTACAGTCCGGTCATCGAGATGGCCGCCGAGCAGAGGCCACTCAGAAAGACGACGAGAAACTTCGCAATCAGAATCTAGCCGCGCGACGCCGGAATGGTGAGCAGCGTCTCCAGCGTGCCCCGCTCCTTCTCCCCCGCCGACAAATCCGTCGCTGGATGGATACAGCCGATCAGCGAAAACAGGATAAAGATGTACGGAACCACGGCGGCCACGACAAAGGCGAATCGCTCTTTGTCCGAGGCAAGATTGAACCGGTTGATCTCGACCGGGTGGAGCGCCAGTCGCGGGTCGAGCCCGAGGCCCCGGATTCGCTGCTCGTAGACGAGGTCGCGGTACTTGTCGAGGAGCGTGGACAGACGCTTTCTCTCCTCCCTTCCCTGGTCGGTCTCCTTGAAGTAGAAGGAGACGCGGCCGGGCAGGCCGGCTGCCACCAGCCGGTCGAAGTCCGGGTCGAAGTAGATCGCCGCATCCAGGCTGTCGGCCACGATCATCGCTCGCGACTGCGACAGGTTCAGGTCCTCGCGAATGCGGAACTCCCCTTCCGCCATCAGCAGATCGCCCTTGGCGAGAATCATGTCCCGGAACAACTCGGCATTGCCCTGGGTGATCATCGCCACATCCAGGACGCGCTCCTGTGCCTCCTTCATCTGAGCGGACCCGACTGTGGTGATCACGAAGATCAGCACCGGAAACAACAGCATCGGTGCCAGGATGTTGGTGATGATCGTCCGGCGATCGCGGCCCGTGTCGAGCAGGTCTTTCTTCACCAGTGTCAGAATCATGCCGGTGCCTCGTCGAGATGCCGGATGAACTCCTGCTCCATCGAATCGCTCTCGGATTGGGACCGAAAATCGGCGAAGGACCCGTTGTAGCACAGTTTGCCCCGATGGATGATCGCCAGGTCATCGCTCAGCAGGCTCACTTCGCCCATGATATGGGTCGAAAAGATCACCGTCTTGCCGGCGGTTCGACATCGCTGAATCATGTCGACGATCGTGCGTGAGGCGATCACATCCAGTCCCGCCGTGGGTTCATCGAACACCAGGACCTGGGGATCGTGGATCATCGTCCGGGCAATCGACACCTTCTGCGTCATGCCCGTGGACAGCTTGCCGATTCGTTTGTCCATGAACTCCTGCATGCCGAGCAAGGCCGACAGCTCGTCCAGGCGGCGCTCGAAGTCGGCCTTCGACACGCTGTGCGTGTCGGCGTAGAAGCGGATCACTTCCAGCGGGGTCAGCCGGTCGTACAGCTTGGTCGAGCCCGTCAGGAATCCGATCTGCTGGCGCACGCTGCCGGCGTCTGTGACCGTGTCATAGCCGCCGACCTCAATCGATCCGGAGGTCGGATCCATCAGCGTCGCGATCATCCGCAGGGCCGTCGTCTTTCCCGCACCATTCGGACCCAGAATCGTGAAGATCCTGCCCGGCTCGCAGTCGAAGCTGATGCCGGCCACGGCGTGAGCCACGTCGCCCTCGTGCTCACGCCCGATCTCCTTCTTCTGCTTGCGCGACAACTTGAATGTCTTCCACAGATCTCTGACCCGGATCATGCCTCAGTCCCCGATCCTCGGGGCGCGGTGCCCGCCCTCCTGATGGACCACGACTTCGGTCACGTGGCCCGCCTCGTCCTCAACGAACATGAGCTCCGCCTCTGCGGCCTGGGCAAAGAACCCGTCCTTCGTCGGCACCAGCGGCATCCGTAGCTGACCGCCGACGGATACTGACAGCTGGCTGTCGGCGAGACCGACCACGGCTACCTGCTCGTCGGGAAACCGATAGCGGCCGACGAAACGCGCCAGGTCTCCCTTGCTGGCCACCTGGGTCCGTTGAGGCGGACGGCGATAGTGCTCCAGCTTTCTGGCTTCCTGCTCATACCCGTAGACCCGGACGGTCAGACCGTCCACTTCTCCCGCTCGGTCCACGTCGAATTCCATGACGCCTGGCGACATCCTCGAAAAGACCTCGGTCTCGGAAGCTGCCAGAAGGTCGGTTCTCAGGCCTTCGTTCAAGCTCGCGTACAGCTTGCCGTCTTCGGCGTCGATGTTGAGGACTGAGTTCGGTCCCAGCTCGTACTCGCCGGCATACCTTTCGAGTTTCTCGAAGGGTACATCCACCGCTGCCGGCAGCGGCACGACCTCCTTGAAATCCGCCAGCTTCGAATCTGGATCCAGAAGATGAATACCGATGTCATCGATGATCCCCCGGGCGTTCGACAGAACCACGACGCCACGCCGGGTTTCCTTGTCGAATCCGGCGAACGTCATGTTGCCGAATGTGGCGCCAGAGTGCCAGATCAACTCCCGGCCATGATTCGACAGAATGTGCCAGCCGAGTCCCATCCTCAGCGCCGACCCGGATGCCTCCCGTCGATCCAGGTGTGACATCTGCAACGGAAAGCCGAGGGCCGACGACAGATCCATGTTCGCCGCGAGGAAGGTCAGCAGGTCCTTCGCCGTGGACCGCACACCGCCGGCGGCGGCCATGGTGTCCCATTCGAGTGGGGGCGTCTTGCCGTGGTGCCAGTTGTGGGTGCCCGCCAGCCGCAGTTCCTGCTCACCGCTCAAACTCACGCGCGTGTCAGTCAAACCGAGGGGACGGCAAACGCGTTCCAGCAGGAGTGTCTCAAATTCGGACCCCGCCCGGTTGGCCAGGGCTTGACCCAGCAGCCCGAAAGCCAGATTCGAGTAGTAGTAGCGCTCGCCGATATCGTACGACAGAGTCGTCGTCGACAGGAAAGCATACATCTGGGAGAGAGGAAAGCGGCTGGCTCCTCCGTCCTCCGTCATCTGCATCTGCTCCGGCATGCGGGGCAGGCCGGAGCGATGTGTCGCCAGATCCAGCAGCGAGATCTCCCGTCCGGATCGCGTCGGCAACTGTACTTCTGAGGGCAGGTAGGCGGATACCGGATCTCGGAGAGAGACCTCACCCTTGTGCACCATGTCGGCCAGCAGAATCGATGTGAAAACCTTCGAAATCGAACCGATCTCGTAGATCGCCGTGCCGTTGACGACATCCGCTCCGCCCGCGTGGCGAGGCCCGTATCCGACGATCCTCGTGCCGGACGAATCGACGATGCCCACAACGATGCCGACGCTCTGCTGGAAGGTGTCGATCCGGGCTCTCAGGATCTGGAGAATCTCATCGTCGGAGGGTTCGGCGGCCCCCGACGAATGTGGCAGGCAAAGAGCGATGGCAACCGCCAGGCTGACGGCCAGCTGTCCGATTCTCACGTTTCGACTCCTCCCGTCAATCATTCGGCATAGGCGATGACGCTGATCTCGACCTTGAAATCGAAGACCAGCTCGGCGCCGCCGATGCAGGCCCGCGCCGGGAACACCCCCTCTTTGAAGTACGAAGCGTACGCCGCATTCATCTCGTGATAGTCCTCGATGCTCTCGAGGTAGACAGTGGCTTTAACCACGTCCTCGAAGCTGTAGCCGTTCTCTTTCAGGACACGGCCGAGATTGTCCATCACCTGCCGGGTCTCGGCGTCGACAGATGCCTTGACGTCCTGACCATCCGGCGTGCGCGCTACCTGACCGCTGACATACAGAGTGTTTCCCGCCTTGCGCGCGGCGCTGAAAGGAAGAGTCTTGATGGCCACCGCCTTCTGTGCCGCCGCGGGCGTAGGTTCGACGACGGCGAGGGCGACAAGACCCAGGAGTGCAACGGGGATCATGGCAGAGAAACGCATCGGTTCCTGGCTCCTTGAGCTGAAGGGTGTGACCCAAACAAAAGCCGGCCTTCCGGCGACCACAACCGCAGGGCTCGTCCGCGGTTGCCTGGGGCGCGGACGGTAGATACACTGTGGCCGGAAAGGGGCTCTACCAATGGAACGACGTGCATTCGTCAAGGGACTGGCCGCGGCGACGGCGGCGGCGCAGATGTGGCCGGAACTGGCACAGGGCGTCGGCGACAGGCTGGGGACGCTGCGCACCGAGACAGACGCCCTGGCCGGGAACGACCTGTGGCGCCGGGTGCGCCAGGAGTTTCAGCTCAATCCGGGGCTGGTGCACTTCAACACGGGCAGCGTGGGCGCCGCCCCACGTGTCGTCACCGATACCGTCTCCAGCTTTCTCAACCAGTTGGAGGGCAACCCGAACCACAATGTCTGGGGGCCTGTCAGCAAGAAGGCCGAAGAGGCCCGTGGCCGGGCCGCCGAGTTCATTGGCGCCGACCTGACCGAAGTGGCCATCACACGCAATACGACGGAGGGTATGAATCAGGTCGCCGGCGGCATCGACCTGGACCCAGGCGACGAGATCCTGACAACGAACCACGAACACGGGGGCGGTATCTGCTGCTGGGAGCATCTGCAGAAGCATCTGGGCGTTCGGGTCAACTACCTGAAGATGCCGAACCCCGTGCGCGACAAGGAGCAGTTCCTCCGTGTGTTCGAGCAGCACCTGACCCCCCGTACCCGGGTCGTCAGCCTCATGCACGTGGACACGATCACCGGCATGGTCTACCCCCTGGCAGATGTGGCCGCCATCACCCGCCCCCGAGGGATCATCCTGGTCTGCGACGGCGCTCACGCTCCGGGCATGCTGAACGTGGACCTCAGGGCTCTCGGTGTGGACACCTACGCCTCGAGCAGCCACAAGTGGATGCTGGCCCCCAAGGGCAGCGGCCTGCTCTACATCCGCCGCGAAGTGCAGGATCGCGTCCACCCCGTCAGCCTGTACTCGGGTTATAATGTCTACTCAGCCTCCATGGGAACACGCAACGTGGCACACATCATCGGCCACGGCGTGGCCATGGACTTTCACAACACCCTGGGTCGTGATGTCGTCGAGGCCCGCTGCCGCCAGTTGAGCAACCGGCTGCGCACTCACCTGCTGCAGGTACCCCGGCTCCGCCTGTTGACTCCGACGCAGCCGGAGTTATCGAGCGGCCTCGTCACCTTCGCCGTCGATGGCATGAAACGGGCCGAGATCTCGAAGTGGTTGTTCGGCGAACACAACATGATCGTCAAGAATGCCCAGGGCACGTACGCCTTCGCCACCGACCCGGACGTCAAGGCGAAGGCGGAGGACTACAACTGCCTGCGCTTCTCCACACACATCTTCAACACCGAAGACGAGGTCGACCGCCTGGCGACGTACATCGAAGACATCCTGGCCTGACAGCCCGGCCTCCTCAACCGCTGGTCAGTGTCCAGTATCGCCGGTCCATCGAATACCCCTGCAGCGTCCGCAACGGGACGACGCGGAAGGGATCCTCCATCTCCTGCGCCCAGCGGGCCAGATCTGTCCGGTGGCCGAGCAGGCGCCCGGTAGCGAATTCGCTGGCTCTCGCCACACGAGACTGTCCGTCCCAGAAACAGAAACCCTCGGCTCCCGCCTCGTAGTATTCCAGGGCGCGCAGCAGCCTCGCCCGCGCTGGCATGCGGCGAGGGTAGAAGTCGACGATGAGTTCGGTCTCACTTCCGGCGATGGCCTCTCGGTATTGGTGCACACCGTCGACGGACAGAATGCCGCCGGCGTGGATGATCAGATAATCGACCAGCCCTTCCCGCGCCCACGTAGCACCATCGACGCACCATGCAGGTCCGTTGTCCAGTGGCGGTACCGAAACCGCCAGTTCGAGGCGACGACCCTTTGCCTCTCCCACCTCGTCGAGCATACTGCGCAGACCCCGAACGAACTGGTTCAGGTATTCGGCCCGGTGGATCCACCAGGTGGGATCGTCCTCGGGCAGGTCACGCGGATCGGTGCCATGGGCCTGCCTGTACTCTTCCAGCGTCTTGTCTTCGTACAGGGCGAAGGGATTGGAGCGGACGAAGAGGAAGTGAACACCGGGTACGTCGTAGGTCTCCACGACCTCCCGCAGCAAGTCGGTGAAGTACTGCCGGACTTCGGCGTAGGCGAAGCTGTAGTGACAGGTGGGTGTGCCGTCCGCCGCGACACACAGCTTGTCCTGATTGGCGTCGAAGAAGGGCATCTCATTCGTCGTCAGCACCGTGGGTGCCGCACGGCGCCCGCCGATGCGGTAGCTGGGATACAGACCGACGCCCACCTCAGCGGCGTGTGCCAGGGCGAGGGCCAGTGGATCGACACCACGCGCCAGGAACTCCTGTACGCAGCGGGTGACCTCGGGGTCCCGTGCCATCGGCTCGGCGATGCGGCTCGGATAACAGGCCCCCTCATTGGAGTAGCACCCCCACAACACCCGGGTCATGTCGGTATCGGCGAACCAGTCGATGGAGGCGCGCAGGTCGTCGTCGGTGACACAGCCCTTCTGAAACCAGTTGCCGTTGTCGTACATACCGAACTGCGTCGCCGGCGTCTCGGTATCTCCCTTTCCTTCGTAACGGTTGCGATCGGCACGCGTCGCCGGTCGCAGCCGCACCCATGCGAGACAGGCGTCGCGATCGGCAGCCTGCACGCCGCGGCCCGCAAGCTCGTTGAACAGACGGACCCGGTCGATGCGCAGCGACGAAGAGGACAGATGGGCCACACGCCAGAACACCTCCGTTGCCTCGCCGGGCCCGAAGGTGTGCCCCGGGAAGTCTCCGTCCTTTGGCCTGACCACCTCCGGTTCGACCTGCCGATAGAACCGGTCGTCGCTCAACTGCAGCCGCAGCTGGGAGCCGCCCGCATGGATATCATGCCAGCAGCCCAGATAGATGGAGTACCAGCCCTCTACCGGTAGCGGCAGCGATAGCGGCGGCGAGGACAGGCGCCCGGCGCCGTAGACCATGGTGCCGGAAATGGCAGGCAGATCGCCAGCCGCCTTGGTTTCGTAGTCGAACAACATCCACGAGCCGGGCTGTCGCGGACTGCGAGTCAGGGCGCTGCCCGGCAGGCAGACGGACAGGTCGCTCAGGATGACGTCCTGGGTGGACATGGTGGAACTCCTTCCAGATCCGCTGATTCTCATATATTCCGGTCGGAGGCGGCAAATATCAGATGAACTCAGCCTACGAGGAAGTCCTGCCGTACATCCGGCCCCGTTCTGGTGAACTGGGCTGGTTGGGGTTGCTGATGGCCGGCATGCTGCTGGCCCTGCTCGCGGCGACGGTGCTGACCTATATCGCCACGATCTGGCGCAGCCGTCGCCGGACCCGCCTCGCGTTCTCGGCTACCGGACTCGAGCGCCACCTGTCGCCGTCCCAGATCCACATGCTCTACGACCTGAGCCGACGGCACAGGATGCATGACCCCCTGCTGTTGCTCACGTCACTGAAGGTCTTCGACCAGCATGCGGGTCGCCTGGCGGACGAAACAGACAACCAGGCCGAACTGCGCAAGCTCGCCTCCGCCCGCAAGCGCCTGGGGTTTGACCGACCTTCCGTGGCCCAGCGCTTCTACACAACCCGCACCCTGACACCCGGCCAGAAGCTGATGGTCTGGCCCCACGGGCAGGAGGCCGGCTTCATCCAGTGTGTCGTCGTGGGGCGGGACGAGCGCGCCGTCACCGCCGTGCCGCTGCGGCGCGATGACGATCACCTGCTGTCACGGGTGGAGGCAGGTGCCAGGATCAAGGTGCGTTTCTGGCGCGACGGTGACACGGAATACAGATTTCGCACCGAGATCCTCGAAGTCGTGGAGCACACGACGACGATTCGCCTGCGTCATGCCGAGGAGCTCGAGCGCGTGCAACAGCGCGACTTCTATCGCATTCGGATCAATGCACCCATCCGTCTCTACGCCTTGCCGGTGGGTGTGGAGGAGATCACCCCGGAACGGGTCGCCGAAACCGCGACGAAGAGGCAGGACGCCACGCTTATCGATCTGAGCGGCGGCGGTCTGAGCACCTTCCAGGAGGATCCCGTGCCACGCCACGCCGAGGTGGTCGTCGACCCCGAATACGACGGCCCCTTCCCCCTCGGCGGCGCCCACCTGTTGATCGTGGATCAGACGCAGAAGGAGGAGGGCTGGCACGTGCGCCTGCAGTTTGCCGATCTACCAGCCGTCGTGCGCGACGACCTGGTGGCCGCCATCTTCGACCACGAGCTGGTCGCCTCGGTCTAGCCTGCTGCTAGCCTGGCCTCGGCGCTGTCCTGCGGGATGTAGCCGAGGACCTCGCGCGTGTGATCGATATCCACCCAGCGCCACTTGTTGTCCGAAACACCGTAGAAGATGCCGAACTTCAGATCATCGGGAGCCTCGACGGCTTTCTCCACGAGCTGCACGATATCACGCTGACTGCACCACACCGCACCCGCTTCGGGTCGATGGGGATGATCTTCGGCGTTGACCCAGCCGATGCGCAGACAGAGTGACGACAGGTCGTGCACGTCGGCACTGTATCTTGCCAGGGCCTCGCCGAAGACCTTGCTCGCCGGGTAGAGTCCCGTCGGCCGGGTTGGCCACTCATGGGTCACGACAGGGATCTGTTGTGGATCGAGTTCACCAAACCGCCCCTCCGACAGAGCCTTGTACGGATCTTCAGCCTGGTATCCCCAGGAGACCATGATGGAGCTGGCGTAGACGACCCGCCCGACACCCCGGCGGACGGCCGCCTCGAAGGCGTTGCGGGCACCGACGATGTTGCTCTGCAGCAGACTGTCCCAGCTGGCGTCCGGACGCGGGTCGGCTGCCATGTGGATGATCGTATCCATGCCGGCGAAGGCCTCTTCAACGCGGTCCAGATCCGCCATGTCCACGATGGAGAACCGGTCGTCAGGAATGTCGAGCCGTTCCTTTGTGGCTCGCTCGGAGGGCTCCGCACGGCGCGCCAGGGCGTGGACTTCGTAGCGCTCGGGCAGGGCGCTGAGACGCCGGTAGACGGCCCCCGCAATGAGTCCGTACACGCCCGTGATAAGCACTTTCTTCGGGGTCATAGGTAGTCCGTCTCATTGACGACGGCAATGTGGCGCAGACCTCGGTATCGGCCATCGAGATCCATACCATAACCGACGATGAACAGATCTTCGATCTCGAAACCCCGGTAGTCGACGGGAACATCGACCAGCCGGGCACTGAGTTTATCGAGCAGGAGACAGGTACGGATCTCGGCCGGTTGGTGTTCACGCAGGACCTCGAGCACGGCCGCCAGTGTGCGCCCGGTATCGACGATGCCGTCGACGACGAGCACGGGCCGGTCCCTGATGTCGACAGTGAGATGACGTGACACCTCGACAGTGCCTGTCGACTCCGTGCCGCTGTACGACGTGGCGTCGATGAAGTCGTAGAGCAGATTCTGCGCCAGGTCCTCTGGCTGCAATCGCAGCAGGTCCAGCATGAAGGGAGCGGCGCCATTCAGGATACCGACGACGACAGGCTGCTGACCCGCAAAGTCAGTGGCCACCTCTTCGGCAAGTTGCTCGACACGCCGACGGACTTCGTCGGCGGATATCAGGACGCGCAGATTCATGACAGCCCGCTGAGAGAGAGGCTCCGTTGGCAGCCCGATAATGAGCCCTGCGGGCTGCTGTGACGAAATAACGAAAAGGGCTGTCCTGAGGCGAGGACAGCCCTTCCGTGGAGGACGGGATCTGGGGTCAGCGGGGTTGAGGGAGAGGGAGTTGGGGATCAGGGATTGGGGAGGGAGCGGCCCGTGGCAGGGCTGGCGGCCGCAGATGAAGACTGCCGCGGACCGCTCCTGAATTCAGGCTGCCGCCTTCTGCCGATCCTTGGTTTTTGCGCCGGCCTCGGCGTCAGGGGTGGGTTCAGGACTGTCGGGACCGTCACCGGAGACCTGGATATCGAGAAGCTTGCGGACCTCGTCTTCGATCTGTCCCGCCATCTTCGGGTTTTCGCGCAGATAGACGCGGGCGTTTTCCTTGCCCTGGCCGAGGCGTTCGCCCCCGTAAGAGAACCAGGTGCCGCTCTTGTCGACGACGCGGTGTTGGACACCGAGATCGATGAGGTCACCCTCGCGGGAGATACCCACATCGTCGCCGCGGAACATGATGTCGAACTCGGCCTCGCGGAACGGTGGCGCCACTTTGTTCTTGACCACTTTGATTCGCGTGCGCCGACCGATGATCTCGTCGCCGTCCTTGATGCTGCCAATGCCGCGGATGTCGAGCCGCACGGAGGCGTAGAAATTGAGCGCCCGGCCACCGGTGGTGGTCTCGGGACTGCCGAACATGACACCGATCTTCATGCGCAGCTGATTGATGAAGATGACCGTGGTACGCGACTTCTGGATGGAGCCGGTCAGCTTGCGCAGCGCTTGCGACATGAGCCGCGCCTGCAGCCCCATCTGCGAGTCACCCATGTCTCCTTCGAGCTCGGCCCTGGGCACGAGAGCCGCCACGGAATCGACGACGATGACGTCGATGGCCCCGGAACGCACCAGGGTATCGGTGATTTCGAGAGCCTCCTCACCGCAGTCGGGCTGCGACACGAGCAGGTTGTCCACATCCACACCCAGACGACGAGCGAAGGTGACATCGAGAGCGTGCTCGGCGTCGACGAAGGCCGCCGTCCCACCGCGCTTCTGTGCCTGGGCCACGGCCTGCAGGGCACACATGGTCTTGCCGGCCGATTCGGGACCGAACATCTCGACGACACGACCGCGGGGCAGCCCGCCGATACCCAGGGCGGCATCGAGGGACAGGCAACCCGTGGGAATGACGTCGACATCGACCACATGATTCTCGCCCAGTCGCATGATGGCGCCTTTGCCGAACTGCTTCTCCACCTGTGCCAGGGCCTGTTCCATGGCCTTTTCGCGGTCCTTTGGTGGTTCGCCGTTGGCGCTGCGGCCGGACTTGAGTTTGGCGGATACCATGGATCGTGCTCCTTGAGGATGAATCGCGACCGGGGCGGCCACGCATGTGCGACACATTCTGTGCTGCACAAAAGCATAGGGATCGTTTGTGCACTGTGTCAAGCACAAATGTGCAGGTGTTGATGATGCACCGTGTACCGGACCCAATGCTGGGGTGGTGTCCACTCTGCAAGCCCCGGGCCAGGCGATACCTGACCGGCGTAACTGTCTGTATTAATGGAAGTTCTGGACTGATCTGGTGACCTGTGCCGGTCACCGGAACGTATCAGACCAGGGACACCGCCGGGAGCTGGCGGTGACACCTCAGATGGGCATGGCGCCCGTCACGACCCGGGGAATGCCCGCCAGATCGGGCCGTGTGGACACGCTGGAGGCCTCGAATCCCGCATCCTTGAGCAGGGCCTCCACCGTCCCGGACTGTCCGGAGCCGACCTCCAGGAGCAGTCGTCCACCGGGCAGCAGGTGTGCCGCAGCCAGAGGCACGAGGCGCCGGATCAGGTCGAGGCCATCCTCGCCACCATCGAGGGCGAGACGGGGTTCGTGGTCGCGCACCTCGGGCTGCAGATCGGCGATCTCGGCGCTGGCGATGTAGGGCGGATTGCTGAGGATGGCGCCGAAACGGGCACCCGTCAGAAGCGGCGCCAGCAGATCGCCGCAGAGAAACCCTATCCTCTCCGCCACGCCGTGGCGTTCGGCGTTTCCCCGGGCTACGGCGAGTGCCGGCCTCGACACGTCGGTGGCCAGCACGCGGGCCGCCTCGCACTCCCGGGCGACGGACACGGCGATCGCGCCGGAGCCGCAGCCTACGTCGAGGATCTCACCGGTCGGCTCCTCGCCCAGAAAATCGAGGGCCTCCTCCACGAGGATCTCTGTCTCGGGCCGGGGAACGAGGACCCGCTCGTCGACCTGCAGGTCCAGCAGGCGGAAACCGGCGTCGCCGGTGATGTACTGGAGAGGACGGCCGGTCAGGCGCTGGCGTACGAGGGAGCGGAAACCCTCGACCTCGATTGCCGTCAGGACTCTTTCGAACTGCAGGTAGAGGTCGATGCGGCGCACATCGAGAGCGGCGGCGAGCATGCACTCGGCTTCGAGGCGGCTGCTCTCCAGGCCTTTCGACGCCAGAAATCCGGTGGCTTCCCCCAGCAGGTCGAGCAGCTTCCACGTGCGTTCTTCGCTCAAGCTGTCGTGCTGGACCCGCTGTCTGCGAGGCGCCGCTCCTGGTCGGCCTCGGTGAGTTTGTCGACGAAGGGCCCGATGCCACCGTCGAGTACGTCGTCCAGCTGATGGAGGTGGAGACCCACCCGGTGATCGGTCACCCGTCCTTGAGGATAGTTGTACGTGCGGATCTTCGCGCTGCGGTCGCCGGAGCCGATCTGCTGCCGGCGTTCCTGCGACATCTTCGCCTCCTGCTCCGCCTTCTTCTGGTCGAACAGGCGGGCCCGCAGCACTTTGAGGGCCTTCGCCTTGTTCTTCAGCTGTGACTTCTCGTCCTGGCAGCTGACGACGAGACCCGAGGGCTTGTGCGTGATACGCACGGCCGAATCGGTTGTGTTGACGCTCTGTCCGCCGGGACCGCTGGAGCGGTACACGTCGATCACGAGGTCTTCGGGATCGACCTCGACGTCGACATCCTCCGCCTCGGGCAGAACCGCCACCGAAGCGGCGGACGTGTGAATTCTGCCACTTGTCTCGGTCTTGGGCACGCGTTGCACCCGGTGCACGCCGCTCTCGAACTTCAGACAGCCGAAGGCGCCGTCACCGGAGACCATGAAGATCACCTCCTTGAACCCGCCTGACGGATTGAGACTCGAGGACAACGGCTCCATCGACCAGCGGTTGCGTTCGGCGTAGCGCTCGTAGAGGCGGTACAGGTCCGAGGCGAACAGGCCGGCCTCATCGCCTCCGGCGCCGGCGCGCACCTCGACGATGGCGTTGCGGCTGTCGCTGGGATCCTTGGGGATCAGCAGCAGCCGCAGTTCGGCTTCGATGCCGTCGACTTCACCGGCCAGTTCCGCCAACTCGGCCCTGGCTAGCTCGACCAGCTCCTCATCCTCGCCGCCGGCGATGATCTGCTCGGCTTCTTCCCGACGCGCCAGGGCCTGCCGGTATCGCCCGGCCGCCTCGACGGACTCTTTCAGGTCGCCTGCCTCACGCGCCAGTCGCTGCAGTTCGTTGGGACGCTTGGCGATCTCGGGATCTGAAAGCCGCTCACTCAGATCGTTGTAGCGGTCCTCGATGTCGGAGAGCTTGTCGAGCATGGATCCTACGCCGAGCCGCCGGTTGCCGGCACAGGCAGCGGCGCTTCGGTCAGGGACCGCCGCCATTCCGCCAGGGGCGAGTAGCTGACCTCCGTCTCCTGACCGAGGGCCCGCCTCAGGGCCACGAGAGCGACCTCGATCTGATCGTCAGCCGGCTCCTTGGTCGTGATCCGCTGCAGCCAAAGGCCCGGCTTGATCAGCAGGCGGGTCACCGGGTGATTGCGCTTGCGTCCCGACAGCTTCAGCAGCTCGAAGCTGATGCCGGAGATAAGGGGCAGCACGCTCATGTGAGTCATGAAACGCTCTACCAGGCTCTGAGCGTGACCGAAGACATCGGCGAAAGCCGAGTCCACCAGGGCAAAGATGAAGATGGAGAGAAGGACGACGATAAGGAGGAAGCTCGTGCCGCAACGGGGATGGAGCCGATCAAAGTCGCGCGCTTCAGCTACCGTCAGATCGGCGCCGGCTTCCATGGTGTATATGCTCTTGTGCTCGGCGCCGTGGTATTCGAAGACGCGTCGGATATCGCTCCAGTGTCCGATGCCCCACATGTAGCCGATGAGGATCGTGGTACGGACGGCTCCGGCGATCAGGTTGAACTCGAGAGCGCCCTTGGCGGCGCCCGCCGCCTGCGCTGCGGCCAACGGCAGGAAGAAGAACACACCGATTCCGAGAGCCAGCGAAACCACCAGCGTCGCGGCGAGAGCGGCACGGTCCTTCCACCCGGACGAGGTCTGGGCAGCGGGAGCCAGACCACGTTCCTGTCGCTCCGACTGCATGGCCACGTCGGCGGACAGGTTCAACGTCCGCAGGCCGATGATCATCATCTCGATAAAGGCGACGGCGCCACGAAGTACTGGAATCCGGCGCAGGCCGAGGCGCAGACCCCAGGGCTCATGCACCTGCTCATGCACGACGATCTGTCCGTCGGCAGTGCGCACGGCCGTGACGATGCGATTGTCCGCCCGCATCATGACACCTTCGATCACGGCCTGGCCGCCTATGGGCAGGTCTTCCGTCCGCTTTTCCTCGCTGGCTGCCATCCATCTCCTGTGCGGTCAAAAAAAAGGGTGATGGACGTGGCGGCGCCTGGCGGCACCACGACCCATCACCCGATATCGGAAACGCTGTGAACTAGCTGTCGGCAGTCGCCGCTTCTGCTGGGGCCTCAACTGCAGGTGCAGCAGCTGTCTGCTGCTCGGCAGCAGCCTTCTCGTCGACGGCTTTCTTCTCCGCAGCTTGCTGCGCGGCTTGCTGCTCAGCATACCGCTGACGGAACTGCTCGATGCGGCCACCCTTGTCGTTCAACTGCTGGTCCTTGCCAGTGTAGAACGCGTGCGAGGCCGAACTGAGGTCGAATTTGATGACGGGGTATTCGTTGCCATCATCCCACTTGACCATCTCGCTCGATGACGCCGTCGACCTCGTGAGCACTTTGAAGTCGGAACTCAGGTCGTGGAAAACGACCTGCCGGTAATCGGGGTGAATGCCTTCTTTCATGTGCTTGCCTCTGGGAAACGCCCGTAAATGACTGGAGCATAATAAAATAAGGTACCACTACAGGGCAGCAAGAGCGCATCTGACTCCCCTGCTCAACTCTCCCGTCCACTGTACCAGGCGTTGAGCCGCGAAGGCCGCAGGCCGAGTCGGTCTCCAACGCCGCCCCGAGCATGAGCCGCTCGCCGGCTCCATGCTCGGCTGTTAGTCGTTCATGGCCTTGAGGAACTCCTCGTTGCTCTCCGTACCGTCCATGCGCTCCAGCAGGAACTCCATGCCTTCCACGACGCCCATCTGATTGAGGATCCGGCGCAGGATATGGGATCGGGACAGCTCGAATTCGGACAGCAGGAGCTCTTCCTTGCGCGTGCTCGTCTGCGTCACATCGATGGCCGGCCATGTGCGGCGCTGGCTCAGGCGGCGATCAAGGGTGACCTGCATGTTGCCCGTGCCCTTGAACTCCTCGAAGATGACCTCGTCCATGCGGCTGCCCGTGTCGACCAGGGCGGTGCCGATGATCGTCAGGCTGCCGCCTTCCTCGACGTTGCGCGCCGCGGCGAAGAACCGCCTCGGGTGTTGCAGCGCCGTGGAGTCCACACCACCGGTCAGAATCCGTCCGGAGTGCGGTGTGACCACGTTGTAGGCGCGCGCCAGGCGCGTGATGCTGTCGAGCAGGATCACCACATCCCGCTTGTGTTCGGTCAGGCGCTTGGCTTTCTCGATGACCATCTCGGCCACCTGCACGTGCCTTGTTGCCGGCTCGTCAAAGGTGGAGCTGACGACCTCGCCGTTGACCGAGCGTGACATCTCGGTCACTTCCTCCGGGCGTTCGTCGATGAGCAGGACCATGACGACACATTCGGGATGCCTGGTGGTGATCGCGTTTGCCAGCTTCTGCAGCAACATGGTCTTGCCGGTGAAAGGCGGCGCCACGATCAGTCCTCGCTGACCTTTGCCGATGGGTGACAACAGGTCGAGAACCCGGGTCGTCGGGTCCTTGGGATTGTGCTCCAGCTGCAGCCGTTCACGGGGATGCAGGGCGGTGAGATTCTCGAAGATCGTCTTGTTCTTGGTGACCTCGGGATCTTCGAAGTTGATCACCTCCACCCGCAGCAGGGCGAAGTATTTCTCGTCGTTTCGGGGGGGGCGAATCTGGCCACTGATCGTGTCGCCCGTACGCAGGCTGAAACGCTTGATCTGCGAATGCGACACGTAAATGTCGTCGGGGCCGGGCACGTAGTTGTACGTCGGTGATCGCAGAAAGCCGAAGCCTTCGTCGAGGACCTCGAGTACGCCCTGGGCGAACAGCAGGCCCGATCGTTCTGTCTGGGCCTTGAGGATCGAGAAGATCAGCTCCTGCTTGCGCAGGGAGTGGTGATCGGCAACGCCGAGTTCCCTGGCCAGCTTCTGCTGGTCGAGGATGTTCATGGATTGCAGTTCGATGATGTTGACCTTGTCGCCCTTGGCGTCGCGACTGTCACCACCATTGGCACTCTCCGCCTCGAGCCGCTCTGCAGCCTCGTGCATACGAGCTCGCTCGTTGCCGCGTTCGCGATCTACGGAGGAACGGTTGTTGTTGTTTCGGTTTCGGGAACCACGGGAGCGGTTTCCACTGCGCTCATTCGTGCGCTCGGGGGGCATGTACTGGGTACCTTTCCGAGATGGGCTGGCTAAGGTGAAACGGGAAACCGGACATTGCACAGACCCCGCAAAATACGATGCGGAATCGAGCGACCGGCCTGTGTTGACTGCTGTGCTGTGGGGACCTTGCCAGACACCGGGCGACCACAAAGCGCCGAAGTGCAGGTCTTCGTGGAGGGGAGTCCCGCCAGCGGGAAAAACAGAAGCGATTCTTGGGGTGTCGAACCGTTATTGCTACGCCGCAAAGCCAGCGATAGGCTGCCCGCGGACGTTTGTCGGTAGGCTATTGCTCTGGGTTTTTGTTGCTGATCGCCGATGCATCCAGAATGGGTGCATCGTGATATCGCGAAGATGTCGGTTGTGCAGGTAGGAGGTAAAGTATCTAGGCCTCTGGGGATTGTCAAGCGGGTTTTTCAGTCCGCGCCTGCTCCTCACTGACCTGGTAGGTCGTTGTCGCCGAGACGCCGCCTCCAATTGTCGGCAAAGACGAAGAAGTCGTCGAAGTCGATCCTGCTGTTCGGGCTCAGGTCGTAGAGCGGATCGTATTCCGCCTGCCCGTCGATGGTTCCGAAATGATCGGCGAAGAGGAAGAAGTCGTTGAAGTCGATGCGATCGTCGCTGGGATCGAACCAACCGGGAATTGCGCTGGGCGGGCCACCGTTATTGAGGGCAAACGCGGCTCGTGCCCGATCCTGTGACGACCCCGGAAGAATCAGTTCTCCCACCTCGTGAGGTCCGTCCACGACCCGCACCTCGTAGACGTAGGTGACCTTGTTGAAGACGGTGGCGTCGATGTGATACGCCACTCCGGGAGCAACCTCCGCGATGAGCTGCGGCCCGGCGTCCTCGAGCCACCGGTAGACGCGGTACCCGTCGACGCCGTTGTCGCGGTACACGGCCACCGGTCCTCCTGCCCCGACTGCGGTCGTACCACCGAGGCCACGGAAACGGGGACCATCATCGGCAGACAGCGCCCAGCTGATCTCGATGGCCCCGCCCTGGTCTGCGGGTACATCGATGGCCCGCACCTGCGTCGGCGGCGACGGCGGCAGGTTGTCGACGGCGGCCACGGAGGCCGAGCGGGCAACAGCGCCGGCAACGGCGGGCAAGAGCCACAGACAGGCGATGCTGAACTGTACACGAAAACGCCCCGTCCTCCCGGGACGGGGCGTCAGTCGGTGCGAAACTGCCCGAGGCCTACTGCCCGAGCAATGCCTGAATCTCAGCAGCATTGGCGATCGGCGTGCCAAAGTCATCCGCGAAGCGGAAGAAGTCGTCGAAGTCCACCTGGCCGTTGGGGACGACATCATATGTGGCATCGTACCCTTCCTGACCTTCGCCCAGACCGAAGTTATCGGCGAACAGGAAGAAGTCGTCGAAACCGACGGCGTCACCGAGGCGGCTGAACCAGCTCAGCACGATGAGGCCATCTGTATCGACGGGGAACGGGATGACGATGACGTCGTCGCTGGATTCATCAACCAGGTCAAGAACCGGACCGATGGAGGCGAATTCGTCCTCCGTGTCGTCGGCCACGATGGTGACCAGCTGCGCCAGGGCATCGGCGGCTGCGGGCACGTCGTCTTCCCCCTCGATATCGGCGATCTTGAAATCGACGATTGTGCTGCCCTCGGTCACCGATGTGACAATGATGCGTGAGGCATCGATGCCCAGCAGAGAGGCAACGAGGGTGATGAAGTCAGCCGTGAAAGACTCGACGGCGGCTGAATCAGTCACGTCGACGACGACGTCGAAGGACATCTGTGCTTTGACCGTGGTCGTGACAATGACGTCCGGTGGCCCGCCACCGAGAGAGACGATGCGCGCCAGGTCCTCGGCCGAGCCCGGCTCGATGTCAGGCAGGGTCTCGTTGTCTGCATCAAAGGGACTGACCGAGTAGATATATGTCGTTCCGGTGATGGCCACGGGGTCGGCGAACTCGACCACACCCGGGGCGGTGGTCCCGATCAGCTCCGCATCGGCGCCCTGGACAGCCCGGTAGATGTGATACCCGTTCAGACCGCCAATGGGGATGTAGGCGTCCCCGAAAACGCTGAAGGACATGGCGTCGTCAGCAGATGCGGTCCAGGTGACGAGAATCTCCTCCCCCGTATTGAGGGCACGGATCTCGGTGGCTGGAGCGGGGGGAATATTGTCGACGGAGCGGACGGGATCAGAACTTGCCGCCGCGTCGACTCGAACCGCTGCGGTCGCGAGAACCGCCGCGCACAGCACGGTCAGCGTCGTGCGCTGTTGGAAGACGGACATGGGGATAGCCTCCGGTTGGGTTGCGAACAGGTAAGCTAACCCGATCGAGGAGCGTGGGTCAAGAAGAAAAAACACGCCTCCCAGACCCCAAAGTGTAGTCCCTGGCTGGAGTTAGGTGATCTGAATCACATCTGGCGAGTGCCCTGAAAACAAAAAAACGGCCCCACCAGCGTGAACACTGGCGGGGCCTGTTGTGACTGCTGGAACGTATCGGCGTGCTGTTATTCGCCGAGCGCGGTCCGAATCGTAGCAGCGTTGTCCACCGTCGAACCGAAATTGTCGGCGAACAGGAAGAAATCATCAAAGTCCACGGCCCCGTTCGGCGCGTCCGTCGGTGCAATGTCGAAGGCTGCATCGAAGGTCTCATCGGCGCTGCTGCTGCCGAAGTTGTCAGCGAAGGCAAAGAAGTCGTTGAAGCCGACCTGATCCTCGCTGCGCGTAAACCAACCGAAGACCGGATCCCCGTCCGCATTCTCGGGAATCAGGGCGATAACCTCTGTGTTGTCCGCAACCGACTCCACACTGGGAAGGTTCGGGAACGGATCGCTTGTGGTGTCAGCCACCGCCGTCTCGAGAGCATCGAGAGCGTCGGGTGCCGAGACCGCCGTGTCGTCGGTGGTACTGGCGATGGTGAAGTCAACGACGATCGAGCCCTGTGTCAGGGTCACACCCGTGATACGCGAAGCATCGATGCCGAGCAGTTCTGCCAGGTCAGCGATGAACTGGGCGATGAAATCATCCACGGCTGTGGTGTCGTTGAAGTCCAGGCTGTCGGTGTCTGCGAGAGTAACCGTTGCCTTCGTTACAGTAGCCTGAATGACGTTGGGTGTCGTGACCTCGTCGACGCCACCACCGGTGATCGACACCGTGATCTCGGGATTGTCAGCATCGTTGCTGGTGATGACCAGGCTGCCGGTGAGAGAGCCGACCGAAGTCGGTGTGAAGCTCACGTCGATATCGAGTGATTCGTCAGCCGCGAGTTCAAAGGTGGCAGCAGCGTCGGTCGACAAGTCGTCGCCGCTCAAGGCGATACTACCCGTCAGGGGCAGCCCGCCATTGTTGCTCACGACCAGGGTACGGGTTCCTGTCGTATTGAGAAGGCGCTGCGACCCGAAGGCGAGAGCGGAAGCTGAAACATCGATCACTGGAACACCAAGACCGTCACTGATCGAGGCTGACAGCGCGAGGATGACCTCGCGATTGTCAGGATCGTTGGAACGGAGGGTCAGCACGCCTTCATAGTCGCCATTGATGTTGCCCACGTCGGCGGCGGCGAAGGAGATGTCGAGGCTGGTGCTGTTGCCAGGATCGAGAGTGATCAGATCGGTGGAGGCGGCGAATCCTGCGCCCACGATCTCGATCGAAACGTTCAGGATGGCGTCCTCTACGTCGGAATCGTTGGCGATGACCAGCGATTCTGACACGACCTCGTCGGCATCGACATCACTGAAGGCGATGTCATCCACCGGCAGGTCAGCGATCGGCGGCGGCCCGAGGGTGATCTCGAGAGCTGCTTCAGGTACGCTCTCGTTGCCAGCTCTGTCCGCTGCTCTGACGCTGTAGATGAAGCTCGCACCGACGGGCAGAGCGTCGACGAAGGAGGTCTCACCCGGCTTCACGGTGCCGACGAGCACTGGGTCCAACGCCCCCTCACCGCGATAGACATTGTAGCCGGCGACGTCATTGACGTTGGCGAAGGTTCCACCCGAGGTGAAATCGCTTCCCGTGGGACTCTGGCGAACGAAGTCTGACAGGGACAGATCCCAAGTGACCTCGACCCCGTCAGCCCCGGGGAATGCTACTACGTTGGCAACGGGTCCGGGAGCCCGCTCGTCGGTCGCTGCAACGCTGCCGGAGGTCGTAACGGCGAAAGCCGGCGCGACCGCCATGGTAGCGACCGTCGCCAGTGCGGCGACGAAAGTGAACCCCTGTTTGCCTCTGGACATATCCGCAATCCTCCTCATCGAATCACGCAATTCGGTTTCTCAGAAAGGTAGCATGTAGACAGTCACGCACGCCGCAAAACAGGCGGCGCACACTGATTCCTTGCAAGCTATGGAAGCGACGTAAATTATAGGGTATCAAGAGGTCAAGTCAAGCAAATTCTGCCTCTTGCTCAGAGAGGAACAGCAGCCATCGCCGATCCTGTCCTGACCCTGTACAGGCGCCCCGCATCGAGACCTCCCGTGCGAGCTTAACCCGAATAGCAGATAGGGGTTAGCCCTGCCCAAAGTGGCGGCAAGCCGCCTCTCACGATCTATCTCGCTGTGGCAGTATACGCCAATGTAAACTCGACCACAAGCGATGGCTGTGATGGCGCACACCGATCCGAGCACGGACTCAGTGCTTGGGCATC
Organism: Candidatus Latescibacterota bacterium; assembly: GCA_036011085.1. Classification (GTDB taxonomy): domain Bacteria; phylum Latescibacterota; class UBA2968; order UBA8231; family UBA8231; genus UBA8231. The sequence goes on from DASCMS010000167.1 coordinate 32,855, forward strand.
ACACCAAATATTGTATAGCGATAGACCTTCCTGCCACAATAACTTGTGGCTTGGCATCTGGGCGAGCATCGATTTTGACCGGGTGTATCAAGGGCGATAGCTTCCTTTCGTCATGCCACTCATCCCCGACGAGACGATAGAACGTATCAAGGCGGCCAGCGACATCGTCGAGGTCGTCTCCGAGCACGTGCAGATGCGCCAGGCGGGCCGTAACTGGCTGGGGCTGTGTCCCTTCCACAATGAGAAAACGCCCTCCTTCAACGTCCAACCCGAGTTGCAGATCTACCACTGCTTCGGCTGCGGCGTCGGCGGCGATGTTTTCAAGTTCCTGCAGGAGATCGACAAGGTCTCCTTTGTCGAGGCTGTGACCTTCCTCGCCGAGCGGGCCGGCATTCCGGTTCCCCGGCAGGGGGGCAGCAACGCCGAGGACGAGCGCAACGACCAGTTGTTCCGGGCCAACGAACTGGCCGCCAAGTACTTCCACTATATGCTGCGACAGCCCGCGGGCGCCGATGCCCTCCGCTACCTGCACCAGCGGGGCCTAGACGATGCGACGATCGATGAATTCCGCATCGGCTACGCCCTGTCCGGTTGGACGGGCCTCATGGAGATGGCCGGTCGGCGTGGCTTCGATGCTCCGGTTCTCGAGCAGGCAGGTCTGGTGTCTGCGAGCCGCAAGGGACGGGGCCATTTCGACCGCTTCCGCGATCGCGTCATCTTCCCCATCATGAACCTCTCCAGCCGTACGATCGCCTTCGGCGCCAGGGCGCTGCAACCGGATGACGAGCCGAAGTATCTCAACTCGCCCGAGACACCGATCTATCACAAGAGTGGTGTCCTCTACGGCATGTCCCGAGCCCGGGAGTCCATCCGTCGGGAGGGCACGGCCATCGTTGTCGAAGGCTACATGGACGTGATCAGCCTCGCCCAGGGAGGGGTCGACAACGTCGTCGCCTCCTCGGGGACGGCACTGACCGCGCCCCACGCCCGGTTGCTGGCGCGATACGCCGAACGCGTGGTCCTGCTCTTCGACGGCGACGCGGCCGGGGGCACGGCGGCCGAGCGCGGCGTGGAGACACTGCTGGCCACCGAGGTGGACGCGCGGATCGTCACGCTTCCCACAGGTCAGGATCCGGACTCTTTCGTGCGCCGGGACAACGGCGCCGATGAGTTGCGGCAGCTCATCGACAAGGCGCCTCCGGCTCTCGACGTCTACCTCGACCGCATGGCCGCCGGCATCGACATGAATTCCGTCACCGGTCGCACCCGGGCCCTGGAACGGCTGCTGCCTTTGATCGCCGAATGCAAGGAGGAGGTGCGGCGCAGCCTCATGCTGCGACGTGCCGCCCAGAGGCTGGGGGTGGACGAGCCGGCCCTGCGGACCGACCTGGCCGCCCTGCAGAAGCGACCGCCGGCAAGGAGGGGGTCCGAGCCGCCGGCGGATCCGGAAGGTGCGCCACCACCGACTGACGGCCCTCCGGTGACGGTGAACAAGCTGGAGCGCGAATTCGCTGCCTTGCTGCTGCAGTACCCCCGCTTCCTGGCCGAGACGGCCCGGCGCCTCGACATGGAGGTCTTCACCGACAGCGAAGTGCGCCGGCTGCTGGGCTTCCTGGTCGACACCTACACGGGTGGCCAGCAGCTGGACATGACCGCCCTGCTCGGCACGATCGACGAGAACCTGTCACGCCTGGTGACGGTGTGCGCCATGCAGACATTTGTCGCCGACAGTGTGAATGAGATCTGGGAGGATCATGTGCGGCGGCTGCAGCGCGAGGATCTGACCCGCAAGATCGACGCCGCCCGACGCGAGATTCAGCGGATAGCGGAAACGGTGGGTGAAGGGGAGGAACTCGACCGGTTGCGGACGCTGCAGAACGAACTCATCGCCGCACGCCAGGAGCTGGAGTCCGGCCGCGAGGGAATCTGACCCGGGCCCTTCACGCTCTCGTGCGGTCTAGCTAACTAAAGGGCCTTGTTGAGGCCGATCTGACTGTAGCCTCCGTGATGGAACTTCTCCATTTCGAAGAAGACCTCGTACCCTCGTCGGGTGTAGAACCCGGCCTCGTAGCTGGGTGCCAGGGTCCAGGCATTCCCAATCCCGAGGGAGGCCACTTTGCTCTCGAGCCTCTTCAGCAGATCGCCACCCACACCGTGGCCTCGGTGCGGCTGCTCCACGAAGAGCTCGCCCAGGCCGAACCAGTCGGCGTAGCCCACGTCTTTCTTCGGGACGAGGCCGGTTGAAGTCCCCACCCACTCGTCCCCATTCATCGCCACGAAACTGTGCCTTTCGCTCGGCCCGCTGGGATTACCGTGCGATTCTGTGTGCTCGTTGAAGCCGTCGATCATCCGGTTGAGCTCCACGTCCGTTGCCCGGCGCCCAATGAGGGCCACCCGTCCCGTCTCGATCTGCCGATCACACGATGCGCTCGTCGTCACCTGGAGCGCTTTGCGAAGACCGATGCGGCCATGTCCGCTGGCGTAGTAGTCTCCCTTTTCCAGAAAGACATCGTACCCCTGCTTCCGGTAGAATTCGGGCGCCTCATACCCCGCGGTCCAGGTGAAGACATTGCCGATGCCGGCAGAGGCCGCCCGTGCCTCCAGCCTGCTCAACAGCGCGGCGCCAAGTCCCCGGCCTCGATACTCCTTCTCGACGAAGAGCTCCGCCAGATAGATCCAGTCGCCGTAGCCGGTGGCGGTCCTGGCCACGAGACCGGAGGCGATTCCCACCCAGCCCTCGCCATCCATGGCCACGAAGCTGAACTCCTGGCGTGGCTGGGTCGTGTCGCCATGCTCGATCTTGTGCCTGTCGAGGCCGGCGCTCATCCGGGCGCCTTCTGCTTTGGTGATGTTGCGCTCAATCAGGTCCATTGGGACCGACCACTGTGATGGGTTTGACTTGAGATGGCCTCAGCTCTTCCGTCTCGCTCACGGAATCATCACGCAGGAATGAGGAAGTATACGATGGACACCCTCCGAGATGTCATTGACATCCATGCCCACGCGGACCCGGACAGAGCGTCTCGCTCCCTCGACGTGCTGGAGCTGGCCAGACAGTACAGAGATCGCGGGATGCGCGGCATGGTGATCATGAACCATTTCGATTCCACGGCCGCACTCGCCTATCTGGTGAGCAAACAGGTTCCGGAGCTGGAGGTCTTCGGCGGCATCGTCCTCAACCATCTGATCGGCGGCATGAATCAACTCGCCGTTCGGCATTTTGCCGAAATGGAAGGCGGCCACGGCAGGATCGTGTACATGCCCACCGTCCACTCTGAACACGAAGTCCGCCAGGGCAGCAGTCCATCTGCTCCCTTCGTCCGCATATCCGGCGATGGCCGGCTGTTGCCCGAAGTGCTGGACATGCTCGATCTGATCGCCGACCAGCGCCTCGCCCTCTCGACCGGCCATTCGTCACCGGAGGAGATCCTGCTGCTGATCCAGGAGGCTAAGAGACGGGGCGTGGAGCGGATCCTGGTCACCAACCCCATGTACTGGGCGATCAGCATGAGCGTCGAGCAGATGCAGGAAGCCGCCGGACTGGGGGCCTACATCGAGTTCATCTACTACTCCGTCGGCCGACCCGGTGCGACTGTGACCCTGGACGACTATGCCGACGCCATCAAGGCCATCGGTCCGGCGCAGTGCATCCTGTCTAGTTGCGGTGGCCAAGCGTGGCTGCCGATCCACACCTTCGCCTGGTCGGAGCTCTTCCGGGGCATGCGCGAAAACGCCATCTCCGAGCAGGACATCTGCCGGATGTGCCGATCCAACCCGGCCCGCCTGCTGGACCTCGACTGATTCGCGACCGGCGGACCATCGCGGGTCACGGAGCGGGCTTTTCGAACAGCCAGAGAAGCCCGCGCGTGAAACTGCGTGGCTGCGCCGAGGCATGATGCTCTCCCTCCATGATTTCCGTCTTCACGTGGAAGTTCTCCCACTCGTGCTGCCGCAGCCGTGCGGTCATGTCCCACATCCGATGCCAGTACTGCGGCGCCCAGTCCGAGTCGGCGAAGCCCTCACCGCTCATGTAGAGACGCGCCCGCGCGTCGTCTCGTCCCCTGGCATAGGCCTCCTCCATCTGATATAGGACGCCATCACCATACCAGAGGCTCGGCACCGCCGCCAGATAACGGTGGAACAGATCCGGCTTCTCGAACATGGCATAGAGCGTGAACAGTCCGGCGAAGGATGCGCCCGAAAGCGTCCGATCGGCAGGATCGGTGCGATAGCGGGCATCAATCACCGGTATCAGTTCCTCCTCGATAAAGGCCAGGAACTCCGGCCCACCACCCGACACGGATATCCATTCGTTGGGCTCCATTTCGACCGGCGTCAGGTCTCGATTGCGATTCTCGCGCCACGCGGCCTCGACCTTGTCGTAGGCGATGCCGACGACGACGGTCGCCGGAATCAGCGAGTCGAGGCGCAGCATGCGGCTGATGTCAGTCATCATCCCGAAGGTGATGTCAGAGTCGAGGTTGTAGATCACGGGAAAGGTGCTGTCCGGCTCGTCGTACTGCGGTGGCAAGGCGACGTAGATGCGGTAGTCGATGCCGACATGATCGGAGTGCAGGTCGAAGGCCTCCACCTGGCGCAACGGCGTGCCGTCGGCGACCGGCCTCAACTGCGCCGCAAGGGGCATGACGCCGATCGCCAGCAGGGCGGCGACAAGTGCGGCGAGGCCATGTCGTCTCATCGCTTTTGACTCCTGTTGCGCTTTGTGGCTGCTGTTGTGGGGTCTGACCGATTTTGCCACTCTGGAAGCAAGAGGCCGTACAAGAGCATATCGAAACGGCCGCCGTCCCGCTCCCTGAATTCCCGGAACGTACCCTCGTGCTGGAACCCGATGCGTTCATACAGCCTGATGGCACGGTCGTTGTCGGCCAGCACCGTAAGCTGTAGTCGGTAAAGATTGAGATCTGTGAAAGCGTAGTCCACCAGGATGCGCAGCGTCTCGGTGCCCCAACCCCGGCCCCAGTGGGCTGGATTGCCAATCCCGAGGCCCAGGCTGGCAACACGGTTTGGCCATTCGATTTCACTCAGGTCGGCGATCCCAACGAGCTCTGAGGTTTCCCTGACTCGGACACCGAACACCAGTTGGCTCTTGTCTGCAGACAGAGCCCTGATCCATGCCGCTACGGAGGTGTCGATCCTGTCGACGAGCGGGTCCGTGTTCCAGAGCTCGAGGAAGCGCGTATCGCTACGCCAGTCAGCGATCGTGGCTGCGTCCTTCTCGCACAGACCTGAGAGCTTGACGTGTTGACCTTCAAGTCGATTTCTGTGGCTTGGAACCATGTAGTTCTCCCGTTTCTGGTCGCGCGGCAATCAGGCGGGCTCACAACGGATTCTCACTCCGTTGCGGTGCCATGCCGAGTCATCTCGATGAACCGGTAGCTCGTGCGGTAGCCCAGACTGGCATACAGCGAGAGGGCGATGTAGTTGTCCTGGTTTGTGACAGGATCGCGTGCTTGCAGCCGGCTTTCTGCATCTCGTACAGAGACCGCTCCATCAGGTAGCGACCGAATCCTCGGCCTCGCTCCGCTTCACCGACACCTATCCCCAGAGTGTTGCAGGTGTACTGTAGTTCTGGATCCCAGTGGGGGAGGTAGTGAGGGCGAGCCTCGGTGCCCCCGATTTCTTTGTCACCGCGAAAATTGGCGGATGGCAACCGTTGGCAGGTCACCGTGGCTGGGTTTATCGGGGAAATACGTGTCCTCGCTCACCTGCACATCGATATCGTGGTACGTCCGGGGCGGCGCAGACATCCTGTAATCTCGGAGGACCATCATGACCACTCCAGGCCCAACCGGCTCGTAGCCATTGCTGCCTAATAGCGCGTAGACGTGTTCCCAGGGGCTCTTCAAGGAAGGCGCGCTCATGCAGCTGTACAGGAAGCGGGCGTCGAAGGCACGGTGGGTTGTTGCGAGGGGATTCAGATACTCGTGGGCGCTGTCCAGCAAGGCTTGGCCGACGTCGCGTCGATCCCGGGGGAAGCAGAGATAGTGGATCAGACTATGTCTTTCCCCGAATCGCCATCACCGGGAATGGTGCCCACATGGATGAAGCCCTTGGGATCGCCGCCATTCTCGCTGACGAAGATGCGACCGTCGGAGAAATCGGAGAAATCGGAATTGGACAGAGAGAGGGCGTCCACCAATGTCTCAGGGTCGACAGGATAGTCGTCGTAGGGGATCTCTACGGCCTGCGCGTTGTACGCCTCGGTCAGCCGTCCTGAATCGGAAGGGTCCCACTCGGCGATGTTCATGGGGCTGCCTTTCGTGCTGTCAATCAGTGACCTCCGCTTTCGGAGGCAATCCTCCCGCCGGACCAAATCGGCGATCTCCCTTGCCCGTCACTCGACCCGACCCTTATTCTCTATGCGGTCGCGGCACAATGTTCCAGAGGTTCGGGCCCATAGCTCAGTTGGTTAGAGCGGCGGACTCATAATCCGTTGGTCCCAGGTTCGAGCCCTGGTGGGCCCACCAACATTGAGG